>CAZYLN010000011.1:0-21168 GCA_964648975.1 uncultured Gemmatimonas sp. | reverse complement strand
GACATGGGGCGGCTCTTGAGCTCCGGGTGGAACTGGCAGGCGATGAACCAGGGATGCGAGGCCAGCTCGATGATCTCGACCAGCCGCTGGTCGGGCGACGTCCCGCTGATCGTCATGCCACGCGCCTCGAGCTGGTCGCGATAGGTGTTGTTCACTTCGAAGCGGTGCCGGTGGCGCTCGCTGATCTCGGTCACGCCGTAGATCTCCGCGACCCGGGACCCGGGACGCAGGTGCGCCGGGTAGGCGCCCAGCCGCATCGTGCCCCCCTTGCTCGTCACGTTGCGCTGCGAGTCCATGAGGCAGATCACGTGGTCCGGCGAGGACTCCGCGAATTCCGAGGAATGCGAGTCGGTGAGCCCGACGACGGCGCGGGCGAACTCGATGACGGCGCATTGCAGGCCCAGGCATATGCCGAAGAAGGGCAGCTCCCGCTCGCGCGCCCAGCGGATCGCGCTCAGCATGCCCTCGACCCCGCGCGGACCGAAGCCGCCCGGAATCAACAGACCGTGATACGCCTGCAGACGCTCCGCGCCCGTCTCGTGCTCGAATTGCTCGCTGGAGAGCCAGTCGATGTCGACGCCGACGTCGTTCGCGATGCCGCCGTGGATGAGCGACTCCTGGACCGACTTGTAGGAGTCGACGAGCTCGGTGTACTTGCCGACCACCGCGATGCGCACGTGGCCGCGGCTCGGATGCTTGATGCGCTCGACCATGCGTGTCCAGGGACCGAGGCTCGGCGCCGGAGCGTCCAGTCCCAGCCTCTCGACGACGACGTCATCGAGGCCTTGCTGGCGAAAGGTCAGCGGAACCTCGTAGATCGTCTCCACGTCGCGTGCTTCGATCACCGCCTTGACGGGCACGTTGGTGAAGAGGGCGATCTTCTCCCGGATGCCTTCGTCGAGCGCATGCTCCGTCCGGCAGACCACGATGTCCGGCTGGATTCCGATTTCCATCAGCTCGCGGACCGAGTGCTGTGTCGGCTTGGTCTTGAGCTCGCCCACGGCCGCGACGTACGGAACCAGCGTGAGGTGGATGAACAGCGCGTTGTCGCGTCCCACATCCTGGCGGAACTGGCGGATGGCCTCGAGAAACGGCAGGCTCTCGATGTCGCCGACCGTCCCGCCGATCTCTGTGATGACTACGTCGTGCCGGTCGGCCAGGCGCCGTACGGCAGCCTTGATCTCGTCCGTGACGTGCGGGATCACCTGCACGGTCGAACCCAGGTACTCCCCGCGCCGCTCCTTGCTGATGACGCTCTGATAGATGCGACCGCTCGTGATGTTGTTGTCCTGCGAGAGGGACGGACCGATGAAGCGCTCGTAGTGCCCGAGATCCAGGTCGGTCTCGGCACCGTCGTCGGTCACGAACACCTCGCCGTGCTGAAAGGGCGACAGCGTTCCCGGGTCGACGTTGATGTAGGGGTCGAACTTCTGGATCGTCACCACGAGCCCGCGCTCCTCCAGGAGACGACCGAGGGAGGCGGCGGCGATCCCCTTCCCCAGGGAGGAGACCACCCCGCCGGTTATGAACACGAACTTGGTCGGACGCGCGCTACGTTCGCTCATCAGCTCGCCGTGTAGGTTGGTGTGTGGCCCGTCTCGATCAACCGCCTCTCCAGCCGGGCCACGTCGGCCGGCGTGTCTACTCCGACGTCGGCGCCGCCCGCCACCGCGACCCCGATGCGTAGCCCGGCTTCCAGCGGGCGGAGCTGCTCCAAACCCTCCAGCCGCTCCAGCGGCGAGGGCGGCAACGCCACCCATGCCCGGAGCGCGCTGCGCGTGTAGGCGTAGACCCCGATATGGCGCAGGAAGGGGGCGCGCTCGAGCTCCTCGCGCGCCGGCTTCCTTCCTCCGCTTTTGTGCGGAATCGGCGCCCGCGAGAAGTAGAGCGCACCTCCGGCGGCCGTGCGCGCGACCTTCACGATCGCGGGATCGTGGCGCGCATCCTCCGTGAGCAAGGGGGTCGCGCAGGTGCCCACCTCCCAGCCCTCGTCCCGCACGAGCGCCACGGCGGCCGCCAGCTGCCGCTCCTCGAGCAGCGGCTCGTCGACCTGAACATTGACGATCACGTCATAGGAGCGGTAATCGGCGCGCGCGGCGACCTCGGCCACGCGGTCTGTGCCGGACGGGTGCTCGGCCGATGTCATCTCGACAGGCGCCCCCAGTGCGCGCCCGACCTCGGCGACCTGTTCGGAGTCGGTCGCGATCACGGCGTGATCGAGCGGGGTCAGCGCGCTCACGCGCTGCCATGCCCATTCGATGAGGGGGCGACCGAGAACCGGGTAGAGCGGCTTGTGGGGAAGCCGAGTGGAAGCGAGCCGGGCCGGGACGATGCCCAAGACGCTTTTTTTCACCGGGCCTCTTGGGGCCCACGGCAGTGTGCGGTGGCAGTAACCACGCCCCTGAAGGTACTCCCGCCCCGGAGCGCGGGTCAAGCGAAACGGGGGTGCCTAGAGCGCGAGAAAGTTCCGCAGGAGCGCGTCCCCGTGCTCGCCGAAGAACGACTCGGGATGGAACTGGACGCCCCACACGGGGAGCTCGCGATGCCCGATCGCCTGCACCTCGTGCTCCGCCGGCAGGTCCGTCCAGGCGATCACCTCGAGCTCGGGCGGGAGCGCCGCCGGATCGGTCACCAACGAGTGGTACCGCGCGACCGTGAACGGGGAGGGCAGCCCCGCGAGGACGCCCTTGCCCTCGTGCCGGACCGAGGCGGTCTTGCCGTGCATCACTCGCCGGGCTCGCACGGTGCGCCCCCCGAACGCTTCGCCGACGGCCTGATGCCCGAGACACACGCCCAGCGTGGGCACGCGAGGCCCCAGAGCACGGACAAGATCGACGCTGATCCCCGCTTCTCGCGGCATGCCGGGACCCGGAGAGATGACCACGCGTTCCGGCTGGAGCGCGCGTATCTCCTCGACGCTGCGCTCGTCGTTCCTGAGCACGACGGGATCCGCCCCGAGGGCGCCCAGCGACTGCACGAGGTTGAACGTGAAGGAGTCGTAGTTGTCGAGGACGAGGATCATGTCGGGTTCATCATAGCCAAGTTGCGCGAGCCTGGGCAGTCGTCCGTCTGGCCCCGAGGAGTCCAAGGGGCTATCGGCTCCCGCTCGCCCGTCCCCGGCGGGCACACGCCCGAGGGGAGGGACCCCGGCATGCCCCCCCGGGGTTATCTTCCGCGCCGTCGCCCGCGATGCCGGTTTCGAGCCGGCCGTCGCCGGCCCCGATCCCCACTACCCCGTCGCTCGCCCACCTCCGTCGTCCAAACGCTCGATGACCCGATATCGGAGCCGCCTTCGGCGGCCGCTCTCCGCAGCCGCCCTCGGCACAGCCGCCCTCGGCGGAGCGCTCGCCTGCGAGGGACGGCTCGCTCCGCCGGAGCCTGTTCCGCTCGTGGTGGCCACCATCTTCCCCGTCGGCGACCTCGCCCGGAGCATAGCGGGTGAGGACGTGCGCGTTGAGGTGCTCGTGCCTCCTCACGCGAGCCCGTCCACGTACGAGCCGTCGCCGCGGCAGATCCGCGCGCTGGCGGGCGCGCGGCGCTATCTGACGGTAGGGGGCAGCCTGGACGCCTGGGTCCGCACCATTCCGGGCGGCCTCGGGCTTGTCGCCGAGACACGGCTCAACGACGGGATCGCGCTGCGGCGCGGGGACGGGGACGGAGACGCGGCCACGGGGGACCCCCATACGTGGCTCGACCCCCTGCTCGTGCGCGACGTGTGGTTGCCCCGGATGGAAGACGCGCTGGTCGCCGCCCGCCCGGACGCCCGGGATCGGCTGGCGGCCCGCGGCCGTGCGCTGTCCGACTCTCTGACCGCGCTCGACGCCTGGCTGGCCCGTCGGCTCGCTCCGGTCCGCGGAGCCCGCTTCATCGCGGCTCACGCGGCCTGGGGCTACATGGCGGAGCGGTACGGCCTGCACGAGTTCGGCACGATCTATCCCGGCCCGGGACGTGAACCCTCGGCACGCCGTTTGGCCGCGCTGGTCGACTCGGCGCGCGCCGGCGACGTGCACGCGGTGTTCGCCGAGCCGAGGCTCGGGCCGACTGCCGCGCACGCGCTCGCGACCGAGCTGGGCGTCCCCGTGCTCGTGCTGGACCCGCTGGGCGGCCCCCGCCTGGACGGACGCTCCGGATATCTGGCGATGATGCGCTTCAACGGGCTGCAGATGCGCCGCGCCCTCGACCCGTGAGCGCCGCCGTGCGAGTCCGGGACGTGTGGTTCGGCTACGAACGACAGCCCGTCCTGCGCGGCATCGGATTCGAGGTGGCACCGGGTTCGTTCACCGCGCTCGTCGGACCCAACGGTGCGGGCAAGAGCACCCTCCTGCGGATCCTCCTCGGCCTGCTCACCCCGGAGCGGGGACAAGTCGAGGTGTTCGGCGCAGCCGCGGGTGACCGCCGTCGGCCGATCGGCTACGTCGCGCAGCGGGTGCGGCTCCCGGCCGGTTTTCCGATCTCGGTCGCGGAAGTGGCGCTGCTGGGTCGCTACGGCAGGCTGGCCCCGCCCCGTCGGCCGCGTGCCGCCGACCGCGCACGAGCGGCGGCGGCCCTGGAGCGTGTGGGCATGAGGGAGCACGCGGCCAGGCGCTTCAGCGCGCTGTCGGTCGGGCAGCAGCAGCGTGTGCTGATCGCCCGCTCTCTCGCCGGTGATCCCGACCTCCTGCTGTTGGACGAGCCTACGGCGGGGCTCGATCCGGCGGCACGCGCACGCTTCTTCACGCTCGTGTGCGATCTGCAGCGCGACCAGGGGCTCACCGTCCTGTGCGCTTCGCATGATCTGGAGGTGGTTTCCGCGCACGCCGACAGGCTGGTGCTCCTCAACCGCGAAGTGCGGGCGGAGGGCCCCCCGCAGGAAGTGCTGGGCAGCCGCGCGCTCGCCGATGCGTACGCTTTCCCCGAGCCCCACGACCACGGCACCGACCGTCACTCGTGAGCGACTTCCTAGACTACGGATTCGCCCAGCGGGCCGTCCTGACCGGAGTCCTGATCGGACTCTCCTGCGCCGTCCTGGCGTTCTTCGTCGTGCTCCGTCGCATGGCCTTCATCGGGGTCGGCATCTCGCACGCGGCCGTCGGGGGCGTCGCCCTGGGGGTGGTGCTCGGCGTGCCGCCGGTCGTCTCGGCGGCCATGTTCTCGGTTGCGGTAGCCTGGGTGATCGGCTGGATCGCCCAGCGCGGGCGGATCTCCGAGGACACGGCAATCGGCGTCTTCTTCCCCACCGCCATGGCCCTCGGCATCGCCCTGATCAGCCTGTCTCCCACTTACCGGCAGGACCTGATGGGCTATCTGTTCGGCAATATCCTCTCCGTGCGTCCGTCGGACGTCTGGATCCTGGCAGGGCTCTGCGCGGCTTCGCTCGGGGTGCTGAGCTGGTTCTTCAAGGAGTTCCTCTATCTGGGCGTCGACGAGGAGGCCGCGCGCGCCGCCGGCGTGCCCGCCGACCCGCTCCGCTACCTGCTGCTCACCGTGTTGGCGGTGACCATCGTCGCTTCGATGAAGCTGGTGGGGGCCGTGCTCGTATCTGCCTTCCTCGTGATCCCGGCGGCCACCGGCCAGGCCATCGCAGGCTCGACACGGACCATGCTCGGGGTCGCGATCGCCTCGGCCCTGGCGGCCGTGGGCGGCGGACTCTGGCTCTCCTGGCTGTGGGACCTGCCCTCAGGTGCGTCGATCGTGCTGGTCTCCGCGGCCCTGTTCTTCGCGGCGCTGGGAGCGGCACGCGTCCTCGGGCGCTGATCCTGAGCGCGCGCCGCGCCGCACGCTCAGTAGTCCACCGGCCGCAGGTAGAATTCGCCGATGGCGCTGGACGACAGAATCGCCACCGTCGGGAGCTCTCGCTTCCAGTGGGTCGTACTGAGCCGGCGCCACACGAGGCCGACGTCCGCCTCGTCGAAGCCCAGCGCAACCAACTCGTCGGGCTGATGGCCCAGCAGCAGCCAGTGCAGGATCGGGTCCGCGCGTCGGTAGCCGATGCCCATCTCGCTCTCGTCGGTCACGCCCGTCACCAAATCCGCGGTCGGGGACTTGTCCACGATCTCGTCCGGCACGCCCAGGTGCCGAGCGAGCGCCCACACCTGCGTCTTGAAGAGGTCCCCCAGCGGATTGACGGGAGGCGAGTCGTCCGCGTGCCACGTGAAGTATCCCAGCAGCCGCTCGCTCTTGTTTCCGGTGCCCAACGGCAGGGCACTCCGTCGCGCCGATTGATCGAACAGGATCACCGCCCGCAGTCGCGCCATCAGGTTGCCCTTGCGCGTCGGCGTGATGTCGGGCTCGTACGTGTCGACGTATGCGTCGATCGGGCCCGTGATCTCGATGGTCCGGCCCTCGACACCCGCCCAGTCGAGCGCGAGCCGCGCGTGGGCGAGGCTGTCCGGGCTGGACGTGGCATAGGGAAGGCGGAAACCCGTGACGTTCTCGGGGCCGAGCGCGCGGGCCGCGAGCGCGAGCGAGACCGCCGAGTCCACGCCGCCCGAGACTCCGACGACGGCCCGCTCGAAGCCCCGGCGACGGCTCAGCTCCTCGCGGATGAACTCCGTCAGCGTGCGCTCGACCAGCCCCAGGTCCAGATCGAGCGCCGAGGGGTCGTAGGGATCGGGCGACGGGCCGGCGGCGCCTGCACCCGGAGCGAATCCCCCCTGCAGCGGGATCGGCTCGGTCGGGGCCGGCCGGGACCCCGCCCCATCCGACCGGGCCACGCTCGCCCGGCGGCCCTCGGGGCGGCGAGCGTGAGCCCGCTCCCCCGCCTCCTCAAGAGCCCGCTGCAGGTGGGGCAGCGCCTGCTCGAGGTCGGCGAGCAGCGGGGCCCTGAGGTGGGCCCGCTCACGATCGCGCCCGCTCAGGACCGTTCGCACGACGGCCTCCTCGTAGAGAGGGCCACGCGCGATCACGGCACCATCGGGGCCCGCGACGATCGAGCCGCCGGGGAAAAGCTTGCCGCCCTCGGAGCCCGCCAGCTGGGCCACGCCGACGAACAACCCGTGCTCGGCCGCCGCGGCAGGCGCCAGCGTGTCCCAGCGTGCCAGGTTGCCGGGACGGCCGCCCGTGTGGGGCGAGAAGTCGCGCGCCGGTGACGCGCTGGCCACCAGGATCAGCTCGGCGCCCGAGAGCGCCAGCACGGTGGCAGGCAGAGAGTGCCACATCTCCTCGCACACGAGCATGCCGATTCGCCCGAAGCGGGTGTCGAAGGCCCGAACGTCCGTGCCGGGCTCGACGAAGCGCGCCTCGTCGAAGACCCCGTAGGTGGGCAGGAACATCTTCCGGTGCACGTGCACCGGCCGCCACCGCTCGCCCTCGGGCGTCAGATAGGCGACCGAAGCGTAGATGCGCCGCCGCCAACGCTCGAAGAAGCCGAGCGCGATGTCGGGCGCCCCTCCGGGGGGCGCTCCGAGCCGACGCGCGACCTCCGCGACGGGAATCGCCACGTCGGCCACGCCGCCCTCCAGGAAGTACCCGGACAGACAGGCCTCGGGGAACAGCAGGATATCCAGCCCCCCGGCGGCTTCGGCCGTTCGCTCCCCGACGACGCCCAGGTTGGCGTCCAGGTCGGCCTTCGCCGGCTTGAACTGCACGAGACCGAGCCGCAAGGCCGGGCGCGCTTCGCCTTGGTTCATGACGCGTGGTCGCGAGGCGGTGTCGTGAGGCGCCCGCGATGGCCGCCGGAACCCCCCAGGTCGCGGAGCGCATCCATGGGCTGTAACATAACCGGTTCCCACGCCGGTAAGGGCGCAAGCACCGGCGGGAACGCGTCGGCCCGGCCGGGGGTCATATTCGCGACACCAAATCCTCGTTGCCCAGGGGAAGATCGCGCATGTCTCGCAAGCTCCTACTCCTCTCCCTCGCGGCGCTTCTCGCCCCTCCCGTCCCCGCCCGCGCACAGACCCCGGACGAGACCGCTCAGAGCGACGTGGAGGAGCGCGTGTTCCTGGGCGCGATCGAGCTCGTCCGGCGCATGCACCTCTCCGAGTTCAACGACTCGACCCTCTGGACGCGCGCGCTGGACGGCCTCATCGAGGGACTCGCCGACCCCTACGCGTCGGTTTTCACGCCGGTCGAAGTGGAGGCCTTCCAGGAGTCCACGACCGGCAACTACGCGGGGATCGGCGTCTCGATCGTGCAGCTGAACGACCTGGTCACCATCACCGGGGTCTTTCGGGGCGCGCCGGCCGCCGAGGCGGGACTCCAGGTCGGCGACGTCATCCTTTCCGTGAACGGCCACGATGCCAGGGACTGGAGTACCGCGACCGCGTCGGACAGCATCCGCGGCGAGGTGGGCACATCCGTCGACATGGAGGTCGGTCGCGACGGGGTGCGGCAACCCCTCTCCTTCACGCTGCAGCGTGACTCGGTTCACGTCTCGGCCGTCCAGTGGGGCCTCTTGCCGGGCAGCATCGGCTACGTCGCACTCGACCGCGTGGCCCGCCAGTCCGCCAGGGAGTTCACGCAGGCGCTGGACTCCCTGGGGGAAGCTCGCGGAATTCTGATCGATCTGCGACGCAATCCGGGCGGCTACCTCGACGAGTCGTTGATGATGGCGGACGTCATGCTCCCGCGCGGGGAGCTGCTCGCGACCACGCGGAACCGCAGATCCGGCGGGAACGGTGAGATCAGCGAGGAATCCTATCGCGGCCGCATGCGCCCGCGTATTCCGCAAAAGCCCGTGGTCGTGCTCGTCGACCGCTACACGGCCTCCGCGGCCGAGATCGTCACGGGAGCGCTGCAGGACCACGATCGAGCGCTCGTGCTCGGCGAGCGGACCTTCGGAAAGGGAGTGGTCCAATCCGTCATGGACCTTCCCTACGGACGCAAGCTCCGTATCACGACGGGGAGCTGGCATACGCCGCTCGGTCGATCTCTTCACCGAGAGCGCGACGTCGAAGGCAACCCGCTGCCCGAGAACCTCGACACGATCGCGCCGCTCCAGACGCCCGGAGGTCGAACGCTCAGGAACGGCGGCGGCATCTTCCCGGACCTCGAGATCACTCCCGACACGTTGACCTCGCTCGAGCGCGAGCTGCTTGCCGTCGCCGAAGAACAGGGCGTGCGGATGGGCACGCGCGAGGCGGAGGCGGCGTTCGCCCGCGCCCGCGTCCTGGTCGAGGCAGAACAGCCGCCGAGCGTCGACGACGCCACGTTCGAGGCCTACGTTGCGACGCTGGCGAGCGCGGGACTGGAGGAACAGGTGGGCTCCGAAGAGATTCGCGACTACTTGCGCTGGCGGTTGAACATCAACGTGGCCGACCGGATGGAGGATATCGCCGCCTCGACGATGGCGAGAGCGGAGCGCGATCCGATGCTCAGGCTGGCGCTGTCGCTGCTGGGCGAGGCGGAGACGCAGGATGAGCTGTTCGCCCAAGCGGCGCTCGAAGAAACGGGGACGGACACGGAGGGCGCGACGCTGAGGACTACGCGCTAGCGCCCGCTCGGCCCTGACCGGGCCGGAGCGAGGGGGGGGTGGCATGTCCGTCGGGCGCGGTACAAGGGTACGCGGCATCCTCCGGCGCCTCGCCGCGCCTCCAGCTCCGCTCGCGAGTGGCCTCGCGCGGCTCCGCCAATCAGTGCACGCCCACGTCCTCGATCCACTGCCCGGCACCGATCCTCACGTCACGACCGATCCGGCACGGCCAACGTTCTCAGCGCGGCCCTCACCCTTGCCGTGACGGATGGCGCTTCCACCTCAAGCGCATCACGGAGCCGCCTCGCCACGTCCTCGCGACGCCCGGGATTGTCTCTCGCCACTGCGCTCAGCGCGTTGTACGCCCAAGCGCGCACGAACCTGTGAGTCGCATTCGCGAGGATCGCGTCCAGAACCGGCAGCAACGCGTCTTCCACCTCGGGTGTGACCGTGACGTACGGAATCGCCTGCCGAAGATGCAGTTTCGACTCGTTCTCAGACAGATGTCCGATCGTCAGGGCGAGACGGAGTCCGATATCGGCGTCGATTTCCACGCCCCGTTCCAACAAATGCTTCACGAGCCACGTCGCCCCGATCTCCGAGGGCCCCCGTCCCACTTGCCGAGCCGCTTCAATCAATCGGACGAGTGTTTCGCGGGACGTCGGCAAGTCCGCGGCGATGTCGTGGAGAACAGCCACATGCCTGCCGTCGAACGAGCGGAGGAGAACTTCAGCGTCCATGTGCCGCACACTGTCGACGCGCGATGCAGCCGGATTCCCGTGCGCCCGCGCTCCGGAACAGGAAGAATTCGTCACGCCCCGGGACACCCTCGACAACTCCATGGGACCGGCCTGTGACCTCGAACCCATCATTCTTCAGGATGACGGCGGTATCCTCGTCGATGCTTGCTCCGACACGGTCGGGATGGTCTGGCAACGTATTCCGCATGGCGACGACACGGTCGCGCGCCAACGCATGCACGTTCAAGAGAACGCGGTGGTGGAACCGATTCCCTCAATACCATTCTCCCTTAAGGATCGGTGGCCTATCGATATCGCCCGGACCGACAATCAGGTCCGCCGGCACGATTGCTTCGGACAACGTCCCGCCGATCAACGTGCCGCTCTCATGCGCTGGATGCAGCGCCCCCTGAAGGTGTGTCCCGGAATATACGTCCGTGAACCGGCGTGCTCGCCCGCCCCAGAGGCCGCCTACAGGATCGTGGCCCCCAGGGCAGACGCCACGAGACCGACGCCCAGTTCGGCCGTCTGGTTGCGGTCGTCGAGGACCGGGTTGAGCTCGACGAGTTCGAGACTCAGGAGGCGGCCGGAGCGCGAGGCCTTCTCGCACACCAGGTGCCCTTCCCGGTAGGTGAGGCCGCCCCTGACGGGCGTCCCCACTCCGGGCGCGATGCTCGGGTCGAGCGCGTCGAGGTCGAAGGAGAGGTGGAATCCGGCCGTCGCCCGGCCCGCGCGCTCCAGCGCCTCGTCCATGCACGGGCCCACCCCGCGTTCGTCAATCTCCGACATCGTGAACACGCGCACGCCGAGTTCGCGGATGAGCCGCTTCTCGCCGTCGTCCAGATCCCTGGCGCCGAGCACGCTCACGCTCTCGGGGCCCACGCTCGCCCTTCCGCGCGTGAGCCTGGGCTCGCCATGGCCCAGCAGGACCGCGAGCGACATCCCGTGGATGTTGCCGCTGGGACTGGTCTCGGGCCGGTTCATGTCCGCATGAGCGTCGACCCAGATGACGCCGATGGCGTCGCCCCCTGGCTGATAGTGGTCGGCCACGGCCGCCACGGATCCGATCGAGAGGGAGTGGTCACCGCCCAGGACCAACGGCGTGCAGCCCCGGGCGAGCCCCTCGGCCACCGCGGCGCGCGTTTCGTTCGCAACGCGCGCGACCTCGTCGAGGAAACGCAGGGTCCGCCCGCCCGCCCGGGCGATCTCCAGCCCTCCGGCCGTCAACATCCCGAGTTCACGGACCGTGTGGCCGATGGCCTCGATCTCCCGATTGATCCCCGCGATGCGGAGGGCCGAAGGGCCCATGTCCACGCCCCGGCGGTCGGCCCCGAGATCGATCGAGACGGAGATCAGCGCGATTTCCCTACGAGTGTCCACGGATCGTTCCTCCATCGTCGGTCTCCTGTGAGCCGCGCCTGTGCCGGGGCCGCCTGGTCCGTCACATCAGCCGGAGCGCCCGCTCCTGAGTCGTGCATCCTCTGCCCGTCGTCCTCGTGCCTGCTCGGCTACAGACAGTAGGCCATGGAGAGATGGGGTCGCGGGCAGTTGGCGTCTGCATGCCGAGCGAGCACCGCGCGGTCGTGACATCGAGTCCGAGATGCGGCGCAGTTCCTAGCGGGTCAAGTGATCGTCACCTACCAGATTCCCGTGGACTCGGACCGCTGGACTTCCGTGGAGCCTCCGGCTCGAATCAGCTGGGCCGATCCCGAAACCGATACTCCCGACGGCGTGGCCCGGCTCTTCACTCCGGGGCTGACCCTCTACGTGTCCGGACGCAACGCCAGTCTCGACATCGGTGCGCCCGAGCGGGGAGATTCCAAGCTGTCCCTCAAGGTGCCGGCGCTCCTGCACTTCTGAGGCTTCCCGGGCGCCCGGGATCCGAGATGCGAGCGGATCCCTTCGGCCATTGCCGACTGCCGCGACTCCCTGGACTCCTTTCTGAACGAGCCGGCCAACCAAGTCGAGCCCGGGCAGGAGGCCACGGACAAGGAACATGTTCACGCCGAGCCCCTACCTAACCCCTCGGGTGGAACCGTCGGTGGACGTCGTGCAGGTGCTTTCGGTCCAGATGCGTGTAGATCTGCGTGGTTGCGATGTCGGCGTGGCCCAGCAGCTCCTGCACCGTCGCCAGGTCCGCTCCCCCCTCCAGCAGATGCGTCGCGAAGCTGTGGCGAATCGTGTGCGGGGTGACGCGCCGCTCGATCCCCGCCCGGCGACACGCCGTGCGCACGATCATCCAGACCGCCTGGCGCGACAGCGGCCCGCCGCGTGCGTTCAGGAAGACGCGCCCTTTCGCTCGACCGCGCCCGCCCGATCTTCCGGACGCCGATTCGAGCACCGGCCGCACGTCGCGCAGGTAGCGGTCCGCGGCGCGCGCCGCCGGCCCTCCCAGGGGCACGATGCGCTCCTTCGAACCCTTGCCCAGCAAGAGACAGACCCGCTGGCCGAGATCCAGGCCACTAAGAGGCAGTTCGGCCAGCTCCGAGGCACGCATCCCGGTGGCGTAGAGCAGCTCGAGCACCGCGCGGTCTCGCCAATGGAGCGGGTGATCCGGATCGGAAGCCTCCACGAGCCGCTCGACCTCCTGGCGGCTCAGCACATCGGGAAGGCGCTGCCACACTTGGGGCGTCTCCAGCTGCTCGGTCGGATCGCCCGCGACGGCTTCCTCGCCGAGCAGGAATGCCCAGTAGGTGCGCAGCGCGGACTGAGCGCGCCGGATCGAGGTCGCCGCCCGGCCGCAGTCGTTCAGGTGAAAGACGTAGGCGCGCAGATCGGCCGGCCCGACGCCGACCGGCGAGCCGATTCCCCGGGCGCGCAAGAACCCCGCGAGGCCGCGCAGGTCGCGCACGTAGGCCGAGACGGTGCGCTCGGAGAGTCCGCGCTCGTAGGCCAGGAAGTCCGCGAACTGCTCGAGCCGGAAGGCGGCATCGCCGGAGACGCCAGGAGGGGTCAGAGCGGAAGGCCCCCGCCCCCGCCGCCGCTGAGCCCGGACGGCTCGTGGACCGTATCCACCAGCACGGTTGCGAGCGCCAGCAGCCCCTCTCCGATCCCGATCCATCCCATGCCTTCGTTCGTCTTTCCCTTGATCGAGACGAAGTCGGGCCCGATGCCCAGGACCTCGCCGAGCCGGCTCCGCATCGCGTCCGCGTGCGGCCCGATGCGCGGGCTCTCGCACACGACCGTGACGTCCACGTTGACCACCTGGTAGCTGCGACCCTCGAGCAGGGCCCGCGTGCGCCGGAGCAGGTCCACGGAGTCGGCATCGCGCCAACGTTCGTCGCTCGAAGGGAAGTGCGTGCCGATGTCGCCCGCCCCGGCAGCGCCCAGGAGCGCGTCGATCACGGCGTGGACGACGGCGTCGCCGTCGGAGTGGCCCGCCAGGCCCGGGTGATCGGGAATGGGGACACCACCGAGGATCAGGGCCCGGTCCGGGTCGAAGCGGTGTGAGTCGTAGCCGTAGCCGACGCGCATGGCGAACCGGTCAGTGGGTGGGTGGGATCACTCTCCGTCCCAGCGGCGGATCGCCAGGCACACGTTGTGCCCGCCGAAGCCGAACGAGTTCGTGAGGGCCAAGCGCACGGGGCGCTCCCTCATCTCGTTGTGCGCGTAGTCGAGATCGCACGTCGGATCGGGCGCGCCGAAGTTGATGGTCGGAGGGATCTGTGCGTTCTCGCAGACCAGTACGCAGATGACGCACTCGAGCCCGCCGGCCGCGCCCAGCAAATGGCCCGTCATCGACTTTGTCGACCCCACGACGCACCCGTAGGCCGCTTCCCCGAGCACAGCCTTGATCGCCTTCGTCTCGGTGGTGTCGTTCATCGGCGTGGACGTGCCGTGAGCGTTCACGTAGTCGACCTCGTCCGGACCGGCGCCGGCGTCGGCCAGCGCGAGCCTCATGGCGTGCTGCGCGCCGAGCCCGTCCGGGGCCGGCGAGGTGACATGGTGAGCATCGGCCGACAGGCCACAGCCGACGAGCTCGGCACGGATCGATGCACCCCTCGCCCGAGCGTGCTCCAAGGTCTCCAGTACGAGCGCCCCCGATCCCTCCCCGATCAGGAACCCATCCCGGGTCGCGTCGAAGGGGCGGCTGGCACGGGCCGGATCGTCGTTGCGGGTGGTCATCGCCTTCATCGAGGCGAAACCCGCGATCGTCAGCGGCGTGATGGTGGACTCTGCCCCACCGGCGATCATCACGTCGGCGTCGCCCCTCTGCAGATAGCGCAACGCGTTGCCGACGGCGTGCGCGCTCGAGGCGCACGCAGAGACGGTCGCGTAGTTCGGCCCCTGGGCATTGTGGCGGATCGAGATGAGACCCGCGGCGATGTCGGGGATGAACATGGGGATGAAGAACGGGCTGACCCGTCTGGGCCCCCGCGCCGCGAGGACCCGGGCGTTCTCCTCGAGGGTAGCGATCCCCCCGATGCCGCTTCCGAAGACGACCCCGAAGCGCTCGGCGGGGGTGTCGCTCACTCCTCCGCCGAACCCGGCATCGTGCATGGCCTGATCCGCGGCCGCCACCGCGAATTGCGAATACCGGTCGTAGCGCCGCGCGTCCTTGGACCCCAGGTAGAGCCCGGGATCGAACGCCTTGACCTCCGCGGCGATGCGCGTGGGAAACGCCTCGTCGTGGTCGAAGAGCGTAATCGTGGCGCCGCCGCTCTCGCCCGCCAGCAGCGCGTCCCAGGTCGAGGGGACGTCGTTGCCGACGGGCGACACGACTCCCAGGCCCGTGACTACAACCCGCCGCTGCGCCATCCGCCGCGCTTGCGAACGAGATTCAGTCGGACTCTTCCTGGCTATGCTTGGCCAGGTACGCAATCGCGTCGCCGACCGTGCGCATCTGCTCCGCGTCCTCGTCGGGGATGTCGATGCCGAATTCCTCCTCGAACGCCATCACCAGCTCGACCGTGTCCAGTGAATCGGCACCGAGATCCTCCACGAAGGATGCTTCGTCCGTGACCTTCTCGGGCTCCACCCCCAACTCGTTGATGATGATGTCCTTGACCCGAGCTTCGGCCGCTTCCGCCATTTTGTGTCCCCTTGTCCCGTTGAGTTCGATTCCGATCGCGCTGAACCCGCGCGCGCATCGCTGCACCGCCCGCAGACCGCGCCGTCCGGCGGTCCGCCCATCCTACATCACCATGCCACCGTCCACGGCGATCACCTGTCCCGTAATGTACCGCGCCCCCGGCCCGGCGAGGAAGCGAGCCAGCTCCGCCACGTCGCCCGGCTCGCCTAGCCGCTCCAGCGGGATGCGGGCGCGCAGATCCGCCAGCACCGCCGGGTCCAGGTCCGCCGTCATCCGCGTCTTGATGAACCCCGGCGCGATGGCGTTGCAGCGGACATTGCGGGACGCCAGCTCCCGGGCCGCGCTCTTCGTGAATCCGATCAAGCCCGCCTTGGACGCCGCATAGTTGGCCTGTCCGGCGTTTCCCATCAACCCCACGACGGACGTCACGTTCAGGATCACCCCGTCCTTTCGCTTCATCATGCCCCTTACCACGGCGCGCGTGAAGTTGAACGCACCCTTCAGGTTGACCCCGAGCACGTCGTCCCAGTCCTCGTCCTTGAGGCGCATCAGCACTCCATCACGCGTCACTCCGGCGTTGTTCACCAGAATCGACGTCTCCCCGATCGCAGTCTGGACCGCTCTGACGGCGGCCCGGACGGAGTCGGGTTCGGCCACGTCGCAACCGAACCCCGCGTGGCCGGCTCCCGGCAAGGCCTCGGCGACCTCCGCGGCCCGTTCGCCGCCGCGGGCGATCACCGCGACCCGCGCCCCCCCGACGGCCAGCGCCTCGGCGATGGCTCGACCGATGCCTCTCGAGCCTCCCGTCACCAGGGCGACCTGGCCCTCCAGCTCACGGGGCGCCCCCGCCCCGGCCGGCCTATTCGAGTCGGTCATCGGCGCACTCCGGTCGGCACTCGCAGGCACAAGGCATCCAGTGCTGCCACGTCCGCCGGGCTACCCACGGACGCGCACGAGGCTCCGCGGGCATTGCGCCGGTTGAGCCCGCACAACACCGTGCCGGGTCCCAGTTCGGCGAAGCGGTCCGCCCCCGCCGCCACCATGGTGGCGATCGACCGGGACCAGAGCACGGGCGCGGTGAGCTGGCGGACGAGCAGCTCGCGGGCCTGAGCGCCGGTCGCCACCGCGGCCGCCGTGGCGTTGCACACCACCGGGAACACGGGATCCGAGAAGGACAGCCCGGCCAGGTGGGCGGCGAGCCCGCTGCGGGCCGACTCCATCAGCGGGGAGTGGAACGCACCCGAGACGTTCAGCTCCAGCGCCCTCTTGGCCCCCGCGCCTCGCGCGCCCGCGATGCCGGCCCGCACCCCCGCCACGTCGCCGCTGATGACGACCTGTCCCTCGCAGTTGAAGTTCGCCGGCACGCAGACGCCTCGCTCCACTTCGCCACACACCCGTCGCACGACGTCGTCGCCCAGCCCGAGCACCGCGGCCATGGTCCCCGGACGCTCGAGACCGGCCGCGGACATCAGCGTGCCGCGGAGGCGCACGGTCCGCAGCGCGCCCGGGAACGAGAGGGTGCCGGCAGCCACGTGGGCGCTGAACTCGCCGAGGGAGTGTCCGGCAGCGAACGCGACGCTGCCGAGCCGCTCGCGCACCACCCGGTGCACGGCGAGCGAGTGCACGAGGATCGCCGGCTGGGCGTTGCGGGTGAGCGTGAGCTCCGGCTCGGGACCCTCCCACATGAGCCGGCTCAGGTCGGTCCCGAGCACCTCGTCGGCTTCCTCGAACACGTGACGCGCCTGCGGGAACGCTCGGGCCAGGTCGCGGCCCATCCCGACGTGCTGAGAGCCCTGCCCGGGAAAGAGGAGCGCGAGACTCAGGACGTCCCGCCTACCACCGGACGGCCATGGCGCCCCACGTGAAACCGGCCCCGAAGGCTACCATGAGCATGTTCATCCCGGGCTTCAGGCGCTCCTGCTCCACGGCCTCGTCGATCGCCACGGGCACCGTCGCGGAGCTCATGTTCCCGAAACGGTCGACGTTCACGAAGACGCGGTCCATCGGGATGTTGGCATACTTGGCCGTCGCCTCGATGATCCGCACGTTGGCCTGATGGGGGACCAGGACGTGGACATCCTGCCCCCGCAGCCCCGCACGCTGGAGCGCGAAGTCCGCGGCTTCCGACATCGCCCGCACCGCGCTCTTGAAGACCTCGCGGCCGGCCATCCTGATCAGGTGTTCGCCGCGCTGCAACACCTCGGGACTCATCGGGATCGCCGCTCCCCCGGCCGGTCGGTAGAGGAGATCCGCCAGCTTCCCGTCCGAGCGATGGTAGCTCGAGAGGATGCCGCGCGGGCCGTTCGCCGCCCGCACGACCGCCGCTCCCGCGCCGTCCCCGAACAGCACGCACGTCTGGCGGTCCGTCCAGTCCACGATCGCGCTCATCTTCTCCGCGGCCACGACGAGCGCGATCTCGGCCCGGCCGGCGGCGATGTAACCCTCCGCCACCGACAACGCGTACAACCAGCCCGTACAGGCGCCGCAGACGTCGAACGCGACGGCGTTGTCCGCCCGCAGCAGCGCTTGCATGTCGCAGGCGGTGGACGGCAGCCAGCGGTCCGGCGTCGCGGTCGCGACAACGATCAGGTCGATCTCCCCGGGCTCCACACCGGCGCGCTCCATAGCGCGCAGAGAGGCCTGCGCGCCCATGTCGGCGGCGCCTTCGTCGTCGGCCGCGATGCGGCGCTCCCGGATCCCAGTGCGTTCGATGATCCACTCTTCACTGGTCTGCACCATGCGCTCGAGATCCGCGTTGGTGAGCACGCGCTCGGGCACATAGCGTCCCGTGGCGACGATCTCGACAATTGGGGCGGGCTTCTTCAGACCGGCTCCTTTGAACTCAGCTCACGGGCAATGTGATCGACCATCGAGGAGCGCGCGGACTGAAGCGCGACGCGGATTGCGCTGCGTATGGCCTTCGGCGACGAACCGCCGTGGCAGACGATCGAGACTCCGTTGACACCGAGCAAGGGCGCCCCTCCGTACTCGGAGTAGTCCAGCGTACGGAAGACCTCGTCGACCTCGGGACGCTCGGCGAGCTCACCGAGCTCGGCGCGGAGCATGCCCATGATGAACTGGGCCACGGACTCGTAGAACTTCAGCAGGACGTTGCCACAGAAGCCGTCGCAGACCACGACGTCGCAGCTGCCCCGGATGAGCTCCCGGCCTTCGATATTGCCGACGAAGCGCAGTCCGCTCTCTCGTGCCAGCCGCTGATGCGCCTCCAGCGCGAGCTCGTCCCCCTTCTCCGGCTCCTCGCCGATGTTGAGCAGTCCTATGCGCGGCCGCGGCCTGCCCATCAGATCTTGTGCGTAGATGCGGCCGAGATGCGCGAACTGCACCAGGTGATGAGGCTTGCAATCCACGTTCGCGCCGCAATCGAGCATGAGGACGGGCTGCCGCGCCGTCGGCAGCATGGTCCCGATGGCCGGTCGATCGACGCCTTCAAGCGCCTGCAGCACGAACAGCGAGGCCGCCATCACCGCGCCCGTCGATCCCGCGCTCACGAACGCGTCGGCGTGTCCCTCCTTGTGGAGATGGAGCCCCCGCACGATGGACGAGTCGGGGTGCTTGCGCAGGACCGAGGAGGGGGCGGCACCCGCGGGAACGTGGTCGGGGGCGTGCTCGATGTGCAGCCGGCCGGCCGGGAAAGCACCGTGCCGCGCGAGCTCGGGAGCCACGAGCGCCCGGTCGCCCACGAGCACGATCTCGACATTGTCCCCGAGTTCCTCGAGCGCCTCGATGGCACCGCTCACTTCGACGCCGGGAGCGCCGTCGCTACCCATGACATCCAGAACGATGCGCACCGGCTCTGGCTCAGTCGACCGCTACGTCGAGAATCGCCTCATCCCGGTAGTATCCACAGCTCGGGCACACGCGGTGCGGCACCATCGAGTCACCGCAGCGAGGGCAGCTCTGCGTGGTGGGCGCCGTCGCCTTGTAGTGCGTGCGCCGCTTCCGCTTCCGCTGCTTCGACTGTCGCTTCTTCGGAACCGCCATCGCCAGCTCACCGATCCTTGAGCGCGCGCAGGACATCCCAACGGGGGTCGGGCTCCGCCGCGCCGCAGTCGCATGTCGTCTTGTTCAGGTCGGCGCCGCAGTGCGGGCACAGCCCCTTGCACTCCGGCGCGCAGACCGTGTAGCTCGGCGCCGCCAAGATCACCTCTTCCCGGATCGGCTCCGCCAAGTCGATCTCGCTCGCTCCGGCCGGGACCAGGCGAATGTCTCCCTCCCCCTCGGCGCTCGACACGTCCGGCGGCGCGAAGACGAAGATAACGTCCTCGCAGAAGCCGACGTCGACGGGACGCAGACACCGCCGGCACGCCTGCGCCAGCCTGCCTTCGACCGAGCCGCGAACCACGACTTCCCCGCTCGCGGCTTCGCCCGCCCGAAGCGCTATCCGCAGTGGATCTCGGAGACGGACTTCGCTGTCTTCCCAGAGCGGATCGTCCAGCGCGATCCGTCCTTCGATCCGCAGCGACCCCTCCCGGTCGAGGCGGGTGAGATCGAGCAGCAGCATAGGCGCGGAAGCTAGAGGCAGCCGAGGATGCTGTCAACGCGGAGGTGTCGGTCCCGCAAGGCTTTGCACGTTTCAGAGGTTGGCGGACAAGTCCCTGCGCGAGAAGAAAAACGCGATCTCGCGAGCGGCGTTCTCGTCCGAGTCGGACGCGTGGATCGCGTTGCGCTCCTTTGATTCCGCGTACAGGCGGCGCACCGTCCCGGCCGCCGCCTCGGTCGGGTCGGTCGCCCCGATGACCTGGCGCAGCGCGCTCACGGCGTCGGGGGCCTCGAGCACGATGGGAACGACCGGCCCCGAGGTCATGAATTTCACGAGCGAGCCGTAGAACGGGCGCTCCCGGTGAACCTCGTAGAATTCGCCGGCCGAGCGGGAGTCGAGGCGGGTCATCCTGAGTGCACGCACAGTGAACCCGGCCTCTTCGAGGTGAGCCAGAATCTTGCCTGCCCTGCCCCCTAGCACCGCATCCGGCTTGATGATGGCGAGCGTCTGACTCATTGCCGTGGTCCGTTCCCTGGTCTGTGGTGCCTCGTCGAGCGGCGGCTCCGCCACACGGATCAGCCCTCCTCCGCCGGGCCCCTGAACAGCAGCCGGAGCACGGCGGCACGGGTCAAGAATCCCACGAGCTCGCCGTCGCGCGCCACCGGGAGCTGCTCGACTCCCCGATTCACGATGATGCTGGCAGCCTCATTGAGAGATTGATCCTCGGACACGCAGAGCACGCTTCGCGTCATGACGTCGCGCGCGCGATGCTCCATGGTGGAGCGCGCCCGCCGGCCAGCCGCCTGGGGCGGCAGGAGCGCCCTCAAGGCGTCGCCCACGGTGAGCAGGCCCATCAGCTCGTACTGCTCGCCCACGACGGGCACCGCGTGCAGGTCACGCCGCACCATCAAGTCGACGACCTCCGACAGCGGCGTGTCGGCGTAGACACGGTACTGGACCGGAGCGAGAGCGTCGCCGACGAGGTAGCCCTCGCGCAGATCGGTCTCCATGAGCTCCTTGAGCGCTCTGACCTGGGCGACCGAGCCCGCAGCGAGCAGTCGCCTGGTGCACGCCTTGTCGCCGAGCACTCGCACGAGCGTCCGGACGACTTCGGGGTTGAGGGCCCGGAGACCACGCGGCGCGAGCAACAGGAGCAGGGCCCGCGCGGTCCCGCTCGCCTCCCCGACCGCCACCCGGAACGGTCGCGCGGCGACGCCCAGCACCGCGGACGATTCCTCCAGAGCCTCCAGCCGCGTGACGGCGATGATGACGTCGGCGTTCACGCGGATCAACTCGCCGGCCCGGCCGGCGGCGAGCTCGGCCGCAAGCCTCTCGGCCCCGGCTTCGCCGAGAGCGGCGTCGCGCAGGCGGGACAGCAGCGTCCGCAACGCTTCCCCGAGGTCGGTGACCTCCATGGGAGCGGCAATCCGCTCGTCCCGGAGCAGGTCGGACAACTTCATGGACGGATCCGTGAGATATCGGTCGTTCCGCTTCGTCAGCTTCCCGG
>CAZYLN010000010.1:652-22959 GCA_964648975.1 uncultured Gemmatimonas sp. | reverse complement strand
TGGACCCCGTCCACACTGCCAATCTACTGTCCAGAGAAATCGGGGGCGCTAAAGGTAAGAGATCGCAAGTATCAAACGAATCCTCAGGCCTCTGCACCGGATTGGCTGGATGAGTCGTTCCCATTGGAAGTTCATCAACTCGCTCAATCCGTCCAATTACGTCAGCATGGGAACGATCCTCAACTATCTGGTTTGTCGGGCGACTTCAGGTACAAGATACTGAAACCCATGTTCGTCGATTTCCTGATGGTGCACCGACATTCTTCGCATGTCGTGATCTAGGATGAGGAAGGATCGGAGGAGACGTTCGACGAAGTCATCTTCGCATGCAACGCTAACCAGACACTGATGGCTCTCGGGAAACCCACCATGTTGGAACGCTATATTCTCTCATCGATACATTACGAGAGTGAGCTACACAACCATGCGACCGTCCATTCCGACGCCTCAGTCCTTCCGGACAACGAAGTGAAATCTCTGAGGACGCGAAGCAATCACATTGAACACTGCAGTGCCAGACCGGACCACTACGAAATCACGTACATCATGCATAACCAGCAGCCGTAGGTTGGTCGCTCCAACAAGCCCTGCCTGGTGACCTACAACCCGATCAGCCAAACCGACGGACAGAAAATAGTCGGAAGGTGGTGGTTTCAGCACATCGTCCACGACGTGCGCCATGTCGCATGGCTCGTTCCGCTGTTCCGCTTCGTTCAGGGAAAGAACCGGACGTGGCACTGTGGCGCCCACACCCTGATCAACAGCCAGGAAACCTGCTTTGTGAGCGGGTTAGCCGCTGCGACACAGATCGGCGCGGACTATCCCTTCGACGACCCCGAGGCGCGTCGATCGTTCAACCGTTACGGGAGCATCATGTATGGTTGGAGATTCAGAAAGGCGAAGGCGTGAAGGTCTAGAGGCGCCGCAGGGGCGGCGGTCAGCGTCCCGTCTCACGAGCGGTGGTGGGGCGACTCGGACGCTTGTCCTGTTGCCTCGGTTTCCTTGAGACAACTCTCAAGCGGCCGCGGCGACGCCGGTTGGCCTCCGCATCCTCTCGCCACCCGAGATGTCAGGTGAGTGCCATCGCGGAACGGGGCTGGGAACCGATGCGCACAAGCCCGGGTTGAGATCGCCGCGCCCCGCTAGAACAGCTCGAGGTTCAGGTACCGACGCGGGTTCTCGCGCACGTCCTCGGCAAGGGCCCCGAACGCGGCGACCATGTTGTTGAGGTTCACGTAGAGCGAGTCGTCACGCGACAGCCGACCCAGAGTCCCCTCCCCCGCCGCCATCCGGCCCAGCACGGCCTCCAGCGACGTGGCCGCCCGATCGAGCGTCGTGCTCGTGCGGCTCAAGGTGGCCAACGCACTATCGGAGCGCTCGACCATACGGGACAGTGCGGGCCCCGCCGCTTCGACGCCGGCCGCCGAGCGGCCGAGGCTCTCGGTAAGCTCCGCGAGCTGGTCGCGCTGCACGGCTACGATCGCGCGAAGCTCCTCCAAGAGGAGCTGGAGATCACCCGCGCTCGAGCGCACCGATTCGACCGTGGCCTCGTCCAACGTCCGGCGGATCTGTGAGAGCACTTCCTCCGCCGTCTCCCCGAGCGCTTCGACCGTCTCGATGACATCGCCGGCGTCGCCCACGCCCAGGATCGTGTCCATCGGCTGCGCCGACTCGCCGGCGGTGCCCCGGATGACCACCATGTTGCGGCCCCCGAAGATGCCCGCGCCCTCGAGCTGCGTGCGGGAGTCGACCGGGATGTCCCACTCCCCCTCGATCTCCATCGTGATATCCACACGTCCTGCCTGCGTCATCGAGAACGCGTGGATGCGGCCGACGTTGACGCCGCGCATGAGGACCGGATCTCCCCGCCGGATCCCGCCCGCGTCTTCGACGCGCGTGACCACCAGGTAGCGCCCGCGCAACGTGGCCGGATCGGTGAGCAGGAAAAGCGTGGCCAGGACTCCCAGAACCCCCAGCAGCACAAAGATCCCCACGCGGATGTCCTGCCGCTTGGCGTCCTGCGGGACGGCTTCGCGCAGCTCTCTATCGGAAGGTCCGCGCCGGCCTGCGGGCCCGCCGCTCATGCCACGCCGCTCGGGTCGCCGGCCAGATCCAGGGCCGCCTCGGCGGCAGCGCGGTCCACAAACGCCTGCACGACCGGATCCGGACTCTCTCGGAACTCCTCGGGCGAGCCACAGAATCGCACCAGCCCTCCATCCAGCATGGCCACTCTATCGCACATCTCCAACCCCCCTTCGACATCGTGCGTCACCAGCAGCGACGTGGTCTCCAGCTCGCGGGAAAGGCGCACGATCAGGCGCTCGACCGCGGCCGTATTCACAGGATCGAGCCCGGTGGTGGGCTCGTCCCAGAGCAGGATCTTAGGGTGGCCCACGATCGCGCGCGCGATCCCCACCCGTTTCTTCATACCGCCCGAGAGCTCAGCCGGGAGCTTCGCCAGCACTTGCGTGGGCTCGAGATTGACTAGCTCGAGTGCGTCCCAGACGCGACGCGACGCCCTGGCCCCACGCTCACCGCGAAGTTCGTCCTCCGGCAGGCCCATGAGCACGTTGTCGTGGACGTTCAGCGAGTCGAACAGCGCCGAGTGCTGGAATACGTAACCCACCATGCGTCGGATCCGCTCCAGCGTGCCCCTGCCACCGTGGAATACCGACTCGCCGGCTACCCTCACGTGGCCGCGATCCGGCCGAATCAGCCCGATCGTGCTCTTGAGCAAGACGCTCTTTCCCGTCCCCGAGGGTCCGAAGAGCGCGAACATCTCTCCCTCGTGGACCGACATCGTCACGCCCGAGAGCACCGGAAGATCGAACGCCTTGTACACGTCCTCGTAGCGGATCATCGAGGTCGGCGGCTCACTGGAGCATGAGAGGGGGCAGCATCGCGTCCAGAACCAGGATCGTGAGCGTCATGAACATGACGGCCGCGGTGGTCTGGCTGCCGACGCCAGCGGCCCCGCCCCCGGTGCGCAGCCCCATGTGCGTCGAGATCAGCGGGATCGCGAAGCCGAACGCGAACGCCTTGGTGAGCGAGTACAGCAGGTCCCAGGAGTGCCAGAACAGGCGGGCGCCGTACAGGAACGCCTCGTAGCCCAGCCCGGTCGTGAGTTTCGCCGCGAACATCCCGACCAGGATACCGACCACGTCCGCGATCGCGACCAGCAGGGGCATGGCGAGCGTGCCCGCGATCACGCGTGGCGCCACGAGGATCGCGACCGGGTCGCGGCCGCACGAGTGGTACGCATCGATCTGCTCGGACACGACCATGGTGCCGAGCTCGGCGGTGATGCGCGCGCCTACGCGGCCCACCAGCACGACCGCGGTGAGCACGGGGCCCATCTCCAGCACCATGGTCTGCACGACCAGGCTGCCCAGCACGTAGAGGGGCAGGTTCCCCTGGAACTGGTAGCCGCCCTGCTGGCTCGTCACGATGCCGGCGAGTGATGCGGTCACCAGCACTATGGGCAGGCTCTGGATTCCCATCACGTACATCTGGGTGACGACCTCGCGGAACGACACCTTCATGCGCACCGTGGCCAGCCCAGCGGACCAGAGTAGCTGGCCCATGGCCCCGGCGTGTTCTACGACGAGGCGAGCGACGCGTCCGAAGCCACCCAGGAAGCCCGTGACCGGGCGAGCGACTGCCCCATTCATTCCGTGCCGGCGCGATAGATGGCGTTGAAGAGCAGCGGGAAGGTCCCGTGGGGTTGACCGCGAAATGTGATCTCGGGCGTGAAGAGGTAGAGCGTGCCTCGCCCAAGCGCGGCTTCAGCCAGCGCGACCCCGCCCTCCAGCTTTTCCTGCCCCCACGCCCATCCGCTCCGGAGGGGGTTCGCTCCGTAGCGGCCGAGCACGCGCACGCCCTCCGCTCCGGGCTCCAGCCGCAGCACCGGGCTCCTGTTGAACATGACCGTGAGCCGCTCGCCCAGACCATGCAGAACGGGGCCGTTCCCCTGCAACCCGACCTCGAGGAGGGAGCCCGGAACGTAGTACTCGCTCGGCGGCCAGGGCTGGCCGTCGGCGCCTACCAGGTGGTTCGTTACCGGCAGCCCGGCGTGTTGGGCCAGGCTGGTCGACGTGCCGACCGCGATCACCGTGCCACCCCGGCGCGCGAACTCCAACACGGCGGGGATGGTGCGCTCGGCCGTGACACGGCCGAAGCGGTCCCGGTACTCCTCGGGAATGTCCGCCGGACGCGCCGGCGCCGCGGAGGGTCGGCCCGGCTCGGGGATCGCGCCGCTCGGAAAGATCAGGACGTCGTAGCGCTCTTCGAGGCCGCCGGCGTCCAACTCGGGTGGGAAGACGACGGAGAAATCGAAGCCGAAGCGCTCAAGCACGAGGCGCGTCCAGCCCGACGGCATCGATCCGCCGTACTCGTCGTAGAGCCCGACTCGGACCGTACGGAGCCGCCTCGCAGCTCCGTCGGGCCTGCGCCCGACGGCCTGCGCGTCCACGCCGTGCTCGCCCACCAGCGCCCGGAGGCTCGAGCGCCCGCCAGCAGCCACGAAGAACGCGCCCTCGGGGTAATCCGCATCGGCCGAGGACACCGCCCTCTCGATCGCGTAGACCTCGGAGCCCGCGGCCAGCAGCGCGTTCACCACCTTGACCGCGTCGTTCACGCGGGCGTCCAGCAGGAAGCCGCCCTGTCCCCCACGGCCGCCCTCACCCTCGATGCTCCCGGGCTCGTGTGGCACTGTCTCCCCGGAGACGGGCTCTAGCGAGCCCTCGTCGGGATCCGGCAGTCCCTCGAGGATGCGGTCGAACTCGACGCCCATCTGCAAGGCCAGCGTCCAGCCCGTCAGGTCGTACGGAGGGATCGGTGGACCGCCCGGATAGGCGAAGTCGTCCGGGTGCTGCTGCGGCTCGAACATGTCGAAGACGTGGGACGCGAACGCCTGGTCGGTGCGCACCACGAACGATCCCTCCGGATACGTCACGTCGCCCGCGGTGAAGGGGCGCAGCGCGCGGTGCACGCTCACGCCGTTTCCGAGCAGCGCGTCGACCATCTTCTTCGCCGTGGCGAAGTCCGCCTGGCTGGATGGGATCACGTAACCGCGCGGTTCCCTGTCCTCGCTACGGCGCAGCATGCGCTCGAAATCCGCGCGCGTGCCGGGCCCGGTCAGTAGACGCTCCGCCTCGTAGATCTCACGCGGCGTGTTGGTCCACGAGTCTCGCCTGCCCCGCTCGATCGCGTCCCGGCCCATCTTCCAGATGTTCAGCAGCAGCACCTCGCGGTTCCTGGAGGCGAAGTCGAGAACGGCCCTGTTCGCGGTCTGCGAGTACTCGATCGACCGGCCGAAATGCCACGCACCGGGTTCGACGGGCATGGGCAGATCGTGCGTGGCGAGCTGCCGCTCCGCCAAGAACGGGACGGCCATCGGAGTGGGATGGCCGATCGTCTCGGTCAGCAAGCCGATCATGTTGTGGAAGTACGGCGTCGTGCGGAGCCCGCCGTTCCACCACGTGGAGTACGTTGCGCCCGAACGCGTCGTCACGCCGGGCTTGTCCTCGCTGATGAAGCGGGCGTGCATGTGCCCGCCCAGCTGTTCGAGGCTCGCGAGCACGAGCGGATGGATGTTGTAGTTGGGCGGATCGCGGAACGGTGGCGAGAACATGACCGTGCCGGCTGGGCCCGTTTGGTGGTGGTTGTACACGATCTGTGGGAACCACTCCCGGTATGCGACGCGGTTCATGTTCCGCGTCTCCGCCAGGTTCCCCATGAAGAAGTCGCGGTTGTTGTCGTGACCGGCGTAGCGCTGATAGAGCTCGGGCAACCCGGCGGTGCTGCGCGCGCCGGGCTCGTCGGCACGCATGTACCACTGGCTGACCAGCTCCATGCCGTCGGGGTTCGCGTGCACGGCGAGCACGATCACATCGGCGAGGAAGCGCTCGGTCTCCCGGTCGGTGAGGCTCACCATGTCGTAGACAAGGCGCATGAGCTGCTGTGCGCCGAGCACCTCGTCGGCGTGGAGCCCCCCGTCGATCCAGACCACCGCGCGACCTTCCTCGGCCAACCGCCGGGCTTCCTCTTCCTCCACCCCTTCCGCCCGGGCCAGGCGGGCGGCGATCTCCCGGTAGCGCCCAAGGGCCCTGTGGTTCTCGGGCGACGTGAGTATCGCCATGAGCTGTGGACGGCCCGCCTCGGAGAACCCGATCGTGTCGAGCGCCATCCGATCGGACTCGCTGGCCAACCGCTCCCAGTACGCGGAGAGCTGAGCGTAGGTGGCGAGGTGGTAGTCGGCTCCCAGCTCGAAGCCTAGGGCAGCCTCGGGCGTGGTGACTTCCTCAAGGCGCGCCTGCCCGGCTGCGCCTTGGGCGGCGACGAGAAGGATCGGCAGTACGCCTGCGGTACGGATGGCTGGGACGATCACGGGCGATCTCTACCCCGCCGCCGCCTGAGGATCCCAGCGCGCCGTCCCGGCAAGGAGGTGGAAGCGATGGAAACCGCCAAGCCGCCGACGGGTAGGCTGCCCGCCCACACGGACGTGTTTCCATCACTTAACCAGCAAGGGAGCGATCTCATGCCCGTGCGCACCGCTGAAGCCGAGTGGAAAGGTGACTTGGCCCGGGGCTCCGGCCGAATAAGGACGCAGACTGCGAGCTTCGAGGGCGCCTACTCTTCCGGCTCCCGTTTCGAGGAGGCGAAGGGAACGAACCCCGAGGAGCTGATCGCCGCGGCGCATGCCGGCTGCTTCTCCATGGCGCTCTCCGCACAGCTCTCTCGGGCCGGACACGAGCCCACGAGCGTCGTGACGACGGCGAGGGTCCACATCGAGAAAGTGGAAGCAGGGTTCTCCATCACGAGGATCGAACTTAGCACGCGCGCCCGGGTCCCCGGCCTAGATGCAACCCTCTTCCAGGAGAAAGCCGAGGCCGCGAGGAGCGGATGTCCGGTCTCCCGCGCGCTCGAGTCCGTGGACATCACGCTCGACGCGCAGCTGGAGGCCTAGCAGACGCGGGAGAATCCGGCGGACGGCGCCGTTCCGGTCGTCCCCCTTCGCTCACCCTCGCCCACCAGCGGCGCGCAGCCCCTTCCATGTGCTGTAGCACATCGCCAAGAGTATCAGGGCGAAGGGAAGGCCGGTGATGAGAGCGGCCGTCTGAAGCGCCACGAGGCCGCCGCTGACCAGCAGCGCGATGGCGACGATCCCTTCGAAGGCGCACCAGAAGACGCGCAGCGCGGGCGGAGTGTCGGTCTTGCCGCCGGCGGTGATGGTGTCGACCACCAGCGAGCCGGAATCGGAGGACGTGATGAAGAAGACGGCGACAAGGACGATGGCGATAACGGTGGTCACGTCTCCGAACGGGTGCGCCTCGAGCAGCCTGAACAGGGCCAGCTCGAGCTGCTGGGCCTCGACCGCGTCGACCACGCCGGTCTGGGCGCCGTCGATGTGCAGCGAGAGCGCGGTCGCGCCGAACACGTTCATCCACAGCGCACACAGGAGCACCGGGACGACCAGCATGGCACCGACGAGCTGGCGCACCGTGCGGCCGCGGGAGATCCTCGCGACAAACAGGCCGACGAAGGGCGACCACGAGAGCCACCACGCCCAGTAGAAGATCGTCCACCCGTGCATGAAGTCCAAGTCTTCACGCCCGACCCAGTTGCTTAGCGGTCCCACTGCGACGAGATAGCGGCCGATGCTGCCGACGAACCCGGATAGCACGTCGAAGGTGGGCCCGACCGCCAGCACGAACACGAGGAGAAGCAGCGCCAGGAGCAGATTGGTCTGGCTCAGTCGCTTGATCCCCCTGTCCATCCCGGCAACGACCGAGGCAGTCGCTGCGGATGTGATCACGACGATGACCAACACCCTGGTCGTGTCGGTGGCCGGCACACCGAACAGATGTGCAAGTCCCGCCGAGATCTGCTCGGCGCCCAGACCGAGCGAGGTCGCAAGCCCGAAGAGCGTGGCGAAGACGGCGAGGATGTCGATGAAGTGGCCGAACCGACCCCACACCGCATCGCCCAGGACGGGGTAGAACGCCGACCGAATCGTCAGCGGCAGCCCGAGGTTGTAGGCGGCGAAGGCGAGGCCTAGCGTGATGACCGCGAAGATCGCCCACCCGTGCACGCCCCAGTGGAACAGCGCCGACGCGATGGCCAGACTGCGTGCGGCGCCGGTGTCGCGGGCGTCAATCCCGAGCGGCGGGTTCCGGAAATGCTCGACCGGTTCCGCCACCCCGAAGAACATGAGACCGATCCCGATTCCGGCCGCGAACAGCATCGCGAACCACGACCAGGCGGAGTAGTCCGGCTTGGCGCCCGAGCCGCCGAGACGGACGCGACCGACCGGCGTCGCCAGCAGCAGCATGCAGAAGAGCACGAAGGCGTTGGCCGCGCCCATGAACACCCAGTCGAACGTCGAGACGACCCAGGCGTACAGCCACTCGAAGACGCCCGCCGCAGCGTCCCGGAACCCCAGCACGCCGGCTACGAACGCAATGATCGTGAGGCTGGAGACGAAGAAGACCGGCTTGTGGACCTCGAGGCCGAGGAACTTCACGTTGTCCTGGCCGATTCCGTAGTCGGTCCGTGTGTCGACAGCGGCCATGCGGGAGATGAT
Source organism: uncultured Gemmatimonas sp. (assembly GCA_964648975.1). GTDB lineage: Bacteria > Gemmatimonadota > Gemmatimonadetes > Longimicrobiales > Gaopeijiaceae > UBA2988. The sequence continues at coordinate 14,375 of CAZYLN010000010.1, read as the reverse complement.
AGTGCACATCGCTCTCGCGTGCTGCCGGCTCGCCCTGCCCTACGGTGGGCCGATGCGCCGCGTCTCGAGGGGGCGCATCAAGAGTCGCTCCGAGACCTCGCCCTCCTTCACCGGGTCGGTCGGCGCAGGGAGGCGGTTGCTGAGAGGACGAGGCCCCGGACGCCCGCTCGCCCACCGGCGGTGCCCACACCGCTCGGATGTGCCGCGCTCACGGTCGCCTCACTCCGGACACGACTCATGAGAAGAAGCCTCGCGGGGCCACAGGCCGCCACTGCTCGACCGCAGCGTCGTCGCCCAGGTCTTCGTCGGCCGCGGCTCTAAGGAAACTCTCGGTCCACCAGAAGATGTCGCGCCTCCTGACGATGTTCCGCAGCGCGTCCATGCGCGTCCGGCGCTCCGTCTGCGGCATCGTGACGGCCTGGTAGATGGCTGCAGCCATGCCCTCGACGTCCTGCGGGTTCACGAGCAATACATGACCCTGGAGCTGCGCACCTGCCCCGGCCGACTCCGACAGGACGAGCACGCCCCTTCCTTCGAGGCTGGCCGCGCAGAATTCCTTCGCCACGAGGTTCATCCCGTCCTTCAGCGGTGTCACCAGCGCCACTTCGGCCGCGCGGTAGTGCGCGACAAGCTCGTTCCGGTCCCAGCGCCCATACTGATAGTGGATGGGGACCCAGCCGCCTCGGGTGAACTGGCCCTGGATGCTCCCCACCAAACGCTCGATCTCTTCCTTCATGCGATCGTACTCGGGGATGTCCTCGCGGCTCGGGACCACGAGCTGGACGAGAGCGACACGGCCCCGCAGCGACGGATAGCGCTCAAGGGCGAGGCGGTAGCCGGCCAGTTTGTGCGGGATTCCCTTGGAGTAGTCGAGCCGGTCCACACCCAGGATCATCGTTCTTCCCATGAACTCGGCGCGCAGGCCTGCCACCCGCTCCGAGATCGTGTCCGTGGCCGCCGTACCTGCGAACTCGGAGAAGTCGACCGACACCGGGAAGACGCCAACCCGGACGACGCGTCCGGCGACCGTGAGGCGCACGACGCGCCCTTCGCCCTCCAGACGCGCCTCCGGGCACATCGTCGTGACGCAGGAGAGATAGTTGGCCCGGTCGCGGTGCGACTGGAACCCGATCAGGTCGTACGACAGCAGGCCGCGCAGCACGTGCAGGCGCCAGGGCAGGTTCAGAAACACGTCGAGCGGCGGGAACGGGATGTGCAGGAAGAAGCCCATCCGGTACTCCCAGCCGCGCTGGCGCAGCTCGCTCCCGAGCAGCATCAGGTGGTAGTCGTGGACCCAGAGGAAGTCGCCCGGGCGGGTCTGCCGGTCCGTGACGCGGGCGAACTTGCGGTTGACCTGCACGTACGTGCGCCAATACCGCGGATTGAAGTCACACTGCGTCTGGAAGTCGTGAAAGAGCGGCCAAATGACCTGGTTCGAGAATCCCAGGTAGAAGTCGTCGCGCTGGCGCGGGCTCAGATAGACGCCCCTCATCTCGTAGCCGTGTCCCCGGGCCGCCTCCTGTAGCAGCCCGTCCGCATCGGCCACGCGCCCGCGTTCGACGCCGGGCCAGCCGATCCACACGCCTCGGTGTTCGCGCAGCACGGGTTCCAACGCCGTGACCAGGCCGCCGGCCCCGCGTTCCAGCTGCCAATCGCCTTCTTCGCCCTGGGTCAACACGACCGGCAGGCGATTGGAGACGACGACGAGGCGCCGGGCCGCCGCTGCGGGCCCGACGCTCATGCCGTCACCTTCCGCCACCGGGCCAGGAACTCGAGCAGCTGTCCGGGCGGCCGGAGCCAAGCGTCGGCGGCGCTCTCCCTGCGCTCGCCGCGCACCAGCGCGGACAGCGCGACGAGGCGCCTCGCCTCAGCTACGTCGCGAAGCGCGAGGAAGGCGTCCTCGTCGGTCCTGTCGTCCCCCAGGTACGCCGCGGCCGTGCCGGCGGGTTCGGGCGCGAGCACCGCGCGCACCGCGTCGCCCTTGTTCCAGCCCGCCGCGCGCAGCTCGATCCCGCCGTCAAAAGAGCGCAGGTCGAGGCGGGCCTTTGAAGCCAGCGGCTCCCATGCTGCCCGCGCCGCCGTGAGCAAATGCTCCGCTTCCCCTTCCCCGAGCCCCCGCACATGGAGCGCGACCGAGGCCGCCTTGACTTCGAGGCGGTCGCCGAGCTGGGACTTCCCAAGCGCCCGCGCGGCCTCCGCCAGGGCAGCCGCGCCCGCTACCGGCAGCGGACGCAGCTGTGGCGGCCTTCCGGGCTCGAGCCGCTCCCAACCGTGCGTCCCCCAGAGCTCGGGGCATGGCTCAATCGCAACCAGCGGGCGCAGGCTCTCCAGGCTCCGGCCGCTGACGATGACCACGCGTGTGCGGCCGGTGTCGAGAATCGTCTGTACGGCCTCACGCACCTCGTCATAGGGGACGGCGTGGGCGCGGTCCTCCCGGAAAGGGGCCAACGTGCCGTCGTAGTCGAGCAGCAGGACGCGCGACGAAGCCCTGCCCAACGCATCGATGAACGTGCTGACGCAGTCCAGTGCCTGGTCGACCACGGCGCTGTCAAGGCGCCCCTGCGCGGGCGTGCGTCGTCTCGACAGTAGCCCGCTCGGGCGTCTTGAGTGCATTCGGCGACCTGCCGGCGCAGTACCCTTCCCCTGGGCTGGGTGTCGGGCTGCGACACGCCATCAGCAGTTCGAGGCGGAAGGCGGCGTGTCCGAACCGCCATGGTGCCGCTCAGCGCGTTCCTCCAGCCAGAACGAGGTTGCGAGCATCACCGCACCGCACGTGATGGCGATGTCTGCGACGTTGAAGATCGGGAAGTGGGCGAATCCCAGCCACACGGGACCGATGAAGTCGACCACGCCCAGGCTCCACCTCAATCGGTCGTAGAGGTTGCCCACGGCGCCGGCGACCACGAGCGAGAGCGAGGCCAGGCGAAGCAGATCGTAACTGCGCGCGTGGATGAACAGTTTCACCAGCAGGACCAGGGCCAGTAGAGTCACCGGCACGAAGAACCAACGCGAGTCCTCGCCGACCTCGAGCCCGAACGCCGCACCGCGGTTGAACGCGAGCGTCAACGGGACCAGCCCGCCGAACAGCTCCATGCGGCGTCCCCCGCCCAGGGCGTCAAGCGCCCATTGCTTGGTGATCACGTCCAAGACCATGACCACGGGGAAGATGACCCCGAACACCGCCACCTTGACTCTCAACGCGACTCCCGCAGGGGGGCCCCGCCGCCGTCCGCCACCGCGCGGGCGGACCCTCCAGGCGCGGGGGCGCCGGAATCTCGCCGTCACACCGGTCCGGCGCCAGTCGACGTCGCGCGCGACGTTCACCGCCCAAAGCTCGACCTGGCCACGCGCGCGCGGGGAGGCGCGCCGGCTGTCCGGCCGGGTGCCGGCAATGCCCGCGACGACGCAGGGCCGCCCACAAGGACGATTGCCCGAGCGATTCCCACGTCGCAGTTTTTGGGTCGCCCCAAGCCCCCGGTCGGTACGGCGCCGAGTCCGCGCTTCGCCAGAGGTGCGCCGCGTCCGCGCCGCCGCGCGCCGGTCGCTGCTCCCTTGGGGGTCCCGAGGCGGCCCCGCCGTACGCGCGGCCACCCATGTCGGCGAAGGAGGTCCCAAGTGTCCAAACGAATCCTCGTTCCCCTCGACGGCTCGCCGCTGGCGGAGACGGCGCTCCCGCCCGCGGAGGCCCTGGTTCGACTGACCGCCGGCCAGCTGCGGCTTATCTCGGTGCTCGAGATGCCGCCGATCTTCGCGTATCCCGAGTTCCGCTCGGAGGACCGCGAGCGCGCCGAAGCCTATCTGGCCCGCGTGAGCGAGCGGGTGGGCGGGTGGGTGGACGGCGCGCTCGACACGGCTGTGCGGGAAGGACACGTCGCCGCCGAGATCTTAGCGGAGGTGCGGGAATGGAACGCAGATCTGATCGTGATGGCGAGTCACGGACGCGGGGGCGTCTCAAGACTCTGGCTCGGGAGCATCGCGGATCGCTGCATTCGGCACGCAGGACGCCCGGTCCTGCTCGTGCCCTCGCACGCGGAGGCCACGGACGTGTCGGCCGATCCCTTCGCGATTCGCCGCATCGTCGTGCCGCTGGACGGATCCCGGCTGGCCGAGAGCGCCGTCGAGCCTGCCGCGGAGCTCGCGCGCGCGAGCGGCTCGCAGCTGGAGTTGCTCCGCATCGTGAGCCGAGCCGGCATTCCGGAACTCACGACATCGGCGCTCTCGGCGAACGTGCACCGGGCGATCATCTCCGAGGTGCACGCGAGCGCCGAGAAATATCTGGACGAGACGGCGCGGGCGCTGGCCGAGAGCGGTATCACGGTGAAGCCCCGGATCGTCGAAGGCCTGAGGCCATCGCAAGCGATCTTGCATGACGCCGGCGAGGATCTGATCGTCATGACGACGCACGGCTTGAGCGGTCTGCAACGCGCACTCCTGGGGAGCGTAGCCGACCAGGTCGCGCACGGCGCGAAGGCGCCGGTGATGATCTTGCGCGGCGGGGCGGACGACGCCGAGTCCTAGCCGGCCAGGCGCCCCGTGCGCCCGGCTACCCGCCGCAGCAGCGCCCGTTGCTCGCGCAGGGCCGCCAACGCTTCGGCTGGCCGAACCAGCTTCAGCGCCACGCGCTCGTTGGGCCGGCGCTGGGCCAGGAGCGGCAGCGCGACGGTGGCGACGACCGCGATCCTGGGATATCCGCCAACGGTCGGCCCGTCCTGCATGAGCACGATCAGGGTGCCGTCAGGCGTGAGCTGCACGGCTCCCACGCACGCGGGCTCCGAACGGCGGTCGGGGTAGTGTCGGACGTCCAGGTCCGCGCCGGAGAGGCGAAAGCCCATGCGGTCGGACAGCCCGTCGACCGTGAGCTTGCGGCCTAGCAGGCGGTCCCATTCGAGCTGCGGCAGCACGCCGGACTCGGGCCCCGGCAGCACGTCGATCGACGGAATCAGCGCAGCGCCCAGCGGGAGTACCCCGCGGGCCTCCGGAGGCAGGCGGGCACCGGCTCGGGCCAGCCCGGAAGGCACCCCGATCGGAAGCATGTCGCCTCGACGCAGCAGGCGACCTCCGTGACCGCCGAACCCGGCGGGCAGGTAGCTGCCCCGGCCGCCCAACACCTCGGGCACATCGATTCCTCCCGCCACGCAGACGTATGTGAGCCGCCCGCGTTCGAGCCGTTCCACCTCAAGCTCGCTGCCTGCGCCCGCTGCGAGCACCTGCCCGCCCGGCACGCGCGCGCCGTCCAACCGCGCCCGCACCTGCGCGCCGGTGAGCGCGACGTGCGCATCGGAGCGGAACCGGAGGCTCCCGCCCGTGAGCGCCCACTCGACGGCCGCGGCCCCGGGGTCGTTGCCGAGAAGCACGTTGCCCAGGCGCAGGGAAAACGGATCGAGCGCGCCACCGGGCGGGACGCCCTCGGAGCGGCGAGCGCTTCGGCCACCGTCCTGTACCAGCGCGAACGCCGGCGCCCGCGTGACCTCGATCATGTGGGAACGAACCGGACGCGCTGGCCGACCGCAAGCAGCGAAGCGGGCCGCCGTCCAGGATCGAACATCACCGTGTCCGTACGTCCGATCAGATGCCACCCGCCCGGTGTGACGAGCGGGTAGACTGCGGTCTGTGCGCCCGCGATGGCCACGGCACCGGCCGGCACCCGAGCCCGGGGCGCAGCCCGCCGCGGCAACCGGAGGCGCTCATCCAGCTCTCCCAGGTATGCGAACCCCGGCACGAACCCGACCGCGCGGACGCGGTATTCGACCGAGGCATGGAGCTCGGCCACGTCCCCGGGTACGAGCCCGCAAGCCCGGGCGACCTCGTTGAGGTCCTCTCCGTCGTAGCGGACCGCGATGGTGCGGAGGGGAGCGGCGGGGGCGCGCGCCTCCGACAACGATTCCTCCAGCGCCAGCTCCGCCAACCGATCGAGCGGGGCGAGCACCGGATCGAAGTAGACGGCGAGGGTGTGGTAGGCCACCGCGACGTCCTCGAGCCCCGGTGGCTCGGCATGGCGAAGGGCCTCGGCTGCCGCAAGCGCGCGGTCTTCGCCCCCCGGCCCGAACCGGACAAGCAAGGACGAATCACCGAGCTCGACGAACTCGGGCTCGTTCACATTAGGGCGTCGCAGTCAATGGTTCGTCGCTCCCCTCGAGGGTGGTGCCTCGCCCGGCAAAGTAGCGCCTGGGTTTATGGCTCGTGCGCGCGTACTCGCGCGGGTAATTGTGGATACCGGGCGCCCGGCTACGCGAACGGTGCGAGAGTCAAGCCCGCCTTCAACAGGCCAGCGCGAGCCCGGCGGGCCATGGCCAGCGCACCCGCCGAGTCGCCATGTACGCACAGCGAGTCCGCCTCGATCAAGAGCGGCTTGCCGTCGACATCCGCGATCGGCTCCCCCCGCGCGATGCTGACCGCCCGCTCTGCGGCCACACCCGCGTCGGTGATCAAGGCACCCGTCACTCCGCGCGGGACGAGCGCCCCGTCGCTGCGGTAGCCGCGGTCGAGGAAGGCTTCGCGGACCGTGGCGAGACCCGCGGCGCGAGCCGCCCGGAGCATGGCGCTCGACGGCAGCGCGAGCACCGCCAGGTCCGCATCCACGGAGGCCGCGGCGGCGACGAGCGCCTCCGCCGCCTCGACGTCGCGCGCCGCGCGGTTGTACAGCGCCCCGTGCGCCTTGACGTAGCGAATGCGCACGCCCTCGGCGCGGCAGACTTCCCGCAGTTCCTCGACCTGCTCGCGCACCCAGCGCTCGATGTCGCCGGGTGTGGCCCGCACGTCGCGGCGGCCGAAGCCCTCTCGATCGGGATAGCCCGGGTGAGCACCCACGGCCACTCGCGCGGCCCGCGCCGCACGCGCGGCCGCGCGCATGAGCTCCCGGCTGCCCGCGTGCGCTCCGCACGCCACGTTGGCCGACGTCACGGCGGCGAGGAGCTGGGCGTCGGTTCCCGCGCCTTCGCCGAGATCGGCGTTCAGGTCGATGCTTCGCACCGGCTAAACATAGCGCGGTGTCGTGCTCGGAGCCGAGAGTCGGCCCGCCGGGCAGGCCCCGAGTCCGCTAGGCGCCCCGCGGGCCTCGACCGAACACCGGACGTCAAGTCGCTTGGAACCGAATCCTGAGCGCCCGCCCCGCTCGGGCGCGAGAGAAAAGCCTGTCGCGGCGGAGCGAGTTCTCGGCAAGACACTCCCGGCCAGACGAGCTCGCGCGAGTCGCTCGCCTCCCCGCGGACAGGACGAGTCGCATGGACCTGCGGCCTTGCGCTACCGACCCCGTCGATGAACAAGTAACGTTCGGAAAGCGTTGCCAGCCCTCAAGACAATCAGCCATCAACGAGGAGACCTGCCGTGCGTCTGTCAGTCAAACACTTCGCTTCCGCGGGTGCCCTAGCCGCCGTGTTGCTGTTCGGCGGGGGCCAGGACGTCGCCGCTCAACAGGAAGACCTCCCGGCCATCGTCTCGCTCCGCAAGGCGCTCATGGTGAGCAACCAGCAGCACGTCCGCGCGCTGGGGGCCCTGCTCAACGGTGAGCTGAACATGCCGCTGCACATCCTGAGGCACGCCGAGGTGATGGAGTACAACGGCCAGATGCTGAGCCAGCTCTTCCCCGAAGGCTCGATGAACCCCGCCTCGCGTGCGACCGACCGGATCTGGGACGACGAGGAAGGCTTTGCCGCGCGAGTGCAGGCGTTCGCCGACGCAACCAGGGACCTGAACAGGATCGCGCAGCGGGGCTTCAACGATCAGACCGCCGAGGCCCTCGGTAACGTGCGGGCCACCTGCGCAGCCTGTCACCAAGCCTACCGAGGCCCGGCCCCGGCCGACTGACGCTTCGCTTCCCCGGGTCGTGCGAGGGCGCCCGGTGCACCGGGCGCTCCTCCGCCAAAAGCGGAATTCGACGCGGGCCTCACGCTCCATCGACCGGACGTCGGGCCACAACTCGCGAGCTGCCGCGTCGGGCACGATGGGCCGGGCGCTCGCGACGCTCCGTGCAACGGACGGTGCCTACCGAGCCGACCCCAACTCGAGGACGGGAAGACGGCCATCGCGCTCGGGGGCTAACCGGACGATCGTGCGTGCGGCACGGGCCCGGAGACCCGCCGGCCTGTCGGGGCGCGGATGGCGTTCAAAGAGGCGTACCCGCAGAAGCTCGAAGAGCACGGCGGCGAGATGTCCATCAGCCTCGGGTTCGATCGCGGGGGCCGGGCGTCGGCGCTCGCCGAGGCGGTTGGCCAAGGCCGCATAGCGGCGGAGCACGCCGCGCAGTGCCTGCCCGAGGGCCGCGAACAGTTCCAGGAGATCGCTGCCCGTCGCCTCGATCCGGGCAGCCTCACACTTCTCCCCCCGATGACGGGCGATGACAAGGAGGAGGAGGCATGAGCTGGTCGGGCAATCGTGGTCGGCGTCAGAGGCCAGTGGTGTCTCTAGATGAGGTCGTCCACGCCAACGTTCAACGCCTTAGCGAGGGCGACCAACGTCTTGGTCGAGCCGGTGCGTTTCCTCGTCTCGATCTGGGCGACGTACATCGCGCTGATGTCAGCGGCGGCAGCCAACTCTAGCTGCGTCATTCTGGCCCCCCAAAAATAAGAGACGGCAATCGGGGATCTACTGCTTGCGTACCTCCGGGAAGTTTCTCACCACGCTCGGAGCGCACGGGCGCTACGGTGCAGGTCTTCGTGGGCCCAGGCCGGCGAGCTCGAGCAGGAGAAGCGCGTTTCGCGAAGTCGCGAGTCCGGGCCTCAGGACGTAATCGAACTCCAGTGCTCGTGTGCCGTCGCGCTCCGTCACGTGTTCACTGAAGTGGACTTTGACGGCCCGGTCCCGGAGCTCTGGAATCTCGCCAAGCCCGAGGTCGTGCGTCGTGACGGCCCCGATGGCTCTGGACTCGACGAGCCTAGCGAGAACGATCTGCGTGGCCGTGCGTCGCTCGGCGGAGTTGGTTCCCTGCAGCATTTCATCGAGCAGATAGAGAACGGGACCGGCCTCGGCGGCATCCACCACGAGCTTCAAGCGACGTAGCTCGGCCAGGAAGTACGACACGCCGAGGTCGAGGCTGTCCCGCACCCGCATCGTGCACCAGGGCAACAGCGGTCGGGTTTTCAACTGTTCGGCGGCGACCGGTCCGCCCGCGAGAGCGAGGACCTGATTCACGCCGATGGCTCGCAGCAGGGTTGTCTTTCCCGCCATGTTGGAGCCCGTAACGAGCAGCAGGCGGCCCGGGGGTGGCATCTCGACGTCGTTCCGGACACACCGGGCCGGCTCCACGAGTGGGTGTCCGAGGGCACGGGCGTGCAGGGCCCCGGCCGGCTCGTCGACGACGTCGGGGAAGGACCAGTCGGGGTGGTCGTGGAGAAGTCCCCCCAGCGCCGCGAGGACTTCGAGCTCGCCAATGGCCTGGACCCAACGGGCCACGGCTTCATGATGACGGGCGTGCCATCGTTCGAGTCGCTCGAGCATGTGCACATCCCAGGCGAACAGGACTACCAACGGGAAATGGGCCAGCGACGAGTAACGAGCGCCTGCGGTGTGCGTGATCCTTCCGAGTTCTTCGATTGCCTGTGCCGCACCCGGAGACGGGTTGCGCGCGGTCTCCCTCAGGCGATCGAGCAGCTTGCTGCCCGTCGGCAGCCGAGCCGCGATCTCGAGATGGGCGCGCCAGGCCTCGAGGTCGCCCTCGCCTGCCTCGGCCGCCGTGAACCGTGCTGCCGCCTCTCGTCCGACCACCCATTGGATCGCGTACGCCACGAGTCCCGACAGTACGGGAATGGCTCCCGGCGTGACCCAGAACAACCACGTCACGAGGCTCGCCGGAGTGAGCACCGCCAAGGCCCGGGCTGCGTACAGTAGATGACGGCGTCGGTCGAGCCACCGCGGCAGTGCAAGCCATTCGAGGAAGACGTGCGTGTCCCCGTCCCGGCCACCGCTCCGCGCCCTCCGGGCGGCGAGCTCGATCTCCTCGCGGAGCGCCCGCTCCGGCGTGAGCAACCTCACCGCGTTCTGTCGCTCCCGTATCTCGGAGTCCCAATCGGGTCCCGGCACGCGGCACGGCCGCCCGGCGGACGCCTTGACCAGAAGGTCGGCGCCTCCCTCCGAAGCCACCGCATACGGGTCGAGCAGGACCCGACGGAGCACGGACCGACCGGCGACGGTCGTGACCCGACCGATGAGATGGCACAGCGAGGCGTGCCCTACGAGATCGAGGTCGTCCGCCGAGGGGTGATCCGGAGGCGAATCGACGAGAGGGGGGGGAGGAAGGTCGGACCACCGCCTGTCGAGCCTCGCGAGCGATTCTCTCGCGATCGTTCCCCGCAGGCGGGCATCGCGAGCGAGGTGTTCCGTCCGGCGGAAGCGTCGGACCAGCATCGCGAATAGGACCGCCATCGCGACGACCAGCCCCACGAGCGTCCATCGCATCCCGTTCGGCGCGCCTTCGACGAACAGAAGCGGAAGAAGCGCCAACGCGAAGGCGATCATGCGCATGCGACCGAGTCGGACGAGCGCCGTCTCGAGCTGCGCTGCGTCGGCTTGCGCCAGCTTCTCGCGGGATCGGTAGTAGTCGCGCGGAAGGGTCGGGTCTCGATCTACCAGCAGACACACCTCACGGACGGTTGAGCCGAACTGTGCTCGCCCAACCTAGCGTGCCGGGGTCACCCGTGCGCCCGTCTCTACCACACGTGGCGAGCCCCTGCGTCCGGGGCGAGATTCAATTCGATGCCTGAGGTGCGCGGTGTAGCGCGTGCTCGCGCGCTCCAGCCGCCGTGTGAGCAAGTCGGCCAAGGAGTCGGATACGCTTCCGTTCACACCGATGACGGCAACCACCATCGCTGACGGGATTTCCCGCCGTCCGTGCCTTGGACACGCCGAGCCCGGCGCAAGAGCAAAGACGATCTTCTCTAGATCGAGAGACATGGGTCGGTCGATATCGGCGGGTTACATTCGGGTCGTTGAAACGCGGGGCCGGCGCTTGGCGGACCGCGGCTTCGACGGTACCTCGCCCGCCGTCAGGCTACGGCCGCCGCAGCCTTGATCGCGTGAGGTTCCCCTGCGCCTCGTCGACCAATGACCAAGCTCAGCGTCAACGTCAACAAGATCGCCCTCCTCCGTAACTCGCGGGGCACGGACCACCCGAACGTGAAGCGGATGGCGCGGCGCGCCATCGCGGCGGGTGCCCATGGAATCACAGTGCACCCGCGTCCGGATCAGAGGCACATCCGCTACCGCGACGTCTACGAGCTGTCCGGCCTAGTCGACTCCTACGACGACGTCGAGTTCAACGTCGAGGGTAATCCGAACGGGGACTTCCTCCGAATGGTCAAGGAAGTGCGCCCCGACCAGTGCACGCTCGTACCGGACGGGCCGGATCAGCTGACGTCGGATCACGGATGGAATCTCGATGCGGACGGCGAGCGGCTGCCTCCCGTCGTCGAACAGCTCCACGCGGCGGGAGTCCGCGTCAGTCTGTTCATGGACCCGGACGAAGCTCAGCTCGATCGCGTGCCGGCGACCGGCGCTGATCGGATCGAGCTCTACACCGAGCCCTATGCCCGCGCCTTCGGAACGGAGGACGAAGACACGGTGTGGGAGCGTTATGCCCGGGCGGCGACCTACGCCAAGAGCCTCGGCCTAGGCGTCAACGCCGGCCATGACCTTAACCTTCGCAATCTTCCGAGATTCCTCACCATCCCTTCGGTTCTCGAAGTCTCGATCGGCCATGCCATCGTTGTCGATTCCTTCGACCACGGATTCGAGGGCACCGTGGCACGTTACCTGAGGATCGTCTCCAACGCGGTCGAGTCGGATCCCCGGGCCTGAGTCTCGGGGCCGAGATGCTGGGAGAGCGGTCAGGCACCGGCCCGCGTCCGGTGCGCCTTGAGACGTGGGTATGGGATACCAGCTCTCCTGCGACGGCCTGGCCAAGCCGGAGACGCCGGCTTGCGCCCGGGCCCCTTCGCGTACACGTCGTCATCCACCCCGATGTCGATCCCTTGATCGATGCCCTCGGGACCACCCGCGAGGCTACCGCAAGTCATGAATGATCCGAAGGACAGGACCGCACTCATCACCGGCGCGTCCTCTGGCCTCGGCGCCGAGTTCGCGCGCCAGCTCGCGGCGCTCGGCTACGGCCTCGCGCTGGTCGCTCGCCGTCTCGATCGCCTCGAGCAGCTGGCCGCCGACTTGCGCGACCGACACGGTGTCCGGGCCGAGGCGCTCGCGGCTGACCTGACGGATCCCCAGGCACCGGTCCGGATCGCCGACCGGGCCGCCGAACTGGACATGACGGTCGATTACCTGGTCAACAACGCCGGCTCTGCCGGACCCGATCTCCTCAAGGACCGGGGCTGGCAGCAGCAGGCGGCGTTCTTCCAGCTCATGATGACCTCGATGGCCCACATGTGCCACTTGTTCGCCCCGGGCATGCGCGAGCGCGGCTTCGGCCGCATTCTGAACGTCGCTTCGGTGGCGGGCCGGATCGCACGCGCCGGAGACCTGAATTACGGTCCTAGCAAGGCCTACGTGGTCGCGTTGTCGGAGGCGCTACATCTGACTCTCAGGCGCCACGGCGTACATGCCTGCGCCCTCTGCCCGGGATTCACCCACACGGAATTCCACGCCGCAGCGGAAATGCTCGAGATGAAGGCCAAGTTACCGGACCTCGTGTGGTACGATGTCCAGGTAGTGGTCCGCGAAGGACTTGCAGCGGTCGAGAAAGGCAAGTGCGTGTACACGTCCGGCCGACTCTACCGGTGGGTCGATCCGCTGCTGCAGTCGGTCTGGACCCGACCGCTGGCCCGCAAGCTGTCGGGCAGCCGCTAGCCGTGGGTGGCCCCTTCCGGCTGCCGTCCGGGCATGCGCGAGTCCCGACGTCCTCTTTGGACCGCTTGACGCGGCCTCAGGCGCGCTCTTCGATCGGGACGAACTGACGCTCCCCGACTCCGACGTACACCTGCCGCGGCCGCGCGATCTTCTGCTCCGGATCCGTGATCAACTCCTCCCACTGCGCCAACCAGCCGACGGTACGTGGAATCGCGAAGAGCACCGGGAACATTTCCACCGGGAAACCCATCGCCTGATAGATGATCCCGGAGTAGAAGTCGACGTTGGGGTACAGGTTGCGCTCCACGAAGTAGTCCTCGTTGAGCGCGATCCGCTCGAGCTCCAGGGCGATGTCCAACAGCGGATTCTGACCGGTCACCTCGAATACTTCGTCGGCCGTTCGCTTGATGATGCTGGCCCGCGGGTCATACGCCTTGTACACCCGGTGGCCGAACCCCATCAGCTTTTCCTCCTTATTCTTCACTTTCTCGAGGAAAGCCGGGATCCTGTCGACGCTTCCGATCCGTCCGAGCATGCGCAGCACGGCCTCGTTGGCCCCGCCGTGCAGCGGCCCGTAGAGCGCGGCCATCGATCCGGCCAGCGCCACGAACGGATCCGCCTCTGATGATCCGACGATGCGCATGGTCGTCGTCGAGCAGTTCTGTTCGTGATCCGCGTGCAGGATGAACAGCACGTCGAGCGCCCGTTCGAGCACCGGATTGGGCCTGTACTCCTTCACCCCGATCCGATACAGCATATTCAGGAAGTTGGCCGTGTAGGAGAGCTCGTTCTCGGGATAGACGTAGGGAAGCCCGCGATGGTGGCGAAACGCGAAGGCCGCCAACGTCGGGGTCTTACCCACGGCCCGGACGATCTGGATCCAGCGCGACTGGGCATCGCGAACGTCCTTGCTATCCGGATAGAACGTGGAGAG
>CAZYLN010000010.1:0-642 GCA_964648975.1 uncultured Gemmatimonas sp. | reverse complement strand
TCCCCATCGCATGCGCGTCGTAGCGGAAACCATCGAGCACCTTGAGGATGTTCTCGTGCACGTACGTGTGGAACGTCACCTGCTCCACGAAGTCGTCGAGCTGGGCTTGAGTGGGCAATTCCCCCTTGAGGATCAGGTACGCGACCTCAAGGAACGTTGCGCGCTCGGCGAGCTGCTCGATGGGATAGCCCCGGTACCTGAGGATGCCCTTGCCACCGTCGATAAAGGTGACGGAACTCCTGGTCGAGACGGTATTCGTGTAGGCTGGATCGTAGGACATCATTCCGAAATCCCCGTCCCGGACCTTGATCTTCCGCAGGTCCATGGCGCGAATCACGTCGCCTTCGAGGATCTCGATCTCGTAGTCCTTGCCCGTCCGGTTGTCTCGAACTGACAGGGTGTCCTTCCCGCCTTCCCCGTTAACCGCCATTGCTCCTCCGTCCAGATCTCGGACCTCGTTCCAGTGCTCGACGGCCCGGGGCCCCCGAACGGCGGATAGTATAGGGCCCGAGGGGTGGCTGCCCAAGACGTCGGCAGGCCCGTCACCGGAGCTTACGGCTGCCCGCGCGCGCATCCGGGCGGCCGGATGTCAATGGGCGTTGAAAATGTCAGGGTTATGGGCGTTGAAAATGTCAGGGTCGG
>CAZYLN010000009.1:0-31276 GCA_964648975.1 uncultured Gemmatimonas sp. | reverse complement strand
CCTCACTCTTCAGACCGCACCGCGTTCAGCCTCATCTCCGAATTGGAAATGACTGTTCCAGCGTCCCGAGAACGCGGCCAAGTCCACGGAGTTCCCGATCCCGTCGACGAGCGCGCGGAAGACCTCGCTCGCGCTGGACGCGGCCAGCGCCCTCTGAGCTGCGTGGCGCGCCTCCTCCAAGCTGAAACTGCGCACGGCATGCTTCACCTCGGGCAGCGCCGGCCAAGCCACCGACAGCGAGGTGATACCGAGTCCGAGTAGCAAGAAAGTCCCCACGGGGTTCGCGGCAAGCTCCCCGCAGATGCTTACCTCGAGGCCGGCCGACCGTGCGGCGCCCGCGACTTGGCGCAGCAGGCGCACCACGGCGGGATGGAAGGGACTGTACATGCTCGCCAGACGCGCGTTGGCACGGTCTACGGCCAGCGTGTATTGCACCAGGTCGTTCGTGCCGATCGAGAAAAAGTCAGCGTGTTTCGCCAGCTCCGCCGCGTCCAGGGCCGCTGCCGGAGTCTCGATCATGACCCCCACCCTGTAGGCGGAGTCGTACGCGATGCCCGCCTTGTCCAGCGTGTCCTCCTCCTCGTGGAGCATGGCTCTGGTGCGCTGGATCTCCGTGCTGTCGTTGATGAGCGGCAGCAGCACGTGCACATCGCCGTGCGCGGTCGAGCGCAGGATCGCCCTCAGCTGGGTGCGGAAGAGCTGCGGTTCGTCGAGGCAGACCCGGATGGCACGCCACCCGAGGAACGGGTTCTCCTCCGCGGGCATGTGCAGAAACATCGGAAACTTGTCGCCGCCGAGGTCGAAGGTGCGGATGTAGACGCTGCCGTCCGCAAATGCTTCTGCGACCTCGCGATAGGCGCCGTATTGCTCTTCCTCTCCCGGCATCGCTGCGCGGCCGACCACCAGGAACTCTGTGCGGTACAGGCCGACCCCTTGGGCCCCGTGGTCCTTCGCGTCGTCCGCCTCCTCGGGAAGGTCGAGGTTGGCGCGCAGCACGACCGGTTGGCCGTCACGAGTGACCGACTCCTGGCCAGCCAACACTATGATCTCCTCCTCCATCTCGAGGAGCTGTGAACGACGCTCTTCGAACACGGCGCGGTCGCGCTCGTCCGGATCCAGCACGACGCGCCCGATGCGCCCGTCCAGAATGGCCAGCTGCCCCTCGCTGACCGTGGTGGTGATGTCCCTGAGCCCCACGACGGCGGGGATCGAGAGCGAGCGGGCGAGTATGGCCCAGTGCGACGTACGCGTGCCGCCGTCGGTCGCGATGCCGGCAACCCGCTCGGGATCGAGCTGCACCGTGAGGCTGGGCGTGATGTTGGGCGAGACCAGGATGACCGGATCGGCGCCGAGCACGACCGCTGTCGGGTCGGGCAGGCCTAGGAGACGGGCGAGCATTCGGACCTTCAGATCCTCGAGGTCGTTCAGCTTGTCCAGCACCATCGCGTTGGCCCGCCGCGTCCACATCGTATGGAGCTCAAGCATGCGCCACTGGAAAGCTCGCGGCGCGCTGAGGCGGTTGTCTTGGATGTAGCGCACGGTGCCCTCGGCGATCTCTACGTCGTCGAGCATGACGATCTGCGGATCGAAGATGCGCGCCTCGACGGGTCCCAGACGTTCCTCGGCATGCGCCTTGAGCTCATTCAACCGCTCGCGCGACCACTCGCGCGCCGCGTGGAAACGCTCCACTTCCCTGTCGACGAGCTGTGCCGGCACCGTCTGGTGCGGGACCTCCGGCGCTCCCCAATGGAGCACCTGCACGGGGCCAAAACCGATGCCCTCCGTGGCACCGAATCCGTCCACGACCACGGACATCAACGGGCTCCCAAGAACCGGCTCATCGCTCGACGGCTCACGCCTCTTCCTCGAAACCGCTGGCAATCAAGAGGGTGAGTGCGTCCAGCGCGTCCCGTGCGCGCTCACCCCGACACCGGAGCTCCACTTCGCTGCCGTGCTCGGCCGCGAGCATGAGCACACCCATGATACTCTTCGCGTTCACCGTGAGTCCGTCCTTGCCAATCTCGATATCGCACGGGAAATCGCTGGCGAGCTTCACCAGCTGCGCGGCGGGACGCGCGTGCAGCCCCGCCCGGTTGACGATCCGAACGCTCCGCTCGACGGCCTCCCCGCTCATCACCGGCCCCGGTCCGGGCGCGTCCGGACGCTCACCCTGCCGCCGCCAGGATGCTCACCACCGCGCCGACCACAACCACGGCGGCGGGCCGCCAGACGCGGACGCCTCCCAGGAGGCCAATGACGAATGCGCCCACGGCCAGGACGAGCCACAACGCCTCGATGCCACCGCCGCGGAGTCCGGCGGCCGACGCGCCGGGACCGACCGTGCACACGAGCCCCGCGAACATCCCTAGCAAGAGTGCGCCCGCCCTGCTCACCGATTCGGTCCTGCGACCCAGCGCGGCTTCGCGCAGCACGCGACCCACTTCGTGCCCCCAGCGCAGTCCGGTCCGAAATCCCCACAGACGGAGAGCCAAGTGCCCGAGATTGTACGGGAGCAAGAAGAGCAACACGCACAACCAGGGCGGCGCTCCGCTGAAATGCGCGATGAGCCCGAGCAGGGCGGTCGCAGGCAGCCAAGCCGCCCATACGAGCGCGTCACCCAGCCCGCCCAACGGTCCCTTGATCGCCGTCTTGAAGCGCCGCACGAGCTCCGGGTCGCAGCCGTCGGCCTCGAGTCTCGCCGCGGCTCCCAAGGCTAGGCCGGCCAGGTAGGGGTGCGCGTTGAAGTGCTCCGTGTGCCGGCGCAGCGCCTCGGTCAGGTGCGGGCCCCGGAACACCTGGCGCAGCACCGGAAGCAAGGCAAACGCGAAGCCGCCCCCAAGCATCGTGCGGTAGTTCCATGATCCCTGAATGGTGAAGGAACGCAGGAACGCGGAGGCACGCGCAGACGGAGTGACGGCGCTCAAAGGAGCAGTCCTCCGAGAGCGCCGCCCGCGAGGCCGACCAGGAACAGGGTGCGGCGGCGCCGAAAGCCGCCGAAACTCTGGAGCAGGATACCGGCCGATACCGCGGCCCCCACCATGAACAAGCCGACCGTGTCGGGCTGGCCGAGCGGCCAGCGCCCGCTCAGGCGAGCCACTACCAGATCCGCTAGCCAGACTCCCGTTCCGGTCACCAGGGCACCGCGGACGAAATCCAGCAACAACGCGAGCAGGTGTCCTCCCGCCACGCGCCGGGGCCGGAGGTCGGAGTGCGCCGGATCGGGTACGACGCGGCCGTTCAGGTTGCGCAGTCCGGTGATGCTCCAACCCCCCAGCTGACCCCAGACCAGACCGAAGCCCACGGCCAACGCCAGGGGGCCGGGGCCCGGATGCGTCGCGGCGGTGACCCCTGCCACCACGGTCGCCGTGGCGCCCTCCGGGAAGCGCGCGCCACCCACCGGAAAGGCGACCAGCAGGTAGACCTCCAGGATCACCCCAGCCAGGAAACCCGCTCGCAGGTCTCCGGACAGCCACCCCGAGAGCAATCCGGCCGCCAAGGGCCGAGACAGCATGAGCTGCCCCACGGAGGTAGAGTCGAGCGCCAGGGCTCCGCCTAGCAGCGAGGCTCCGAGAAGCGTCAAGTGTCAGTCCTCGACAAGGTTGTCCAGGCCGACTCCAAGCGAGCCCGGAAGATCCCGACCCGAGACCGTCACGCCCTCCTCGGCAAGCGCCCGCACCCGCTCGCGATCCTCCGCGCTGAGGTAGAGATAGGGCCGGACGCGGCGGCGGCCTTCCGTGTGGTGGATCCCTCCGAGGTTCACGCTCTCGCCCTGCATAGCGTGCTCCCGAGCGAGCCCGAGCATCGACTCGAGGTCTCGGGTGAGTACTACGGTGCGTGCCTCGCCGGCTCTCCACGACGCCATGCGCGCGCGCGCGTCGGCGACGGAACAGAAACCCACGTCCGTGACGTCCCCCGCTGCCAGCCGGTAGAGCTCCTGCTCCCACTCGCTGTTGGCGAGTTCATCGTCGACAACCACGTAGCGATCCGGCTGGAGCTGCTTGCCCCAACCGATCACGACCTGGCCGTGGATGAGCCTCTCGTCAACCCGGAACAGGAGAATCGGCATTGGGCAGATGCACGGTGACGGCGGCTCGGCCTTGTGCGACGAGACGCGGAACGAGCTCGTCGAGCGGCAGCTCCCGGTTGAATACGAACTCCAGCAACATCGGGAGATTCACGCCGCACACCACCACGGTGCTGTCCCTGCTGCGGCAGACCAGCCTGGCTGCGAGCGCGCAGCTTCCGGAGTGCATGTCGGTGAAGACGAGCGCGGGGCCCGGCCCGGCGGTCCGGGCCAGCTCGTCCCTCAGCGCCTCCGGCCCCTTCCCCTCGTTCGAGAGTGCGATCAGGACATCCGCTTCCACGCCCGCGATGCGGCGGACCGCGTCTACCAGCCCGGTCGCCATGCCGCCGTGGCCGAGCACGACGCCGTGCACGGGGAGGGCGGCCACCTCACTCACGGCTCTCACTCATAGTCCTGCTCAAGGTATTCATGGACGGAAGTCATGGCTGAGCGCACGCGCTGATCGAACGCGGCCGCTGCGTCCACACCTGCGTACCGCAGCAGATGATTCATCGCAATGACTTCCGATACGACCGTGATGTTCTTCCCGGGGTTCAGGGGCACGGTCAGCCGCGGCACGTTGACACCCAGGATGTTCGTGCTGTCCCGTTCGAGCCCCGTGCGTCCGTACTTCCGATTGACGTCCCAGTACTCAAGGTGGACGATCACCTCGATCCGCTTCTGCAATCGAATCGCGCGAATCCCGAACAGTGCCGCGACATCGATGATCCCGATACCCCGGATTTCCATGTGGTGACTCTGGAGCTCGTGGCCCTTCCCGATCAGGATCTCGTTCCCGTGCCGGGACACCATCACGAGATCGTCCGCCACGAGTCGGTGCCCACGCTCGACCAGGTCGAGAACGCATTCGCTTTTTCCTACACCGCTCTGGCCCACGAATAGCAGACCTACGCCGTAGACGTCCGCGAGCGAACCGTGCAAAGTCGTCCGGGGTGCCAGCGCGGCTTCCAGGAACGGCTTGATGACTGCGAAGAAGTCGCGTGTAGACAGCGCGCTGCGGAACACCACGATGCCGGCGGCGACCGCGAGCTCCAGGAACCAATCTGGCACGTCCTGGCCCTTGGTAACGAAGACCGCCGGGATGTCGAACCCGAACAGCTTGCGCAGCCGGTCGCGAGCTGTTCGGGGATTGAGGCCCGCTAGGTAGCTCATCTCCGTCTGGCCGAACACCTGCAGTCTCCCTTCGGCGAAACGGTCCATGAAGCCGGACAGGGCGAGGCCGGGACTCGATATGTCGGAATCGACCACGGGTCGGTCGAGGGAGGCGTGTGGCGTGAGCACCTCGAGGGCCAGCGAGCTGCGCCGCGCTTCGAAGACCTCGCGCACGGTGAGAGGTGCCCGCCTGCTTCCCTTCGAATAGTCGTTGTCGGGGCTCAGTGCCGTTCCTCCGTCGAAGGGTCCCAGGACGCTCCGCTGCCGCCGCTCGGCGGGAGCCGGGCACCTACGGGACTGGATTCTACGCCGGAGCGCGTCCGAGCCACCACCCGTTGCAGCGCACCCAGCACGCCTCGCGCCGATCCCTCCCAGGAGAAACCCTCGGCGAAGCTCCGCCCGGAAGCTCCCAACCGATCGCGCTGGATCGGATCGGCGAACAACCCGGCCAGCCGGTTCGCCAGCGCCGGGACGTCGGCGTGGGGGACCAGCCATCCTGTCCGGCCGTGAACGACGGAGTCGCGCAGTCCGGGCACGTCGCTCGCGATCGTGGCGGTCCCGCATGCCGCCGCCTCGAGCGCGGCGATCCCCCAACCCTCCTTCGACGACGTTAGAACGTGCACCCACGCCCTCCGGAACAGGGCGATTTTCTCCGCCTCGGACACAAAGCCGAGGAAGCGCACGCGATCCTCGCCCAAGCGGAGCGAGGCCGCCAGCCGCATGAGGGCTTGCCGGCCGTCGCCACGGCCCGCGACGAGGAGCCTTCCAGGTAGGCCCCGCTCACGCAGTTGCGCTATCGCCCGCATGGGCAGATCGACACGCTTGTATCGCTTGAGCCTACCCACGTAGAGCGCGGTGGGCTCCGCAAACCGTGCGACACCTTCGTCCGGCGTGTAGATCTCGAGGTCGACGCCGTTGGGAACCACCTCGATCCGGGTAGCGTCGAGCCCACGCGCTACGAGATCGGCGCGCGTGCTCGGTGACACCGCGATCACCGTCGCCCCGCGGAACGCTCGTGGAACGGGGCGCTCAAGTAGCCAAGTCGCCGCCGCGAGCGGTAGAGGCGCCTCCCGGAATGCCGTGGCGCCGAAGAGGTGATGCACGAGCAGCACGACCGGACGGGCCGTCCACCTAGGGGTAAAGAGCGGAACCTTGTTCAGGTCTTCGACGATCACGTCGAAAGCGCGCCGGGCGAGATTCTGCTTGAAGTATCGGCCGGCCATCGTGGCGAACGAGTAACGCCCTCCCACACGGTGCACTTCGATCGCGTCGAGCTCGGTCCGCGCGGGCGCACTCTCGAAACCGGAACAGAGGAGGGTGACGCGGTGGCCCCACCGGGCGAGCCGGCCGAACACCTTATGGAGGTGGGCTTCGGCACCGCCGGCGTGCGGATTCTCCCGGTCCTGCCAGTTGACGACGAGGATATCGAGCGAAGACGGCGCGTCGGGATGCGCGGCCGCACCCGGACCGCCTCCCTCAGGGCCTCGGCCGCTCACACGCGCGGTTCGCGCTTGTAGAGGGCGTCGAGCACACCATTGACGAATCGGGGCGAGTCGGGGCCCCCGTACTGCTCAGCCAGTCGGATCCCCTCCTGGATCGTCACCTTGGGCGGCACGTCGTCCACATAGTAGAGTTCTGCAGCGGCCAACCGGAGTATACCACGGTCGATGGCCGAGAGACGCTCGAGTCGCCAGTTCTGAAGCGCGTCGTGCAGGGCGTGGTCCACGTCTACCAGATGCAGGTCCACGAGCGCCAAGAGGCGCCGGACATAAGGCAGCCTTCGGGAGGCGATCCGGCGGTTGGTCAGCAAGCCGGACAACGTCTGTCCCAGCGTGCCTTGGCGGCCCGCGCTCTCCCAGCCGTAGTGCACCTGGAGCGCCCAGGCCCGTGCCCGCATGCGGTCGATGCGCTCACGGCCACCCAGTGAGAGGCTCAACGCTCGCCAGAGCCCGGTCGCGGCGCTAATCGTGGGCGCAACTCCGCCATCTCGAGCGCGGCGAGGGCGGTTTCACGGCCCTTGTTGCCGCGCTCGGGGTCGGCACGCTCCATCGCCTGTTCGCAGTTCTCCGTCGTCAGCACGCCGAGCACAACGGGAAGCTCGCTCACGCGCGCGGCGTCGGCGAGGCCGCGGGCGACTTCGGCCGCGATAAGCTCGAAGTGCGCCGTCTGACCACGGATCAGGCAACCCAGCGCGAGGATCGCCGCATGATCGCCCTTGTTGGCAAGCCAACCGACGGCCTGCGGAAGCTCCCACGCTCCGGGCACCCAGACCACGTCGACCGCGTCCCGGGCGACGCCGTGTTCGAGCAGACCGCCTATGGCTGCGTCGAGCAAAGTCTCGGTCACCTGGGCGTTGAAGCGGGAGACGACAATCGCGAAGCGGCGCCCGGCGCCCGAGACGCGCCCCTCGAGGGCGGCCGCGTACGAAGCGTCGCCGGCGCTCAAGGAGGTCCGCCCAGTCAGAGGATGTGGCCGAGCTTCGAGCGTTTGGTATCCAGGTAGCGCTCGTTGTGCCGGCCCGGCTGGACCTGCAAGGGCTCGCGGCCCACGATCTGGATGTCGTAGCCGTCCAGCCCGACCACCTTTCTCGGGTTGTTGGTGAGCAACCGGATCGAACGGAGCCCCAGGTCGAGCAGAATCTGCGCACCGATGCCGTAGTCTCGGAGGTCCGGCTTGAATCCGAGCGCAGTGTTGGCCTGGACCGTGTCCTGTCCGTCGTCCTGGAGCTGGTAGGCCCGGAGTTTGTTGCCGAGACCGATGCCCCTCCCTTCCTGGCGCAAGTACACGATCGCGCCCCTACCCTCCTGCTGGATGCGCCGCATCGCCGTAGCCAGCTGCTCCCCGCAATCGCAGCGCTCCGAACGGAAAACATCGCCCGTCAGGCACTCGGAGTGCATGCGCACGAGCGCTTCAGGCTCGCCCGCCATCTCACCCTTCACCAGTGCGAGGTGCTCACGCTCGTCCACGAGGCTCCGATAGCCGATCACCCGAAAGTCGCCGTGGGCCGTGGGCAGGTTCGCCTCGGCGATGCGCTGGACGAGCCGCTCCTTCCTCAGTCGATACGCTACCAGCTGGGCTACGGTGATGAAGCGCAGCTTGTGCTCCTTGGCGAACACCTCCAGCTCCGGGCGGCGGGCCATCGTGCCATCTTCCTTGAGGATCTCGCAGATGACCCCGGCCGGACGGTAGCCGGCGAGGCGGGCCAGATCCACGGCGGCCTCCGTCTGTCCGACGCGTCGCAGCACTCCGCCGGCCCGGGCCCGGAGCGGGAACACGTGGCCGGGGCGTCGCAAGTCGGCGGGGCGCGTGGTCGGATCGACCAGCAGGCCGATCGTGGTGGCCCGGTCCTGTGCGCTGATGCCCGTGCTGACGCCGAATCTTCTGTGGGCGTCGACCGAGACCGTGAACGCCGTACCCTGAGGATCGGTGTTCTGCTCGGTCATATGCGCGAGGTCCAGCTCGTCTGCTCGTTCCTCCGTGAGCGCGACACAGATCAACCCACGGCCATAGCGGGCCATGAAGTTGATCAACTCGGGCGTCACGGCATCGGCAGCGCACACGAGGTCGCCTTCGTTCTCGCGGTCCTCGTCGTCCGCCACGATCACGAGCCGGCCCTGTCGAATGTCCTCAAGGGCGTCTTCCACCCGGCTGAACGGAGGATTCGGCGAACCATCGAGCACGAGGTGGGTCACGAAGCGTCGTCGTCGGGTAAGGGCGTGGTCGGGCTCCTAGCGGCGAACATCCTACCCAGGTACTTCCCGATCAGGTCCCCTTCCAGGTTCACCCGCTGACGGGCACGGAGGGCGGATAGCGTCGTGACCGCTAGGGTGTGCGGAATCAGCACCACGCGGCAGCGATCGGGTGCGGGCAGTCCGCTCACGGTGAGGCTCACCCCGTTCACGGCGATCGAGCCGTGGAGCACCGTGGCGGCGGCTACTTCGGCCGGAAGCGTCACATCGACCAGACGGGCGTCGCCCTCAGTGGCTACGGTGACGATCTCTCCCACGCCGTCCACGTGCCCCTGCACCAGGTGTCCGTCAAGTCGGTCGCCCAAGCGGAGCGCCCGCTCGAGGTTGACCCTGGACCCCTCTGTGTAATTGCCAGCGATCGTGCGGGAAAGGGTAGCTCCCGTCAGGTCGACCGAGAAGCCTTCCGTTGCGATCTCGACCGCCGTCAAGCACGCCCCGTCGACCGCGATCGACGCCCCAACCCGCAAGTCCGCAGCGAGCTCCGGGCAGTGCAGCCGGAGGCGCCTCCCGCGCTCGGTTGGGACGACGGCCAGGATGCTTCCGATCGCTTCGACGATGCCCGTGAACACGTGTCATGCCACCCGGTCGTAGACGGTGAGCACGTCCTCCCCTAGCCTGGCCGGCCGGAAGGCCAGACACCACTGCTCCCAGATGGCTTGGGGGAGCGGGCTCGGAAATCCGGGCACGGCATCGGGCCCGAGGGCGATGGGCGAGTAGAAGAGGTAGAGCCGGTCGGCGCGCCGCTCGGCCAGCAACGAACTGGCCAGCCGGCCTCCACCCTCGCAGAGGATGGAGCGGATCCCGACTTCCGCGGCCGCTTCGAGCACAGAGCCCAGAGCGAGATATCGACCCCTTCGCGGGACCCGGTGTATGTCGGCGCCGGCTCCTTCCAACCGGTTGAGCACTGCTTCGTCCACATCCGAGGCTACGAACACGAGCACTCGTCCCTCCGGCTCCACGAAGAGAGAGCGCTCGCCGGTCAGCGATCCGTCCGGGTCCACCACCATACGCGCCGGCGGTACCCTAGGCTCGATCCCTCCCTCGCGCACGGTCAGCCGCGGATCGTCCGCGTGCACCGTGCGAGCTCCCACCAGTACGCCGTCGAACCCCGCCCGCAACTGGTGGGCCGCGGCGATGGCTTCGGGGCCCGTGAGCCGCGTCGGCCCGCTGGAAGCCCGAGCGATCTTGCCGTCGAGCGAGAGTGCGAGCTTGATCGCCACGAAGGGCTGCCGGCTGGCGTGAAAGAACACGGGGTTCTCGCGGCGGCCTGCTGCCTCCGGCCAGACCGGTCCCTCGACCTGGACGCCAGCGGCGCGCAAAACGCCGCCGCCCCCGCCTGCCTCAGGGTGCGGATCGGCGACCCCGTAGACGACGCGTGAGACTCCAGCGCGCAGCAGCTCCTCGGTGCAGGCGGCCGTCCTTCCGTGGTGGCGACACGGCTCGAGGCTCACGAACGCGGTCGCGCCCCTGGGGCTACCGCGCACGCGCTCAAGCGCGTCCACCTCGGCGTGGGGGCCTCCGAACTCCCGGTGCCAGCCCTCGGCCAGGACTTGACCGTCACGCACCAACACGCATCCCACCATGGGGTTGGGATGCACTCTGCCCCAGCCGCGGCGCCCGAGACGGATGGCCCGTTCCAGCAGCGCAAGCTCATGCTCCGGCAGCGGCACGAGCGGAGCTTCGGACGGGAGAGCGGAAGCGTGCCAGACAGGCCCGAGCTCGGTCGGAGCGGCCATCGGTCCTAGAGCGTGAGCCTTGCGGAGAGGGAGCCGAAGATCGTCCCGGCGGTGGGATCGTACCCGCCCCGATCGCGATCCGGCACGGTATCCCAGCCAGTGGCCACGCCGCCCTCGGCGGCGATCTGAAGCACTAGGAACGTCAACGACAGCCCACCGAAGAAGAGGGAGCGGTCGGAGGCGAACTGGCTGGACACGGCCTGACCCGCTCGAGCGATGTCCAACGGCGACACGCCCACGGTACTCGTCCCCTCGTAACGCTCCCAGCCCCACCCCCCTAGGACGCCGAAGGCAAGGAAGTCCTTGCCAGCGGTGACGCGTACCGACGTGCTCTCGGCCCGGAACACGGCGTGCGCGGACTCGCTCTCCCGACCCCACTGCGTCTCGGTAAGGTGGCGGCGCACGGCCGTCACGCTCAGCCCGGGAAGAGTGAACGACTCACGGAGCAGGCCCAAACGCGCGCCGTAGCCGAGCCACTGCACCGGACCCGCGAAGCCGTCGTCCTCGCTTGGCCTAGCGGTACCGACGGCCCCGATCAGGTCGAGCGAGAGGATCCCGCCCACCGTCGGCAGGACCGACACGCCGTCGAGTACGCCCACCGTAAGCGCGGCCTCTGCGGCAGGCACCAAGAACGACCGCCCGCCGGCCCGCACGTCTCCCGCCCCAGGATCGGGCATGCCCACACGGGAAAGCGAGGCACGGGTCGATAAGGCGACTCGAGGCGACAAGCCCAGCCGACGCCCGAGCGTGCTCGAGCTGCCGGGGACGGCGGAACCCTGCGAAGCGGCGATGCCGATGCCGCCCCGCGCGGCTTCCAGCGCGAGCACGCCCTCCACGCAGAGCGGCGCAAGGTCGGGGACGGAGCCCACGCACTCGACCACCATCTCAGAGCGCGTGACCTGCGCGGACGCGGGGGCCTGGGCGAATGCAAACGCAACAGCCCCGGCGATCGAGCGCACGAGAGCCCGGTAGGCGGGGCTGGTCGGAGGCGCCATGCCGGATCCGGCGGCGATCGGTCCCGGACGCCAGCCCTGCGGGCTAGGCATAGCGTACGCCCGCACCGACCTCGACGCGGCCAAGGTTCCACGCCGCCTCGCCCCCAGCCCTTAGAGCCCGCAGCACCGTGTCCGCCTCCGCCACCGTGACCACCACGATCATGCCGACGCCCATGTTGAACACACGGTCCATCTCGGCCTGTTCGACTCTTCCCGCTTCCTGGAGCCAGGCGAACACCGGGGGAGGCTCCCAAGAGCTGCGCTCGACGACGGCGCCGACCCCGTCTGGCAGCACGCGCGGAAGGTTGCCGGGGATTCCTCCGCCCGTGATGTGCGCGAGGGCGAGCACGCGCCCCTCGTCAAGGAGCGGCGCGAGCGGCTTCAGGTAGCTCCGGTGGGGGGCCAGGAGCTCGTCCGCTACGCTCCGACCGCTGCCGGGAAACGGATCCTCCGCAGCCAGGCCCGCTCGGTCGAACACGATCCGCCGGGCGAGCGTGTACCCGTTGGTGTGGAGTCCGGTCGACCCGAGCGCGATCAGCCGATCCCCGGCTCGCACGGCTCTGCCGTCCAGCAGCCTGTCGCGCTCGACGACACCCACCACGAATCCGGCCAGATCGTACTCGCCGGGGCGGTAGAACTCGGGCATCTGCGCGGTTTCACCGCCCAGCAGTACGCACTCGTTCTCCCGACAGCCCGCCGCAACACCCGAGACGACATCGCTGACGATGCGCTCGTCCATGTCGCCCACGGCCAAGTAGTCCAGGAAAAAGAGCGGCCGTGCACCCTGCACGAGGATGTCGTTCACGCAGTGGTTCACCAGGTCGCGACCGACCGTGTTGTGGCGCTCGACCTGAATCGCGACCTTGAGCTTCGTGCCCACGCCGTCGGTGCTGGAGACGAGCACCGGGTTGGCGAGCCCGGGCGGAAGAGCGTACAACCCCCCGAAGGAGCCCACCGAGGACAGTGTGTTGACGTCGCACGTCGCAGCCGCAAGGTCCTTGAGCCGCACCTTGGCACGGGCCGCCGCGTCCAGATCGACGCCCGCCTCCCGGTAGTCGACGGGCGCCCCAGGGCGTCCGCCCCCCGGGGCACTCTCGGACCGCTCAGCCATCGGGAGGCATGTGCATCCCGAGCTCGAAGGAAGTCATCTCTCGGAATTGCCGGATGCGCTCGACGACGGCATCGGGCTCGAGCCCGATCAGGCGATCCACGCCGAAGGCCTCCACCGCAAACGAACCGAGAGCCGACCCGTACACCATTGCGCGTCGGAAATCATCGTCAGAAGTGCCCCCGGTCCAGTCCAAGCAGCCCAGGAAGCCGCCCGCGAACGCGTCACCCGCGCCGGTCGGGTCCAAGACCTGCTCCAACGGATACCCGGGCACGAAGAACACCGAATCCTTACCGAACAAGATCGCACCGTGCTCCCCTTTCTTGACGACCACCCATTCCGGTCCGCGCGCCTGTATCCAGCGTGCCGCCTTGAGCAAGTTCGGTTCGGCGGCTAGCTGCCGCGCCTCCGAGTCGTTTACCAAGAGGATGTCCACCCGGGCGAGCATCGTTAGGAGCGCCTCCCGGCTACGCTCGATCCAGAAGTTCATCGTGTCGCAAGCGGTCAGCCGCGGGCTCCGCACCTGCTTGAGCACGTCGAGCTGCAGCCGGGGATCGATGTTGCCCAGAAAGACCGAGCGGCTGTCGCGGAAATGGTCCGGGATGCGCGGACGGAACTGCGCGAAGACCCCGAGACGGGTCCAGATCGTGTCGCGCTCGTTCAGGTCGTAGCTGTAGCGGCCCTTCCAGCGGAAACTCTCACCGTCGGCCGTCTCGACACCGGTGAGATCTACCCCCTGCTCCGCCAGAACGGCGAGCTTTCGGTGCGGGTAGTCCGTCCCAACCACGCCGACCACTTGTACCGACGTCAACACGGAGGCCGCGGCGGCGAAGTAGACGGCCGATCCGCCGGGGGTTTCCTCCACGCTGCCGAAGGGGGTCTCGACGTGGTCGAGAGCAACGCTGCCCACCACCAGCATAGAATCTCCTCCCCGGCCCGGCTCGCACCTAAGAGCCGAACGATTCGTTGGGTCCGCCCCCTGCCGCAGGTTCGACCGTACCCTCAAGCCGACGCTCCATGCGGACGGGAGCCGACACGTTCAGCATGCGCAATCCGTTGCGCAGCACAACGCGCGCCGCCCGCGCGAGCAACAGCCGGGCGGCCCGCAACGCCGGATCAGGCACGAGCACGGCGAGCTCCGGATTCCGGCTCGGGTTGCCCTCATGGTACCAGGAATTCACCGTACCCGCAGTCTGCTCCAGGTATTCGCAGAGCAAGTGAGGAGCACGTGCCTCGGCCGCCCGAGCGATCACGTCCGGAAACTCGGCGAGCGTCTTCGCTAGGCCGAGTTCGGCCGTGAGCGAGAGCAGCGAGAGGTCCGCATGGCCCGGAGCCAGCGCGGCCGCGGTTGCCTCATCACCCGCCTTGGCGAAGATGCTGCACATGCGGGCGTGCGCATACTGGATCTTGTAGACCGGATTCTTCTCCGACTGATCCAGCGCCGCGTCCAAATCGAACACGAGGTGCGCCTCGGGCCTGCGCATGAGGAAGAAGTAGCGCGCCACGTCCACGCCCACCATCTCGAAGAGTTCCCTGAGGGTGGTGTAGCCGCCGGCGCGCTTGGACAACTTTACCTCCCGTCCGCCTCGCTCGAGCCGCACCATCTGATGCAGCACCCATTCCGGAAAGTCCTGCGGGTGCCCGAGAGCCGAGAGCCCGGCACGGACGCGTGCGGTCGTGCCGTGATGATCGGCGCCCTGCACGTTGATTGCCCGACGGAATCCGCGCTGCCACTTGGTAACATGATATGCGACGTCGGACAGGAAATACGTGGCGGTGCCGTCGCTGCGCAGCATTACCCGGTCCTTATCGTCGCCGAAGGCCGTCGTGCGGAGCCATACAGCGCCGTCTTGCCGAAAGACGTGCCCCGTAGCCTCAAGTGCCTCGACCGTGCTAGCGACCAGTCCGTCGGTGAAGAGCGAGGACTCCAGATAGTAGGTGTCGAAGCGAACGTGGAACTCCTTGAGGTCAAGGTCCTGCTCCCGGCGCAGGAGTTCGACCGAGAAGCGGCGCAGCGCATCCAGCCCTTCCGCCGCGTCGTCGTCGTCGATCGGGTCAGCGGTCGCCGCCTCGTACTCGCGCGCTAGCTCCAAGACGTATTCGCCCCGGTAGCCGCCCTCGGGCACATCGGCAGCCAGCCCGAGCAGCTGGCAGCGCCGTGCGTGCACACTGCGCGCCAGCAGGTCCATCTGCTTGCCCGTGTCGTTGTAGTAGTACTCCCTGTGCACGGCCCAGCCGGTCGCTGCAAGCAGCTCACAGATGGTATCACCCAGCGCAGCTTGGCGACCGTGGCCGAGATGAAGGGGTCCAGTGGGATTCGCCGAGACCCATTCCACGATGACGGGCTCGCCCGCCGCAGCTGCGCTTCGACCGTAGGTTTCGTCGTCGGCTACGATGCCCGCCAGCGCCCGCGTGATGGCATCCGCGGCCAGACGGAAGTTCAGGAACCCCGGCCCAGCAACCTCGACCGAACTCGCGCCCGTACCGGCGAGATCGATCCGGCGCGCGATCTCTTCCGCGAGCTGGCGCGGCGGGCGTCCGAGCCTCCTGGCCAGCACCATTGCGACGTTGCTCGCCCAGTCGCCGTGCACGGCCTCACGCGGACGCTCCAGTCGGATGTCTGGCGTGGACTCGGCTCCAGCGCCCGCCGCTCGGACAGCGCGAGCAAGCGCACCGGCGATCGCAGGCCGGGGATCGCCCGCGGAGAACCCGCTCACTCGCCGGTGCGCTCCGTGGGCTTGGCCTTGGGCTCGGCCTCGCCACGCTCCTTCTTCTCGGCCGCGGACTTGTCCGGCTTGGGCTCGGCCTTGCCCCCTGCGGTGCCAGGCGCCGGATCGTCGCCGGGGGCCTCGATGCGGGCCTTCTGCTTGTAGTCCTCCGAGCGGTAGTCGGTGGCATAGAAGCCCGCGCCCTTGAGGACGAATCCCGCGCCCGCTGAGATCACGCGCTCCGCGCCGTTACCGCACTCCGGACAGCTCGCCTCGGGAGGGTCGGACATCTTGCGGAAGACCTCGAAGCTGTGGCCGTTCGGACAACGGTAATCGTAAGTTGGCATGAGGGGACGGGGTTGGAAGTCCGTGATCGAGAGAGGACTAGCTAAGCTAACACGTGCCTGCCCCGAGCCCGTGCACTCGCTCGCACGTCACCGGCCGAGGGATTGGCCGCTCAGGACCGGGTAATCCCAGCCAGATCGATCAGCGTCTGGTCCTTTTCGACCGTCTGCCCGGCACGAACGTGCACCGCCCGGACCTCGCCGGCGACGTCGGCGCGCAACTCGTTTTCCATCTTCATCGCCTCGACGATCACTAGGCCCTGGCCGGGGCGCACTCGGTCGCCCTCCTCGACCTCGACCCGCACCACCAGACCAGGCATCGGAGCCCGGACCGGCCGGGCTCCCTCTGACACCGTTGCCGCCCCGGCCAACGCGCGGATCGCC
Source organism: uncultured Gemmatimonas sp. (assembly GCA_964648975.1). Classification (GTDB taxonomy): domain Bacteria; phylum Gemmatimonadota; class Gemmatimonadetes; order Longimicrobiales; family Gaopeijiaceae; genus UBA2988. Next base: position 15,016 of record CAZYLN010000009.1, on the reverse strand, counting down.
CGCCTACGCTCGTCAAGGACCTCAGTTGTGAGGTGCCAGCCTCGGAGTCGGAGGTCCCACTGTCCCCTGCCCCGGGCGTAGGCGACCACGCGATGCGATTCGGCGCCCAGGACGAGTGAGAGAACGGGGCCATCAGGCACGGCTGCCAGCTCGGCCGCCAGAGCTCGATTGTCCACACGCACGCTGTCCGGCCCCAGCTCCACTTCGACGGTCCGATCCGCAATGGTGACGGTGTAACGCATCAGCCGGCGGCCGTGTACTCGGGCACATGTAGCCCTGCCGGGACGCCCGCGCAGCCAGCCACGCCGGGCGTGGTCACGCGACCCCGTCCTCCGTACGCGTGAGGCTCACGGCGGACGCCACCCCCTACTGGGCGCGGAAAAACCGAGCGCCGCGCGCCAGGGCGTGAGCGCGCTCGGTCGAGTCCGCCGGCCCGATTCAAGATCCATCGCAACCGCCAGGCGCGGCGAGCGCCGACGGCGATCCTCGTCCTCGAGCAGGGCAGCGACCACGGCGGCCGCCCGCAGCACGTCCTCGTCCGGGACGCTCTCATCGAGCCCGGGATGTTCGTCCACGTAGCGGATAGAGAGCCGCGCCGCGCGGAAGTCCGGTTCTTCCATCACGCGGCGGTGCCATGACGCACTCGTGTCCAGCCCGGCCACGACCAGCTCGTCGAGCGCACGCGACATCCGGGCGACTGCGCCTTCACGGTCCGAAGCGTGTACGACGAGCTTGCCAAGCAGCGGGTCGTAGTGAAGGCCGACCTCGAAGCCCTCGGTGATCCCGCCGTCCCAGCGGACACCAGGCCCTTGGGGGAGCTCCAGTCGCCGAACCCGACCAGTGGAGGGCAGGAACCCCCGCGAGGGATCCTCCGCCGTGATCCGGCACTCGATCGCGTGCCCCGTCAGGCGCACAGCCTCCTGAGAGAACGGGATCTCCTCCCCTGCGGCGATTCGAAGCTGCCACTGCACGAGGTCCAAGCCAGTGACAAGCTCGGTCACTGGATGCTCGACCTGGATACGCGTGTTCATCTCAAGGAAGTAGAATTCGCCGTCCTCCCAGAGGAACTCGCAGGTGCCGGCGCCCCGGTAGCCGACCGCAGCCGCTGCCTGGACGGCGGCGGCGCAGATAGCTTCCCGCTGCGCGGACGTGAGCACCGGCGAGGGCGCCTCCTCGATGAGCTTCTGGTGCCGACGCTGTACGCTGCACTCGCGCTCGCCCAGATGGATCACCCTGCCACAGGCGTCCCCGAGCACTTGGACCTCGATGTGGCGGGGTCGCTCCAGGTAACGCTCCAGGTACATCGTGCCGTCGCCGAACGCGGCAGCTGCCTCACGACCGGCCGCCTCCAATACCCGGCCCAGCTGGTCCTGCTCGTACACGACCCGCATCCCCTTGCCGCCCCCGCCGCTGGTGGCCTTGAGCAACACGGGATAGCCGACCGCATCGGCCGCGCGGATGGCGTCGGACACGTCGGCGACGGGCTCGGTGACGCCCGGCACGACGGGAACGGATACGGAGGCCATGCGGCGGCGGGCCTCGGTCTTGTCCCCCATCGCGGCGATCGTCTCCGAAGCCGGGCCCACGAAGACGAGTCCCGCCTGCTCTACCGCGCGCGCGAATGGCGCCCTCTCCGAGAGGAAGCCGTAGCCAGGGTGGACGGCCTGGGCGCGCGAGCGGCGCGCGACGTCCAGCAGGGAGTCCACACGGAGGTAACTCGACGACGCAGGTGCAGGGCCGATCGGGTAGGCCTCGTCGGCCTCGAGCGCGTGGGGCGAGAGACGGTCCGCGTCGGAATAGACGGCCACGGACCGGATCCCTAGCTCACGACAGGCTCGGATCACCCGGAGGGCGATCTCCCCCCGGTTGGCGACAAGCAGAGTGCGGAACAAGCCTGAGCCGTATCGGCTGAAGTCGTTGCCGGCACACCGCTTGCGAAGTCGCGTAACGGCCGGCCGGAAGGGCTGAGTGTACGCGTGTGGAGCACGGCGTGCAACGACGCGCCGTCAGGCCGGTCGCACGACCGAGGCGGACCCAACGGCGTTCACGAGCCGGGTGCCGCTCGGAGTCCCAAGGCCGGCTACAGGGGGATGTTGCCGTGCTTTCGCGGCGGATTGGAGTCCCGTTTGTCGCGCAGCATGTCCAGTGCCCTTATCAGGCGTGGGCGCGTCTCACGGGGATCGATCACGTCGTCCAGATAGCCGCGTCCGGCGGCGATGTAGGGGTGTGCAAACCGCTCGCGGTACTCCTTGAGCCGCTCCGCGGCGGCGGCTTCCGGATCGGCCGCCTCGGCGAGCTCTCTTCTGAACAGGATCTCGACCGCGGCCTCGGGCCCCATCACCGCGATCTCGGCGGTCGGCCACGCCAGGTTCACATCGCCACGGATGTGCTTCGAGTTCATCACGTCATAGGCTCCGCCATATGCCTTGCGCGTGATCACCGTCAGGCGAGGAACGGTGGCCTCCGCAAACGCGTACAGGAGCTTTGCCCCGTGGCGGATGATCCCTCCGTGTTCCTGGGCCACGCCCGGGAGAAACCCGGGGACATCCTCGAAGACCACGAGCGGGATCTGGAACGCGTCGCAGAAGCGCACGAAGCGCGCGCCCTTGTCGGCAGAATCGATGTCGAGCACCCCCGCCAGCACGGCCGGCTGGTTGGCCACGATCCCGACGGCGTGGCGTCCCAGGTGGGCAAACCCGACGAGCAGGTTGCGGGCGAACGCTTCGTGGACCTCGTAGAAGCGGCCGTCGTCGACCACGCGTCCCACTAACTCCTTCATGTCGTAGGGCTTGTTGGGGTTGTCGGGCACCACCCTTAGCAGCACTTCGTCGCGGCGGGTGTGCGGGTCGTCGCTGACACCCGGCTGCGGAAGCTCCGTGTTGTTCTGGGGAATGAACTCGAACAGCTCGCGTACCGCAGTTAGACAAGCGGCCTCGGAGTTGTGGGCGAAGTGCGCGACTCCCGATCGGCTGGCATGCACATCCGCGCCGCCGAGGCCTTCCATGTCCACGTGTTCGTGGGTAACGGTCTTCAACACGTTGGGGCCGGTGACAAACATGTAGCTCGTGCCCCGCACCATGTAGACAAAGTCGGTGATGGCCGGAGAATACACCGCTCCCCCGGCGCACGACCCTAGGATCACGCTCACCTGCGGCACAACGCCGGAAGCCAAAGTGTTGCGCAGGAAGATGTCGGCGTAACCGCCCAGAGAGACGACGCCCTCCTGGATTCGCGCGCCCCCCGAGTCGGCGAGACCCACGACGGGCGCGCCGTTCTTCAGCGCTAGATCCTGGATCTTCACGATCTTGGCGGCGTGCGCCTCGGAAAGTGATCCGCCGAACACGGTGAAGTCCTGACTGTAGACGTAGACGAGGCGACCGTGGATCGCGCCGTGTCCAGTAACGACCCCGTCGCCGAGAATTGCCTCGGCGGTGCCCAACGAACCGTCGGCATTGCGCCCGGTCACGAAGCGGTCGAGCTCGACGAAGGAGTCGGGGTCGAGCAGCAGCTCTAGCCGCTCCCGGGCCGACAGCTTACCGCGAGCGTGCTGGGCTGCGAGGCGCTCCTCACCACCCCCTAACTCCGACCGGCGCCGTAGCTCCTGGAACCGTTCAAACCTGTCGCGCGTGCTCACTGCGGGCGGGGGGTCGCGAAGCCTGCGGGTGCAGCAACCCCGGGACAGAGCACCATGACCGGCGTTCCCTCGATCGCGACCAGCGGCCTCTCTCCCGTGGAGTCCGGCGGCGGGCGGCGATCGATGAGCACGGGTCGTTCGCCAGCATCTATGGGAAGGAGGCGGCCTCCCTGGATGCAGACGACGCGGTGCTGCCGCACGACCCGCCCCTCGAGTACGCCGAGCTCGCCCGTCGCCCCGGCGAACAGGTCCACACTCGCGAGCGCGTCGGCAAGAGCTGCAGGCGTGCGGGCTCCGTCCGCCACCGCATTCAGGATGAGGGCGGCTGCATCGAAGCCGACCGCCGGCACCGGACTCCGCAGCGTCCGCCTGAACAAGGCCTCGTAGGCGGTGACCAGCGCGGCCTCGCCCGCATTGCTGCCCTCGCTCCCACTGGGTACGACCGCCACCACGCCGTTGGTGTGCCGCTCGTCCACCACGTCGAGCACGTCCGGTCGCGTCCAGCCGTCCGTACCCAATACGCGGATGTCCAGCGTATCCAGACCGAAGAAAGTGATCTGAGGAGCCACGGTCTCGATGTCTTCGGGCGGCAACGGCAACACGACGGCGTCAGGGCGTAGGCTCTCCACGTTCCGCATCTGTGTCTCAAAGAAGGTGGCTCCCCGCTCGTAGAAGAAGCGCGCAAGCACGGTGCCACCCGCGTTCGTCAGCGCCTCCTCGAACGCCAACGCCCCGGCCTCAGCTTCACCGCCGCGCGGGTGGACGATCACCGTTCGCCGCAGCCCCGTGTCGACGGCCCAGAGCGCGAGCGTCCGGGCCGCCTCCGGATCGAAGCCGCCGAGCGTGTAGACGTTCCGGGAGCTCGGCGCCTCTGGCGCCGTCGGCGAGACCAATGGCAGCGGGGTCGTTCGAGCCTGCGCTGCGGCGAAGAGTTCGGCCGCATCGAGCGGACCCACGACGGCGATCGCCCCCGCCTGCTCGAGCGCGCGCATGCCAGCGGCGGCGCCCTCCGCTGTTGCGCGGTCGTCCTCGACCACGATCTCCAGACCGCTCCCAACCGGGATCGCCTCGGCCGCAGCGCGTATGCCCTCCTCAACAAGCTCGGCGAACTGGGTGAGCGACGGCGGGCCCGTGCGCGTGAGCAGTACTCCGAGCACCGCTACGGGTCCCGTGATCCCGAGGGACGCCTCGATGCCATCGTCGAGCACGACGCGGCTGACCCGCGCGTCGCTCGCTGTCGCCCCCGCCTGCAGGGCAGCCTCAGCGCTGCGACGGGCAGCCGCACGCTCGCCTGCGTTGTAGAGGGCGCGCGCCTGCGCAGCGAGGAGGGGTGCCACGAACGGATGACGGCGTGGGAGCCCTTCCTGCCGAGCGGTGATCTCCTCGGAATCGAGGTCTCGCGCGGCCGCGCGCACTAGCCCGACCGCCGAGTCCGCAACTGCCGAAGGCACATCGGGCGGAAGCGCCGCCAAGCGATCGAGGGCTCCAGCCGCATCCCCCTGGCGGATCCGCGCATCGCCCTGGAGGAGGCGCAGCCGGGGCACGCGAGGGTCGTTCTCGGGCACGAGACGAATCCAGCGCTGGGCGTGGACGTCCGCTTCCAGCCAGCTTCCTTGAGCGTAGGCCACGTCGGCCAGCAGTCGAAGTGCGCGTCCGGATACGCGAGCACCCGGATAGCGCTCGACGATCTCCTCGCTCGCCGTGCGTGCCGCTTCGAGGTCGTCGAGCGCGTAGGCCAGGCGAGCGTCCTCGAAGAGCTCGACCGCGACGGTCTCTTCGGGGCGCGACAGTCGCTCGTTGGAGAGCACCGGATCCGGCGGCAGGCCACCCCCGCCCCCCGCGCTGCCGACCACCGTACACCCCCACGGTGCCAGCAGCATAAGGAGAAGGCGCGAAACCGCTGGGCCGGGGCGGGCTGAGTTCATCCCCACGTCCCGGCGTTGGCTATTGTCGAGCTGGCGACGGTACACGCGGTCAGCTCTGCGGGGATTCTTCCTCCTCTACCGCTTCGGATTCTTCCCCCTCTGCCGCTTCGGAGTTGCCCTGTTCCACGGCCGCCGCCGTCTCGGACGGAGCCACTCCTTCCCGGACATCTTCAGAGGACGCCGCTTCCGCCGGGCTCTCGCTCTCCACCCCCTCGGGCCCGTCCGGGGCGGCGGATTCCGGCGCAGGCGGCCTGCGCACGGGCTTCGTCAGCACCTCGAGCACGATACGGCGGTTGGTCGCGTCCGACTCGACCACCCGGAGGTCGAGCGGGTCTCCGGCGTGGTAGTACTCTTCAAGGCGATCAGCGTCCTCGACGCCGGAATACGACGCGGTAATGAAGCCCTCTATGTCGTCTCCCAAGTCCACCACCACACCCCTGTCCTGCACGCGCACCACGTTGCCCTCGCACTCGACGCCCGGCATGAACCGCTCGGAGATCTGTGGCCATGGGTCCTCGTGCAGCTGCTTCATGCCCAGGCTGATGCGCTTGTGCTCGGCGTCCACGTCGAGCACCACGACGCGCATCGCTTCGCCCTTCTGTACGACCTCCGAAGGATGCTCAATACGACGTGTCCAGCTCATGTCCGAGACGTGTACTAGGCCGTCGATGCCGGGCTCGATCTCCACGAAAGCGCCGAAAGACGTGAGGTTTCGCACGACGCCGTCCAAGACCGTGCTGGTCGGATACTTGACCGGGAGGGCGAGCCACGGATCCTCCTCGACCTGCTTCATCCCGAGCGAGATCTTCTCCTCGTTCGGATCCACCTTGAGCACGACCGCCTCGACCTCGTCACCGATCGCGACGAGTTTGGACGGATGGCGGACGTTGCGGGTCCAGCTCATCTCGGAAATGTGGACGAGCCCTTCGACGCCCTTCTCGAGCTCCACGAAGGCGCCGTAGTTCGTGATGGAGACGACCCTGCCCCGGATGCGCGACCCGATCGGATATTTCTTGTCGATCTCTCTCCACGGATAAGGGAGCAGCTGCTTGAGCCCGAGGCTGATGCGCTCCCGGTTCCAGTCTATGTCCAAGACCTTGATGTCGATGGCCGCTCCGATGTGCACGACTTCGGTAGGATGGCCGACACGGCCCCACGACATGTCGGTGATATGAAGGAGACCGTCCAGCCCGCCGAGGTCGATGAAGGCCCCGAAGTCCGTGATGTTCTTCACGACGCCTTCACGCACTTGGCCTACCAGTAGTTCCTTCACTAGAGTCTCGCGCTTCCTCGCGCGCTCCGCCTCCAAGATCACCCGGCGCGAGACCACGATGTTTCGGCGCCGCTTGTTGAGCTTGATGATCTTGAACTTGTAGGTGTCGCCGATGAGATCCTCGATGTTGGGAACCCTTCTCAGAGCGATCTGCGAGCCCGGAAGAAACGCGTCGACGCCCATCAGATCCACGGTCACGCCGCCCTTGATCTTGTGTACCAGCGTGCCCTTGACCGGCTTGTCGGCCTCGTAGGCGTCCTTGATCTTCTCCCATACGCGCAGGAAGTCGGCTTTCTTCTTCGACAGCACGACCACGCCCTCGTCGTCCTCCAGGCTCTCCAGCAGAACCTCGACTTCGCCGCCGGCGGAGGGCGGGTCCTTGAACTCGTCGAGCGGAACTGATCCTTCGCTCTTGAAGCCGAACTCGAGGATCACCGCGTTCTCGGTGACCCGAAGCACCTTGGCCTTGACGATCTCTCCCTCACGTATGTCCTGCAGGTCTTCGGCGTAGTCGCCCAGGAGTTTCGCGAACTCGTCGCGGGACATGTCGAGCGGCTCTTCTCCGTAAGGGTCCATGAGCAACTCGGGAGAGACGCGCTTGTTCAGCTGGCCCGCCGGGCTCCCGTCCACATCGTCGTCGCGGACGCCGGTCAACACCTCGCCGGTCAGAGCGTCGACGGCGACGCCGGACTCTTCGTCCGATTCAGGCGAGGTGGGGGAGGTCGAATCGCTGGGGGTCATGAGCTTGACTCGTCCCCGGCCGGTCTCCCGGGGGAGCGTTTGCCGGACCTGGCGGCCCGGATTGAGGTGAATATGCTACGCCTTCGGCGCTCTCGGCTCCGACGGCGACCGGAGCCGTGCGAAGTCACGGAGAGAGAGGCTCCATACCGGCAGCCGAGCGGAAGCAAGCTAGACAGGCCTTTCGAGGCGGTCAACCGGATTAACGCACGGTGCCAGGCTGGCACGCCGACCCGCGCCGGCGCGCCGCCCCCGGTTGCTGAAGTTCGTCCACGACTGGAGCGACAGGTCGGACAGAGCCCCGGGGCATCACCAAGTCCCGACACGCAGCGCTCAGCTCGCTTCGAGAACCTTCGCAACGATTGCCTCGACCTGCTGATCGAACTCAAGTCGGGTCGTGTCGATCTCGTGGGCGTCGTCGGGGCGACGAAGCGGTGCGTGCCGGCGCTCGGAGTCGCACCGGTCGCGGTCCTCGATACGACGGGCCTCCTCTTCGATCTCCCCCGCCGTTGGTGCATCGACCCCGTAGTCATGGAGCCGCCTGCGCGCTCGCTCGCGCAGATCCGCCGTGACGTAGAACTTGAGCTCCGCCTCGGGGAAAACAACCGTGCCCATGTCGCGGCCGTCCGCGACCAGTCGGCCGCCCCGCCCCACCTCGCGCTGGACGCGAAGCAGCCACTTGCGCACGGGCGCAAGCGCGGCCAGACGGGAAGCCTCGCCGGTTACGAGCGGTGACCGCAACTCTTGTCCTAGCACGCGCGCACCGAGCACGGTGCGCAAACCCTCGGCGGTAGACTCGACCCGAAGCGGGAGTGCGTCGAGGTGCTCCGCTCGCAGCTCGCTCCAGCGCTCGGGCGCGATCTCGGCGTCGAGCAGCGCGAACGCGAGAGCGCGATAGAAGGTGCCGGAATTGAGGTGGCGAAACCCGAGCCGACGCGCGACCTCCCGCGCCGTGGTCGACTTCCCGGCGCTTGCGGGCCCGTCGAGCGTGATGATCGGGCCCACGAGTGGCCGCGACGAGCCGTGCGCGGGCGCCTTCGGCCCGGTCATGGCGAGGACAGCTGCGCCAGGCGCGCCCAGAAGTCCGGGAAGCTCACGTCCACGATCTCACCGCCGCGAACACGGATGTCGTTTCCGGGCAGGGCCCCCAGTACCCCGAACGCCATCGCGATGCGGTGATCGCCCAGCGAGTCGACCGTGCCCGAGAGCGGATGATCCCCACCCTGGACTTCTAGCCCGTCCGGCAGCTCCTCCGCCTGGGCCCCGATCTCGCGCAGGTTCAGCGCCAGCGCATGGATGCGGTCGGTCTCCTTGTGCCGCAGCTCGGCGGCGCCCGTGATCCGCGTGGTTCCGTGGGCGCGCGCTGCCGCCACGGCGAGGATCGGGATCTCGTCGATCGCCGCCACGACATCGGCCGCGCCGATCTCGGTCGCGCGGAGCTCGCCGACACGGGCCGTGATGGTACCGACCGGCTCACCGGCCTGTTCGGCTTCGGCCTCGACGACGAAGCGGGCGCCCATCCGCTCGAGAACCGGGAGCACGCCCGTGCGGGTCGGATTGAGTCCGACGCCTCGCACGCTCAGCTCGCGTCCCGCACCCCCGAGCAGGGCCAACACGATAAGGAAAGCCGCCGAGGACAAGTCCCCCGGCACCACCAGATCGAGCGGCTCAAGCCGCTCGGGCGGGTCGGGAAGCTCCACACGCCAGCGCTCGCCCGAGCCGCCGGACCTCACGGCGGCGCCCATGGCGGCAAGCATCCGCTCCGAATGGTCGCGCGAGCGTCCCGGCTCGGATAGCAGGACCGGCACGCCACCCACGACGCCCGCGAGCATCAGCGAGCTCTTGACCTGTGCGCTCGCGACCGGGAGTTCGTACGTGAGAGGATGCAGCGCCCCGCCCTCGATCTCGAGAGGGAGCCGGTCCTCTTCCAGCAGGAAGCGGAAGCGGGCGCCCATGCGCGAGAGCGGCCGCGTCACGCGGGCCATGGGGCGTCGGGAGAGCGAGGCATCCCCCGTGACCACGGCCCGCACCGGCTGACCTGCGAGCACGCCGACGAGCAGGCGTGCACCGGTTCCGCTGTTCCCCAGGTCGAGCGGACCACCCGGCGCCAACAGCCCGCGCAGACCTCGCCCGCGCACGACGGTCTCAGCCCCTTGGACGGCCGGCGCCGGGACTTCGGCACCCAGCGCCTGAAGGGCGCCGGCCGTGGATACGGGATCCGCACCCGGGAGGAGGCCACGCAGGCGACTCGGGCCCTCGGCGATGGCCGAGAAGATCAACGCGCGCTGGGTGACGGATTTGTCACCCGGCACCGTGACGATCATTCCGTCTCGCTCGCGGGCTTGCCCCGGCCCGCGCGCCAACGGCCAGTCCGCGCCATCAGCTCGGCGACCGCCTCGAGCTCCCCCGACTCGAGTCGTACGGCCAGCTCCTCCAGCCGACTGCCCAAGTCGCGCAGCAGACCCGCCATCTCCGGGGCGGTGTGAGCGAGCAGATCGCGCCACATTTCGGGGGAACTCTCGGCGAGGCGCGTCATGTCACGGCCACCGGGCCCGAGGTCCGAGGATCGGGCTCCGCAATCCTCCAGCGCAAGAGCGAGGGCGTTGGACGTGAGCTGCGGCAGCTGGCTAACTCTCTCCATCAGCCGGTCGTGCGACTCTGGGTCGGTCCACTCGGGACAGCCCCCGAGGCCCGACCAGAAACGTTCGACGGTCTGCACCGCACGGGGTTCGACTCCGCAGTCCGCGCATAGCCAGACCAGCGCGTCACGGAACAGGTCTCCGCGGCCGCCGTCGAACCCGGAACGCTCCCCACCCGCCATCGGATGCGCGCCCACGTAGCGGGACGCGAGCCCAGCCCGCCGCACCGCACGGAGGATCGGGCGCTTGAGACCGGCCACATCGGTGACCACGGCGTCGTCGCGGAGCAGCGGCGCGTGAGCGGGCACCATCTCCAGAATAGGTGCGAGGGGTGCCGCATAGACGACTAGATCGGCGTCCGCGATCACGTCGCGCGCGTCGGAGGCGGTCGGCACACGCAGTACGCGTTCGGCAGCTGCACGGTCGCGGGGGTCGGGCGTGGCACCCAGCACACGCGTGCCGTCCGCCCGCGATATCAGAGCACGCACCAGAGATCCGCCCATCAGGCCAAGCCCGATCACGGCGATGGTGGACCTGCTCGAGGATCCCGGGAGGCGGCTGGGGGGTTCGCTCATGAGGGCCTCAATCGAGGGACTCGGAGAACGGGATCTCAAGCACCAGCCCGTCGTGCGCGACCCGGGCACCGGGGAACTCCGCGGCCGCCTCCTTCTCGAGCGCCCGGGGGTTATCGGCATACCGAGCCGACACGTGCGTGAGCAGAAGGCTGCGCACGCCGGCCTCGCGGGCGGTGCGGGCGGCGCCCGCAGCCGTGGAGTGATAGGTCTCGCGCGCACGCACCGCCTCTTCCTCACCGAAGGTGCAGTCGTGCACGAGCAGATCCGCGCGGCGCGCTGTCTCACGGGTCCCGGCGCAGGGGCGGGAGTCACCCGTGTAGACTACCCGCCGCCCGGGCCGGGGCAACCCGACCACGTCAGACGGTCGGACAACGCGCCCGTCGACCTGTACGGGCTCGCCGCGGTGAAGCCGGCCACGGAGCGGGCCTTCAGGGACACCTAGGGCCCGGGCGCGCTCCGCGTCGAAGCGCCCCAGGCGATCGTCCTCGACAAGCGCGTAGCCCACAGCCTGTACGCCGTGATCCACGGGGAAGGCGACCACACTGTATCCGGTACGGGGGACGGCATCACCCGGGGCGAGTTCGCGGATCGGAACCTTGAACGGAATTCTCTCCACCCCGAGGTGCGCGGCGGTTTCGAGTGCCGGGCGGCTCTTAGGTGGCCCGAACAGCTCTATGGGTTCCTGCCTCCCCTGCAGCCCGAGCGTGCGCAAGAGGCCGCTGATCCCGAGGAAATGGTCCGCATGCATGTGTGTGACGTATATCGCGCCGACTCCGAAGCCGGTGCCATGGCGCATCATCTGGCGCTGGGTGCCTTCCCCGCAGTCGAACAGCATCAGATCACCCTCGCGCTGGACGGCGAGGGCGGCGACGTTGCGGCCGACGGTGGGACGAGAGGCTGCGGTCCCGAGAAACGTTACACGGATCACGACAGGGAATGTAGCGTCGAACCGGCCGTTGTTGCCCACCAGCTCGACCAAGCGATCGTGTCGGCTCCCGCGCCCGCCCTCAATCCTCGGTGCTCCCCTCTCCCCTGCCTTGCTCTCCTCGCCGGGCGCGTTCTGGGTGGCGGGCCCTACGAGGCCGCAGCTCGGGCCTCGCCCGCGATTCCGACGGCGGTCCCGCCGGGGGCCCTGGAGGCTGCGCCTCGGCACATCCAGCCGTACGGCACCGGCCATGGCCTACAGTTCAAACGGAATCTGGAACGCTCCCCCCCTCCCATCCCAACCGCCGTCCGATGCGCGCTCGGGCTGCCCACCGTGTAGCCCTCACCCCCGGTCCACTTCAGCACCGCCTTCTCGTTGCTCCTGTCCGGGCTGTCGTCGGTGACTGCCGCCCTGTGGGCAGTCCTGGAGCTGCTCGACTTCATGCGGACCTCCGTCCTTTCTTGTTCCCGCGCGGTTCCTGTGGCAAGTTGGGGGAGACACGCACACGGGAAGCGGTTAGGGAGCCTAGACATGGACCGATCCAAGTTGTCTCGACGCACCTGGCTAACAACCACGTCCGGCGTGATCGCCGCAGGCCTGCTGCGGACGCAAGCGGATGCCGTGAGACTGGAGGCGCAGGAAGCCCCGGAGGGTCTGCGCGATCCGAGCAAAGTGCCGGGACGTCCGACCTCCGAGATCGGCGTGAGAGCCCCCGGTGAGCAACTGCGCCGGCTGGTCCGAAATCAGAACCTGTCCAGCTCGTCGCGCACTCCGCTGCAGGACCTGAACGGGACGATCACGCCCGCCGACCTGCATTTCGAACGGCACCACGCCGGTGTGCCCGACATCGTCGCCGAGGATCACGAGCTCCTGATTCATGGCATGGTCGATCGTCCCATGATGTTCCGGATGGCCGACCTGAAGCGTTACCCGTGCGTCTCTCAGACTTACTTTCTGGAGTGCTCGGGCAACGGAGGCGGGGCCTACAGCCGCGACCGGATGCCCACAGACATTACCGTCCAAGCGCTCGACGGCCTTCTGAGCACGAGCGAGTGGACCGGCGTCCCGCTATCCTGGGTGCTGCGGGAGGTCGGCTTGCGCCCGGGCGCAAGCTGGATGCTGGCCGAGGGCGGCGACGCGGCCCTCATGTCGCGGAGTGTGCCGCTGGACAAGGCGATGGACGACGCGCTCCTAGCGTACGGGCAGAACGGAGAGGCGATCCGGCCTGAACAGGGCTATCCGCTGCGCCTCTTCCTGCCAGGCTGGGAGGGGAACATCAGTGTGAAGTGGCTTCGCCGCCTCGAGATCACCGATCAGCCTACGATGACCCGCGACGAGACATCGAAGTACACAGATCCGCTACGCGGGGGTGCGGCCCGTCAGTTCAGTTTCGTGATGGACGCTAAGTCGGTGATCACCTTCCCCTCGTACCCGTACGCGCTGCCGGATCGCGGCTGGTGGGAGATCAAGGGGCTAGCATGGACAGGCCGCGGCCGAGTCATCCGCGTCGAGGTCAGCACGGACGGAGGCAGCAGCTGGGCGGACGCCCAGCTCCAGCAGCCGGTCCTGTCGAAATCGACGGTCCGGTTTCGGCATCTTTGGGAGTGGAACGGAGAAGAGGCGCTCGTCCTGAGCCGCGCCACGGACGAGACAGGCTACGTCCAGCCCACGATTCACCAGCTCTGGGACGTTCGGGGAGAGCGGACGTCCTACCACCAAAACCATCAGCGGGCCTGGAAGGTCGCATCGACCGGAGAAGTGACGTTCGGGCTGGGAGATCTCGTGTGAAGCGCCTGGTCGCTGCCGGCGCGTCGCTGATCCTCGTCGCCTGCGAGATGTCCGGAGCCGGCGAGGGGCCGGGCATGGAGTCGCCCTACCCGCTTCCCTTGGAGGCGCCGGAGCGCTTCTCGTTCGGGCAAGACGCATCGGAGGATAGGATCTCCCTCTGGGATATCGATGTAAGACCGGACGGGGAAGGGCTTCCGGAGGGAAGCGGGACGGTGGCCGAGGGGGAGGCCGTGTATCGGACCCACTGCCTCGTGTGCCACGGCCCGACCGGCACCGAAGGCCCCCATCACGTCCTGGTGGGCACGGCTCCCTGGGAGGAATGGCCGGGGTCGCGCACGATCGGTGGCTACTGGCCGTACGCGACGACCCTGTACGACTTTATCCGTCGAGCGATGCCCCAGCTGACCCCCGGAATCCTCACCGCGGACGAGACGTACGCGGTGGTCGCCTACCTTCTCCATCTGAACGGCGTCGTGCCGGATGACACGGTGATGGATGCCGAGGCGCTGCCTGCGGTGATCATGCCGGCCCGCGATCGGTTTGTTGCGGACGATCGGCGAGGAGGAGCCGAGGTCCGGTAGAGAGCGGTCGGCTCCGCACGCGCCCAAGTCCCCGGAACGACCGTGGCAGCGTTGCGCACGTAAGACCAACTGACTCAAGCCCAACAGGTACACAGGTGCCTGCGGGTGACGATGGGCCTGATGCGCGCCACACCGGCGCGGCACCTTCGTCGGCACCGACAAGCGCATGCGCACTGCCCAGCGCCTAGGCCCGTACCAGGACATGGCGACGACGGCGCGGACACTGAGCAGACCCAGGGAGGGGAGAATGACCGAGACACCGAGCGGACGATTCTGCTAGGGCGAGTTGCTCACGACTGACCCGGCCGTGGCCGCCGACTTCTATCGTGCAGTGATCGGCTGGGACACCAGGGAGTGGGAGGGACGCGAGGCCCCGTACACCGTGTGGCTGAACGATGGCACGCCGGTCGGAGGTCTCATGCAAATTCCGCCGGAAGTCACCGCCGCCGGCGCTCCGCCGCACTAGCTCGTCCACATCTCGACGCCGGATGCGAAAGCCTGCGGGATGAAGGCCGAGAGCTGGGAGGAACTCAATTGAACATGCTCGAGCTCCCGGCTGTCGGACACATGGCCATCATCGCCGACCCGCAAGGGGCGTCTTCACTGCCTATCAGCCGTCAGACGTGACACCGGGTCACGACGGCCCGGCCGCCGTCGGCGAGTTTTCCTGGCACGAACTCGCCACCACGGACTGGAAAGCGGCCTGGGCGTTCTATTCGCAGATGTTCGACTGGCAGGTGGCAAGTCAGATGGACATGGGCGAGGCCGGCATCGATCAAATGTTCCACCGGGGCGCGCAGCCCTTGGGCGGCATGTTCAACCGCCCTGCGCAGATGCCCGTTTCGGCGTGGTTCCCTTACTTTCGCGTGCCGGACTCGCACGCTGTTAGCGGGCATGCAAAATTGCAGGATCGTGGGCATTGAACGGTCATGGCCACG
>CAZYLN010000008.1:0-33265 GCA_964648975.1 uncultured Gemmatimonas sp. | reverse complement strand
TTGAGCTTTGTGTAGAAGCGCACGCCCTCGGGCCCATGCATGTGGTGGTCACCGAAGAGGGAGTTCTTCCATCCACCGAAACTATGGAACGCCATCGGCACCGGGATCGGCACGTTCACGCCGACCATGCCGGCCTGGATCTCGGTGCCGAACGCGCGTGCGCTGTCGCCGTCCCGGGTGAAGATCGCCGTGCCGTTACCGAACTCATGCGCATTGATGAGATCGACACCCTCGCGGTAGTCCTTGACGCGCACGATTCCCAGGACGGGTCCGAAGATCTCCTCCCTGTAGATGCGCATATGGGGCTCGACGTTGTCGAACAGCGTCGGGCCGAGGTAGAAGCCGTTTGGCTCTTCCTTCGACTTGAAGTCGCGCCCGTCCACGACCAGCGTCGCGCCCTCCTCGGCGCCGCGGTCAACGTAGCCCTTAACGCGTTCGCGGTGCTCACCCGTCACCAACGGTCCCATGTGGCTCCTCGGGTCCCTGCCTGGCCCCACCTTCATGTCCGCGAGTCGCGTTGCGATGCTCTCGACCAGATGATCCCCCACCGCATCCGTCACCGCCACCGCGACCGAGATCGCCATGCAGCGCTGGCCGGCGGAGCCGTAGGCCGCCCCCATGAGCGCGTCCACCGTGCGCTCCATGTCGGCGTCGGGCATGATGAGCATGTGGTTCTTGGCGCCGCCGAGCGCCTGCACGCGCTTGCCGTTCTGAGCGCCCGTCGCGTAGACGTAGCGCGCGATCGGAGTGGATCCGACGAAGCTGACGGCTTGAACGTCGGGGTGCGTGAGGAGGCTGTCGACGGCCTCCTTGTCCCCGTGGACCACGTTGAACACGCCGTCCGGGAGACCCGCCTCCCCGAAGAGCTCTGCGAGCAGCAGCGATGCCGACGGGTCTCTCTCGGACGGCTTCAGGATGAACGTGTTCCCACAGGCGATGGCCACGGGGAACATCCACATGGGCACCATCACAGGGAAGTTGAAGGGCGTGATCCCGGCGACCACGCCCAGCGGCTGGCGCAGCGAGTGGCTGTCGACGTTCGTGCCGACGTTCTCGCTGACCTCGCCCTTGAGCAGGTGAGGTCCGCCGCAGGCAAACTCCACGACTTCGATGCCGCGTATGACTTCGCCTGTCGCGTCGGACAGGGTCTTGCCGTGCTCGTCCGTGACCAGGGCGGCTAGCTCCTTGGTGTGCTCCTCGGCCAGTTCCTTGAACTTGTGAAGGATCCGGGCCCGTCGGAGGGGGGTGGCCGCAGACCACTCGGGGAACGCCGCCTTGGCCGCCTCGACTGCCTTCGTGACCTCTTCCGCGGAGGCGAGCGGCACGCGGGACTTGACCTCCCCCGTAGCGGGGTTGAACGCGTCGCTGAACCGGTCGCTGGTTCCGTCCGTGAGCTGGCCGTTCACGTAGTGTTGCAGAATCTCGGTCACGACGATGCCTTGGGTTATGGGGAGAACAAGCAGCTAAGATAGCGCGCTCCGACGGGGGTTTCGAGGCGCGGTGCTGTCCGGGGGCCGCGTGCCATGAGGTGATCGAGGCGGCTCCGACGGTCGACGCTCGTCGAGTCTGCCGGCGTCACCCGGTCGCCGGCCCGACATGAGCCAACTGCGGACTCCGCCGCGGGCGCAGGCGCCCGGCACGCATTGCCTCGCGCACGGGTATCCGTCCCACGTGTCCGTCGAGTGCGCGACCTCGCCGCCGGGCGGGTTGCGCTGACCGGGAGTCGTCATGACCTGCCGCGCCAAGGAATTCCAGCGAGACCGGATCTTGCCCGGCTCACGCGGTGCGATCGGCGCCGCGCGCCGACCCAAGGCCCGCGGGTCCGTCCGAGCGCACTTGCAGACGGTCGGCGGCTCCGGCATGGTGCGGCGGCCGTGGGTACCGGAGGGGTCTTCCGCGGAGAGCGTCACTTATCCTATCGCCGGGGAGCGGCGCAGTGTCCGAGAGGGTGTTGGTGGGCTCTCGCTGGCGTCTTCGGGGCGTGACCGAAGGCCCCCGCTCAGTGTGCGGCCGTGGTGAACCGGCGCACCGAGGTGACGACTCCGGAAGTGATTGCAGAGGATCAGGGGGCGGAGCCGGGTCTTCGGCCCCAGCGGCTGACGGAGTTCATCGGCCAGGACAAGGTCTGCGAAGCCCTCGCCATCGCGGTGCAAGCCGCCCGTCAGCGGCGCGAGCCGCTCGACCACCTGCTCTTCCACGGTCCGCCGGGCCTCGGCAAGACGACGCTCGCTTCGCTGATGGCACGCGAGCTCGGCGTCAACATCAAGACGACCTCGGGTCCCGTGCTGGAGAAACCGGCCGACCTCGTGGGGCATCTCACGAACCAGCGTGAAGGCGACATACTGTTGATCGACGAGATCCACCGCCTGAGACCCATCATCGAGGAGTTTCTCTACCCCGCGATGGAGGATTCGCAGATCGAGATTCGGCTCGCCGAAGGACCGCGCGCGCAGACGATGACCATGCGCATCGAGCCTTTCACGTTGGTCGGTGCGACCACGCGCTTCGGCCTGCTCACAGCACCCATGCGTGCGCGCTTCGGGATCGTGCAGCGGCTGGGCTACTATCCCCCCGAAGAGTTGACGGAGATCGTTCGCCGCAGCGCGCGCATCCTCGAGCTGCCCATCAGCGACGACGGCGCGATCGAGATCGCGCGCCGGTCGCGCGGTACCCCTCGGGTCGCGAACCGCCTCCTGCGCCGGGTCCGCGACTATGCCCAGGTGCGTGCGCAGGGTCGTGTCGATCACGACGTGGCAGTGGAGGCTCTTGCGCTACTGGACGTGGACGAATACGGCCTCGACGAGATGGACTCGCGCATCCTGAAGACGATCATCGAGAAATTCGACGGCGGGCCGGTCGGCTTGACCTCGCTCGCCGTTGCGCTCGGCGAAGACGCGATGACGCTCGAGGAGGTCTACGAGCCGTTCCTGATCCAGGAAGGCTTCCTGCAACGCAGGCCCCGCGGCCGCGAGGCCACCAAGCGGGCATATCGCCGCTTCGGCTACGCGCTCCCTGACGAGCGCACGGGCGGCGCCCAGGCCTCCTTCTTCAAGGAGTGAGCGGGAGCGCCGACGCGCGTCCGCTCGCTGGCGGGCGCGTCTCCGACTACGACTATGTCCTGCCGCCGGGCCGCATCGCGCGCTATCCGACGGAGCGTCGTGACGCCAGCCGCCTGCTCGTGGTCCGGCGTGGGCCGGACGGCAGGGACGCGGTCGGCGCTGCGCCTCTCGAAGGCTCCGGATCGGGGCAGGAGTTCCGCCACCTGCGCTTCCGCGATCTGGGCGAGTTGGTCCGCCCCGGGGACGTGCTCGTGGTCAACGAGAGCCGGGTCTTGCCCGGCCGTTTCCTCGGACGCAAGCCGACGGGCGCTCCGTCGGAGGTCTTGCTCCTCCGCCCGACGGACGACGCCGATCCCGCGGACCCGCTAACCTGGGAAGCGCTCGTGCGTCCGGGCGGAAAGCTCAAGCCCGGGCGGCGTGTCGTGGTGGCCGATGACCTTGAGATCGAGGTCGTGGGATCGGGTGCGGGAGGAGGACGTATCGTCCGCCTCGTGACTCCGGCGTCGGCGCTCGATGTGCTCGAGAAGCACGGGCGCATTCCGCTTCCGCCGTATCTCGAACGCGAGGACGAGGCGGTCGACCGAGAGCGATACCAGACCGTCTACGCGCGTGTGCCCGGCTCGGTGGCGGCCCCGACGGCCGGGCTCCATTTCACGCCGGAGCTGCTGACGGAGCTGCAGCACGAGGGTGTGCGGCGTGTCGCCATCACGCTCGACATAGGGGTCGGTACGTTCCGCCCGGTCGAGGTCGAAGATCCCGCGGGGCACGAGATGCACGCCGAACGCTGGCGCATCGATCCGGAGGCTGCGGCCGCGGTCAATCAGGCCCGCCTGGCGGGCGGGCGCTGCTGGGCGGTGGGGACGACGGTCGTACGAACCCTCGAGTCCGCTGCGGACGAGCGTGGCGTCGTGAATCCCGGATCGGGCTTCACGCGGCTTTTTGTCCGCCCGCCCTATCGATTCCGCGTCGTCGATGCCTTGATCACGAATTTCCACCTTCCCCGCTCTACGCTGCTCATGCTGGTGGCCGCATTCGCGGGTTACGGGCCCACGATGGAGGCCTACCGCACCGCGATCAGGGAAGGGTATCGCTTCTACTCGTACGGCGACGCCATGGCGGTGCTATGATCCCCGCCGGCCGAGCCATGAGCGGCAGCCGGTCCGCGACCTGGGCGCGGGAGTGTTCATCGACCATACTTGGGGCCGGAAGCTACCTTCGTGCCGGCGCCCGCTCGCGATCCGATGAAGGAGGCCAACCATGACGCGCACCCTCGCGAACGCTCTCGCCCTGGTCCTGTTCGCGCCCTCAGCGCTCGCCGCACAGGCTCCCGGTCAGGACGAGTCGCGCGACATGGATCCCGCCCGTCTCCGCTCCCTCACCAACGAGGTCGAGGCCCGCGTGCTGGGCCGAGCCAAGCTCGTTCAGGTGATGGTCGACAAGATCTTCTCATTCGCCGAGCTGGGCTTCCAAGAGGTCGAAACATCGCGCTACGTCACGGACGTGCTGCGCGAGAACGGATTCGAGGTCGAGGAGGGGATCTCGGGCATGCCGACGGCTTGGTGGGCGACCTGGGGCTCCGGCCGTCCGATCATCGCGCTCGGCAGCGACATTGACGGGATCCCGAAAGCAAGCCAGAAGCCGGGCGTGGCTTACCACGACCCCCTGGTCGAAGGGGCTCCGGGGCACGGTGAAGGTCACAACTCGGGGCAGGCGGTGAACGTCGCCGCCGCGCTCGCCCTCAAGGAGGTGATGGAAGCGGAAGGGCTCTCGGGAACCTTGGTCCTCTGGCCGGGCGTGGCGGAAGAGCTCCTGGGCTCCAAGGCCTGGTTAGTCCGGGACGGCCGCTTCCGGCAAGTGGACGCTGTCCTGTTTACGCACGTGAGTTCCAACCTCTCGGTGTCCTGGGGGCAGGCAGACGGCACGGGCCTCATTTCCGCCGAGTTCAGCTTCGCCGGCGAGGCGGCCCACGGCGCAGGGGCTCCCTGGCGGGGGAGAAGCGCCCTCGACGCGGTCGAGCTCATGAACGTCGGGTGGAACTACCGCCGCGAGCACATGCGGCCGGAGCAGCGCTCCCACCACGTCATCGTGGACGGCGGTGACCAGCCCAACGTCGTGCCGCCGAGTGCGACCGTGTGGTACTTCGTCAGGGAGATCGAACCGGAGTTGATCGAGGAGAACTTCGCCGCACTCGTCCGCGTCGCCGAAGGCGCCGCCCTCATGACGGACACCGAGATGACGTACCGGATCGTTGGTGCGGCTTACCCTCGGCACTTCAACCGCCCGATCGCACGGGCGATGTACTCCCACATCCGCACCGTGGGACTGCCGCCGTGGACCGCGGCCGACCAGGCGCTCGGCCGTGCGGTGCAGTCCGAGGTCGGAGCCAAGCCGATCGGACTCGCGGACAGGCTCGCAGTATTCGGGCCTCCGCCGGAAGAGCCCAGGAGCGGCGGATCCGACGACATCGGCGACGTCTCGTGGGCGGCTCCAACGGTTACGCTGCGATTCCCGGCCAACATTCCGGGTTTGCCGGGCCATCACTGGTCGAACGCCGTCGCCATGGCGACCCCGATCTCTCACAAGGGCGCGCTCGCCGGCGCGCAGGTGCTGGCCCGCGCCGCACTAGAGCTGTTCGGTCGCCCGAGCCTGGTGCGCGAGGCCTGGGCCTACTACCTCGAGGAGCAGACCAGGGATCAGGAGTACGTGCCCTTCATCGATGCAGGCGACGCTCCGGCGATCGACAAGAACCGCGAGACGATGGCCGAGTTCCGACCCCGACTCGTGCCCCTCTACTTTGACGAGACGCGCTACGACACGTACTTGGAGCAGCTGGGGATCGCCTATCCTACGCTCCGCCCGGCCGAGGCGAGCGGTCCGGGCGGCTGAGAGATCGCGTACTGGTTCGCCCACTTCCGGGATCGGGACGGTTTCGGGGCCCGTGTTACGTGGCTTGGCGTAGCAACGCGTGTTCGACTATCGGCTTGAGCGGCTCGACGGATCCGCCCGCGCAGGCGTCTTCACCACTCCTCACGGAGCGGTGGCCACGCCTGCGTTCTTGCCCGTAGGTACCCAGGGCACGGTCAAGGGCGTCGCGCCCGAAGAGCTGGAGCAGATGGGCGCGAGGATGATTCTCGCCAACACCTACCATCTCTTTCTGAGGCCTGGCCACGAGCTCGTCGCAGAGCTCGGGGGGCTGCACGCGTTCATGCGCTGGAACGGTCCCATACTCACCGACTCCGGCGGGTTCCAGGTGTTCAGCCTCGCGGCCATCAATCGGGTGGAGGACGAGGGAGTCGTCTTCCAGAGCCATATCGACGGCTCACGCCGTGCGTTGACGCCTGAGACGGTCATGGAGATCCAGCGAACGCTCGGCGCCGACATCGTGATGGCGTTCGACCAGTGTCCGTCCGGGGGCTGTGACGAAGCCGAGGCACGGTGCGCGACCGAGCGCACGCTGCTCTGGCTGGAGCGCTGTCGGCGCCGGTTCCACGAGCTGGAGAGCGAGCGCGAGGTCCCGGCTCAGAGCCTCTTCCCCGTCGTGCAGGGTAACGTGTACGAGAATCTGCGCCGCTCGCAGGCAAGGGGCTTCCGCGACCTCGGGGACTGGGACGGCTGGGCGATCGGCGGGCTCTCGGTCGGCGAGCCCAAGGCGGACATGTGGCGTACGCTCGAGGTACTGGACGCCGAGATCCCGAAGAGCCGCCCCCGGTATCTGATGGGCGTCGGATATCCGGACGACATGCTGGAGGCCGTGGCGCGCGGCTGCGACCTGTTCGACTGCGTGGCACCGACCCGTAACGCACGCCACGGCACGGCATGGACGACGGACGGTCAGATCAACATGAAGGCCTCTCGCTTCAGGCGGGACCGTGGGGCGCTCGATCCCGGATGCGACTGTCCATGCTGTGCTCGTTACGACCGTGCGTACCTGCGTCATCTGTTCGTGGCCGGCGAGCTCTTGGGGCAGCGGCTTCTATCCATGCACAACCTGCGCTTTGTCCTCCGCTTGGCGGAGCAGGCGCGGACGCACGTACTGGACGGAACGTTCTCCGCGTGGAGCACCGGTTGGCTGGAACGCTACCGGGGGATGCGGGTGTGATAGGTCCGTCGACGATCCCGCCCAGAACCCATGGAGTGTCCGGTGACCCACGCGTCTCTCGCCCTGCTCCTCATGGTCCCGCGCGACGGCGGGAACGCCACGTTCGTGTTCATGATCCAGATGGTCGCGATCTTCGCGATCTTCTATTTCCTGCTCATCCGTCCGCAACGGAAGGAGCAGCGGCGCCATCAGTCTATGGTCAACGCGCTCAAGAAGGGCGACGAGGTCGTGACCGCGGGAGGGGTCATCGGTACGGTCGTGTTCGCCGATCAGGACCGCGTCACGATTCGGACCGCGGAGTCCACGAGGCTGGTGGTGGAGAAGGCTCGCATCGCCAAGGTGACCAAGACCAAGGCGGAGGGCGGCTGAGGCCGCGCTACCGATGGTTCGGGACATCGTCGTGCTGGGCCACCCTGCGCTTCGGTCCCACGCAGAACCCGTGACGGAGTTCGACGACGAGCTGCGGACCCTCGTGGAGGACATGTTCGAGACCATGTATCACGCCGAGGGCATTGGCCTCGCCGCGAACCAGATCGGGATCCTTCGTCAGGTGCTGGTGGTCGACATCGGTGACAAGGAGAACGCGGAGGCCGGCCGCGTCGCTCTCGTGAACCCCAAGATAACGGCTGCGACCAACGAGCTGGATCGTCAGCCCGAGGGGTGCCTCAGCATTCCGGGGGTCGAGGAAGTCGTGGAACGGCCGTGGGGGGTCCGCGTGGAGGGTTTCGACCCGGAGGGAAACGAGGTCACGGTTGAGGCGGAGGCGTTGCTCGGCCGCGCCCTGCAGCACGAGGTCGATCATCTGGAGGGCACGCTCTTCATCGATCGCCTGAGCCCCCTCAAGCGCCGGTTGCTGGTCAAGAAGTGGAAGAAAAGCCGCACGGAGGCCGGCTCGAGCAAGTGAGGGTGCTTTTCTGGGGCACGCCGGAGTTCGCCGTCCCGTCGCTCCGCGCGCTGGCCGAGGAAGGGCACGAGCTGGTCGGGGTGGTCACTCAGCCTGACCGACCCGCCGGGCGCGGGCGCCAGCTCGCCAGCTCACCTGTGAAACGAGTGGCACTCTCAGAATGCGGCTGCCCGGTACTCACGCCGGAGGCGCCTCGCGGGGAGGACTTCGTCGAGCGCCTGCGGGCGCTGGAACCCGACGTGTCGGTCGTCGTGGCGTACGGCCACATCCTCAGGCGCGCGGTCCTCGACGTTCCGGCCCACGGATCCATCAACCTCCACGCCTCACTGCTGCCCGAGCTGCGCGGCGCCGCTCCCATCAACTGGGCGATCGCGCGCGGATGCGAGATCACCGGGGTCACCGTGATGCGCATGGCCGAAGCAATGGACGCGGGCCCTATTCTCCTCCAGGCCGAGGAGCGGATCGGCACCGCCGAGACCGCCTCGGAGCTGGGCGCTCGCTTGTCCGAACGGGGGGCCGAGGTCCTCGTGGGGGCGCTCGGGCTCTTGCGCTCTGGGGCGCTCGAGGAGCGCGACCAGGATCACGCGCTCGCTACCTACGCGCCCAAGGTCGACCGTGCGAGCGCGCGCATCGATTGGACCCGTGACGCGGTCGCGGTCGGCAACCACGTGCGGGGCATGGACGAGAGGCCCGGTGCCTGGAGCCTGCTGCGCGGACAGCCGGTGAAGCTGTTTCGACCCGATCCGCGGCCCGTATCCGTGTCCGGCGGCGCAGGCGCGCCGGGAGCGGTCCTGGCCGCCGAAGCGAGCGGCGGCCTCGTGGTGCAGGCCGGCGAGGGGGCGCTTGCGCTGGGAGAGGTCCAGCCTCCAGGGCGGCGGAGGATGCGCGCGGCCGACTGGATCCGAGGGCACGGCGTCGCGGTGGGGGACCGGTTCGAGTGACGCGGGGACGGCCGCTCCCGCGGCTGCATGTGGTGACGGACGACCAGCGCCTCGCCCGCCCAGACTTCGCCGAACGGGCCCGAGCCGTGCTCGCAGCCGGAGGCGAGCGCGTAGCGCTGCACCTCCGCGGACACCGCACTACGGGAGCGCGTATGTACGCGCTGGCCGTAGCACTACGTGCCGAGGCGCGCGCCCGGGGTGCCCTGTTGATCGCCAACGATCGGGTGGACGTCGCATGCGCCGCGGATCTGGACGGCGCCCATCTGAGTCGCGGATCGATCCCGGCCGCGGCCGCTCGACGCCAACTCGGAGACCGCTGGCTGGGGGCCTCGGTGCACGGCGTGGAAGCGGCGCGTGCAGCGACGGGGGAGGTGGACTATCTTGTGGTGGGCGCGCTGTTTGCCACGTCCTCGCACCCGGGGCGGCCTGCCGCGGGGCCGGGCATAGTGGCCCGGGTCGCCGCGGCCGTGCCTGTTCCCCTCATCGCCATTGGCGGGGTGAAGGCGGCGCGCGTGGGCGATGCGCTGGCCGCGGGTGCGGCCGGCGTGGCAGTTTTGAGTGGAGTCTGGGACGCCGCCGATCCCGGCCCGGAAGTGATCGAGTACCTGCGCCGTCTTCCCGAGGGGCCGGCCGCGGCGGGGCCCCGGCGACGCGCGGTCGGCGCCGGGAGGACCGTGGACCAGGACAGGTCGGAGTGCTGATGGACGGACACATTCGAGTTCACCTGAACGGTGAAGACCGTGACGTGCCGGCGGGCGTGAGCGTGCGTGGTCTCCTCGAGTCGCTCGACATCGAGCCTGAGATCGTGGTCGTCGAGCGGAACCGGGAGATCCTGTCGCGGGGGCGTTACGACGACGTGGCTGTCCTCGAGGGCGACACGCTCGAGGTCGTGCACTTCGTGGGCGGCGGCTGAGCAGGCGGGCGGCGGGGGAAGCCATGGCGGAGATGCGGAAGCGAGACGCGGCGGCGGGCGCACAGGCTGCCGGGGCGTTCCGGCAGCCGGAGACGGACTCGGCGCACGAGAGGCCAGCGCCGTCGCCCGGGGCACTGGACGACGAACCGCTGATCATCGCGCGCAGGGAGTTCGGCTCGCGGCTGATCGCGGGCACGGGCAAGTACGCGAACCCGGACGTGATGCTCGCCGCGCTGCGCGCGAGCGGCGCTGAAATGGTCACGGTCGCGGTGCGGCGCGTGGATCTCTCACGCCGTGAGGGGATTCTGCATGTCCTCGATCCCGAGGAGTTCTTCCTGCTGGCGAACACGGCGGGCTGCTCGACGGCGGAAGAGGCGATCCGCTACGCCCGGCTGGCGCGTGCGGCCGGCTTCAATGACTGGCTGAAGCTCGAGGTGATCGGCGACCCGCATACGCTCGCCCCCGACACGCCGGCCACGTTGGAGGCGGCCGAGGTGCTGAGCGCGGAGGGCTTCAAGGTGATGGCCTACACGAACGACGACGTCGTCATGGCGATGCGCTTGGAGGATGCGGGGTGCGTCGCCGTGATGCCGCTCGCGAGTCCGATAGGCAGCGGGCTCGGGGTCGTGAACCCGTACTTCATTCGCGAGATCAAGCGACGTCTCACGGTGCCGGTGATCGTGGACGCCGGTGTCGGCACCGCCTCGGACGCCTGCATCACGATGGAGAACGGTGTCGACGGTGTCCTCATGAACACCGCTCTCGCCGCTGCGGAGGACCCGGTGGCGATGGCCCGCGCGATGCGCCATGCCGTGCGGGCCGGGCGACTCGCGTTCCGCGCCGGCCGTATGCCGGCGCGCGAGATCGCGGTTCCGTCCTCCCCGACCCGGGGCATGCTGGACTGAGGTTCGCGGTTCTCCGGCGCCCCGACTACAGCCCCGACCGCACGGACGCCGTGGCAGCGACCTACCTCGACAAGGCGGGCCGGACTTGGATGTCGCTGTGGAGGGTCGTCTTCGGGCACGCCCTTGCGAGTCCGCTGGCGCCCGGTGCCAACATCCAAGAGCGGCGGAGCCGGAGGCGCCGCTCCGGGCGCCGCCGCTCGGCCGGCCGGACCTCTCGAGGGCGCCGACTGGCCGGGACCCGCTTCGTCGGCTGGCTGCTCGCGCTCGTGGTGGCCGGCCTGGCGTTCGGATACGGCTTGGCTACGCTCTTTCTCTTCCCCGCGCCGCCGCCCCCGGACGATCTGGTAGAGGTGCCGAGTTTGCGGGGGCTGGCCCTCACCAGGGCGCGCGAGCGGGTGCTAGAGGCTGGTCTCGAGCCGGGGCCGGCCGAGGTGCTTCGGCACCCGGAACTCGACAGCGGTCTGGTCCTGGGGCAGGCTCCACTGCCGGGGCAGCTGGCGCGTCCGGGTGAGCCCGTGCGGCTGAGTGTGAGCCTGGGTCCGCGGCTGCAGGCGGTGCCCGACGTCTTGGACCTGAGGGGCGACCTGGCGCGGGGCGTCATCGAGGCGACGGGCCTCGCGGTCACGGTGGACAGCGCCGACGCCGAGCAGTCGGTAGGCGCCGTCGTGGAGACGGATCCGGTCGCGGGTACGATGCTCCGGATTCCGGGTGTGGTCCGCTTGGTGCTCAGCCGTGGCCCGGCGTCGGTGCCCATGCCGTTCCTGCTGGGGATGCCGGAGCAGCGGGCGCTCGACACGTTGGACATGCTCGGAATCGGCGCCGTGGCGGTGGACACCGTGTCCGGATTCGGGCTCGAAGAAGGCCTCGTGTTGGCGCAGGATCCGCCGGCCGATTCGTCGGTGGTCCGCGGAGACACGGTGCGGTTCTCCGTGGGTGGCCCGGAGCGCCGCTAGCGCCGCAGCGGGTGGCGCGCGCACAGGAACAATGCAGAACGAGATCCGTAGCAGTCCCCGGAGGTTTGAGAGCCGCGACCTAACGGAGCCGCATGACGCATTCCAACTCACCCGAGCCGCGGTCGAGACGCCTGGGCCGGGCCCGGCGGCCTCGGCGCACCGCCTACCCGGTCGCGTTGATCGCCGTAGGGGGACTGATCGCCGCCGCGTGGCTGGGTCGCGAACGGTTCCAACCGGTGGTGGCCGGCGAGGCCGCCCCGAACTTCTCCGTCACGTCGATCGCCGGCGACGCGGTAGGCTTGAGGCAATATCGCGACAAGGTCGTGCTGCTCAACGTATGGGCTACCTGGTGCGAGCCCTGCAGGGAAGAGATGCCCTCGATGGAGCGGCTCTACCGCGGTCTCACCGGCGAGGCATTCGAAATCCTCGCCGTAAGCGTGGACGAACCGGCAGATGGCGACGTACCCGCAGAGCGGCTGAGCGCCTTCGCGGCAGAATTCGACTTGAGCTTCCCGATCCTGCACAGCGCGCCGGCCGCGCCCGGCAACATCCAGCAGATCTATCAGACCACGGGGGTCCCTGAGTCCTTCCTGATCGGGCGCGACGGGATCATATACCGCCGCATCTCGGGCCCGGCCATATGGGACTCCCCTCAGTACCGGGACCAGATCGTCCGTCTGCTGGGGGAATAGCTCGCCGTGGTGTCGTTGCGGCGCCTCGTACCGGGCATCCTTGCCCGGAACGCGCGACTGAAGCTCGCCGCGCTGGGCCTCGCCGTCTTTCTCTGGGCGTTGCTGCGCACCACCGAGCCTACGACCGGCGTCGACGTCTTCACCATGCCGGTGCGTGCGCAGATCGCCGATCTGGCCTGGGCGCTGGACGGAGATCCGCAGCCCGCCACCGTGCAGGTGAGGCTGCGCGGACCGACCGAGGAGCTAATCAGGATCGCCCGCGACGGCACGACGCTCAGGGTGCCAGTGGACAGCGTCTGGAGCGCCGACACGCTCGTCGAGCTGCGTCGCGACTGGGTAGTGCTGGGCGGCGCCACGGGGCTCGTGGTCGAGGACGTGGCGCCCCCCGCCGTACGGCTGATGCTGCAGCCCATGCTCTCCGCGGTGCTGCCCCTTGAGGTCGTCACCAGCGGGGAGCTCGACGAAGGCGTGGCGATGGCCGCCCCGCTTGCGCCCAGCCCGCAGAACGTCCGTGTCAGAGGACCTGCGCACCGTGTCCGCGTTCTCGAGTCGGTGCGGCTCCGGCCGCTGGATCTGCGGGACGTGACGGAGTCCGGCGCCTATGCGGTGACCGTCGACACCACCGGCTTCGGTGACCTGTCCGTGACCCCGTTGAGCACGATGGTCGGGGTCCGCGTGGAGCCGGAGGTCACGCGCCTCGTGGCGGACGTGCCGGTCGTCGTTGAGGGGGACATCGATGGCTCGTACGAGGTGACGCCCTCGGTGATCGAAGTCCAGCTCGCGGGCGCGCGCACGCCGGTCAACGGCACGCGTGCGGAGGAGGTGCGCGCCGTGGTTGCGCTCGAGCCCGTGGCTGGGCCTGAGCCCGGTCCGACGGAAGTGGGGTCGATCACCTTCCAGGGCGTGCCGCCGCTCGTGCGGGTGCTCTCCTTCGACGCCGACTCGATCCTGGTCCGACGGGCTGCGCCGTGACCCTGCTCGAGGAACCTCTCGTGCTGGGCCTCGAGACCAGCTGCGACGAGACCTCGGTCGCCGTACTCAGAGGCCGTTCCGACCTGCTCGGCCACGTGATTCTGTCTCAGGACGTCCACGAGGTGTACGGAGGGGTGGTCCCCGAGCTCGCGGCTCGCGCCCACCTGCAGCGTGTCGACGACGTGGTCGATGCCGCTCTCGCGCAGGCGGGCGTGGACCTGCATGACGTGGATGCATTGGCGGTCACCGCGGGCCCCGGCTTGATCGGCGCCCTCCTCGTGGGCGTGAGTTGGGCCAAGGCCGCGGCGTTCGCACTGGAGCGTCCGCTCGTGGCCGTACATCACATGGAGGCTCACCTCTTCGGACCGGTGCTGGAGGATCCCGGCGCCGAGCCGCCGTTCGTGGCGCTGCTCGCGTCGGGTGGCCACTCCCTGCTCATGCACGTGCCGGAGTGGGGGCGCTATGAGCTCCTGGGAGAGACGCGCGACGACGCTGCGGGCGAAGCGTTCGACAAGGTAGCCAAGCTCCTCGGCTACCCGTATCCGGGCGGGCCGGCCATCGAGCGGGCCTCTCGAGGGGCGGACGCGGGCCGCTTCCCCCTGCCGCGTCCGATGGTCAGACCGGGTCAGAGGGCGGGCGCGGACGACTGGTTCGATTTCTCGTTCAGCGGACTCAAGACAGCGGTGGCGACCCTCGTCGGCACGCTGGAGGAGGCCAACAGCCTGGGGCGGGAGCGCGCGCACGTGGCCGCAAGCTTTCAGGAGGCAGCCGTGGACGCCCTGGTCACGAAGACCATGCGCGCGGTGGATCGGACCAAGTGCCGACGCATCCTTCTGGGAGGGGGGGTGAGCGCCAACCTACGGCTACGCGCGGAGATGGCGGCCCGGCTGGGGCCCGACGGTCGCGTGCTCCACGCCTCGCCGCGGCTCTCGCTGGACAACGGAGCGATGGTGGCCAGGGCGGGGCTGTTCCGACTGGAACGCGGAGAGCGCGCCGGAGCGGATATCTCGGCGGACGCGGGCCTTCCGTTTCCGGGCCTTACTCGTCGGAGGCATTGATGTATCCGATCCTCTTCACCTTCCCTGCTTGGGTCCCGCTGATCGGCGGGATGCCCATCACTTCCTTCGGCGTCATGATGTTTCTCTCGTTCATGGTGGGCGGCATGACGATGCGTCCGATCATGAGGGAGAAAGGGATCGATCCGGAACGCGCCTGGGATGTGATCTTCATGGCCGTCATCGGCGGCATCGTCGGCGGCAAACTCTACTACGTCTTGCTCAACTGGCAGGCCACGGCGGCCGATCCTCTGGGAATGATCTTCAGCCGCGGCGGCATGGTGTGGTACGGCGGCTTCCTGGGCGCGACCGCCCTGGTCGTTTGGGACGCACGCCGCTCCGGGGTGCCGGTCGGCGCGACGGCCGATGTCGTGGCTGCTCCGCTCGCGCTCAGCTACGCCGTCGGGCGCATGGGGTGTTTCTTGGTCGGCGACGACTACGGCCGGCCAACGGATCTGCCCTGGGGCATCGCTTTCCCGAACGGCAGCCCACCGACCACGGTGTCGAGCATCGAGCAGTCCTTCGGCATCACCGTGGACCCGGCGTTGACGGAGAAATACGGGAACGTGATTCCCGTCCACCCAACGCAGCTGTACGAGGTGGCGCTCTCGCTGATCATCTTCGCCGTACTCTGGCGCTTGAGGAATCACGAACGTCGCCTGGGCTGGCTATTCATGCTGTGGCTGGTGCTGGCGGGATCCGAACGGTTCCTGATCGAGATCGTGCGCGTCAAGGACGACCGCTTCTTCGGTCCGTTGACCCTTGCCCAGATGATCAGCCTGGGACTGGTCGCGACCGGCGTCTGGGGATTGGCGCGACTGCGTTCGACAGGGGAGCCGGCCATGGCTCGGACGGCGGTGGCCGGCAGGGGCGCGGCACGGCGCAAGGCTCGCCGACGAGCGCGCAGGTAAGCGCTTGATGCTCACGCTGCTGCACGCCTCTGACCTCCATTTCGGCAAGCCGTACGACGCGACCGCGGGGGAGGCCTTTCAGCGCGCCGCCCGGGCGGTGGCGGCGGACCTGATCGTCGTGTCGGGCGACTTCACCCAGCGCGCCAAGGTGGCCGAGTACGAAGCCGCGCGGGCGTGGCTGGACCGGCTGCCGGACATCCCGGTCGTCGTGACTCCCGGCAATCACGACGTGCCGCTGTACCGCGTCTTCGAGCGTCTGTTTGCTCCCTACCGAAGCTACCGAAGATGGATCAGCGACGGGCTCGACTCGGTGATTCGAATCGCCGGAGCGACCGTCGTCTCGCTGAACTCGACGGCACCTCTGCGAGCGATCGTGAGCGGCCGGATCGACCGGCGCCAGCTCCGCTTCGCGGCGCGGGCCTTTCGGGACACCGCCCCCGCCGACGCCCGCATTCTCGTGGCTCATCACCACCTGGCGCCTGCCCCCGACTACGAAGGGGACACGGCCCTGCGGAGGACTCCGGAGATCCTGGACGCGCTCAACGACATGGAGGTCGATGTCGTGCTGGGCGGCCATGTTCACCGGGCGTATGTCGCGAGCTCGTTAGACGTATTCCCGAACCGGGACGGCGAGCAGGGGATCGTCATCGTCCAGTGCGGCACGACCACCTCGGATCGGGGCCGCGCGCGGGAGCGGGCCCGCAACAGCTTCAATGTGGTCGGGATCACGCCCGAGCGTCTCGACGTCACGCACTACCTGTACTTTGAGGACTTGGCCCGATTCGCGCCGTCATCCATGCATGCCCTGCCCCGGAGAAGCGGGCGCCGTCTCCTCGGCGATGCGCTCGAGAACCCCTCGGCTCGGCGAACCGGCGAGATCGCCGAAGGGGCAGCGGCCGCCGAGCGGGCGCTGCCGCAGGAGACGGCCCGGTGAGGCGGTCGACGGCCGGCCGCGCGGCTGACCGACCGGAGGAGGCCGCAGCTTGAGGGTGCTGCTCGGGACCGCGTTCGTCGCGGCCGTGCTCGCTTGCCCGATCGCCGGCCAGGAAGCGGAGGCACGCGGTCGCGCCGAGGTCGTCGACGTCGTGTTCTCGGGGAACGAGAGTTTCCCCGTCGACACGCTGAGGCGTGCGATCGTCAACCGGGCCACCGAGTGCGGCACGATGTTCCTGGTGCCCTTCTGCAAGCTGGGCTTCGATTTCGCCGCCGACCGCCGCTACTTCCGGGCCGACGAGTTCGCGCGCGACGCCGTCAGGCTGCGCCTCTACTACTGGCAACGCGGATATCGCGAAGCCCAGGTCGAGACGGCCAGCGTGCCGTCCGGTCCCGAGGCGATCAGTTTGGCGTTCACCATCGACGAGGGACGACCGGTCCTGGTCGACTCGATCGCGGTGCTGGCCGCAGAGGGGATCGCCACCGCTTCGCTGCTGGAGGATCTGCCCCTGAGGGTCGGCCAGCCGCTCAGCGGGCTCGTCGTGGAGGCGACCCGGGACACGCTGGAGAATCGGCTCCGCGAAGAGGGTTTCGCGCACGCCCTCGTGCTGCTCCGGACGGACCTGCCACGAGACGCCTATTCGGCCAGCGTGACGTTCGACGTCGATCCTGGCCCGCGCGCCCGTTTCGGCCCCATCGAGATCGTAGGAAACACCGAGCTCAGCGAGCCCGTGATCCGGCGCATGCTCGACTTCTCGGAGGGTGACCTCTACGGCACCGCGAAGATCCTCGAGGCCCAGCAGAATCTCTTCGGCCTCGAGATCGTCCAGTACGCCAGCGTGGACACACTGCCGACCGCGGAGCTGGATACGATCCTCCCCATGAGAGTGGAGGTCTCCGAGACCTACGAGTACCGCGTGCGCGCGGGTGCAGGCTGGAGCACCGCCGACTGCCTCAACACGGAAGCCCGCTGGGCGGCGCGCAATTTCTTCGGCGGCGCCCGTCGCCTGCAGGTTCGCGCGCGTCTGGCCAACGCGTTGTCCGAGAGCCTCCACGACAGCGTGTGCGCGGATGCGGGTGTCGGGGCCTACGGTCGGCTCAACTGGCTCGTTGCGGCCGACTTCACGCAGCCGTGGATCTTCTCGCCTCGGAACTCGTTGACCGTGGGGCTCTACGGCGAGCGAACGAGCCTGCCGGACGTGTTCGTGCGCGAGGCCGTCGGTGTCAATCTCGCGCTGGTGCGCTCCCTGGCCCGCAATACGCCGCTCTCGCTGTCCTACCGTCCGCAGCTCTCGCGCCTCAGCGCTGCGGAGGTCTTCTTCTGCACCAGCTTCCTCGCGTGCGCACCGTCGGATATCAACGTCGTGCAGGGGGCCAACTGGCTCGCGCCGGTCGGCGCGAGCATCTCGACCGACCGCACCGACAATCTGCTGGATCCGCGGTCCGGATACCGGGGCGCGCTCGATCTCGAGCACGCGTCCGCATGGACGGGATCAAACTACGCGTACAATCGCGTGCTCGCCGAGCTGAGCGGCTATCGCAGTGTGGGCGGCAACAGCGTGGCGGCCTTCCGCCTGCGCGCCGGCTGGGTGGGCGGCAGAGCGTTCGAACTCCTTCCGAGCGCCGGCGACGTCGTGCACCCCCTCAAGCGCTTCTACGCGGGCGGCTCCAACAGCGTGCGCGGCTTCGCGCAGAACCGGCTCGGCCCGAAGGTCCTCACGGTCAGCGCCGAGCGGCTGCTGCAGACCGGCGCGGACACACTTCCGCCCGCCTGCAGCTTTGTGGACGTGGTCGCGCTGGCCTGCGACGCCGCGACGCTGGACCAGAGCGCGTTCACACCTCAGCCGACGGGTGGGACGCGGGTGCTCGAGGCCAGCTTCGAGTATCGCTTCCCGATTACTCCCGAAGCATTCGAGGGCGTCGGGTTCGTGGACGTGGGGCAGGTGTGGGACCGGGACGAGAGTGTCGATCTGAGTGCGCTCGCGTGGACGCCCGGTGCGGGAGTGCGCTACTACAGCCCCATCGGCCCGATCCGCCTGGATCTGGCGTATCGCCCGGCCCGCGCCGAGCACCTGCGCATCGTGACCTCTCAGGTCGCGCCTTGTGAGGTGTCTCCTCGCCGTCCGGCGTGCATGCCCTTCGTCCCGGCTGAGGACCAGGTCGGCCCCGGCTTCGTGCTCCTGAGTGAGCTGGGGCTCCTCGGGCCTACGATGCGTTTCGAGACGGAGAGCTCCTTCCAGCTCCACTTCTCAATCGGCCAGGCGTTCTAGCGTGGAGCCGGCGAGACCACGGCGGCCGGCTTCCCCGCCCGCAACGCGGCGGGTCGCGGGTGCCGCGGCCACGTGGGCCCTGCATGGGCTCTCCGCCGCGGTGTTCGTTGTCGTTCTCGGTTTCTTCTTCCTGACCCGCACAGATCGCGGGGTCGGCATCGTCATGGGGCACGTGCTGCCCCGCCTCGCGATCAACGGGAAGATCGAGGTGGGGACGGCACGCTCGGAGCGCCTGCTGGAGGGCGTGCGCTTCTACGATCTGTTGATCCGAGGGAGCGAGGGCCGGGTCTTCCTGCGAGCGGATTCTGCCCGCCTGCGCTACGACTGGCGGAGTTTGCTGTCGGGAGACGTTGCGCTCGACGGGCTCGAACTCTGGCAGCCCCTGGTCACGGTGAACCGGCTCCCGGGCGAGTCGGAACTCAATGTGCAGCGCCTGTTCTCGCCAGGCGTGGGGGAGGCGGGGACGGCCTCCGCCGCCGCAGCCGGGGTCACGTTCCTCGACGTGGCGCTGCACGGCGGCGAGATCCGAGTGCTCTATCCTGCCCGGGGCAGCCTGGACGGCCGCTGGCCCACGGTCCCGGCGCCTGGGGGGGAGGGACGGCTCGTAACCCATACGTTCGTGGACGTCGAGGCCCATTTCCCCTCGGTCGTGCTGCGGTCGTCGGACTCTCCGGGTCAACGAGTGGAGATCGACAACCTGGCCCTCGTCGCCAATGCGTTGGAGGGCGCGCCCAGGATCCGGGCTCTGCGCGGCGAACTCCGCCGTAGGGAAGGCCGGATCGACTTCGATCTGGCCCGTCTCGCGTCGGACAGCTCCGAGTTCGCGGGCAGCGCTTTCGTCGAGATCCGGCCCGACGGCGCTCCGGCCCGCTATGGCTTCGACGTCGAGGCCGCGAGGATCGACCTGACCGATCTGCGCTGGGGCGACCCGCGCGTGCCCGCCGGGAGCGCGGCAGGCGGAGTGGCGATGGAGTGGGAGAGCGGGCGGCGCGAAGTCAGCTTCCGTTCGCTCGAAGTCGCGCTGGAAGGCAGCAGGATCGCCCTGGACGGCGTCGTCGCGGTCGCGGACGATCGCTTCACGTTCGACGCTCTCACGGCGCGCGTCTCCCCCCTGGCGCTCGATCTGGTCGAGTCCTGGATCGGGCGCCCCCTTCCGGCGGGTGGCACGCTGGAGGGGTCGGCCCGGCTGGACGGAGCCCAGCGGGAGCTGTCCGCGCAGGGACGCCTGACGCTCCAGGCGGGGCCTAACCGAGGAAGGATCACCGCCGACTTCGGCGGTGTGGTGCACCTGGAGGGCGACCTCGCCGATGGACTGGGCTTCACGGATCTGAACGCCACCCTCGATCCGTTGGACTTCGACGTGTTGGGTGAACTCGTGGGGGGATCCGCCGTCGGCGGGGCGGGACGGATGAGCGTGCAGGCGACGGGGCACACCTCGAGCGCCCTTCGTTTCACGACCGACTTGCGCCATCGCCCGCCCGGTCTGCCGGCCTCGGACCTGACCGCGTACGGAAGCGTGAGTCGCCGCGACGGAGCCTGGCTGCTGGACCTGCAGGCGGACGTCGCGCCGCTCTCGTTGACGGCGCTCAACCGGTACCATCCCGACTTTCCGTTCACGGGCGAGGTCACCGGCGCCCTGCGTGCCGACGGCCCGCTCACGGACCTCACCCTGACGACGGACCTGACGACCGCGGGCGGTCGCCTCGCCGTCGCGGCGCGCTTCGACGCGACCGAACCGGGCGCGCGTTACGCGCTCCGGGGCGAGGTCGCGGAGTTCGAGCTATCGGAGCTGGCGCGCGGCCTGCCCCGTCCCACGCGGATCACGGGGCTCGTCGCCCTGGAGGGCAGCGGCACCGACCCGGGCTCGATGACCCTCGACGCGCGTGCCCGGCTCAGGCCGTCCCGCGTCGGCGGCCTCCTGGTGGACACTCTGGCATTGGCGCTGCGCGCGCGCTCGGGAGTCCTGCACGTGGACACCCTGGAGAGCGCCGCCGGCGGCGTCGCCGTCCAGGCGCGGGGCATGCTGGCGATGGAGCAGAACGGGCCGGAGCGCGCGGTCCAGATCGCCTTCCAGAGCGACTCGCTCGGGCGCCTGCGGCCGCTGTGGCTCGGCGACGAGGTGATCGTCCGCGACACGCTCACCGTGCTGGATCGTGAGCTGCTGCTGGCGCAGGGGGTCGACCCCGACACGCTGCCGATGCGCGCGGACGTGGAGGCCGCCGGATCGGTGCTTGGCGAACTGACGCTGCACGGCTCCGTGACGGACTTCGCGGTACGCGGCCGAGCGGCGTTCGATCGGCTGAGGTACGGGCCGAACGCCGTGGGCAGCGCCACCGTGACCTTCGACGGCACCGGCCTGCCGTCGCCGGGCGGCCGACTGGCGGCGCATGTGCAGGTCGATACGCTCAGCGTCTTCGACCGCGATTTCGTCGGCGCCGAGTTGGGGCTGGAGTACGAGCGGCCGGGGGGGCGGATCGACTTCACGCTGAGGCGCGACGGGATCGAGGACTACACGGGCAGGGCGGTCTTCGACGTGACCTCGACCGAGGGCAGGGTCGCGCTCGAAGAGCTTGTGCTACGCTTCGGTGAGCGCCGCTGGGCGCTCGAGGCACCGTCCGCGCTGGCCTGGAACGACACGGGCATGAGCGTCACGGACCTTGTGATCGCGAGCTCGGCCGACTCGGTGCGGATCGAGGTGGACGGACAGGTTCCCCGGCGGGGAGACGTGGATCTGCGCGTGGACGTGAGCGGCCTGTCGCTCGCACGCCTGGCCTCGATGGCGCAGCGCGACGACCTGGGCCTGGGCGGCCGGGTCGGCCTCACGGCCCGCATCGGGGGCACTCGCTCCGCACCGCTCCTGGCCGGGTCGATCGAGATCTCCGACCTGAACTTCAACACTCTGACGCTCAGCCGGCTCGCCGGAGAGGTCGCCTACGCCGACCGCACGCTCCAGCTCCACGTCGCGGCCTGGCAGGACTCGCTCCGCGCGCTCACGGCGAGCGGGCAAGTCCCCGTGGACCTGGCGCTTCAAGCGCTCGCGCGCCGCGTCCCCACCGACCGGCAGATGAACCTCGCCGTCGTCGCCGACTCGCTGCCGGCCGCGTGGACGCTGGCCTATGTGTCGATCCTGGAAGAGGTGGCGGGGTCGGTGTCCGGGGTCTTCCAGATCGGCGGCACCGTGGACGACCCGTCTCCGAGCGGGACCCTGACGCTCAACAACGCGGGCTGGACGTTCCCCGCACTGGGGGTCCGGCACGCCGGGATCGGCGGAACCTTCACGCTCCGCCAGGACGGCACCGTCGACGTGGACGTGAGCGGGAGGGCGGGCGGCACGATCACTACAACCGGACGTGTCCTCCTCGTGCCGCTCACCGATCCGACCTTCGACCTGGTCGTGACGGCCCAGAACTTCACGGCCGTCCAGCGGGCGGACGTCGAGGGGAGCGTGAGCGGCGCGGTGACTCTGACGGGAACCTACTCACGGCCGGTCGTGCGCAACCGCGACGCGCTGCCGCTCCGCGTGGACGAGGGCATCCTGTACGTGGAGGAATTCCAGCGGGCCCGGGGGGTGGTCGACTTGACTGACCCGGCCTTCTTCGCCGTCGTCGACACCTCGGTGGTCAACCCGCGCCCCCTGCTCGGGTTCGGAGCCAATCCCTTCCTTCGCAACCTGCGCGTGACGGTCGACCTGCTCGCGGCGCGCAACACGTGGTTGCGCAGCGAGCAGATGAACGTCGAGATGGGCGGCGCGCTCCAGATCGTCTACGACCGCCAAAGCCGCGAGTTGGTCATGCTCGGGAGTCTGCAGGCGATCCGTGGCACCTATTCGATGCTCGGACGGAACTTCCAGGTGGAGGGCGGATCCGTCGAGTTCTCGGGCACGCCCGGCATCAATCCGGTTGTCAACATCGTGGCGAACACGCGCGTACGCCCTGCGGGCGCCGCGAGCGGCGGCGACCCGATCGACATACAGGCCGTCATGAGCGGCATGCTGCAGGATCCGCGCCTGGGCTTGGCCAGCGCAGGGAACGCCATCGCGGAGTCGGACCTCGTCAGCTACCTGGTCTTCGGCGTGCCCAGCTACCAGCTCGCCTCCGGACAGGCGCAGCTCCTCGAGGGAGCCGTCGGTTCGATCCTGGGCACCACTTTCGGGGCGGGGCTGTCAATCCTGCAGGGAACGCTGGCATCCAGGCTCAGTTCGCTGGCGGCGCGCGAGTGGGGACTCGACTACTTCGCGATCTCACAGCCCGAGCAGCTCGGGCTCTCCCGGCTCAATCTGAGCGCCACGCTGGGCTCGACCACCTTCGAGGTGGGATGGTACCTCGAAGAGGACGTGTTCCTGACGTTGCTGCTACGTCCGTTGGGCAGCGTCTCGGGGAGCGAGAGGATCGATCCCTTCGGGGGCGCCCGCCTGGACTGGGTGCTGGCCGATACATGGACTCTCCAGGCGTTCTTCGAGGACCGGTGGCTGCGTCAGCCGACCCTGGGCTTCGACCAGCAGATCCTCAACCAGCGCAAGGTCGCCGGCGTCTTCCTGCTTCGCGACTGGGGCTACGGCAGGTCCCGTCCGCCGGAGCCCGGTTCCCAGAGTGGCCAAGCCGGGCGGATCGGGACCGCGGGTTCGATCCGCAGGCCGAAGAGCCGTGCTCTCCCGGGGGCGAGCGCGCGGCACCCGTAGGGCCTTGCGAGGTATTACCTTCCCCGAGCCGCTCCCACGGGCCCGGAGCCGGCGGGCGCGCTCGTCACGGCACGTATCCTGGAGAGAGTTCCGATGCAGACGCTAAAGGTGTTCGCGCTCATGGGTGGGCTGACCATCCTGCTGGTCGGTGCGGGGTCGTACTTCGGCGGGACCGGTGGGATGGTCGCGATGTTCGTGCTCGCCGCCCTGGTGAACCTCGGCTCCTACTGGTTCAGCGACAAGATGGTGTTGCGCATGTACCGCGCGCAGATCGTCGATCGCGCGCGCGCGCCGCAGCTGTACGGCATGGTGGAGCGGCTCGCCCGCCGCGCGAAGCTGCCCATGCCGGTGGTCGCCATCGCGCCCTCGGAGCAGCCGAACGCCTTCGCCACCGGACGTAGCCCGGAGCACGGCGTCGTCTGCTTCACCCAGGGCATCCTGCGCCTGATGCCGGTCGGCTCGGCCGAGCTCGAGGGCGTCACGGCGCACGAGCTCGCGCACATCAAGCACCGCCACATGCTCGTGGGCGCCATCGCGGCCACGATGGCGGGCGTGATCATGATGCTCAGCCGGTTCGCGATCTTCTTCGGCGGCCGCGACAACAACAACAATCCGCTCGCGCTCATCCTGATGATGATCCTCGGGCCGATCGCCGCGCTGGTGGTTCAGATGGCGATCAGCCGCCAGAACGAGTTCCAGGCCGACCGCACCGGCGCGCGGATCGCCGGACGGCCGCACGGGCTCGCCAACGCGCTGCGCAGCATGGACGCGCACGCACGCCGGATCCCGATGGAGGTGAATCCCGCGGCGGCCCAGCTCGCGATCGTCAATCCGTTGTCGGGCCGGCGACGTCTCGGGATCATGGGTCTGTTCAGCACGCATCCGCCCACGGAGGACCGCATCGCCCGTTTGGAGGCGCTAGCGCGCTGAGGCCCGGCGGGACGCGATCGGGGTGTTGTTCTGAATCACGAGGCGAGGCGGGACGCCCCTCGGGGCGAGTGTCGAGCGTGTCGACCGTCTGGGTGCCTGATGCCCGTCTGAACCCGAACGCGCGAATCGGATGGGGCACGAGAGACTGATCATCCGCGGGGCGCGCGAGCACAACCTCCGCAACGTGGACCTCGAGCTGCCCCGCGAGCGGCTCATCGTCATCACCGGGCTGTCGGGCTCGGGGAAGTCCTCCTTGGCCTTCGACACCATCTACGCCGAGGGCCAGCGGCGCTACGTAGAGTCGCTCTCCGCCTACGCCCGGCAGTTTCTCGGGCTGATGGAGAAGCCCGACGTGGACGCGATCGAGGGCCTCTCGCCCGCGATCTCGATCGAACAGAAGACGGTCTCGCGCAACCCGCGCTCCACCGTCGGCACGGTCACGGAGATCTACGACTACCTCCGGCTGCTCTGGGCGCGCGTCGGCGTGCCACACTGCCCGGACTGCGGCCAACCCATCCTCCGTCAGTCGGCCGCACAGATCGTCGACCGTGTGCTCGGCCTGTGCGAGGGAGCCCGCATCGAGGTGCTGGCCCCGCTCGTGCGCGGTCGCAAGGGGGAGTTCCGGGACCTGTTCGCCCACGCCCGCAAGCAGGGCTTCGTGCGGGTTCGCGTGGACGGGACCGTCTGCGATCTAAACGAGCCTCCGAGGCTGAACCGTTACGAGAACCACGACATCGCCGTGGTCGTGGACCGGCTCAGGGTCAGCGAGGCGGACCGTTCGCGCCTGGCCGACTCGATAGAGACCGCGCTCAGGACGGGCGCCGGCGTCGTCGAGATCCGGGCGCACGGTGGCGGCGAGGGCGCGAGCCAGCTCTACAGCGAGCACTACGCGTGTGTGACGTGCGGCACGAGTCTCGCGGAGCTCCAGCCGCGCCAGTTCTCTTTCAACTCGCCGTACGGAGCGTGCGCCGAGTGCGGAGGCCTCGGCAACCGCAAGGAGGTCAATCCCGACCTGCTGGTTTCGGACCCATCGATCTCGATTCTCGAGGGGGCGATCGTCCCGTGGGGCGAGCCTTCGGGGAATCTGCGGCGCTCGGTGATCCCGGGACTCGCCGAGGCTTACGAGTTCGACCCTGCCCGGGCCTGGGCGCAACTCTCGCGCGAGGCTCGCGACGGGGTGCTGCACGGATCGGGCCGCATGAAGATTCGCTTCCCCTACAAGGCCGGCGCGTCCAAGGGCTACTACGAGGACCACTGGGAGGGTGTCGTGGCCAGCGTGGCCCGTCGGTACTCGGAGACCGGATCGGAGACCGTGCGCGGCCAGCTCGAGGAGTACATGTCTACGCTGCCCTGCACGTCGTGCGGCGGCAGCCGCCTGAGGCAGGAGTCCTTGTCCGTCACCGTGGGCGGACGCTCCATCGGCGCGGTGGTGGACCTGTCGATTGACGAGGCCGTCGCGTTCTTCCGCTCTCTGCCCGTGGAGGGATGGCCGGACGATCGTGCGGGGCCTCGCTACGCGGATCCGCGCGGGGACGCCCGCTCCGGAGGCGCTGCCGCTCCGCCTCTCCCCGCGGAGATCGCCGGGCCGATTCTCAAGGAGGTGCTCGACCGACTCGAGTTCCTCCGTGACGTCGGGCTGTCGTACCTCTCGCTCGGACGCTCGGCCGGCAGTCTGTCCGGCGGCGAGGCTCAGCGCATCCGTCTGGCGACTCAGATCGGAAGTCGCTTGGTGGGCGTGCTCTACATTCTCGACGAGCCCTCGATCGGACTGCATCAGCGCGACAACCATCGCCTTCTCGACACGCTTCGGAGGCTCCGCGACCTCGGCAACACGGTGATCGTCGTCGAGCACGACGAGGACACGATCCGCGCGGCCGACTGGATCGTCGACCTGGGACCCGGAGCCGGCCGAGGCGGCGGTGGCGTGATCGTCGCCGGCACGCTGGACGACGTGCTGGCCGAGCCCGGATCACTTACCGGCGCGTACCTGAGGTGCGAGCGTCAGATCCCGGTCCCGACCGCCCGGCGCCCGGCGGACCCGGCCAACGTGCTCCGCGTGCGCGGCGCTAGGGGGCGCAACCTGAAGGACGTCGACGTGGCCATCCCTCTCGGCACACTGACGTGCGTCACGGGGGTGAGCGGCTCCGGGAAGTCCACGCTCGTGACCGAGACGCTATACTACGCCCTCGCCCGCCGCTTCTACCGGAGCAACCGGCTCGCGGCGTCCCACGATTCGATCGAGGGCCTGGAGCGGGTCGACAAGGTGATCGACGTGGATCAGTCGCCCATCGGCCGGACGCCCCGATCCAACCCCGCCACCTATACGGGCCTCTTCACCCCGATCCGGGATCTGTTCGCGGCCCTGCCCGAGGCGCAGATACGCGGCTACAAGCCGGGCCGCTTCTCGTTCAACGTGAAGGGCGGGCGCTGCGAGGCCTGCAGCGGCGACGGTCTCGTCAAGATCGAAATGCACTTTCTGCCGGACGTCTACGTGCCCTGCGACGTCTGCAAGGGCAAGCGCTACAATCGCGAGACGCTCGACGTCTACTACAAGGGCAGGAACATCTCCGATGTCCTCGACCTGACGGTCGCGGAGGCTCTCGAGTTCTTCGAGGCGGTCCCCCGGATCCGGGCGAAGCTGCAGACCCTGTACGACGTCGGTCTGGGCTACATCCACCTCGGACAGTCCGCGACGACGCTCTCGGGCGGCGAGGCCCAGCGCGTCAAGCTGGCCACGGAGCTCTCCAAGAGGGCTACGGGGAGCACGCTCTACATCCTCGACGAGCCCACGACCGGCCTGCACTTCGAGGATGTGCGCGTCCTGCTGGAGGTGCTGCATCGGCTGGTCGACCTCGGCAACACGGTGGTCGTGATCGAGCACAACCTGCAGGTGGTCAAGACCGCGGACTGGATCGTCGACCTCGGGCCCGAAGGGGGAGCCGAGGGCGGGCGGATCGTAGCGGAGGGCACGCCCGAGCAGGTCGCCGACGACCCGGTATCGTACACGGGGCGCCATCTTGCGAGCGCGCTGGAAGCGGAGCGAGTGGCATAGGGGCGGCGATGTGACGCCCGCCGGACTCGTGTTATCTTGGCGCGCGTCGGGAGATCCAGTGTTTCCATACGCTCGGAGGGTATGACGCGCCGGATCGTCGCTGCCCCGGGCAGCAGACCGACCTGCCTTCCCACAGGGAGTGCGGCATGGTGACGCGAGAAGACCTGGAGAGCTTTCTCCTGGGGATGGAGGACCTCGAAGTCGACGAGATCGACGAGGGCATGTATCTCGTGAGGAATCGCGACGGCGGCCCTCCCGTCGTGGTGAGCCACTCCGCGCCGCTCCTGCTCCTGAGGATGAAGGTGATGGATCTGCCGGAGGCTGGAATCGCCAATGCCGAGCTCTTCCGGGCGCTCCTGGAACTCAACGCGACCGACGTGGTGCACGGTGCCTACGGGCTCGAGGAGGGCGAGTTGATCTTGAGTGATACGCTGAAGCTCGAGACGCTCGACTTCGAGGAGCTCCAGGACTCGCTCGAAAGCATGCAGCTGGCGGCGGCGGACCACATGGAACGGATCCGCTCGCTGGCGGGCCTCGGCGCCGGTTCAGCCGGAGGAGATCGTTGACATGGGCATCTTCCAG
The DNA here is from genome assembly GCA_964648975.1 of uncultured Gemmatimonas sp. Classification (GTDB taxonomy): domain Bacteria; phylum Gemmatimonadota; class Gemmatimonadetes; order Longimicrobiales; family Gaopeijiaceae; genus UBA2988. The sequence goes on along the minus strand of CAZYLN010000008.1, from coordinate 5,416 downwards.
AAGCTGTCCACCTTGATCCGCTCGAACATCAACGATCTGATCTCGCGGGCGGAAGACCCGGAGAAGATGCTCACGCAGGTCATAGTCGACATGCGCGATCAGCTTGCGCGCGCCAAGCGCGAGGTGGCCGCTGCGATCGCCGACGAGCGCAAGCTGAGGCAGCAGGTGGACGAGGAGGTGAAGCAGGCGCGCGACTGGGAGCAACGGGCGGTGCTCGCCGTGCGCGAGAGCCGTGACGATCTGGCGAAGCAGGCCCTGGTGCGTCACGAGGAGCACGCGGAGCGGGCGCAGTCGCTCGAACAGACCTGGGGCGTGCAGGCCGACGAGATCGATCGGTTGAAGAGCTCGCTTCGCCAGTTGAACGACAAGATCGACGAGGCGAAGCGCAAGCGTAACCTGTTGGTCGCGAAGCAGAAACGAGCGCAGGCGCAGCGGCGCATCCACGAGAGCATGGCCGGCCTGTCGGACACGTCCGCCTTCGAGGCGTTCAATCGAATGGCCGAGAAGATCGAGGACAACGAGCGCCGCCTGCTCGCCGAGAACGACGTGAACCGGACGCTCGCCGCTTCGTCGGTCGAGTCGGAGTTCCTCAAGCTCGAAGCGGGGCAATCGGACGCCGCGGTCGAGCAGCGGCTGACGGCGCTCAAGCAGGGCATGGGCTTGCTGTCGGCGGGCGGCCCGGAGGGCCCCCGCCGGCTGGCGCCGGGCGAGAAGCCGGACACGGACGCGGCGGAAGAGGAGGGCGAGGGCGGGCGGGAGCCGAAGGATGGCTCCGAGGCGGCGTTGCTCGAGGAGTTCGAGCGGCTGGAGGAGAACACGCAGCGCTAGGCAGCGCCGTGGGAGTGGAACCGGCCGTGGAAGGCCCTCTCCTCTGCGGGGGCGCCCTGAGCTGGTGCGGCGCGCGTGGCCCTTGAATCCCGAACCGCCGGAGCGGTCCATGAGAACAGTCTACTTGAACGGCGAGCTCGTCCCGCGGGCGAGCGCCCTGGTCTCCGTCGACGACCGCGGGTTCCTCTTCGCCGACGGCGTCTACGAGGTCACCCCTGCGTACCAGGGAAGCTTCTTCCGCTTCGAGCGGCACATGGCGCGCATGCGTCGCGGGCTCGCCGAGCTGCGCATCGATTACGATCCGGCTCCGCTGGCGGACGCGCATGCACAGCTGCTGGCCGCCAACGCCCTCGAGGCCGAGCCGATCTCGGTCGTCTACGCGCAGGTAACCCGCGGGGCCGCCCCGCGCGGGCACGCCTTTCCTGCCACCGCCCCGCGGCCGACCGTCTACGCGTTCGCCAAGCCGTTCAAGCGCGAGCAGAGCGAGGCGTGGGCGAAGGGCTATCACGCCGCCACGGTCCCCGACCGTCGTTGGGCGCGCTGCGACATCAAGACGATCGCGCTTCTGCCGAATTGCCTGGCGATGCAGGCCGCCGTGGAGGCGGGTTGCACGGACGCGTTGTTCGTGAAGGACGGAGTCGCGATCGAGGGCGCGCACAACAACTTCTTCGCAGTGATCCATGGGACCGTGGTCACGCATCCCGCGACCCAGCACATCCTGCACGGGATCACGCGCGAGTACGTCCTCGAGCTCTGCCATGATCTGGGGCTGCCGGTCGAACTCCGGCCCATCCAGCTCGAGGAGCTGTGGCACGCGGACGAAGCGTTCTTCACCGGCACGACGAGCGAAGTCCGGCCGACCGTTCGCGTCGACGGCCGCGCGATCGGGGACGGCAGGCCCGGCCCGATCACGCGTCGCCTGATGGAGGCCTTCGTCAAGGGGGTGGAACGGGAGGTCGCCGCCGCCGCGGCGAGCGCCTGACCGCGGCGACGGAGCCCGAGTCGGCCCCGGTGCCCGCACCGACGCCTCAGCGGTAGAGGAGGCTCGGACGGCGGAGGGTCAGGAAGGCGCGGAGCTGGGCGTCCCACGCGGCGACCAGGCTGTCCAGCGATGCCCCCTGCTCGACCAGCCGGCGGACCCGGTCCGTGCCGGCCAGCCGATCGAAATGGGCCGCGTTCCACTCCCACGGATCTCCGGGGAGCGCTCTCGCCAGTCTCCGTGCCTCGATCACCGCGGCGAGCGCCGCGCGCGTCGGATCATAGAGCTCGCGCTCGGTCGCCACGAAGCGGACGCCGTGAACCTCACTGCCCGCGAACTTCCCGTCACTCGGCGCGTTCGGCGTGAACCGGACGGCCTCGAAGCGCACGCCGGGCAGCCCGTACGCGTTGAGGCGCTCGGCGAGCGCTTCGCCGTCGAGCCACGGGGCCCCGACCCACTGGAAGGGCCGCTCGGTGCCGCGCCCCACGGACAGGCCGGTGCCCTCGAACAGACATGTGCCGGGATAGTGGGTGGCGCTCTCGACGGACGGCATGTTGGGAGACGGAGCGACCCATTCCAGGCCCGTGTCCTCGTACCACATCTCGCGCTTCCAGCCCTTCATCGCGACCACGTGCAGCTCCGCCCGGGGTTCCCAGTGCGCGTGAACGAGACGCGCCACCTCGCCCGCGGTCATCCCGTGGCGCATGGGCACCGGATGGAGACCGACGAAGGTGGCGAAGGCCGTGTCGAGCACGTTGCCCTGCACGAGCTCGCCGCCGATCGGATTCGGACGGTCGAGCACGACGAACGCAATCCCGGCCGCGCCCGCCGCGCGCAGCGCGAGCGCCATGGTCCAGACGTAGGTGTAGTAGCGTGCGCCCACGTCCTGTATGTCGAAGAGCAGCACCTCGACGCCTTCGAGCATCGCGGGCAGCGGCTCGTTCGTCTCGTCGTAGAGCGAGTAGACGGGCAACCCGGTCTCGGCGTGGCGGCCGCTCGCGACTCGCTCGCCCTCGCGCACGCTGCCTTCGATCCCGTGTTCGGGGCTGTAGAGGGCGACGAGGTCGAGGTCGGGGTGATCGAAGAGCAACATCGCGGTCGACACGGCGCTGTCCGCGCCGGAGCCGGTTCGGGCGGCGGCCCGCCCCGTGTGGTTGGTGATGAGACCGACGCGGCGACCTCGAACCAGTTCGAGCGAGTCGCGCAGCAGCACGTCGGCACCGACCATGACCGGGCCGGAGGGACGCGCGGCCGCGATATCGGTGGCGCGCGCCGGGCGATCGACCTCGCCGGAGGGCGAGCAGCCGGCGAACAAGGCGAGCAGCGACAGGCTCGCCGTCAAGCCGGGTCCCACGCCGTGCGCTGGTCGGGTTCGACGGTGGTCCATAACTTATCGTGCCCGTGCATGTGCGTCCGTCTCGCCGCGGGCCGGACGCCGGCCGCGGGGCGCCGCGGTGCAGAGCCCGCGCCGTCCTGAACGTCGAGATGCGGCGGGCCGCCGTCAAACGAGCGCCGGCCCGCCGCGGCTGGTGCCCGCCGACCGCGGCGTCATCCGGAGCGTCCGTCCCCAATGACCGTTCAGCCTCGACCGAGAAGCCGCTTCCGCGCGCCTGCCCTTGCATGCGTGCCTCCTCGCGCCCGGTTCGGCCTCGCGCTCGCCGGATTCTCCATCGCCGGCTGCGGGCTCTACGGATCGGCCGCTCAGGAGGCGGCCGCACCCGTGGCGGTGACGGAGCCACGGGCACCGACCCACGACGAGGGGCGCAGCTGGGCGGAGCGGACGCTCGCGGGCATGACCCTCCGCGAGAAAGCAGGCCAGATGATGATGGTCTGGGTGGCCGGGGACTTCGCCCCCGTGGGCAGCGAAGGCCAGCAGCGGCTGAGTCAGCTCGTCGAGGACAGCAAGATCGGCGGGGTGATCATGTCGGTCGGATCCCCGACCGAGGTCGCCGTGAAGCTCAACAACCTCCAGGCAGCAGCGCCGGTCCCGCTGCTGGTCGGCGCCGACCTGGAGGCCGGCGCGGGCTTCCGGCTCCGCGGGGCCGTCCACGTGCCGACCGGCCTCGAGCTCGGCGGCGCGACGGAGTTCCCGCCCCACATGGCGCTCGGCGCGACGGGCGACCCCGCGCTCGCGTACGAGACGGGTCGGATCACGGCGCTCGAGGCGCGCGCGGTGGGCATCCACGTTCCGTTTGCTCCGATCCTCGACGTCAACAACAACCCGGACAACCCGATCATCAACGTCCGCTCCTTCGGAGAGGACCCGGAACTCGTGGCCCGCATGGGGGCCGAGTTCGTGCGCGCCATCCAGGACAACGGCGCGATCGCCACCGGGAAGCACTTCCCCGGCCACGGCGACACCGGCGTGGACACGCATCTGGCGTTGCCCGTCATCGATGTCACCGAGACGCGTCTGGACAGCGTGGAGCTGGTGCCCTTCCGGGCCGCCGTGGCGGCGGGTATCGGCGGCATCATGACCGCGCACGTGAGCGTGCCCGCGCTGTCGGGGGAGCCCGTGCCCGCGACGCTGTCGCCCGCGGTGATGACCGGGCTGCTGCGCGAGCGCATGGGCTTCGACGGCCTGCTCTTCACGGACGCCATGGAGATGGGCGCCATCGTGGATGGCTACGGCGCGGCCGAGGCCGCCGTCCGCGCGGTGGAGGCCGGGGCCGACGTGATTCTGATGCCGCCCGACGTGGAAGCTGCGGTCGAGGCGATCATCGGCGCCGTGTCGGCCGAGCGCCTGTCCGAGGAACGGATCGACGCCTCCGTGTTGCGCATCCTCCGTGCCAAGCAGTCCATCGGCCTGCACGAGCGTTCCGCGGTCGACGCCGAACGAGTCAGCGCTCTCGTGGGGATCCCGGAGCACGTCGAGGTGGCCAGGCGCGTAGCGGAGCGGAGCCTGGTCCTCCTCGAGGACGTGCGCGGGCTGCTGCCCCTGGACGGAGCCGGCGAGGCGCGCGTGCTGTCGCTGAGCGTCCGGCGGCGGAGCGACCTCCTCGCGGGCCGCTACTTCAACGACGTCATGCGCGAGAGCTACCCGCGGCTCGTCCGCCGGGCCGTCGACCGTGACACGCCGCTCGCGTCCTGGGACGCGCTTGGCCGCCGAGCCCGCGAGTCACAGCTGGTGCTCGTCTCGGTCTACCTGACCGGACGGGACCCGGGAGCGGTGTCCGACGAGTTGCGCGAGTTCATCGCGGAGCTCGCGCGCAGCGACGTCGCGCACGTCGTGACCGTGTTCGGGAACCCCTACGTGCTCAGCGACCTGCCCGACGCGCAGGCCTACATGCTCGCATGGAGCGGGTCCGAAGTGAGCCAACGGGCGGCCGCGGCGGCGCTCCTCGGCCGGATCCCCGTCACGGGGCGGATGCCCACCAGCGTTCCGCCCGCGTTCGAGCGGGGCGCGGGCGTTCAGCTGCCTGCGCGGGGGGAGCTGTGCTGTCAGCGCTAGATCGGCGGTGAGTCGGCCGGGCGCCGCCGTCCTGGCCGCCTCGGCAGCCCTGCTGGCGTGCGGACACGGGGCCGCGCCGGCGAGTTCCTCCCCCGGGGGCGCGGACGCCGACGTCGCCGCGGTCGAGCCGGCGCCGGACACGCGCTCCGACGCACTGA
>CAZYLN010000007.1:0-36773 GCA_964648975.1 uncultured Gemmatimonas sp. | reverse complement strand
GATGAACGACGAGGAGACGGTCGCCCTCATCGCCGGCGGACACACGTTCGGCAAGGCGCACGGCGCTGTCGAGCAAAAGTACATTGGTCGCGAGCCCGAGGCCGCGGCCATCGAGGAGCAGGGCCTCGGCTGGAAGAACAGCCGCGGCAACGGAGGCGGGCCGGACACCTTCACGGGCGGCCCGGAGGGTACATGGACGACCCGCCCGGTGCAGTGGGACAACAACTTCTTCGAGAATCTGTTCGGCTACGAATGGGAGTTGACGGCGAGCCCTGCGGGCGCGCAGCAATGGACGCCCAAGGATGCCTCCGCCGTGGGTACCGTGCCGGACGCCCACGATCCCGCGAAGCGGCACGCCCCGATGATGCTGACTACGGACTTGTCGCTCCGGGCGGATCCGGTCTACCGGGACATCTCACGGCGCTTCTACGAGAATCCGGACGAGTTCGCGCGCGCCTTCGCCCGGGCCTGGTACAAGCTGACCCATCGCGACCTGGGACCCTACGAGCGCGGACTGGGCCCCTGGGTTCCCGCCGAGGTACAGCCGTGGCAGGACCCGGTTCCCGCGCCGAGCCCGGACCTGATCGACTCCGAGGATGTCGCCGCCCTAAAGGCCGCCATACTCGGCTCGGGCCTCAGCCTCCCGCAGCTGGTCCGGACGGCCTGGGGCTCGGCGGCTTCGTTCCGCGGCACGGACAAGCGCGGCGGAGCAAACGGCGCTCGCATCCGACTCGCACCGCAGAAGGACTGGGCGGCGAACGACCCTGCCGGGCTCGCGGAGGTTCTCTCGACCCTCGAGGGAGTCGTGTCGCGCTTCAACGGTGCTCGGTCGGACGGCAGGCGGGTCTCGCTCGCCGACGTCATCGTGCTGGGCGGGTGCGCAGCCGTCGAGCGGGCCGCGAAGCGCGCCGGGCGCGACGTGGAGGTCCCCTTCCGACCGGGTCGCACTGACGCGACGCAGGAGCAGACCGACACCGAGTCCTTCGCGGTACTCGAGCCGGCGGCCGACGGGTTCCGCAATTACCTGAAGGAGGGACAGCGGAGGTCAGCGGAGGAACTGCTCCTGGACCGGGCCCACATGCTGACGCTCAGCGCGCCCGAGATGAGCGTGCTCGTGGGAGGCATGCGGGCCCTGGCCGCCAATTTCGATGGCTCCAAGCTCGGCGTCCTCACGACGCGACCCGGGACGCTCACCAACGATTTCTTCGTGAACTTGCTCGACATGGGCACGACGTGGCACGCGATGTCGGCGTCGGAGGAGGCCTTCGAGGGCAGGGACCGCGCGACGGGCGCATCCAGGTGGATTGCGAGTCGTGTCGACCTGGTCTTCGGCTCGAACTCCCAGCTGCGGGCGATCGCCGAGGTCTACGCGAGCGATGACGCCGAGGAGAAGTTCGTAATGGACTTCGTGGCCGCCTGGGCCAAGGTCATGAACCTGGACCGCTTCGACCTCGCCTGAGTCGGGCGCGCCCGCCGCTCAGGCCGTCGGGTCGTGGATCACGCCCATGAAGACGATCGTTCCGCTCAGGCGCTCGCGTATCACCACGAGGAACGGCCGGTCGAAGCGGATCTCCGGCGGCGCTGAGGTCACGCCGACCCCGCCGCTCACGGCGGCGGCCTCCGTCCCGTCCTCGTCGACCCTCACGAAGGTCTTTTGCTCGACCACGTCCAGCCCGAGGCCGCCTCCGGGCGGGCGTGAGACGCGAGACGTCGGCGGCCCCGAGCGTCGCTCATGCCGAGCCGGATCAGGGGCTCGTTGAGGTGGCTTTCCCACTCGAGTTCGAAACGGGGAAGGCGAACGTAGGCCCGCGCCGGAGCCAATTCCCGCGTCCAGGCGTCCCAGGATTCGTCCGTCATGTCGCTCACTAAGTCCCGCACGGTCGTGCCCGGCGCGGGCAGCACGGCAACCACGCCGAACACGCCCCGGCCGTAAGGCAGCTCCACCATCGCCGTGCCGTTCGGGCTTGCGATCGGCACGTCGCGGTCGTCCAGGTGCATGAGCGGGACGTCGACCGTCGAGCCGTCCGGCCTCGTGAAGAGCGCCGGCTCGGTGAGGTCGGGGTCAAAACGGGTGACCCAGTTCGCCTCGAAGTAGATCGCGTTGAGGACCACCATGACGGTGTTGGAGGGCAGCGCGTCGAAGATCGTCTCGATCCGCCCCCGCGTGGCCTCGCTCGCCCATCGGTTGATGCGGTCGAGCGTGCCCGGGTCGTCGAAGCTGACGTTCTCGGCCTCGGCCCCGAAGTTCGACCGCACACGCTCCAGGAAATCGGGGAGGAGGGGGAAGCCGGTCCAGATCGAGCTGCCCAGATCGATCGCCACCGATGAGTCTAGATGCAGGAGCAGCTCGACGAGGTCAGCGTATCCCTGATTGATCTGCTCCTCGGTGAGAGCGTCGAATCCCAGGACCGACTGGATCTGGGCCCGCGTCTCTCCGCCCGCCCCGTTCAGGATCATCCCGAGCAGCATCGAAGCGCTGAGCGGCGAGTAGAACAGGTTCGAGTCCGTCTCGCGGGGCAGTAGCTCCTTCGCGAGGGCGAACGCGAAATGGTTGCTCATCGAGACCAGCTCCAGCTCGATTTCCGAGAGCGCGCGGGGGAGCTCGGTGATCGGGTCGCGGTCGGGCGCGGTCGGGCTCTCCGAGCACCCGAAGGCCCCGGGCCAGAAGAGCCAGACGCCCAAGACAGCGACGGTGGACCGAGCGGCCGGCCGGCGTATCGGGCCAGCCCAGGCAGGCGGAGCCGAGAGCGTGCGGGTCCTGCTGGGCGGCGGGCCCGCGGAACGCATCCGGGTCTCTTCCTCTCTCATCTGCCTTGGCCGGAGCAGCGTCCGCGGCACGGCCCCATCTAGTCGATCGGAAGGGACAGGCCGGCCCGCACATGGACGGTGCGGTTGCGGGCGTCCTGGAAGATCGCCGACATACCCGCCGCGTAGAGCGCCTCCAGCGACATGTGGATCGGGCCGACGAGAGGCAGCTGAGCGCCGACGCCTCCGACCGCGCCGAACTCGATTTCCTCGCTGTCGGAGGCACCGATCTCGTAGTCCCTCTCGGTGCACGCCACGTCGGAATAGTCGATGCCGGAGTCGGACTTCTCCAGGACGTCGCCGCCGAGGGAGTACGTCAGGTCGGTCACGCAGTTTGCCTGCAACGCAACCGTCGGCCCGGCGAGCACGTAGAGGGAAGCGAAGCCGGCCGGGATGCCCACTCGTGCGAGTGCCGACAGTTCGATGTAGTCAAGCTTGAGATCCGCGAAGAAGGCGTTGACGATGTCGTCGGCGAGAATCCCGTAGCTTGCGCCTTTCTGAAGGTAGGCGCCGCCCAGATAGAGCCCGACGCCGGGAAGCACCGGGAGGGTCAGCCCCGCGCCCAGCGAGAGAGCCCTGCGTGGCCCGTCGGAGCGGTCGTTCCGGCCGCCAGCCGTCAGATCGGCGGACGTGACCCCGGCGTGCAGCGACAGCGCCGTCTGTCCGGCGGCGGGTGCCGCCGCGTACAGGGCTGCCAGTCCCGGGAGTAGAAGGATCGGGAACCGGTTGCGGTTGCGGCCCATGGACTGGATCCAGCGGACGGGGGTGGCTGCGAGGGCCCGGCAAGGCGCGCGGCCGGGAGGCCACCGAGGTCTACACGAGAGCCCTGCGGCGGTTTCCGCCGGCTTGCGCCCGAATCGGCCGGCCAGTAGCGTGGCGGAGGAGCTCACGGTCGTCCCTGGCCCTCCCGCCCGGCGCCTCGCAGCGTAACGCACAGGGTAGCTTCCGACTTGCCTAATCCACACGGCCGTGAGAAGTTGAAGCCGTCCGCCCGGGCGGTACTCGTCGGCTATCGCCGGCTCCGGCCCTTGGGGCGATCCGTCTCTCCCGGAATTCGGGAGGGATTCTCTGGCAATTCCCGCGGCGATTTCGTCGGCGGATGGGCGAGCGGCTCCGGTCCTTGTCACGCCAGTCGTCGGCAGAGCCGCCAAGCGCGCGAGCGAGCCGTTTTCTGATACTCGAATTGCCCCGATAGGGGGTAGGGAAGCCGAGCGGCCTAGCGGCCGGCTCCCCGAACGAAACGGCGCGGACATTCGACCGCGCCCTGCCATCACCGCGAGCCATCACGATCGAAGAGTGAGCACAGAGGAATCGCTTGGGATCCTCGAGGTCCTCGGAAGCGGATCCGGGTTCATCCGCAGACGCGACGCCGGCTATGTACCGAGCAACGACGACATCTACGTCGGTGGCCGCGTCATCCAGAAGTTCGGGCTGCGCACGGGCGACGAGCTGGCCGGCAACGTCGGCAAACGGCCCAAGAACGGGAAGAGCCCGCCGCTCGTCCACCTGACGCACGTCAACGGCGGAGGACCGGAGGACGCCCGGCGGCGGCCCGACTTCAACCGTCTGTCGGCCATGCACCCCGACGCGCAGCTGAGACTCGAGTGCGGTCGCACCGTGCGGGGACAGCTCGACTACACGAACCGGGTCATCGACCTGTTCTGTCCCTTCGGTAAGGGGCAGCGCGCGATGATCGTGGCGCCCGCCAAGGCAGGGAAGACGATGGTGTTGCAGGCGGTCGCGGAGGGCATCGTCACCAATCACCCGGAGTGCACGCTGCTCATCCTGCTCGTCGATGAACGCCCGGAGGAGGTCACCGAAATGGAAGCGTGCGGTTTCGGCGAGGTGATCGCGTCCACGTTCGACCGCTCCGCCGAGAGGCACACCGCCGTCGCGGAGATGACGCTCGAGCGCGCGCGGCGCCGGGTGGAGGCTGGCCAGGACGTGGTGGTCATCCTGGACTCGATCACGCGCCTGGCAAGGGCCTACAACACGGTCGAGGAGGGGAGCGGACGGACGCTCTCGGGCGGCCTGGACGCGAACTCGCTGGAGAAGCCCAAGCGGTTCCTGGGCAGCGCCCGCAAGATCGACCCCCGCCAGAGTGGTGGCTCCCTCACGATCGTCGCCACTGCGCTGGTGGACACGGGCTCGCGGATGGATCAGGTGATCTTCGAGGAGTTCAAGGGAACGGGCAACAGCGAGCTGGTGCTCTCGCGCGAGCTCGCCGACAAGCGGATCTGGCCGGCCATCGATCTGACCGCTTCGGCCACGCGCAAAGAGGAGCTGCTGCTCGGGGACGACGCCCTGGCGCTGTCGCGCGCGATGCGCCGCCAGCTCTCCGACGTCCCTCCACCCGACGCGATGACAGAGCTGCTGGGGGTGATGAAGCGCATGGCGAGCAACCAGGAGTTGCTGGACTACTACCGGGCGCGCATGTAGGCCCGGACCGGGCCCTGGCCGTCCCGGAAGGTGGCGGATGCCCCGTGATTGCTGCGGCGCTCAGGGTCGATGGGATCACCTGCCGCACTCAGCCTGTGGAGTGGGTACCCCTCGTGCGAGACGTTCCCATCACCTGTGCAGACGGGGCCAGACCCGACGGTGAAGCTCGAAGACTCCAGCCCGGCGGTGCCGTGTACTGCTTCCGGGGCTTGGCCTGACTCGACCTGACGAGGCGAGAGATCGAGCTATCCGATGGGCAAGACACGTCTGTTCGCCGCCGCCGTACTGGTGCCCCTGTTCGGTACTGCCTGCCGTGCGGCCATCGTGGATCCGGTAGCCGGATCCTGCGCGCCCGCCACCGGCCAGCCCGTGACGTTCGGGTTCTACGCCTTCTTCGAGCCGGTCAGCTACAGCGAGGACTCGGACCCGGCTTCCCCCGGCTTCACTAGGCATCTGGGCTACGAGGCCGACTTGCTCACGGCCCTCGAGGTGATGGGGCAAGGTCGTCTTATGTTCGTCCGGCAACCCGTCGCGGAGTGGCCGGGGATCTGGCTGCTTCCGGCAACGCCGGAGTTCGATATCGTCGGGGGAGGCATCACGATTCTGGAGTCGCGCACGCTGGACGCCACGGGCCAGCGGGCCGTCACATTCACATCAGGACACGTCGCCTTTCGCCAGTCCCTTCTCGTGAGAACCGGCGACAGAGAGCGCTTTTCCTCGTACGACAGCCTGACCAGTGACGTGCGTGTGGGGGTGTTCCGCGCCACGACGGGAGAGGCGCGACTGCTCCAGATTACCGGGATCACGAATGCCGACGGCGTGCTCACGAGCGGAGTAAGAATCGAGACACCAGGCGGTACGGTGGTTGCCGACGGCACGAGCCGCTACACGATCACCGCGGCGTCCGCGTCCGGCCGGCTGGAGGAGCGGACGCGCATCGTTCCCCCTTCGGCATCGATGCCCCAGGTACTCTATCAGGACGTAGCCGACGAGGACGAGTTGCTGGGCGCCTTGCGCGACGGGACGCTCGACGCCGTGGCCCGGGGCGAGATCGGCAACGGCGAAGCAGCGCATGTGTCCGGCAACAGGCTCATGGTGGCTGCGGTCGATTCGTTGGCAGAGTACGGCGGCTTCGCCCTTGACGCCGACGACGTGGAGATGCTCACCTGCATCGACGAGAAACTGGAGTGGCTGACGGACGGACGCCGGCTCGGCTACGCGGAATGGCGAGCGGACCCCGGCGTGTTCCTCGCGCGGGCGGCTCTGTGGAACGGAGGCTGAGGATCACCTCCGAACCTGCGAGACCGTAAAGGGGTCAGCCCCCGTCGTCCCGCCAGCAGCTTTTCTTCGGGCAAGGCAACGCCTTCTTCTGGTCCGTGTGGACCCGGAATCGGGGAATTGTGGTCCGTCACCGTCACGCAGCCGACGTCCGTGCGCATGAAGACCAAGCAACGGTGCGTCGCTGTGAGCGGTTCCGACGTGGCGGGATCCAGTCCCTGTCTCCCGCGGCTCGCTCAGCCTCCGGACGCCGCGGCTAGCTCCGCGAGGCGTGCGAGCGCCCCTTCCATCTGAGCGCCCTGCAGGCGGTCCATGCCGCGGGCCATGAATCCCATCAGGGGGTTGAGCCCGAAGTCGCCCCGCTCGGTCCAGGTGACCCTGGTCCCGCTCCCTTCGGGCTCCAGCGTTAGCGCGCCTTCGGTCACGAGGCTGCCCTCCTGTACGCTCACGCGGTAGTGGACCTGGCGGCCGGGCACTACAGCGGTCAGCGTGAAGGTGCCGTCGCCCATCTCCGCGTGATCCCAGCTCCTCGTCGCTCCGACGCCGCGCGCGGGCCCGGAGAACGTCGTCGCGACGTCTCCGAGCGGAGCCCACTGGTCCCAGCGGCGGGGATCTTCGAGCCAGACGAACACCGCCTCGGGCGGCGCCTCGACGAGCGCGCTCCGCTCGGCGCGCCAGGTGCCCGGCAGCAGCAGGCCCGCAACGAGGGCGGCCCCGAGCATGGCGGCCGCGACCGCGAGCACCTTGATGGGGAAGCTGAAGCGGAAGCCTGCCCCCGCCTGCTCTCCGGACCGGGGCCCACGCGCGCTCACGGGGGCACCCCGCCGCCGGAACGCAGCAGGACCGGCTCCAGCACCGGCCAGACCGTGCGCGCCATACGTCCGTGTCCCTCGGCGGTCGGATGGATCCCGTCGTCCTGGTTTAGTTCGGCGACGCCCCCGACGCCTTCGAGCAGGAAGGGCACGAGCGCGGTCGAGCGGGAGCGTGCCACCCGCGGGAAGATTTCGCCGAATGCCTCCGTGTAGCGCGGCCCCAGGTTCGGTGGCACCTGCATGCCGACGAGCACGATCTCCGCCTCCGGCCAGCGCGCGCGGGTCGAGTCGATGATCGCCTCGAGGTTCTCCTCGAGCGCGCCGGTGTCGAGGCCCCTGAGCCCGTCGTTCGCGCCCAGCTCGAGCACGAGCACGTCGACGGTGTCGGCGGCAAGCACCCACCCGATGCGGCGCCGCCCGCCGGCGCTCGTCTCGCCGCTCACCCCGGCGTTGACCATGCGCGCGGCCACGCCTGCGGAGTCGGCCAGCTCCTGCAGCCGCGCGACATAACCCTGCGCGGGCGAGTCGAGCCCGAACCCGGCCGTGAGGCTCGTACCGACGAAGACGACCCGCGGGCCGCTCGGTCGGCGGGCCGGACCGTCGACCCTCCGGGCCTGTACAATTGACTGGCCGGCCGGGGGCGCGGCATCATCGGGCGGCCCGCACGCAAAGGCGGCGGCCCAAAGCAGCGAAGCGACAAGCGGGAGGCGCAGGCGCATATGATCGTGGCCCGAGGGCTGGGGAAGACGTATAAAAGCGGAGGCCGTCCGCTCCCGGTCCTGAGCGATGTCGACCTCGTCATCTCCGCCGAGGCGTTCGTCGCGATCCTCGGACCCTCGGGCAGTGGCAAGACGACGCTGCTCGGGCTGCTCGCGGGCCTCGATGAACCCACAACCGGCCGGGTGTGGCTGGACGGAGTGGACCTCACCGCTCTTACCGAGGACCAGCGCGCGGAGTTTCGGGCCCAGCACGTGGGGTTCGTCTTCCAGACCTTCCACCTGTTGCCGACGCTTACCGCGCTAGAGAACGTGCTCGTGCCGCTTGAGCTGCTGGGCGAGGGCGCTGCCTCCGAGCTGCGCGATCGGGCGGCGGAGCTGCTCGCGCGCGTCGGGCTCACCGACCGTCTCGGCCACTATCCGATGCAGCTCTCGGGCGGTGAACAGCAGAGGGTCGCGCTCGCTCGCGCGTTTGCGAACCGCCCCCGCATTCTCTTCGCCGACGAGCCTACGGGCAACCTCGACCAGGAGACGGGAGGGCGGATCATCGACCTGATGGAGTCCCTCAACCGGGAGGCCCGCACGACGCTCGTGCTGGTGACGCATGATCTCGAGTTGGCGGGGCGGGCGCACCGGGTCGTGCGCTTGGCCGACGGCAGGGTGGTCGCCGACTGCGCGTCTGCGGCCGGGGGCGGGGACCTGTCGCGTGCGGCCGCGGCCGGGGAGCCGGTGTGAGCGGGGCGCGCTTCGTGCTCGGCCTCGCGCGGCGCGAGCTGCGCGCCTCCAGCCGGAGCGTCGGTGTCTACATGATCTCGATCTCGCTCGGCGTGGCGGCGCTGGTCGCGATCCGCGGATTCACGGCCGACGTCTCGCGCGCCGTCCGCGCCGAGGCCCAGGTGATGATGGGCGCGGACGTGCGCCTGGCCTCCAGCCGCCCGTTCCCCGAGCCGGTCGTCCGGCTCGCGGACTCGTTGCGCTCGGCCGCCCGCCCCTCGGCGCGCGTGACCAGCGTCGTCTCGATGGTGCTGGCCCCGCGCACCGGCCTGAGCCGGCTGCTGCAGGTGCGCGGCGTGGAGGACGGCTACCCGTTCTACGGAGCCATCCGCACGGAGCCCGCCGGGGCGTGGCCGCCGGCTCCGGGGGACGCCCTGGTCGACCCCGCCGTGCTCACTATGCTGGACGCCCGGCTGGGCGACTCGCTGATGGTGGGCGAGGTCGCCGTCCGGCTGGCCGGCACGGTCGAGGACCTGCTCGGGGACTTCGCCCTGCAGACCGCCGTCGGCCCCCGGCTATGGCTCGCTCACCAGACGCTTGACCGGGCCGGGCTCCTCGCGTTCGGCAGCCTCGCCCGCTACGAGCGCTTCCTCGTGCTCGGCGATCCGGGCGAGCGCCGGGCAGTCGAGGAACGCTACCGCGCCATGCTGGACGAGGCCCAGGTGGGATGGAGTACGGCGGAGGCCAGGGCGAGCCGGCTTACTAGGTCGCTCGACTACCTAGGCGACTACCTGGGCCTCGTCGGCCTGGCGGCCCTACTGCTGGGCGGCGTCGGTGTGGGCACGGCGATCCACGTGTTCGTGCGTCAGCGGCGCACCTCCGTCGCGGTGCTGCGGTGCCTGGGGGGCCGCCAGCGGAGTGTGTTCACGGCCTACCTCCTGCAGGCGGCGGCGCTGGGATTCGGAGGCGCCGCCCTGGGCGCCGCCGCGGGCGCGCTCGTCCAGTGGCTGCTGCCCTTGGCGCTTGCGGATGCGCTGCCCGTGCGCGTGACGACGCGGCTCGCGGTCGGGCCGGCCCTGGGGGGCCTGGCGACGGGCGTCTGGGTCGCGCTGCTCTTTGCCTGGCTGCCGCTGCTCACGGTCCGCGACGTGACGCCGCTCGGTGCGCTGCGTGAGGATGCCCGTGCCTGCCCCCGCCGCCGGCTGGACCCCCAGAAGTCGGCCGCCCTCGCGGCGCTGGCCGCGAGCGTGTTGGCGCTGAGCCTCCTGCAGGCGCCGGAAGCCGACCAGGGACTGGGCTTCGCGCTGGGGCTCGCCGTGAGCGTCGGCGCGCTGTGGGGTGCCGGCTGGGCGCTCGTACGCCTCACCGGGCGCTTCTTCCCGCGCGGCGCTCCCTACGCCGTCCGCCAGGGCGTCGCCAACCTCTTCCGCCCGCACAATCAGACGGTCGCGATAACGCTCGCGCTGGGCTTCGGGGTCTTTTCCGTGGCGACCGTGCTCCAGGTCGAATCGGCGCTGATACGCGCGCTCGGTCTGGAGGACCAGAGCGGGGCCCCGAACCTCGTGATGTTCGACGTGCAGCCCGACCAGGAGAGCGGAGTGATCGGCTCGCTGCCGCCAGGCGCGCGCTCCGGCGCCGTGACGGCGCCCTTGGTCCCGGCGCGGATCGCGCTGATCAACGGCATGGGGCCCGCCGAGCTGGCCGCGCTGCCGGGCGGCCCGCGTCGCTGGGCGCTTAGGCGCCAGTACCGAAACACCTGGCGGGACACGCTGACCGGGGCCGAGACGCTGGTCGCCGGCAGCTGGTGGGACGGAGGCGGCGGCCGGGCCGCTTCGCCCGCCGGGCGCGAGAGCGTCCGCGTCTCGCTCGAGGAAGAGCTCGCCGACGACCTCGACGTCACGCTCGGCGACCGCATCACGTGGGACTTCGGCGGGCGAAGGGTGGAGTCCGTGGTGAGCAGCCTGCGCGAGGTCGACTGGACGCGCCTTGAGCCCAACTTCTTCGTCGTCTTCGAGCCGGGCGCGATCGAGGACGCCCCGAGAAGCTCCGTCATCGTCGCACGGGTCGAGGACAGCGAAGAGCGCGCGCGCATCCGGACGCGGCTGGTTCGGACCTACCCGAACGTCTCGTCGCTGGACCTGACGCGCGTGCAGGAGGCGGTCGAGCGCGTGATGGCCGCCGTGAACACCGCGCTCCGCTTCCTCGGGCTCTTCACGGCGGCCACGGGCTTGATCGTGCTTGCGGGCGCGCTCGCCGCGTCGCGCGCCCAGCGGATCCGCGAGAGCGCGCTGCTGCGGACGCTCGGCGCGCGCCGGGGCCAGGTGCGGGCCGTGCTGCTGAGCGAGTACCTGGCGCTCGGGACGCTCGCCTCGGCGACCGGGCTGCTCCTGGCGGTCCTGGCGGCCTGGAGCCTGGCGCGGGGGATCTTCGGCGTGGGCTACCTGCCGAGCCCGGCTTCGCTCGTTTGGCTGTGGGCGCTGGTGGCCGTCCTCACCGTGGGGGTGGGGTTCCTGGGGAGCCTGGGACTGCTCGGGCGGCCGCCGCTCCCGGCGCTCCGGCGCTCCGGCGGATGAGAGCGCGCGCGGACCGGGCCGCCCTCAGGCGCCCGCGACCGCGTAGCGGGCCAGCCGCTCGCCCGCCTCGTGGAGCGTCTCGAGCCGCTTGCAGAAGGCGAAACGCACCAGCGTGCGCCCCGCCTCCGGGCTGCTGAAGAAGCTTGAGCCCGGGACCGCGGCGACCCCCGCCCGGCGCGTGAGCTCAAGCGCGAAACTCCGATCGTCCGCCCGCGAGAGCTCGCCGAAGTCGGCCAGCACGTAGTAGGCGCCCTCCGGGGGCAGGCAGCGCAGGCCCGCCCTGGCGAGGGCGGCGATCAGAACGTCGCGGCGCTCCCGGTAATCGGCGGCCAGGCCGGAGTAGTAGTCCTCGCCCAGCCCCTCGAGCGCGGCCGCAACCCCCTCCTGGAGCGGCGCCGGGGCGCCCACGGTCAGGAAGTCGTGCACCTTGCGGATCGCGCCGGTCAGCGCAGGCGACGCGAGCACCCAGCCCACACGCCAGCCCGTCACGCTGAACGTCTTCGAAGCGCTGCTCACCAGCACGGTACGCTCGCGCATCCCTTCGAGCGTGGCCAGCGGCACGTGCCGGCCCTCGTAGAGGATGTGCTCGTAGATTTCGTCCGTGACAGCCAGCAGGTCGTGGTCCCGGCACACCGAGGCGATCGCCTCTAGCTCGGAACGATCGAAGACCCGCCCGGTCGGGTTGTTGGGCGTGTTCACCACGATCGCTCGCGTGCGGGGCGTCACGAGCGCCCGCAACCGCTCGGCCTCGATCCGGAAGCGCGGCGGCTCGACCCTCAGCAGGAGCGGCTTGGCCCCGCAGAGCTCGACATCGGGGCCGTAGTTCTCGTAGAAGGGCTCCAGGACGATCACCTCGTCGCCCGGATCAATCAGCGCGAGCAGGGCGGACGCCATTGCCTCCGTGGCCCCGCACGCGACGGTGAGTTCACGATCCGCGTCGACCTCGAGCCCGTAGCGGCTCCGGTATTCTTCGGCGAGGGCGCCTCTGAGGCGCGGAGCCCCCCAGGTGACGGCGTACTGGTTGACGTCCGCCTCGATCGCCTGGAGGGCAGCCTCCTTGAGCAGCTCGGGGCACGGGAAGTCGGGAAAGCCCTGGGCGAGGTTGATCGCGCCGTGTTCGGCCGCGACCCTGGTCATCTCGCGGATCACCGATTCCGTGAAGCGGCGCGTGCGAGCCGCGGTGCGCCTGGCGGTGGCGGTGTCGTTCATCGGGGCTACGCTCGGGCACGGAGCGCCCCGGCGCAACGTCGGGACCTGCGGGACTACCCGGGGTAGTGGGCCCACGTGGCCGTACTTCCGCTCTCCGTGCCCACCCTCTTCGCTCTCGCCTCCCTCGCGCCCTGGGTGGCGCGGGCGCCCGCGCTGGCGGCGCAGAGTTCTCCGCTCGCCCTGGAGCTGAGCGCGGGCGCCGCCTATCCGCTCGGGTCGTTCCGCTCGGGTGCGCAGGGCGGTGCCCAGCTTGAGCGGGCCCCGACGTTCGGGCTCCGTATCGTACGCTGGGGAGGGGGCGGATGGGGGCAGTACTTGGGCTTCAGCCAGCACCGCTTCGACTGCGCCGCCGAGCTCTGCCCGCTGACGGGGCACGTGCTCACCGCCTGGGACGCAGGGGTCGCGTGGACGCTCGGGCGGCATGCGTGGCTGAGGGCCGGACTCACGACCGGGCGCGCGGAGCGGTGCCGGGCGGCCGGCGAGCTCCAAGGGGAGGAGGGAGAGGCGGGAGCCTGCGCGCTCTCCTCGCTCGGTGTGGGGGCAGAGGCGGGGGCCGGGCTGGTGCTCGGGCTGGGGGGAACGATCGCTCTGGGCCCGGCCGTCCGCTACGGCTGGCTCGACACACGCTACCCGGAAGGCGGACGGGTCCGGGCGAGGTGGCTGGCTGTCGAGCTCGGGCTGTCACTGGGCTTCTAGGTGCCGGCCGCCCCCGGTCCTCCAGCACCGCCCCCGGCCGCGTGGCGCCCGGGCCGCGGCCGGAGCCTTTGCCGCCGACGCGCGCGGCTGGTACGCTTCCCCCGTGGCGGATCCTGTGCTTGATCGCGAGCCGGTAGGGCCTCCGGCGAGACTCTACCCTGCGCGCCTGCGTCGACCTGCGGCGCCTTCGCTGCCCACGGAGCGAGGGACGTGAGCCCCGCGGTTCTCGCGGTCATCTTTCTGCTGATCCTGGTCACCGCGCTCTACGTGGCGGCCGAGTTCGCTGCGGTGAGCGTGCGCCAGAGCCGGATTCGGCAGCGGGCCGAGGAGGGGAACTGGCTCGCCCGTCGGCTGCTGCCGCACATCGACCATCCACACCGGCTGGACCACTACATCGCCACGAGCCAGGTCGGCATCACCGTCTCGAGCCTGGTGCTGGGCGCCTACGGCCAGGCGAAGCTGGCCCCCCTGCTCGTCCCCGTCTTCGAAGGCCTCCAGGGGCTGCAGGCGGTGGCCTCGGAGTCGGCGGCCGCCGGCGTCGTGCTGGTGACGCTGACGGCGGGGCACATGATCCTGGGCGAGCTCGTGCCCAAGTCGCTCGCGCTGCAGTTCCCGACCCAGGTGGCGCTCTACACGCTGCTGCCGATGCAATGGTCGATGCGTTCTCTCTCGTGGTTCATCCGCGTGCTGAATGGCAGCGGGCTGGTGCTGCTTCGGGTCCTGGGAGCGAAGCAGCAGGGCCAGGTGCACATGCACTCGCCCGACGAGATCGAGTACCTGATTGCCGAGAGCCGGGAGGGCGGGCTTCTGGAGGCGGACGAGCACGCGCGGCTCCGGCGAGCGCTCCGCCTCGGGGCCATGACGGTGGATCAGGTCATGGTCCCCCGCACCGAGATCCTCGGCATCGACTCCCGTAGCGACCTGGCCGAGATGCTCAGGATCGCAAGCGAGAGCCCCTACACCCGCCTCCCGGTCTACCGGGAGACGCTGGACCACATCGTCGGCTACGTGCACGTCCAGGACCTCGCGCAGAGCGCGCTGCTGGGCAGTGCGATGCCCGCGCTCCGCAGCGTTCTCTTCATCCCCCACAGCCTGACGCTGGACCGCGTGCTCGAGAGGCTCCGCGCGGAGCGCCAGCATATGGCGCTCGTCTCCGACGAGTTCGGCGGCACGGCGGGGCTCGTCACGGTGAGCGACATCCTCCAGCAGATCCTGGGCCGGGTGGCCGACGAGTTCAAGTCGGCCGATCCCCAGCCCGAGCGGCTCCCCGACGGGAGGTTCAGGCTGCCGGGCGCGGTACGGCTTGAGGAGGCCGCGCAGCTGCTGGACGCCGAGTGGGCGGGCTCTTCCGCCACCCTGGCCGGCTTCCTGATGGAAAGGATCGAACGGCTGCCCAGGAGCGGGGAGGAGTTCGTGATCGACGGCGTGGCGGTGGAGGTGGAGAGCATGGCCGGGCGGACCGTAGTGTCGGTCCTGGCCGCACCGGCGCGGGCGGACGAGGCGGGCCGTGGTTAGCCTGTGGCCAACCCTGATCGTCGCGGCGCTGCTGCTACTGAACGCGCTGTTCGTGGCGGCGGAGTTCGCCATCGTCGGTGTCTCTCCGGTCGAGCTTGAGCGGGTCGCCCGCAAGGGCGCCGCCCCGGGCCGGCTCGTGCGCTGGATCATCGCGGAGCCGAGGCGCCAGGACCGCTTCATCGCAACCGCGCAACTCGGCATCACCGTGGCGAGCCTGGGCCTCGGGATGTACGGCGAGCACGCGCTTGCGGAGTGGATCGCGGCCCGCCTCGAGGGCTGGGGACCCGAGCGCTGGATTGCCGCGCACACGGTCGCGAGCGTGCTTGCCGTCACCGCCCTCACCTACTTCCACATCGTCGTCGGCGAGATGGTGCCCAAGTCGCTGGCGCTCCAGCATCCGGGCCGGACGGCGCTCTGGATCGCCCCCGTGATGCAGGCGATCCAGCTGGCCGCCTGGCCGCTCGTAGTCGCCTTCAACGGGCTCGGCAACGCCGTGCTCGCGCTCTTCGGCGTGCGCCGTGAAGGGCGCAGCGTCGAGCATTACCGCACCCCCGAGGAGATCGCCTACATCGTGCGCGAGAGTCAGGCCGGGGGGCTGCTCCGGGAGGCGTCCGCCCAGGTCGTGGGCGACCTGCTCGAGTTCGGCGACCGCACGGCCGCCGAGGTGATGGTGCCGCGCGTGCGCGTCCGGGCGCTCGAGGCCGGCGCCGGCCGGGCCGAGTTGGCCGAGCTGCTCGAGCACGCGCCGCACACGCGCTATCCCGTCTACGACGGCACGCTTGACCACGTCGTGGGAATGCTCCACGTGCGCGACGCGCTGAACGCGATCCGGGGCGGGCGCGCCATCGGCCCTGCCGACCTCCGCCCGCTGCCGCATCTTCCGGCGACCGCGCGCACCGACCGGCTGCTCGCGGCGATGCGACAGGCGCGGGTGCAGATGGCGATCGTGATGGACGAGCACGGCGGCACGGCCGGGATCGTGACGCTCGAGGACCTCTTCGAGGAGGTCGTGGGTGAAATCACCGAGCGCTCGAGCGAGGTGCCCGAAATCGTCGTCGAGGGAGCGGGTCGCGTGCGAGCCGACGGGGCCGTGCGCATCGAGGAGGTCGGCGAGGCGCTCGACGTCGAGCTGGAGCACGAGGAGGTGGACACGGTGAGCGGGCTCGTGCTGGCGCTGCTCGGGCGGCGGCCCGTCGTGGGCGACGTCGTGGAGTACGAGGGCGTGCGCTTCGAGGTGCTGGCGATAAGCGGAAACGGGGTCGGACGCTCGATCGCATCGCTGATGGAACCCCCGGGAGGTAAGGGTGCGCCCCGCGCTTGAGGGAGCGGAAGCCGGACGGCGAGCTCGGGCGGTGAACTGCGGCGGGAGGTCCGGGTAGGGGATGGCGAGCCGAGCAACGCAGCGGGAGGGACGGACGTGACGACACCCGAGCGGGGGGTGGAGGTTACCGTGCGCTGTGCCTTCTGTGCGGCCTTCAACCGCGTGGACCTCGCTCGCGCGGCTGACCGGCCGAAGTGCGTGGAGTGTGGCCGGCCGATGCTGCTCGACCGCCCGGTCAGGGTCCAGGAGGAGGATTTCGAGCGGACCGTGCTCGAGGCAAGCGCGCCCGTGCTGGTCGATTTCTACGCGGACTGGTGCGCGCCGTGCAAGATGATCGCGCCGCTGTTGGACGAGCTGGCGCTGGAGCATGCCGGCCATGTGCTGGTGGCCAAGGTCGACACCGACCGCGCCGAGGGGCTCTCGGAGCGCTACCAGATACGCTCGATACCCACCCTCGTTCTGTTCAGGGACGGACGGGAGGCCGGCAGGAGCACGGGCTACGAGCCCGAGAAGTTGCGCGCGCTCGTCTCCGGAGACGCCTGAACGTGCCGCGCCCGACCCGCTCCGCACCCGCCCGCGGGAGCGAGGTGTCCAAGGACCAGCGGCACAGGGCCATCCTCGAGGCCGTCCGTTCGCGGCGGGTCCCTAGCCAGGAGCGGCTGCGCGAGCTGCTCGACGAGGCGGGCTTCGCCGTCACGCAGGCCACCGTCTCGCGCGACATCCGTGAGCTGCGCCTGGCCAAGGTCCCCGGCACCGGGGGCGTCGCCGCCTACACGCTCCCCGAGGATCGGGAGAGCACGCCGTCGCTCAAGGAGCTCCTGCCCACGCTGTTCACGTCGGCCGAGGGGACCGGCAACCTGCTCGTCGTGCGCACCATGACGGGCGGCGCGCAGGCCGTGGCACTGGCCATTGACCGGGAGGACTGGCCCGAGGTACTCGGCACGATCGCGGGTGACGACACGATCCTGCTGATCTGCCGCGAGGAGCGGCGGCTGCCCGATGTGCGGCGGCGGATCCAGGCGATCGCCCGCGGCCTCTCCTCCTCCCGCCGCCCCGCCGAGCCGTTGCCTCTGCGCGGCCCTGACGTTTGATTATACTATAGGAATGCATTCAATTACAGATCCAGCGCCGGTCGGCGTCGTGGGGGCGAGCGGATACACCGGGCTCGAGGTGCTCCGCGTGCTGAGCGGCCACGACGGGGTGAGCGTGCGCTTCGCCTGCTCCGACAGCGAGGCTGGACGTCCGACACCGGTGCCCGGGCTCGCCTTCGTCCCCGTGGCGGAGGCGCGGGCGGACGAGGTCGACCTGGTCTTCCTCTGCCTGCCGCACGGGGAGGCGGTGCGCTGGGTAGAGCGGAAGGGCGGAGCGGGAGCGCGCCTCGTAGACCTCACGGCCGACCATCGCCCCGGCTCCGGCAGGGACGCCGGCGCCGTCTACGGGTTGCCCGAGCTCAACCCTGAGGAGGTGGCGCTCGCCCGGCTGGTCGCGAACCCGGGCTGCTATCCCACGGGAGTGATCCTCTCTCTCGCTCCGCTCGCGCGGCGGGGACGGATCGACCGCGCCCGCCCGGTCGTCGTCTCGGCCGCGTCGGGCGTGACGGGCGCCGGCCGGAGCGCCAAGCGGGAGCTGCTCTTCGGCGAAGTGTTCGGGGACTTCCGCGCCTACGGGCTCGGCAACGGCCACCGTCATCTGAAGGAGATGCGGGCACTGCTCCCGGGGCTCGGGCTGCTGTTCGTGCCCCATCTGCTGCCCGTCGCGCGGGGGATCCTGGAGACGATCGCGGTGCCGGTCGAGGCCGGCGTGGACGCGGCCGAGGTCAAGGCGCTCTGGCAGGCCGCGTACGGAGGCTCGCGCGCCGTGCGCGTCACGGACGAGCCTCCGACGCTTGCCCGGGTCGCGAACACGGACGTGCTCGAGCTCGCGGCCTTCGACAACCCGGGGCTCGAAGCGCCCACGGTGACGGTCGTCGCGGCGCTGGACAACCTCGGCAAGGGGGCGGCGGGGCAGGCCGTGCAGAACATGAACCTCATGCTCGGCTACGACGCGGGGCGGGGCCTCCGGTGCTGACCGTCGTCAAGGTGGGCGGCGCGGTCGCGGACTCGCCGTCCGAGCTGGCCGGGCTCGCCCACGCCGTCGCTGCCTTGCCCGGCGAGCGCGTGCTCGTGCACGGCGGCGGGCCCGAGATCACCCGTTGGCAGGAACGACTGGAGCTCCAGGTCCGCTGGAACGAAGGGCGCCGCGTCACCACCCCGGAGGCGATGAAGGTGACCGCGATGGTGCTCTCGGGCTGGGTGAACAAGAGGGTCGCCGCCGCGCTGATCGGTCAGGGAGAGGCCGCGGTCGGGATCTCGGGCGAGGACGGCGGGCTGATGCGTGCGGCGCGGCGCGAGGGCGGTCGGCTGGGCGAGGTCGGGGAGATCGAGGACATGGAGCCGAGGGTCGTCCGCACGCTCTTGGACGCGGGCATGCTCCCCGTCGTCTCGCCCGTCTCACGGGGGCCCGGCGGGACGCCGCTCAACGTGAACGCGGACGAGGCCGCGATCGCGCTGGCCGTGGGCCTCGGGGCGGAGCGGCTCCTGCTCGTCTCCGACGTGCCGGGCGTTCTGGTCGACGGCTCGCCGCTGGGGCGGATCAGCGGGTCCGGCGC
The DNA here is from genome assembly GCA_964648975.1 of uncultured Gemmatimonas sp. Classification (GTDB taxonomy): domain Bacteria; phylum Gemmatimonadota; class Gemmatimonadetes; order Longimicrobiales; family Gaopeijiaceae; genus UBA2988. The sequence goes on along the minus strand of CAZYLN010000007.1, from coordinate 18,048 downwards.
CTCGGACTTGGTCGAGCGCGCGGTCGTGAAGGGCGGTATGGCGCTCAAGCTGCGCCAGGCCGTAGGCGCGGCACGGGCGGGCGTGGAGGTGCGGATCGGCGACGGCCGGCTGCTCGCCGATCCCGCCGCGGGAACCCGCGTCGTGCCGGACGCACGGGCGGAGATCGCTTCGTGAGCGGTACCGACGCGGTCGTCCGGCCCGCCGAGTCGCTGCTCGGCGTCTACCTGAAGCCCGCCACGCTGTTCGTGGCCGGAGAGGGCCCGTGGCTGATCGCCGAGGACGGGCGCCGCTATCTGGACTTCACGTCGGGGCTCGGCGTGAACGCGCTCGGCCACGGCGCCGACGCGGTGCGGGCCGCTGTCCTGGAGGCGCTCGACACCGGGCTCGTCCACGCCTCCAACCTGTTCCGTACGGAGCCTGCCGAACGACTGGCCGACGAGCTCGCGGCCGCGGCGTTCCCCTCGCGCGTCTTCTTCTGCAACTCCGGGGCGGAGGCGGGCGAGGCCGCGCTCAAGCTCGCGCGCCGGTGGGCTCGCGCCGCAGGCGGGGAGCCCAAGCACCGCGTCGTCGCCTTCCGGGGCTCGTTCCACGGGCGTCTGTTCGGCACCCTGGCAGCGACGGACCGGGCGGCCTACCGGGAGCCGTTCGAACCGCTGATGCCCGGCGTCGACTTCGCCGAGCTCGAAGACACCCGGGGTCTGGCCGAACTCGTGCGCGAGGACCGCACGGCGGCCGTCATCGTCGAACCCGTCCAGGGCGAGGGCGGCGTCCGCACCGTCTCCTTCGATTTCCTGGCCCGGCTGCGCGAGCTCTGCGACCAACGCGGCGCCCAGCTCATCATGGACGAGGTGCAGTGCGGGCTCGGACGGACGGGCCGGCTGTTCGCGCACGAACACGCCGGGATCCGGCCGGACCTGCTCATGGTTGCCAAACCGCTCGCGGGCGGCCTGCCCATGGGTGCGGTCCTCGTGGCGCCGCACGTGGCCGGCGCGATCCGGCCGGGAGATCACGGCTCGACGTTCGGTGGCGGGCCGCTCGTCGCGCACGTGGCCCGCGCAGTCCTTCGAACCGTCTCCGCGCCCGAGTTCCTCGAGGCCGTTCGCCGGCGGGCCGAGCGCCTGGACACCTGTCTCCGCAGACTGCAAGCGCGCCGCCCCGCCGTGCTCGAGCTCCGCGGGCTCGGCCTCATGCGCGGCCTGAGGGTCGAGGGCGAGGCGGCGGCCGTGGTCGAGAGGGCGCGAGAGCGGGACCTGCTCGTGCTGAGCGCGGGGCCCGACGTCGTGCGGCTGCTGCCGCCCCTGAACACCCCGGACGAGCTGCTAGACCAAGCCGGCCGTGTGCTGGAGGCGGCGCTCGCCTGAGGGCGCCGTCTTGCAAGACCTGCCGAAGCATGTGAATATTTATGCCAACCGCACCGGCTGAGCGGCGCCCCGGAGCCCGGGGCGCCTCCTGTTCGAGCTGGCGCTCTGAAGCTCTGCCCGCGCCGCGAAGGCGGAGGAGAGGGAAATGAAGGTCGTGCTCGGGTATTCGGGCGGGCTGGACACGTCGATCATCGTGCCCTGGCTCAGGGAGAACTACGATGCGGAGGTCGTCTGCATGGCCGCCGACGTCGGCCAGCGGGAGGATCTCTCGCGATTGCACGACAAGGTGGCCCGGAGCGGTGCCTCGGAGCTCGTGGTCGAGGACGTGCGCGCCGAGTTCGTCGAACGGTTCGCGTGGCCGACGCTGCGCGCAGGTGCGGTCTACAGCCGGCGCTACCTGCTGGGCACATCGATCGCGCGCCCGCTGATCGCCAAGCGCCAGGTCGAGGTCGCGCGCCGCGTGGGCGCGGACGCTCTCGCGCACGGCTGCACGGGGAAGGGCAACGACCAGGTCCGCTTCGAACTCACGTTCGCGGCGCTGGCGCCCGATCTCCGGGTGATCGCGCCGTGGCGGGAATGGGACATCCGCTCGCGCGAGGACGTGCTCGCCTACGCGAGCGAGCGCGGAATCGCCCTCGACGTAGACCCCACGAGGCTCTACTCGCGCGACGAGAATCTGTGGCACATCTCGCACGAGGGCGGCCCGCTCGAGGATCCCGCCTGCGAGTCCGAGGAGTCGATGTTCAAGTGGACCGTCGCTCCGGAGGCAGCCCCGGACGAGGCCGAGCGGGTCGACGTCGCCTTCGAGCGCGGGACGCCCGTCGCCTTGGGCGGCATCCGCATGGACGGGGTCGCGCTGGTCGAGGAGCTGAACGCCATGGGCTCGAGGCATGGGGTCGGGCGCGCCGACGTGATCGAGGACCGCGTGGTCGGCATGAAGTCGAGGGGCGTCTACGAGACGCCGGCAGGGACCATCCTGTATGCGGCCCTGAGGGAGCTCGAGAGCCTCACGCTGGACCGGCGCTCGATCGCGCTCAAGGACGAGCTCGCGCCGCGCTACGCCGATCTCGTCTACGAGGGCCGCTGGTGGACGCCCGAGCGCGAGGCTCTCGACGCGCTGGTCGACGAGCTGCTCCGGGACGCGACGGGCCGGGTGCGCATGAAGCTCTACAAGGGCTCGGCTTGGGCGGTGTCGCGCGAGAGCGAGCGCTCGCTCTACCGCGAGGACCTAGCCACGTTCGGCGAGAGCGCGAGCTACGATCACGCCGACGCCCTGGGCTTCATCAAGCTCTTCGGCCTGCCGATGCGCGCGGCGGCGGCGCGCGATGCCCGGGAAGGCGACCGCGTCGTTGCGGAGCTGCTTCGCGAGGTCGACCGGACCGCCACCAGCTGACGGCGACCCCGGACCGGGAGCGCCCGGCCGCCCGCGGCCCGCGCCCGGGTCCGTCAACCACGGGACCTGAGCCAACGTGAGCAACGACCCGGCGGACACCGCCGCTGCCCACAGTCTGTGGGGCGGCCGCTTCGAGGGTGCCTTGGCACCCGAGATGGGCCCGCTCAACCTGAGTCTGGACGTCGACCGCCGCCTGTGGCGCGAAGACGTGCGGGCGAGCCGCGCCTGGGCGCGCGCCCTCGTCGGCGCGGGCGTGCTGGAGCGGGATGAGGCAGAACGGCTGGACGGTGGGCTCCGGCGAGTTGCCGAGAGGCTGGAGGACGGGGCTCCGTTCGCGGACGCCCCGGACGAGGACATCCACTCGCTGATCGAGCGGCTGCTGTTCCAGGAGGTTGGCGAGCTCGCGGGCAAGCTGCACACGGCCCGCTCGCGCAATGATCAGGTTGCCACGGACCTCCGCCTCTGGGGCATGGGGGCGGGGCGCGACCTGGAGCGCGACGTCACGGGGCTCTGCCGCTCGCTGCTTGCGCTCGCACGCGGCGGCGTGGACGTGCTGCTGCCCGGCTACACGCACCTGCAGCAGGGGCAGCCGATTCGGGGAGCCCAGTGGGCGCTCGCTCACCTGTGGGCGTTCGAGCGCGACCGCGCGAGGCTCGGCCGGGCCACGGGCGCCGCCGGAGTGCTGCCGCTCGGTTCCGGCGCGGTCGCAGGCTGCCCGTTCCCCGTGGACCGCCAGGCGCTCGCCCGCTCGCTCGGCTTCCGGCGCCCGAGCGAGAACAGCGTGGACGCGGTGAGCGACCGCGACTGGGCGCTCGACTTGGCATACGCGTGCGCGCTGGTCGGGGTGCACCTGTCGAGGCTCGGCGAGGATCTGGTGCTGTTCACCTCGACGGAATTCGGCTTCCTGCGCCTCGCCGACGCCTACAGCACCGGCTCGTCGCTCATGCCGCAGAAGCGAAATCCCGACGTCGCCGAGCTGGCACGCGCCCAGGCGGGACGGCTCACGGGGAATTTGGTGGCGCTGCTCACGCTGCTGAAGGCGCTGCCGAGCGGCTACAACCGCGACCTGCAGGAGGACAAGCGCTCGCTGTTCGACTCGGTCGACGCGCTCCGGACGGCGCTCCCGGCCGTGGCCGGGGCGCTCGCCACGGCGGCGTTCCGGCCGGAACGCTGCCGCGCGGCCATGGACACGGAGTTGCTCGCGACGGATCTGGCCGAGCGCCTCGTCCGCCGGGGTGTCCCGTTCAGGCGGAGCCACGAGCTGGTCGGTCGGCTCATCCGGAGGGCCGAAGACGCCGGCGTCCCCCTGGCAGAGCTTCCGGCAGACACGTTCGTGGAGGTCGCGCCCGAGCTCGGGCGCGACGTGCTGGAGGTCTTCGACTGGGAGCGCTCGGTGGAGTCCAGGAGCGCCCCCGGCGGCACCGCGCGCGCCTCAGTCCAGGACCAGCTGGCCGAGGCCGAAAGCCGGCTCGGCTGATAAACGAGAGGTCGGCAGTGCGAATCCGAACATCAGGTCGGGCTGGACCGGCCCTGTTGACCCGGCCCGGCCGGTCATGGATATTCGGACGGAGTTGAGAATGGATCTCATTGTGCGCAGCTTGTGCTCAGCACGCGTGTGGACGCCACGTGCGGCCAGATTCACCACCCGATCCGGAGGGAGCATGTCCCGTACTCACACCGTAACACTCGCCCTGGTCATGATTCCCGTGCTATCGGCCGGCTGCGGCGGAGGTGGCGATATGGCGGAGTCCGAACCCGCCGCCGCGGAGTCCATCGAGGCCATGGGCGATATGGATGCCGCCGATGCAATGGCCGCCCTCTCTAACCCCAACCTCGCCACTGAAGAGGAGTTGGCGACGGTTCCGGGGATCACGGCGGAGCTTGCCGCGGCGGTTGTCGGCGGACGGCCCTACCTGCGCGCGGCGGATCTGCACGCGGTGTTGGCGGGTGCGATCGGAGAAGAGGCGGCGCTGGCGGCCTACCGTGCGCTCTGGCTGCCGATCAACCTCAACGACGTGACGAACGAGGAGATCCTGCTGATTCCGGGTGTGGGGGATCGGATGGCGCACGAGTTCGAAGAGTACCGCCCGTACGTGGACATGGGCGAGTTCCGTATGGAGATCGGGAAATACGTGGACGAGGAAGAGGTGGAGCGGCTCGCGCAGTACGTGTACGTCCCGATCGACCTGAACAGCGCCACCCGCGAAGAGATCATGGCGGTTCCGGGGATGAGCGAACGCATGGCCCACGAGTTCGAGGAGTACCGCCCGTACGCCGACCTGGACCAGTTCCGGCGCGAGATCGGAAAATACGTGGACGAGGACGAGGTCACGCGGTTCGAGCGCTACGTGACGCTGAACTAGCCGTATAAGTGGGGGCGCGGGCTTCGTCGGCCCGCCGGCGTCAATGCGATGATCCGGGCGGTCGTCTTTCGGCTGCACCTCACCGTGGCCGCGGCCGCCGGGCTGGTCATCCTGATGTTGGCGGTGACGGGGGTGGTCCTGTCGCTGGAGGAGGCGGTTACGGGGCTTGCGGAGCGACGGTACTTCGCGGCCGCGCCGGAAGGTGGGGAACGGCTGTCTCCGGAGGAGATCGCGGCCGCGGTGGGGTTCACGGCGACTTCGCTGAGCTATCGGTCGGATCCACGCGCCCCGGTGCGCGTCTACGAGGGACAAGACCGGTACGCCCGCGTCAATCCGTACACGGGACTGGTGCTGACGACAGAATCGGGCGGGCTCGAGCAATTCTTCAAAGGCGTCCACGACTGGCACCGTTGGTTCAACGTCTCGGGAGCCTCGGTGCGTCGTGCGCGGGCGGTGACGGGGGCGGTCAACGTGGCCTTCCTCTTTCTACTGCTAACCGGACCGATCCTGTGGATTCCGCGGCCCCTCACACGGCGGTCCCTCGCCAACGTGATCCTTCTCCGTCCCGGGGCGCGGGGCGCCCGGCGCGACCTCAATTGGCACCAGGTGGTCGGGATCTGGTCTGTCCTGCCACTGGCCGTGATCGCGGCAACGGGTGTCACCACGTCGTATCCGGCTGTGGGCGATCGGGTCTATCCGATGGTGGGGAACCAGGTGTCCGCCGGGGCATGGGCGGCGGAATCGGCGTCCATAGGAGCGGAACTTGAGCGGACGGCGATCTCGGAGGACCCCGGTCTCGTGCCGGGCTCGGACCTGAGGGCCGCGCTCGCAACTGCGGAGGGATGGGCGCCGGGGTGGCGGACCTTGATCCTGAACCTGCCGCGTCCTGCGGACCGTGAGGTCCGTGTCGAGGTGCGGGCGGGCCGGGCAGGCCAGCCGCACAGGACCGGTTTTCTCACCCTGGACGCCGCCTCCGGAGCCGCGCGCGCATGGGAGTCCTCCGCCGACGCTACGCCCGCACGGCGCGCGCAGCAGTTCCTGCGGTACGCGCACACGGGGGAGTACTGGGGGCTGGCGGGCCAGCTGTTGGCCGGATTCTTCTCGTTGGCGGCCGCGCTGATGGTGTGGACCGGTTTCTCCCTGGCGGTGCGCCGACTGCGACGCTTCGTCAGTCTCCGGCGGGCGCTACCGGGATAGGGGATGGGCCCCGCCTCGGCGGGATCTCCCAGGGGACCGCCGAGTCCGGCCACTCGATTCCGTTTGTCCGGCTATTTCGGTACGGCCGAGCCAGAACATGATCCAACGGCAGGAGGCTCCCACGGCTCGGTTCGTGCACGTGCGGGTCTTGGGGCGGTCGGCAGGAGTGTTCTCGGGGCGTCGGCAGGGTGGCTTGAGCCACTATAATGTGCCAAGCCAGCTTACCGACGCCGCCAACCCGGGACGACTCGATGCCGTCTACTCGGGCGGACGGTCCGAGACAGGGGCCTGACCCCAAGGGGTGAGATCATGATCTGGTGCGAGCGTTCCGTGCAAGCGTCGGGGGCCAACATGACTCGGCGCGACGCACTCGTCGCCGCCGCTGGCGGATTCGTCCTGGCCGCGTGCGGGGAGTCGTTCGGCATCGTGGAGCCCAACGCCCCTGAGTCCCCCGCTTTCGTCAAGGATCCGTCCAACTTCATCGTACACGGCTCGAACCTCGAGGCGCGGCTTGAGGACATGAACGGACCCCTCACGCCCGTAGACCGCTTCTTCGTCCGCAACCATAGCCCCACCCCCAGCATCGACGCCGACGCTTTCCGCCTCTCCGTAGGCGGACCCGGCGCCGAGCGCGAGGTGGAACTCACGCTCGCCGACCTGCGCGCACTCCCCAGCCACTCGGTCATCGCCTATCTAGAGTGCGCGGGCAACTGGCGCCGCTTCTTCGAGTCCGTCCTCGGCCGGGCCGCATCGGGCAGCCAGTGGGGCACGGGGGCCATCGGTTGCGCGGAATGGAGCGGCCCCCGCCTCCGCGACGTCCTTGCCCTTGCCGGTCTCCGCCCCGACGCCGTCAACGTAAACCTCCGGGGTCTCGACGACTCCGCTTGGCAGCGCCCCATGCCGCTTGCCAAAGCGATGGACGACGACACCCTCCTTGCCCTCTACATGGGCGGAGCCCCCCTCCATCCCGACCACGGCTTCCCAGTGCGGGCGCTGCTCCCGGGCTGGATCGGTGCCGCCAGCGTCAAGTGGCTGGGCCGCATAGAGATCGCGACCGAGAAGGTGTGGGTGGACACGAACACGACGTCCTACGTCCTCATCGGCGAGTACTGGCCCCCCGCGGACTACGCCCCCGCCTCCGGGGCCCCTATCGACGAAGGAGCCGTGAAGAGCGTCCTCGCACTCTCCTTCCCCGCGCGACTCTCCCCCGGAGCCCACCGCCTGCGCGGTTTCGCCTACTCCCCGCATGGCCCGGTCGCGCGCGTCGAGTGGAGCGCCGGCACGACCTCCAGCGCCGGCCCGTGGCGCGGCGCCCGTCTCATCGGTCCCCGCCTCCCCCACGCCTGGAGCCGCTTCGAGTTCGAGTGGAACGCCACGCCGGGAAATCACGTCCTCCGCACCCGCGCCACCGACGCGACGGGCCTCCGGCAGCCGGCGCGTGCCAGCTACAACGCCAAGGGCTATCTCCTGAACCTCGTCCTGCCCCACACCGTTGCGGTGGAATAGACGGTGCCCCGCTCCGCACGGCGGGGGAGACCGGCAACGGCCCGTTGAAGCTGCGGGATAGCGGGGTTACCGTGTTTCGCACGCCGGTCCCTGCACTCGCGGCGTTACTCCCGGGCCGGGCATCCCTTGGGAGTGCATCGTCGTACCGGCCAGTATCCAGCATCCGCGGGTCGGGTCTTCGACCGTGGCGGTTACCGTGCGACGATTCGCTCCTGCCCGGCGTACACGTTGAAGCGGTTGTCCCGCAGGAAGCCGACGAGCGTCATTCCGAACCGGCGGGCCACGGCCACCGCAAGGCTGGAGGGTGCCGAGACCGCGCACACGATGGGCACCCCCGCGACAAGGCACTTTTGCATGATTTCGAAACTGCACCGACCGCTCACCACGAGTACGTGACCCGTGAGGGGCAGCCGGTCCTCCAGCAACGCCCAGCCGACGACCTTGTCCACCGCGTTGTGCCGCCCCACGTCCTCCCGCACGCAGACGGGCTCGCCTCCTGCGTCAAAGAGGCCGGCTGCGTGAAGTCCTCCGGTCGAGTCGAAGAGTCCCTGGGCCTCCCGCAGGCGCCCGGGGAGGCGTTGGACAACCTCGGGGCTCACGCCGGGGCCCGCTGGGGGCGCCTCGCAGCCCCGGAGCTCGAGTGCCTCCAGGCTCGCCTTGCCGCACACGCCGCAGGCGCTCGTCGTGTAGAAGTGCCGCTCCAGCTGCGCAAGTTCGGGAAGCGACGGGGCGCATAGCTCCACGCTCACCACGTTGTACTGCTGATCGGTGTCCGGCTCCGGGCCGGTGCAGTACCGGATGCTGCGGATCTGGGCGCGCCCATCGACCACGTTCTCACCGCGCAGGAACCCGGCGGCGAGCTCGAAGTCGCCGCCCGGCGTCCGCATCGTAATCGCTACGGTGCGCGAGACGCCCTTGGCCGCGAGTCGGATCTCAAGGGGCTCCTCCGTCGCGACGTGGTCCGAACGCCATCGGGTGCCTTCGCGCTCGACGAGTCGCACCCGCATGCGGGTCCTGCCGCCCGGTCGTCGGTCCACTTCATGCATCCTCGCCCCGGAGGGCGGGCATCTTCTCCAGGGTCACGAGCGCGTTGTAATCGGGAATCCCCGCCTGAGGCGATCGCTTCCGACCGTCGATCAGAACGAGTCCCTCGGGCCAGTGGACCTGAAGGCTACGCGGCGTGACCGGTGCGATCATCGCGCGCCCATGAAGCTCGCCGACGTCGCTCTTGAGGATGACTCCGTCCCCGTCCCCGATCTCGAGCTCCTCGGCGTCGACCCGGTTGATCAGCACGGCCTCGCGCTCGGCGCCGGTGAGGGCGTCGATCCGCTCGTGGACCATGGAATTGAACTGCTTCCCGCGGCGCGTGGACAACAGGAAGCGGCCCGGGTGGACCCGGACCTCGGGGAGGGACACCGCGGAGAAGTGCGCCTTCCCGTCGGGAGTGGGGAACTTCCAGCCGGCACAGAGGTGCGCGCCCCCGTACTGGAACTGGTCGCCGTAGGCCGCCAGCGTCTGGATGCCGTCGTACATGGGAATCGCCTGGGCGATCTCCTCCCGGATCGCGGGCGTCCCTTCGAAGTGCACCTTGTCAGCGAGGCGGGGAACCACCCGCTTGGCCAGGTCGCAGAAGATCTCCCATTCGGGCCGGGCCTCGGCGATCCTGCGTCCCGGGACCTCCGGGCTGAACACGACCCGGCGCTCCGTCGTCGTTTGCGTCACGCCACCCGGCGTCTCATACCGCGTGGCCGCCGGAAGCAGGACGACGACATCGCCGGGATCCACGAACATGTGGCTGGACAGCACGATATCGATGTGCACACGGAGCGGCACCCTCTCGAGAGCCGCTTCGCAGTAGTCGGGTTCCGGCAGGACCTCGAGGAAGTTCCCCCCGGACGCGAGGAGCACGTCCAGCCGGCCGTCGTGCGCGGCGTCGAGCATCTCGGGGGCCGTCATGCCCGGCAGGGCGCTCACCTCGAAGCCCCAGAGCTGGCTGAAGCGAGCGGCGTTTTCCTGCGTGAGCGGCAGGCCTCCGGGCAACGCCGTCGAGTAGGCGCCCATCTCGGCGCCACCCTGTACGCCGGAATGGCCGCGGATCGGCATCACCCCGCACCTGTCCCGACCGACGAATCCCTTGGTAAGCGCGAGGTTGACGATCGCACGGACGTTGTCCTCGCCGCACTCGTGCTGTGTGATTCCCATGCTCCAGACGAACACGGCTGTCCCCGCCTCGCCGAGCATGCGCGCGAACTCCTCCATCTCGTCGCGGGAGGTCCCCGCGAGCGCCTCCAAGCTCTCCCACGACTGAGCCTTGAGGCTCGCTTCCAGCTCGTCGAACCCCGCCGTGTGCTGGTCCACGAACCCGCGATCCAGCCACCCGTGTTCGATCACATGCTTCAAGGCTCCGTTCAGGAAACCGATGTCGCCGCCGACGTTGACAAGAAAGAACCGGTCGGCGATCCGCGTGCCGAAGACCGCGCTCTCGAGGTTCGAGGGGACCCAATAGCGCTCCATTCCCGGTTCGCGGTAGGTGTTGATCACGACCACCCTCGTACCGGCCTTCTTGGCCTTGTACAAGTACTTCATGGCGACGGGCTGGTTGTTCGCTACGTTCGATCCCACGAACACCACCAGGTCGCTCCCGATCCAGTCGCTGTAGGAGCATGTCGTGGCCGCAACGCCGAGGGCGCCCTTCAGGCCGAACGTGCTGGGCGAGTGGCATACGCGGGCCGCGTTGTCGATCGAGTTGCCCCCCATGGCGCGGACGGCCTTCTGTGCGGTGAAGTAATTCTCGTTGGACTGGCCGCGGCTCGTGAGGTAGTAGCCCGTGCGGTCGGGGGATGACGCCCCGATGCGCCCGGCGATTTCGTCCAATGCCTGATCCCAGCTGATTCGGGAGAATCCCGGCTCACCCTTTCGCCGGATCATCGGATAGGGCAGTCGCCCGAGATCGCGGAGTTCGGAGCCGCGCCTGGCCCTGAGAGACGCGACGTTCGAGAGGACGTGCGTGTCCATGGCCGGGATCGTGTTCAGTCGGAGAAGCCGAAGCCGGATGTTGCAGAGGTGGACCTCGTCGACTGTCCAGTCCCGGAGGCCCATCGTGCCGAGGGAGCAGCCGTCACAGGTCCCCTGTTTCAGGATGCGCCATGCGTACCCGAGCTGGTCGCGGTTCTTGAGCGCGGCTCGGACGATCTCGAGGTAATTGTTCGGCCGCTGCTCTCCGATCCCGAAGGGCTTCCAGCTCGCCCAGGCGGCCCGACCCCCGCTATTCCTGCCCGCGCCAGTCCCCATCACGCCGCTCCCCGGCTTGGATCGCCGCCCATCTCCCGCGCTGCGCCACCTTCGACCTTGTCGACGCTTCATTAGGCGCCACCCGCGACCGAGGCGCAATGGCGACAGACTGCCGTAGCGGGCGTGCCGAGGGTCCGCCGTGTCACGGCTTGGCGGGTCGTGCCTCGGCTGCCGGAAGAAGGGTCATTCGTCTCGCGAGCTCGAGATCGGCTCGGGTGTTCACGTTGAAGAAGAGGCGCTCGGGGTCGCCGTAGCGACGCACGTCGTCGAGCGGCAAGCGCTCGACGCGCACGTGCTCGAGAAAGCCGACCATGCGGTGGTCGCGGCGCGCGAGGGCGCTCTCGATCGGTTCGATGCACGAGCGGGAATAGAACCCGCACAGCGGCTCGATCCCTCTCCGGTTGCCCGGATTCTCGGGAACGACGGCATCCGCGCCGCCCGAGGCCGCCATCTCCGCGATTCTCCGCAGAAGTGGGGCGGAGGGAAAGGGGAGATCGCAGGCAACCGCGAGGATTCCCGGCCTCTTCAGTCGCGCAGCCCAGTGAAGAGCGGTGAGGACTCCACCCAACGGGCCAAGCCCCGGGACCCTGTCTGCGCGCGTCGGGAACTCCACATGGTCCCGGAGAGCGGCCTCGTTCGCGATCAGCACCACCTCGTCGGTCGCCTCCGCGAGCGCGGCTGCAACTCCATCCACGAGGCGCCGACCCTGGATCGGCTCAAGGGCTTTCATCGCTCCGTAACGCGAGCTGCGACCGCCCGCGATCAGCGCTCCTAAGGGAAAATGTGAAGACACGCCGGTAACTTCGTCGAGGCATTGCTGTCTCGAGGTCTGCTTCTCATCCATCCTCTCCAATACCCTCATGGTCTCCCTCTTGTTGAACGGGAATCCATCGGGCCGTGGCGGCCCGTCTGCGGACAGGTTCTCGAGCGATCAACCTCGTCAGAGGGGGCAACCGGGCCCTCGGGGAGGTATCCTCGAAGTCGCGGTGGGACGGTCCAGTGGGGTGGCGCTAGATCCGGTCGACCTCGGAGCCGATCCGGGCGATCAGCCTGCCGAAGCCAGTCGGGTCGTTCGAGAGCCGCGATGCTCTCCCCTTCGCGACGGTGGAGACCAAGGGCCGGTCCTCCGAGACATCGATCCCGATGGCGCGACGGGATGCGGCGGCCGTGACGGTGGACACCACCCCGACCGCCGCATGGCCCGCAGGCGTGACCGCGCGGGGCCGCGCTAGGACACGGCCGCTGCCACGCCCGGGGCGACGCTCCGCCCGACCGCCTCCGCGACCGGCCGTACGGCCGTCATCATCGCCTCGAACTCGCCTAGGTCGAGCGACTGCTCGCCGTCCGAGGTCGCGCGCTCGGGATCGGGATGCACCTCGACGATCAGCCCGTCGGCACCGGCGGCGACACCCGCGAGCGCGAGCGGCGCGACCAGGTGGCGGTAGCCGCCAGCGTGGCTCGGGTCGACGACCACGGGCAGGTGGCTCTCGCGCTTGAGCACCGGCACGGCCGCCACGTCGAACGTGTTGCGGGTCGCCGTCTCGTAGGTGCGGATCCCGCGCTCGCACAGGATCACCTGCATGTTGCCCTGGCTCATGATGTACTCGGCCGCCAGGAGCAGGTCCTTGATCGTGGCGCTCATGCCGCGCTTGAGCAGCACCGGCCGGTGCAGGCGGCCGACCTCGGTCAGGAGGTTGTAGTTCTGCATGTTGCGCGCGCCGATCTGGAGCACGTCGGCGTAGCCCGCCACGAGCTCCACCTTCCGCGTGTCCATCACCTCGGTGACCACCGGCAGGCCGGTCGCGGCTCGCACGTCGGCCAGGATCTTGAGCCCGTCCTCGCCCTTGCCCTGGAAGGAGTAGGGCGACGTGCGCGGCTTGAAGGCCCCACCCCGGAGAGCGCGCGCGCCGGCGCCCCGCACGGAGAGCGCGGTCGACTCCATGATGTCCGGGCTCTCGACCGAACACGGGCCCGCAATCACCAGCAGCTCCCCGCCGCCGATCTCGGCGTTCTTGAGCGGGATCCGCGTGGGGGCGGCCGAGAACTCGCGGGCGGCGAGCTTGTATGGCTTCACGACGTCGTGCACGCTCTCGACGCCTGGGATGGAGAGCAGCGGGGTCTCCCGCAGGCGCGACTCGTCGCCGATGCAGCCGATCACGGTGCGCGTCTCACCGCGCGAGATGTGCGTTCGCAGCCCCATGGCCTCGATCCGTTCGCGGATGTGGTCGAGCTCCTCGGCGGTGACGCCCGCCCGGGTCACGATGATCATGAGGTTCCTCGGCAAGGGTGGTGCGCCGGCCTCGGGAGCTCTCGCGGCCTCCCAAGCAAAAGGCCCCCGGGGATCCCCCCGGAGGCCTGGCGGCGGCGTCTCGTGAGTCCGACTAACGCATTCGCCTCCGGCCCCCGGAGCGGGTCCCGAAGTAGTAAAACCACCGGAAGTCGGCGGGGCGGGCGAAGCGCTGGTCGGCGTCCATAGAGAAAACCTGCGCAGGCGCCCGATCCGGTGTCAAGAGCCCCCGTCTCCGCGGTCATGGTCAATGTTGACCGTTACCGGCTCCAGGGGGCCCGTGCCCGGGGGCTCGCTCCGCTTCCGGGCCCTGACTATTTTTGCCCTGTCCGCCCCCGCCCCTCGACCCGCCCGGAGATCCCCGACCGACATGGAACCGACCGCCGCACCCGCAACGGCCAGAGTCAGCCGGCCCACGCTCGACCAGATGGCGCTCACCCTCGGCAAGCGGGTGAGGCTAAGTCGCCTCTTCTACGGCTCAGGCCTGCGCAATGGCACGCTGATGATCCTGCCGATCGACCAGGGGCTCGAGCACGGGCCGATCGACTTTTTCCCGAACCCGGACGCGGCGGACCCCGATTTCCAGTGGCGCCTGGCGGCCGAGGGCGGCTACAACGGCGTCGCGTGCCACTACGGGCTCGCCCGCAAGTACATGGAGCGCTACGCGGGGCGCGTGCCTCTGATCCTGAAGATCAACGGCAAGACGAACGTGCCCACCGACGCCGACGCGCTGTCGACCCTTACCGGCAGCGTCGATGACGCGGTCGCGCTGGGTGCCGACGCCGTCGGCTACACGCTCTACGTCGGCTCCCCGCGCCAGGACGAGGACATCGTACAGATGCACATGGTCCGCGAGGAGTGCGACCGCTACAACATGCCCTTGGTCGTGTGGGGCTACCCTCGCGGCGCGGCGATCGAGGAGAAGGGCGGGCGGGATTCGCTCTACGCCGTGGACTACGCCGCGCGCGTGGCGCTCGAGCTGGGGGCCGACATCGTCAAGCTGAACATCCCGAAGCAGTCCCCCAAGGATGCGAGCCAGCCCAGGGATTACCAGAAGCTGGAGTGGACGTACGAGCAGGGAGCCGAGCGCGTCGTCCGCTCCGCCGGACGAGTGCCCGTCCTGGTGAGCGGCGGCAGCAAGCTGGGCGACGACGATTTGCTTGCCAAGGCACGCGTGGCCCTGAAGGCGGGGGCCTGCGGGCTCATCTTCGGGCGCAACATGTGGCAGCGCCCGTTCGACGAGGCGCTCGCCATGAGCGAGCGGGTGCAGAAGGAAGTCCTTGCCCACTTCGGGGTCTGAGCCCGTTCACCCCCTAGTGCAGCGACTCGCTTGAGCAGCGCCCGTGAGGCGCACGCGCCGGCGCCGTCCGCCTCCGAGCGGCTCAAACGGATGGCCGCCGAGCGCGCGGCGGAGCACGTGCTTCCGGGGATGCGGATCGGGCTCGGAACGGGCAGCACGGTCGCCCGGCTGCTCGACGTGCTGGGCGAGCGGGCGGCGAGCGGGGAACTCGAAGGCGTCGTGGGCGTTCCCACCTCGGTGCGCACGGCCGAGCGGGCGCGCGAGCTCGGGATCCGGCTGACCGTGCTCGATGAGGTCGAGTCCCTCGACCTCACGGTGGACGGCGCGGACGAGGTGGAGCCCGGCCTCGACCTGATCAAGGGCCTGGGAGGCGCGCTCCTGCGCGAGAAGATGGTCGCCCAGGCGTCGGGGGCCTTGATGATCATCGTCGACGAGTCGAAGCTGGTCGGGAGATTGGGAGAGCGGGCGCCGCTGCCCGTCGAGGTCGTCCGCTTCGGCTGGCGGGCCCACATGGCCCTGTTCCGCGAGCTGGGCTCCGATCCCGCGCTCCGGCGCCTGGAGGACGGGAGCCCCTTCGTGACCGATAACGGAAACTACATGGTCGACTGCCGCTTTCCGGACGGGATCGAGGACCCAACGGTCCTCGAGGAGACGCTCCGCCGGCGCGCAGGGGTGGTCGAGAGCGGCCTGTTCCTGGGCATGGCCTCGGCGGTCGTCGTCGCGAGCGAGCGGGGCGTGACGGTCCTCGACAGGGAAGGGAGGTAGGAATGGGCCGGGTCAAGCTCGCGCCCTCGGTCCTGTCGGCCGACTTCGGCCGCCTCGCCGAGCAGGTCGCCGAGGCCGAGCGGGCGGGAGCGGACTGGATCCACGTGGACGTCATGGACGGCCGCTTCGTGCCCACGATCACGATCGGCCCGCTGGTCACCGAGGCCGTCCGGCGGGCGACCTCGCTGCCCGTCGACGTCCACCTCATGATTGACGAGCCCGAGCGCCACGTGGAGGCCTTCGCAGACGCGGGGGCGAGCCTCGTCACGGTGCACCAGGAGGCGTCCAGGCACCTGCACCGCACGCTCGACCGGATCCGCGAGCTAGGCCCGAGGGCGGGCGTCTCGTTGAATCCTGCCACCCCCGTCGACACGCTCTCGGAGATCGTGCCCTTCGTCGACTTGGTACTGATCATGTCGGTGAACCCGGGATTCGGCGGACAACGCTACATCGTGACCAGCACGGAGAAGCTCCGGCGCGCCCGCGCCCTGATCGAGCGCTCGGGTGGACGGGAGATCGAGCTTCAGGTGGACGGCGGCATCGACCGCGAGACGGCGGGCGCCGCGGCGACGGCCGGGGCGAGCTGCCTTGTGGCCGGCTCGGCCGTCTTCCGCCACCCCGAGGGCGTCGCAGCCGGGATCCGCGCCATCCGCGAGTCGCTCGCCTGAGCGTCAGATACCGCACGCGGGGCAGGCCGCCCCGGACGGCAGGCCCCCGGACCCGGGGCAGGGCCCCGGGGTATCCGAGACCCGCGGTACTCCGCTCGGGGCATGTTTGACAATTCGGGGGCGACACGGCTTCGACGTGTCTAGGGAACGTGAAGCAGCGTGCCGAGGTCCCGGACCTCGATAATCCACCGGGAACACTTCAATAGCTGCCAACTCTGATCTGGCGCTGGCCGCGTAGGGTTCTCCTTATCGCTGGCCCGTCTCCCGAACCGCCCGCCCGAGGCGGTTCCTGAGACGTCGACGAGTCGGGCTGGCCGTCCGGATGTGCTGGTCGTCCGGCGGCGAGACTTCAGCCAGCTGGTCCCGAATTCGGCCGATCGCCGGCCGGCGAGGGGCGAGACGAAACGGCGATCTACGCACGTAGGCGCTTTGCCGGATCTAGTCGCGGACGCGGGTTCGACTCCCGCCGCCTCCATTTTCAAGGGTTCCAAACACCTCCCGTGCGGCGCGTTCGGCAGCGTATCCGCACCATTCTGCGGTGGTGCGAGGCACACGAGTTGCTACAACTCGCCCAGGAACTCGGCAACGTCTCGAAGGCGTGCCGGATCGTGGGGTATCGCCGGTTGATGGAGCAGTGGGGTCGTTTCGTGGCTGGCGATAGTGCCGACATAACACTAGTCGACCGGCAAAGAGCTTGGGTTGCCACCCCGACGTCATTGGTCTCGGGATCGTAGCCGCCGGTGGTGGTCTCTTCGCACCTACCTTATCCCACCCACCCTGCCGACAACGCGACTAAGCGGTCGCAAAAACACCACATACTCCCGCTTGATCTCCCGCCGGAACCGCTCGGGCAACCGTGCCCAGTCCCGCGCCTCGACGAGAATGGGAATCGTCGATTCCCTGACGGCATCCTCGAACTCCATCAGCCGTTCGAGCGGAATCTTGTCCAGTTCCGGCCCACGCAGCACGAGGTCGAGGTCGCTGCCCTCGTGGCCCCGGCCGTTCACGCGGCTGCCATACGCCCAAACCTCCACATTGGGCAGGTGCTCCCGCAGCAACGTCGTAAGGATGCGACGATGCTCGGTCGGGAGTCTTAGTCGGTCAGTCATCGTCGGCCTCCTCAATCACGCCAGCCAGGGCTTTCGCGTCTCGGATGAAGGCTGGGAGGAGCCTGAGCGTATCCTCCGCGAAGTCCTCACCATAGTCGTGAGCCGTGGAGTTGCGGTTGTCGCGGTAGCGTAGCCACCTCTCGGTCGCATCCGGCACAATGAGTCCGTGGCGCGCCGCGTGGCGGAAGAGGTCCCTAAAGTTGAGGCGGTCGGCCTGCCTGTTGCTGGCGAGCCAGGCGGCCAGACGCTTGCGCAGCAGCTTGCCGGACTGTTCGAGCACGAGTTCGAACTCCTTGACGCACGCGGCTCGGTAGATGTCGTACATGACATCGTCGCCTCCCTTGTGCCCTTCGATTCCCTCCATTGCATGCTCGAGCGACCTGATGCAGCGGCGCAGGAAGGTGGTGTCGATGCTCACCGACTCCGGCCTCCGAATCCCAGCGATTCCAGACTGTCGTCGATCGTTAGATCGAGTCGAGCACCCTCGGCCTGGTGCTCGCGAAGCTCAGCCACCAGCCGTTTCATCTTGTCCTCAAACGGTTCGCCGTCATGCTGCTGCGGCTCCACACCGACATAGCGCCCCGGCGTAAGCACATCGCCGTGCTCACCCACCTCATCCAGCGACGCGCTCTTTGCAGAAGCCCGGAATGTCCGCATAGCTGTCGTCACCCTCGTCGGTGCGCCAAGTATGGTACGTGTCGGTGACGCGGCTAACGTCCTTGTCAGCCAGCTCGCGGTGAGTCCGGTCTACGGCGAAGGCGTCGAGCCAGTCCTTGGAGATGTCGATCCCGACGGTGCGGGGGATGG
>CAZYLN010000006.1:0-47099 GCA_964648975.1 uncultured Gemmatimonas sp. | reverse complement strand
CACGCCGGCCGCCGCCCACACCTCGGCAACCGCGGACTTGCCGGCCGCGACCGTGCCGGTGAGCGCCACCGAGCGCATCTCCTAGGGCCTCCCCGGACGGGAGCGGCGGACGCTCGCCGGGCCGCGCCGCCGCCGCGCCAGCCAGACGAGGGCAGTGAGCAGCGCGACGAGCACGACGGCGCCCGCCGCCCCCAGCGCCTCTCTCGCCCAGCTCCAGCCCTGGCCCGCCGCGGAGCCCGCGGCCATGTAGAGCGCGCACCACGCGACCACCCCCGGCAGCTCGTAGACGAGATAGCGGCGATAGGCGAGGTCGCTCATCCCGGCGGCCATGGGCATGACGGTGCGCACGAACGAGACGAGCCGGGCGATTGTGACCGAGAGGAGGGGGTGGCGGCCGAACCAGCGCGACGCCCCGGCACGGACCTGGCGCACCCGCATGGCGGCCCGGGTGCCGCCGCCCTCCCAGTGGCTGCGGCCGACGCGGCCGATCCAGAACCCGAGCGAATCGCCGATCGCGCCCCCGACGATCGCGGCCAGCGCGACGGGCACGAACGACGTCCCGCGCTCGAGCGCGACGGCTGTGGCCAGCGAAGTCGCGACGCCGCTCGGCACCACGAGGCCGGTGATGAAGCAGGTCTCGAGGACGGCCAGCAGGAAGAGCAGCCAGGGGCCGTGGACCGTGACCAGGTCCAGCAGTGCGGCGGGGGTGGGCAAGCGCGGCCGCTGACGCCCGGGGCGCAGCTAATTCGCCGGCCGGCGGCGAGCCTGTACGTCCCGGATGTCGTCGCCCGTCCCGAGCTCGCCGTCGGGTCCGTGGGAGACGACGGCGAAGGAGTCGTCGGTGACCTCGAAGCCGTAGAAGTTGTGCCACGGATCACGCGACCGGCCGCCGGCGTAGCGGGCATCCAGCCAGGTCGCCCACTCGCCGGGGGCCGGGAGGCGGCCCTCGACGCTTTCCATCTGCCTGAGCCCGCGGACGATCTCTTCCATCTCGTTCTCGGCGGAGCGGACGAAGAACCGACGGAGCACGGGCTCGCTCCTCTCCAGCACCGCCCGGCGCGCCTCCGGAAAGTACATGGCCAGCCCGAAGCCGACGAGGACGCCGAGCAGCAACCTAACCATCGTCCCTCCTGTCCCGGGACCGGGAATCCTGCCTAGCCCGCCGCGCCCAGCGCAGGAACTCGCCGAGCTCCCTGGGCGAGGGGGCGGCGTCCGGATCGCCGTACGCCGTCTCCATCCGCCAGCGAAGGTAGCGCCGAGAAGGCAGGGGCAGGAACGGCGGCCGCCGGTACCAACCCCGTCGGCGGAAAGCCCAGGCCGCGCCGAGGAGATCGGGGATCATGCCCGGCCTCGCCAGCGCTGCGCGGGCGACGGTCCAGGCGGGTGAAGCCACGTCGGGCGGCCTCCGGCGTCCGGATGCGAGCGTCGAGCGTCGATTTCCGCGCGACTTCCCTCATCGCACAACGTAGGAACGGACCGCGGCGGTTTCAACGCTTGCGTGACCCGTGCGGCGTGCGCCAGACTGCACTCCATGCCCAAGATCAACGCGTTCGTCACGCCCCCCTATCCGCTGCTCTTCAGCGTAGCCTCGGGCAGCCGGTCGGGCGTGCCCTCATCGGAGGCCGAGCTCCAGCTCGGCCTCTTGATCGCCGGCATACCTTCGTTCCTGGGTACCCACCGCGTGCCGGAAGCGGCGCTCGACGATCTCGTGACCTCCCTCCAGCTGGGAGACCCGCGGGTGGCGGTCGCGGGGACGTGGGTCCGGGCGTCGCGCACCCCGCGCGGATTGCTCGAGCGGCGGCCCGCCGCCTTCGTCAGCCTCCTGTGCACCGACGGGCGGCGCCTGGCCGTGGCGCGCGTGCTGGGAGAGGCGCCCGGGACCTCGCCGGACGCTCTGGCGCGGCAGGTCGTTCACCAGATCGCAAGAGGCGTGCAGGTCCCCGACCTCGCGGAACGGCAAGAGCGGTGATGCGGACGCCCGTCTATCCGCAGGGGACCCGGGTGCGCGTGCGGCGCGGCCGCTATCCGATCGATCCCGCCACGGTCGGACGCACCGGGCTGGTCGTCGGGACCGACGAGTACAGGCCCGAGCGCTACGGCGTCGTGCTCGACGGGGACAGCGAGCAACTGGAGTTCGACGAGGACGAGCTCGAGCCGGTCGCGGCCGGCTGAGGCACGCTTGGCGAACCGCCTCGCCGAGGAGACGAGCCCCTACCTCCTCCAGCACGCCGACAATCCCGTCGACTGGCACTCGTGGGGCGAGGCGGCGTTCGCGCTCGCCCGCGAAGCCGACCGGCCGCTCCTGCTGTCGATCGGCTACTCCGCCTGCCACTGGTGCCACGTGATGGAGCGGGAGTCGTTTGCCGATCCCGCCACCGCGGCGGCCGTGAACGCCTCCTTCGTGCCGGTGAAGGTGGACCGGGAGGAGCGCCCCGACGTGGACCAGATCTACATGCGGGCGGTCCAGGCGATGACCGGGCACGGCGGCTGGCCGCTCACGGTGTTCCTCACGCCCGAGGGCGCGCCGTTCTATGGGGGCACGTATTTTCCGCCCGAGCCGAGGCAGGGGATGCCGTCGTTTCGCGAGGTGCTCTCCGCCGTGGCCCGCGCCTGGGAGACGGACCGCGGGCGGGTCGACGAGTCGGCCGAGCGGATCCTCGAGGCGCTCCGGCGCTCGGCCACCCAGCGGATCGACGACGTGGGGGACGGCGCGGAGGAGGAAAGCCAAGAGAGCCTGGCCGCCCAGGCGGCGCACGCCGTCGCCCGGAGCTTCGATCCCGTCCACGGAGGATTCGGCGGCGCGCCCAAGTTCCCGCAGCCGATGCTGCTGGGCTTCCTGCTACGCCGCCATCACCGGACGGGCGACGCGCAGGCGCTCGCCATGGCGCTCCACACGCTCCGGCGCATGGCCGCGGGCGGCATGCGCGACCACCTGGCCGGCGGCTTCCACCGCTACTCGGTCGACGCGCGCTGGCTGGTGCCCCACTTCGAGAAGATGCTCTATGACAACGCGCTCCTCGCGCGCGCCTACCTCGAGGCGTGGCAGGTCACGGGCTCCGGCGACTTCAGGGCGGTCTGCGAGAGCACGATCGACTACGTGCTCCGGGACCTGCGCCACGAGGGCGGCGCCTTCTTCGCGGCGCGCGACGCCGACTCCGAGGGCGTCGAGGGGCGCTTCTACGTCTGGACGCCCGGCGAGGTGGACCGAGTCCTGGGCGATGAGGACGGGGCGCTCTTCCGGCGCGCCTACGACGTGAGCGCGGCCGGGAACTTCGAGGGCAGCAACATCCTCCATCTCCCGCACGACCTCGAGGCGCTGGCGCGCTCGGAGGGGCTCGAGCGCGAGGCGCTCAAGGAGCGCCTCGCGCGGGCCCGGAGCCGCCTGTCGGCCGCCCGATCCAGCCGGCCCGAGCCCCTGCGGGATGGGAAGGTCATCGCGGGCTGGAGCGCGCTCATGGTGCGGACGCTGGCCGAGGCGGGAGGCGCGCTCGACCGAGGCGACTACCTCGACCGAGCCCGTGACGGCGCGCGCTTCCTGCTCGAGCGGCTGCGCTCGCCCGGCGGCAGGCTCTATCACGTGTGGACGGAGGGCGTCGCCACGATCCCGGCCCTGCTCGAGGACGTGGCGGCGCTCGGCAACGCCCTGCTCTCCCTCTACGATGCGACCCTGGAGCCCGAGTGGCTGCCGCCCGCCGCCGAGCTGGCCGAGGACGCGCTGGCGCGCTTCTGGGACCCCTCCGAGGAGGCCTTCTTCGACGCCGCCTCGGACGGAGAGGCGCTCGTGGTGCGGCCGCGAGAGAGCACGGACAACGCCACGCCGGCGGGCAACTCGCTGGCCGTCGAGCTGCTGCTGAGGGCCGGGCGCCTGCTCGAGCGCGAGGAGTGGCGCGCCGTGGCGGCGGGCGCGATCCGGCGCGAGGCCGCGGGGATCGCCCGCTGGCCGAGCGCGTTCGGGCACCTGCTCTCCGCCCTCGAGTCCGAGCTGGCCGTCCCGCTCGACGTGGTGATCGTCGGGGAGCGGGACGACGCCCGCACGGCCGCACTCCTGGCGGCCGCGCACCGTCCGTTCGCGCCCGCCCGGCTCGTCGCCGGAACCGAGCCGGGCCGGAGCGCGCCGCTCGTCATCCCGCTGCTCGAGGGCAAGCAGCCGACGTCCGCGGGGCCGGCCGCCTACGTGTGCCGCGCCCGCGCATGCGGTCTCCCCATCACGGATCCCGAGCGGCTCCGGGAGGAGCTCGGGGGCTAGGGCCGCGAGGGAATGTCAACCTCGATGTGTTGCCACTTGCCCTGATTGAAGCGCACGACGCTCAGCACGCAGCGCGTCACGTGCCCGGCCAGGATGGCGAGCCAGATGTCGATGGGGTCGAGCCCCGCCGTCTGCTGGACCGCGATGATCAGACCGAGCGGCACGATGATCTGTGAGACGATGGAGATGTAGAGCGGGCTCTTCGTGTCGCCCGTCCCCTGCAACCCGCCGGTGTAGGTCAGCGCGACGGAGACGAACAGGCCGGACAGGCTCAGTACGCGGAGCAGCTCGACGCCGATCTCCACCACGACCGGCTCGTCCAGGCCGAACGCCCCGAGCAGCTGGCGGGGAACGAGCAGGAAGAGCGCGCCCACGCTCGCAGCGACCATGAACGCGACGCGGGCCGCGCGGTGCACGGCGGCGCGGGCTCGCTCGGGACGCCCGGCGCCCAGGTTCTGGCCGGCCACGGCCGCGGCCGCGCCCATCAGACCGACCGACGTCCACGTGACGAGCGAGAACACCTGCGTGTAGCCGACCGCGTAGGCCGCCTGCGCGGCCGCGCTCTGCGCGAGCGAGCCGACGAAGGCGATCAGCAGCATGCCCCCCAGGTTCATCGCCACGCCCTGCACGCCGGTCGGCAGCCCGAAGCGGAAGAGCTCGCGGATGACCTCCCAGGCGGGGCGCAGGCCGTGGCGCGGGAAACGGACCACCCAACCGCCGAACCACAGCCGCCAGAGGGCGTAGAGCGCGACGCCGCCCGACGCGATCACCGTGCCCATCGCGGCTCCCACCGTGCCGAACGCGGGGACCGGGCCGAGCCCGGGGATCAAGGTGACGTTGAGCGCGACGTTCAGCACGCTCACGATGATCCCGAGCCGGAGCGGAGTCCGTGCGTCCCCGGCCGAGCGCAGCGCGCCGCCCAGCATGAAGAACACGAGCATGCCGCTGCTGAACACGAACATGACCCGCAGGTACGGCAGCGCCTGCTCCTGCACCTCGGGAGCGGCGTTGGCGAGATCGAGCAGCGTCGGCCCGAGGAACAGGCCGAGCGGAGCGAGCACGCCGATCGACATCCCGATCGCCGTCAGGAATGCCTGGTACACGGTGCGGTCCACCTTGTCGTGGTCGCCCGCGCCCGCGAAACGGGCGACCAGGACGCTCATCCCGGTGAACAGCGAGGAGATGAAGACGACGACCACCAGGAAGATCTGCCAGCTCACGCCGATCGCGGCGTTGGCCGCGAAGCCCACGTAGTTGCCCACCATCACGTGGTCGATCAGCCCCTGCAGGCCGCCGATCACGTTCTGCAGCATGGTGGGCCACGCGAGCTTCCAGACCGCGGGGCCGAGCGGCCCTTCCACGATCGAGCGGTCGTAGCGACGCTTGGGCTCGGGCGCGACGAGAGGCTCGGCGCCCGCCGACGCCGCCGGTGGTGGTGACTCCGTGTTGTCCGACATCGTCCGCTAAGCTAAGCGGAAGGGCGGGCCGGTGGAAAACCAGAGGCCCCGAGCGGCCGGCCGCCCGGGCGCCGCCGGCCCACGTTCGTGGCCCCTGCGAGGCTGCGCCAGCGCGGAGCGGACCGGGTGCGAACGGCCGGGCAGGCCCGCGCGCGGCCCGAAGGGACGGCCGTTTCGTTCGGGCCCCCGCCGCGTCCGCCCGGCGCTCGCCTCCCGCCCCGGACGGCGGGTAAATCTTTGTTTCTTCGCCCCGGCCTGCCTAAGATGTGGGTCCCATGGCGACGACCGAGACCCGAATCCGTGCCAGGAGTGGGCCGAAGGCGCTCACCGCCGAGCAGCTGCTCGGCATGTATCGCACCATGGTGAGGGCCCGTCGGCTGGACGAGCGCGAGATCATACTCAAGCAGCAGAACCGGAGCTTTTTCCAGGTCTCGGGCGCCGGCCACGAGGCCATCGGCGTCGCGCTGGCCGAGCACCTGCGGCCGGGCCACGACTGGTTCTTCCTCTACTACCGCGATCGGGCGCTCTCGCTTGCGCTCGGCCAGACCCCGCTGGTCCATCTCCTGCAGGCGCTCGGCGCGGCCGACGACCCGATGAGCGGCGGCCGTCAGATGCCGGCCCACTACACCGATCCCGCGCTCAACATCGGACCCACGTCCTCGCCGACCGGCACGCAGTTCCTCCAGGCGGTGGGCGCGGCCGAGGCGGGCTACCGGGCGGGACTGGTGCCCGAGATCCACGACGTGCTCGAGCGGGTGGAGGACGACGAGGTCGTGCTGGTCACCAGCGGCGAGGGGACGACGTCGGAGGGCGAGTTCTGGGAGGCCCTCAACACGGCCTGCAACCTCAAGCTGCCGGTGATCTTCGCGATCCAGGACAACCAGTACGCGATCAGCGTGCCGGTCGAGGTGCAGACGGCCGGCGGCAGCATCTCGCAGCTCGTGACGGGCTTTCCCGACCTGCGCGTCATCGAGTGCGACGGCACCGACGTGGTGGAGACGTACCATGCCGTCGGCAGCCTGGTGGGCTGGGCGCGACAGCGTCGCGGGCCCGCCCTCCTGCACGCGCACTGCACGCGGCACCACTCGCATTCGCTGTCGGACGACGAGCGCACCTATCGCACGGCCGCCGAACGCGAGCGCCAGGAGCGCCAGGACCCGCTCACCCGGATGCGAGATCGGCTCATAAGGCAGGAAGTCGCCACCGAGGACGAACTGCTGGCGATGGAGCACGAGATCCAGCAGGACATCAGCCGTGCCGCCGACGAGGCGCTGGCGCATCCCCGGCCCGGGCCCGAGACGACGACGCTGCACCTCTATTCGGATCAGCACCCTCCGACCGGCGCCGAATTCGACACGGAGGAGCAGCCCGACTACCGGGGCGCGGACAACCGCACGATGGTCGACCTCCTGAACGCCTGCCTGCGCGACGAAATGGAGCGCGACCCGCGCGTCGTGGTCTTCGGCCAGGACGTCGCCGACGCCTCACGCCAGGCGGCTCTCGACGAGTGCCGCGGAAAGGGCGGGGTCTTCAAGGTCACTCACGGGCTCCAGAAGCGCTTCGGCGGCGCGCGCGTTTTCAACTCGCCGCTCGCCGAGGCCAACATCGTGGGCCGCGCCATCGGGATGGCCGTCCGGGGGCTCAAGCCCGTGGTGGAGATCCAGTTCTTCGACTACATCTGGCCCGCCTTCCAGCAGATCCGCAACGAGATGGCCACGATGCGCTACCGCTGCAACGGCTGCTGGGCCGCGCCCTTGGTCGTGCGTGCGGCGTACGGCGGCTACCTGAAGGGCGGCGCCCTGTACCACTCCCAGACCGGGGCGTCGCTGTTCGCGCACACGCCCGGCCTGCGCGTGGTCATGCCCGCCACGGCGGAGGACGCGAACGGGCTGCTGCGCACCGCCATCCGGTGCGACGACCCCGTCATCTTCCTCGAGCACAAGCACCTCTACCGGCAGGTCTACAACAAGGGCCGCGATCCGGGCCCCGACTTCATGATCCCGTTCGGCAAGGCGAAGGTCGTCCGCGCGGGCAGCGATCTCACGCTGGTGACGTGCGGCGCGCTCGTGCGCCGCAGCGTCGAGGCCGCGCGCGTGGCGGCCCACAAGCACGGCATCGAGACCGAGGTGATCGACCTGCGCAGCATCTCGCCGCTCGACATGGACCGGATCGGGGAGTCGGTGCGCAAGACCGGCAAGGCGCTGGTCGTCCACGAGGACGCGCTCACGTTCGGGCTGGGCGCCGAGGTGATCGCGCGCATCGCGAGCGACCTGTTCGAGTGGCTGGACGGTCCGGTACGGCGCGTCGCGTCCCAGGACACGTGGGTGCCGTACGCGCCCGAGGTGGAGGCGGCGGTTCTCCCTCAGACGGCGGACGTGCTGAGGGCAATCGTCGACACGGCGAGCTTCTAGACCCGGAGCGGCGCATGGCGGCACCGCCGGCGCCCTCCACCAGAGCTCACACCACCGTGACCTCGGGATCGACCTCCTGCGCCCAGACCACGAGCCCGCCGCGCAGGCTCTTCGCTTCGTAGCCGAGCGCCTGCAGCCGCTCGGCCGCGTCCAGGCTCCGCGCTCCCGTTCGACAGTACGCGACGACCGGCCGGTCCCCCGGCAACTCATCGGCGCGGTCGACCAGCTCCGCCACCGGAATGTGCACGGCCCCGAGCGCCTCGAGGTTGCCGACGTCCCATTCCCAGGGCTCACGGACGTCCACCAGGGCGGGCGGATCGGCACCTCCCAGCGCCTCGGCGAGCCGGGCAGGTTCGATCTCCAGAGCGCCTTCGGCTGCCGGCGCGGCCGAGGACGTGGAGCGGGCCGCGCCGCAGAAGATCTCGTAGTCGATCAACGTCTTCTGGCTCGGCTGGTCCCCACACACGGGACAACACGGGTCGCGCGAGATCCGCACCTCGCGGAAACGCAGTTCGAGCGCGTCGAAGATCACAAGGCGGCCCGCGAGCGGCGCGCCCTTCCCCAGGATCCACTTGATCGCCTCGACGGCCTGAAGCGAGCCGATCACGCCCGGCAGCACGCCGAGCACGCCGCCCTCCGCGCAATCGGGCACGAACCCCGCCGGAGGCGGCTCGCGGAACAGGCATCGGTAGCAGGGCCCGCCGGGCGCGCCGAACAGCGCGACCTGCCCCTCCCAGCGGAGCACGGCTCCGTAGACGTACGGCCTAGCGAGCAGGACGCACGCGTCGTTGATCAGGTACCGGGTCGGGAAGTTGTCGCTGCCGTCCACGGCCAGATCGTAGCGGCCGACGATGTCGAGCGCGTTCGCTGAGGTGAGCCGCCGAGGATGGCGCTCGACCGCGACGTGCGGGTTCACGTCGCGCAGGCGCTCGGCCGCGGATTCGAGCTTGGGGCGGCCGACCCAGGACGTGCCGTGCAGGACCTGACGCTGGAGGTTGGTGGCGTCGACGACGTCGTCCTCGACGATCCCGAGCGCGCCCACTCCGGCGGCCGCGAGGTAAAGGGCGGCCGGCGAGCCCAGTCCGCCGGCGCCGATCAGCAGGACGCGGGCCGCCTTGAGCTCCCGCTGGCCGGCCTCGCCGACCTCGGGCAGGGCGAGGTGCCGCGCGTAGCGGATGAGCTCGTCGCGCGCTAGCGGAGACCGCCCGGAACGATCGTGGTCGCGCATCGGCAGCTTGCACCCCCTCATGCCCCTGGCGGTTCCTGCCCGGCCCGCTCCCGGCGGGCGATGCGGGCTAGGGGCGCGCTCCGGCGAGGTTCCAGCGGCGGGGCCTGGGCTCCTCTCCTGTGGCCCGGTCAGTCTCCCGGCAGCAGCACCGCCCCGCCCTCGGCCGTGATCTGGAACGCCGCCGCGTCGAGCTCCAGCCGCCGGATGAACTCGGGCGCGCCCCCGGAGCGGTCGAGCGCGTCGGCCAGCTGGAGCGCCATGACGTAGAACTGGCCGGGAATCATGTCGGTGGAACGGTCCGGCCAGATCTCACGAAGGCGCAGCCCCCGGTAGGTGTACACGTCCCGGTAGAGCTCGACCGAGCGCGCCACGTCGAAGCGCTCTCCGCCGAGCTCCGGCATGCCCTCGACGTAGCCGAGGCTGTCGAGCTCCTCCTCCCCGCGGAGCACGAGCTTCGTGACGAGACCGTGCCGGACGCCCCACGGGTGCAGCCCGAGCTGGGACATCATGCCGCCCGTGGTCGCGAAGTAGATCGGCCGCGCTCCGGCACTGTCGCGGATGATGGCCAGCGCGATGCGGTGCGAGCGATCGAGCAGCGTGCCGGCCGGATACGTGGCGAAGAACGTCGGAAAGGCGACCGACACCTCGTCCGGCAGGAGCCCGCCCACCACCTGGTCCAGCACGTCCGGCCGCGCGGTCGAGATCGGCGTCTCCGGCAGGCCCGGGTCCTGGTACAGTTCGACGCCGTCGGGAGCGACGAACGGACGCTGGCGGCCCGGAGCGGTGAGACGCTGCAGCTGTTTGGGATACCACTGGGTATGGAGGTACTGGCCGACGACCACGGTCACGTCGCGCCTTATCCCCTCCACTTCCTGCACGTACCAAAGGGGGAAGGTGTCGTTGTCGCCGTTCGTGAACAGGATGCCGTACGGTTCGACGCTCATGAGCAGGTTGTACGCCCAGTCCCTGCTCGCCCAGTCTCCCGTCCGGTCGGCCCAGGCCCAGTTGAGGCCGAGCGGGACGAGCGCGACCGACAGCACCGCCGCCGTGGCCAGCCGCCGGCCGGGCGACGAGACGCTCCGCGCGAGCGCGGCCCACGCGCGAGTGAGTCCGATCCCCGCCAGCATGCCCCAGAGCGCGAAACTCCCGATGAAGAAGTAGTCGCGCTCGCGCACCTCGTGCAGCAAGGGGTCGGTGATCGCGGGTGCCAGCGAGTAACCGAACTTGAAGTTGAGGTAGAAGACCAGCCCGATCGTGAGCGTGGCGGCGAAGGTCGCGAAATACATGAACCAGCCGCTGTCCGCGCGAGCGATCGCGTACAGGCCCAGCAACCCCAGCAGCAGGAAGAGCAGCGTGAACGGCAAGCGAGCGTTGCCGGGCACGGGCGAGGGATCGACCCCCCGGCTCCACTGCCAGTCGAAGTACTGGAAGTAGTTGAGGAGCTGCGCCCCGAACGGGGCCATCCGCTGCGTCACGGGCGGCTTGGCGTACTGGTCGCGCCGGAGGTTGGCGGCGAGCGCCTCGCATCCCGCTCCGCCATTCGTGTACACAGCCGCGGCCGCCTCGACGAATCCGGCGCAGGTCGGCTCGCCTTCGTTGATCACCGGATCCTGCGCCGAGCGCACGGGCAGGAAGAAGTTGAACGAGAGGCCCAGCAGCGCCAAAGGCACCGCGCGGACCCAGAACGCCCGGTGCAGGAGGAACGTCGGCCCGGCGGCGAGCGCGAAGCAGACGAACGCGGGCGCCGGCAGCACCGACATGAGGTGGTTGGTCGAGCCCAGGACCATCAGGTAGAGGGCGATGAGCACGTAGCGCAGGCTCTCCGGCCGCTCGCGGCGCTCATACCACAGCAGCGCCAGCCACGACACCGCGGCTCCGATCAGCACGCTCAGCGTGTAGACCTTCTCGTTGACGTTCGACTGACTCCAGACCGTGAACGCCGTGCCACTGAGCAGCGCCGACGCGCCGGCGCCCGCCAGTGCCATCCAGGGCTGGGGAACGAACTTGCCGGCGACGCGATGAGCGATCAGGAACAGGAAGGCGGCCGAGCCCGCGCTGGTCGCCGCGGAGAAGAGATTGATCCGCACCGCGACCGGAAGCCCGAGCGGAGACAGGAGCAGGCTCCACACGCGCGCGACCGCCACGAAGAGGGGATTGCCCGGCGGGTGAGGGATCCCCAGCGTGTGCGCGGTAGCGATGTACTCGCTGGCGTCCCACCACGCGGTCGTGGGCGCCAGCGTCAGGACGTAGAGGAAGAAAACGGCCGCGCCCGCGAGCGCGGCCGCCCGGTAGGGCGGAGCCTGTTCGGTCACGCGGCGAGCCAGCGGCCGCGCGACACGGCCGGCAGGGGCCTGGGCAGCCGCCCGGGCCGTGGGTCCGAATAGAAGGGTGCGGCGCGCGTCATGGGCCCGGATTATAGAGCTTCACGCGATGATCCGGCACACGGCGGCCCGATCCGCCGCGGCTGCGGCCGGTGTTCGAGTGAGGACCGGCGGGGCGACGGAGGAAGCATTCGCTCGAACCGGCCCCACCCCCCATGGCGGCGCGCCAGGCGGTCGCTCCCGCGGTGGCATGGTTGCCGCCCTCGCGCCCGAATGCCATTGTGGGAGATCCGCTCCGCCCGAGAGCACCCCGTCCACGACTCTCTGAGGAGGAATCCATGGCCGAAACGAAGGCCCGTGGAGGACTAGCAAAACCCGTTATCCCCAGCGAGGACTTGGCCAAGGTGGTCGGTCCCGGCCCCCTTACGCGGGCCGAGGTGACCAAGAGGGTCTGGGACTACGTCAAGGCAAACGGCCTGCAAGATCAACAGAACAGGAGACAGATCAACGCCGACGACAAGCTCCGGCCGATCTTCGGTGGCAAGGCTCAGGTTTCGATGTTCGAGATGACTAAGCTGGTCAGCAACCACTTGAGCTGACCCCGCGCCTGCAACGAACGAGAGGGGGGAGGACCTCGAAGAAGGTCCTCCCCCCTCTGCTGTGCAGTCGTAACGGGCCGCGGGGGCCGCTCAGTTACCGGCAACCTCCGGCTCGGTCCACACCCTGTCGATCTCGCTGGCGAGTTCCTCGTACGCCGTGGGGTCGACCTCGCGGAACGGAAGCGCCCGGAACGAGACCCGACCTTCGGGATCGATCACGAACAGATTGCGGTTCGTGTTGCCCCTGGGGCGGAGGGCGCCGTACGCCGCCGCGGTCTCGCCGCCGATGTCGCTCGCGAACAGGAACGGGAACTGCTCGTCGCGCGCCCAGGAGGCCAGCTCCTCGACCGGATCCACGCTCATTCCGATCAGCACGACGTTCTGGCCATCACGGAAGAGTTCGGGATACTGGTCGCGATAGGCACGCATCTGGATCGTGCAGCCACGCGTGCGGGCGCGCGGGAAGAAGGCGATGACCACCGTCTTGCCCTTGAAGTCGCTCAGGCTGATGGGCTCGGACAGGACGCCGTAGCGGGTCCCTCCCTCGAGCGTGAACCCTGGCGCCATCACTCCGACCTCGACGGGCGGGGTCGTCTGGGGCGGATCCTGGGCCTGAGCCGTGAGGCCCTGTGCGGATACCGCGAGCGCGAGCACGAACGTGGAGATCCTAACCGAACTACTGGAGAGCCTCATGGGTGCACTCCGGGGCTGGGGTAACTATCCGAGACAACGGATGAGAATACACGGATAAGGGCAAGCTATATGATATTTCCGCCACATGAGCCGTCGCAAGACAGCCGCTGGTGCGGAGCCGGGACCCCCGCCCCGGGCCAGAGCCTTATCTCCGCCCGCGCACGTCATCGGCCTCATGCACCGGCGGCCATGCCCCCGCCAGGGATCGAACCTGGGACCTCGTCATTAAAAGTGACTTGCTCTACCAGCTGAGCTACGGGGGCGAAGCGATCTCGCGCGCAGCGAGCCCGGGGCGTGCGTGCGATCCGCCGACCTGGCCGGCAGGGAGTCGCGGCCCGCGGGCCACTCCCCCGTCCCGGATCGGCGAAGGGCGGCCGGCGGAGGATAAACCCCTCCGCCGGCCGCCCTTACCCAAACCCGCGGACCTGCGACCGGACCGGGTGCGCCGTCAGAACGTCGCCCGGCTCGATGCGGCCGCGTCCTCCGTGACGAGCGCTCCCTCGAAAGGCTCCGTGCCGGCACCCGGACAGAAGTCCCCGGTGTCGCGGAAGTGCGTCGCCAGGCACAGGAACGGCGAGCCGTAGCTTCGCAGCAGCTCGACCGTCTCCGGGTAGGGCGTCCTCAAGAAGAAACCGCCCTGGCCGCCGCGCGCCATGTCGACCGGAGACTGCCCGAGCCGGCTGGGAGCAGCCACGTCAGAGCCCTTGTCGACCAAGTACTCGACCAGGTCGTTGCCGCCTCGGACCGCCGCGTAGTGGAGCGGCGTGTATCCCCAGGCGTCCTTCAGGTTCACGTCCGCTCCGTGCTCTTCCACAAGATAGCGAACGACGCGCAGGAACCCGTTCGGCACGTTGTTCTGCTGGAACGCGCCCAGCCCAAGGTAGCCGCCCCCGGCAGCGGCGTGGATCGGATACATGTTCGGCGTGCCATGGACGATCAGGGGGAGCCCCGAGTCCTCCTGCTGCCGCCCGTCCGGCTGCCGCCGGGTGCGCAGGCCGACCGGGCCGAACGCCGTGGGGATGTGCGGATCCGCGCCGTACGCGACCAGCAGCTCGATGGCGTCCGCATCCTGCGCGAAGGCGGCGCGCCAGAGCGGAGTCGCGCCGGTGAGGTCGAGACCGATCTTGCCCTCCCACTCGAAGTGCCAGAGGTGCTTGGTGATCCGCTGGTTCGGATTCGCGCCGGCGTCGAGCAGGGCCGCCAGAACCGTCATGTAGTCGGTGTCGGTTCGGTCCTGCGCGCGAGGCTGCGGCTGATACGTGAACTTCAGCGCCCAGCGGGTCTGGAGCGTCGCGAACAGCGGCCCCACGCCGTCCGTCTCGGTCACGATGTTCGGATCGGCGCCCTGCTCGATCAGCTCCATCGCCAGGTCGAACTGCCCGTTGAGCAACGAGAACAGGAGCGGTGTGCTGCCGTCGCCGCTCTGCTGGTCGATCGGCGCGCCGCCGTCCAACAGCGCCCGGGCCACCTCGAGGTGGCCGGCGCGCGCCGCGTGATGGAGCGCCGACATGCCGCCGGTCTTGCCGACCAGCGTCGGGGTCGTCGGCTTCGAGACGAACTCGGGCCCGCCGATGTAGTAGCGGCCCGTACCATCGAGTTGCGACGGCGTGAAGCCCTCGAGCACCTCGGCCACCGCCTGCTCGTCGAGCAGGAACTCGCGCTGCTTCGCGATCGCGGCCTGCTCTTCCTCGAAGCTCAGCGCCCGCTCCCCGTCGCCGCGCAGCTCCTGGAGCGCCTCGCTCAGGCGGTCCCGGGCCTCGCGATCGAGGACCGTCCGGCGCAGAAGGTCCATCTCCTCCGTCTGGATGGACGGGTCCGCGCCGCCCTCGAGCAGCGCGCGTACCGACCCGACACGGCCGTTGGCCGCCGCGAACATGAGCGCGGTCTGCCCGGCTGCGCTCTCCAGCGCGTTCACGGGCGCGCCTTCCGCGATCAGGATGCGCACCACGTCCTCTCCCTCGAGCGCCTTCGCAGCCAGGTGAAGGGGCGTGACCCCGGTCGACGTGGTCGTCGCTGCGACGTCCGCGCCGGCCTCGATCAGCCGCGTCACGACTCCGGCCTGCACGGCGCCGGCCGCGAGGTGCAGCGGCGTATACTCGCCGATCCGGGTCTTCGCATGGACGTCGGCCCGGGCGCCGAGCAGCAACTCGACGATCTGCAGATTGCCCGCCTGCGCCGCCACGTGCAGGGCGCTCAGCCCGTCGCCCTGAGCGGTGTTCGGGTCCGCTCCGCCGTCCAACATCGAGCGCACGGCCACCCCGTCACCCGCCCTGACCGCGTCGATCAGCGGGTCAGGGGGCAGTGCCGCGCCCGCCAAGAACACCACCGCGAAGGCCAGCGCGGTCATGCTCGTCCCTGTCCTCCGGTTCATGCGCCCGCCTCCAGCGTTGTGCCGGGCGTGTTCGCATATCTGAGCGCCAGCTCGCCCGTGCTGTCGCCGATGTGTGAGAAGTCGTCGTGCCCGATCGACTGCATCAGGCTGACGAACGCGTTCGCCATGGGCGTGCCCTGCGGTGCCCGGATGTGCATGTTGCCCTCGAGCGCGCCGTTCGCCTTCCCGAAGAGGACGAGCGGGCAGCGGCGATGGTTGTGCAGGTTGGGGTCGCCCATCGAGGAACCCCAGACGATGGCCGTCTTGTCCAAGAGCGGCACTCCCGCATCCGTGGTCGTCTTCATCTTCTCGAGCAGGTACGCCAGCTGCGCTGTGCGATACGTGTTGATCTTGTTGTAGTCCAGGATGTCGGCGGGCACGTTGCCGTGGTGCGAGGCTCCGTGCCACGACTTGTTCGTGCCGGACTCCGGGTGCGTCCGGTTCTCCTGGTCCACGCCCGCAATCAGCGTGATCACGCGCGTCAGATCGGCCTGCAGGGCGAGCACCTGAAGGTCGAACATCAGCTCCATGTGCTCCTCCCAGCGATCCGGGATCCCGGTCGGCGCCTCCGGCATGGCCCGCTCCTCGCCGCTCGAGTTCTGGGCCTCGACCAACCCGATGCGCCGCTCCAGCTCGCGGAGGTGCGTGCTGTACTCGTCCAGCGCGAGCCGGTCCGTCGCGCCGAGCGTCCGCTTCAGGTCGGCCAGCTCGCCGGCGATGAAGTCGAGCACGCTGCGGTTCTTGCGCAGCCGGTTGACTCGGTCGGCCGCCGAGTGCCCGGCGCCGAACAGCTGCTCGAACACTGCCCTGGGCTCGCGGATCGCGGGAAGCGGATCGGTGGGGGTGCGCCACGCGACCGAGAAGGTGTAGGCGCAGTGGTAGTTGTAGGCGCAGGAGCGGTCGATGCGCGAGACGGTGAGCTCGAGCGACGGCATCGCCGTCTCCTGGCCGAAGCGGTCGGCGTGGATCTGGTCGATGGACTTCCCGCAGAAGACGTCCGCCTCGGTCTGCAGCGGATGCGACTGCGTGAGGAACACGGCGGTCGTGCGGTCGTGGTCGCCGCCGATCTCCTCCGCCTTGAACGGCTCCGCCATCCGGCAATCCAACTGGCTGACCACCGTCATGTAGTCCTTGTACGCCTCGAGCGGCTTGAGCTGGTTCTGCTCGCCGAGCTCGAAGTCCCTCCCGATCTTGGCGGGGGCGAACAGGTACTGGCTGTCTCCCCAGTCGTTGCCGCCCGCGCAGCCCATCGCCTCGTAGATCCCGACCATGCGCGTGAAGCCCTCCGCCGGGTCGCGGAACGCGCGGCCCGCCGGGGCCATGGCATCGAGGAACGGAAGCGCGACGGACGCGCCGGAGCCGCGGAGGAAGGTGCGGCGCGAAAGGTGCTTTCCGGTGATGTAATGCATTGGCTCCATCCCTAGTTGGCGGTGGTTTGGGCTTGTCTCATCTGGAACACATCGCTCTGCACGACGCCGAGGACCAAGTCCTTCACCTTGTAACCCTCGGCCTCGGCAGCGCGGGTGATCGCGCGGACGGCCGGCTGGTCGTAGTACTCCGTCGGCCGGCCGATCGCATAGGACATCAGCTTGTTGGTGAAGTTACGCACGAGCGGTATCGGCCGCTTGAGCAGCACGTCGGCCAGTTGACTCGGGGTGCTGATCTGCGTGCCGTCGTAGAACTGACCGCGCGTGTCGAGCGGCTGCATGTTCTCGCGGATCCGCCACTTCCCGGTCACGTCGAAGTTGTCGAGCGCCAGCCCCATCGGGTCCATGAAGCGATGGCAGGAGTTGCACACCGGCGCCGCCCGGTGACGCTCCATTCGCTCGCGCGTCGTGAGCGGGCGCCCGTCGCCCGAGGACGGGCTGGCCGCGAAGGCCGGGACGTTGGGCGGCGGCGGCGGCGGCGGCGTGCCCATGAGCACTTCCATGACCCACTTGCCGCGCAGCACGGGCGACGTCCGGTCGGACATGGACGTCAACTGCATGACGCTGCCGTGACCGAGGATGCCCCGGCGGTTGTCGTTGGGATAAGCGACCCGGCGCATCTCGTCGCCCGCGACCCCCTCAATGCCGTAGTGCTCGGCCAGGACCTCGTTGGCGTAGGTGTACCGCGTGCTGAAGAGCTCGAGCAGGCTCCTGTCCTCCCGGAGGAGATGCATGAACAGCATCTCGGTCTCCTTGACCATCGACTCGGCGAGCTGCTTCGAGAAGTCGGGAAAGAGGTACCTCTCCGGCCAGACCTTGCCGACGTCCTGAAGCCGCAGCCACTGGTGCACGAAGCGGGTCGCGAGCGCCTCGGCACGCGGATCGGCGAGCATCCTCTGAACCTGCGGGTCCAGCACGGCCGGATCGGAGAGCCTGCCGGCCTCCGCGAGCTCCAGCAGCTCTTGGTCGGGCGCGGTGGCCCATAGGAAGAACGAGAGCCTGGTAGCGAGATCGACGTCGCTCAGCCGGTACGTCTGCCCCGGCTCAACGGTCGTGGGCTCGCGCTCGAAGCGGAACACGAACTCGGGCGACGCGAGGATCCCCTGCAGGACGGTCCGTACCGCGATGTCGAAGCCCTCGCCCTCGACCGTCTCGTCATAGAGGACCATGAGGTCCGCGACGTCGTCGTCGGCGGCCTCGCGACGAAAGGCCCGCTCGACGAGGTTGCGCGTGATGCGCTCCGCGCAGGGACGCTCGTCCGCCGCCGACGCCGGCCGGCAGACGAAGATGCGCTGACGCGCCGGGGTGTCGGCCAAGCCCTCGATACTGGTCGGCCCGGTCACCATCAACGCGGTCAGGTGCGTGAGCGCGGTGAGTCCGTAGTCGTTGCCCCGCGTGCCGGCCCAGGACCACGCGGTCGGCTGGAAGCGATCCTCGTAGGGACCCTCCAGCAAGTTGACGAACGAGGCCGATACCTCGTGCTGGCCGGCGGTAACGAAGATCGGCGGCGTGTGGAGCAGGCTGTACCGGTCGCGGTTCGAGCGGGCCGAGGCGCTCTGATTGTTATTCGCCAGCATGAGCGTCGCTACGATCTCGTCGTCGATCGTGACGACCATGTCCTCCATCGACGTCTGGTTCCCGCTGCCCAGGGCGGTCTCGAAGTTGAAGACGTAATGGCCGTCGGCCGGGAAAGTGTGCGTCACCACCATGCCGCCCCGGGTCCCGAAGGGAGTCCCCTCGATGTGGTCCCACGGGTGCTGCGATACCTCGACGGGGTTCGAGTACTTGGTTGAGATAGAGACCGCGTCGGGCTCGCCGACGGCCATGCGGGCCACGTCGCTGGCCGCCCGCAGGAAGGAGTCGAGCAGGGTGGTCGAGAGCGACTGCGAGGTCGCCGTGTTGTCGAAGCTCCCGACGAGCACGTCGGGCGGCAGCCAGCGGCCCGCGTCCACCTCGATGCCGAGCAGATCCTCGACGACCCGGGAATACTCCGCGCGCGAGAGCCGCGAGAAGCGCCGCTCGCCCAGGTTGGGAGCGGCCCGCGCGGCCTCGTCCACCTTGGCCTCGATGGTCTCGACGAGCACCTGCAGGGTGTCGCCTCCGGGACGCGGGGCGTCGGGCGGGGGCATCATCCCGGCGCGCAGCTTGCGGATCATGCGCTCCGCGATGTCCGGGTGCTCGCCGATGCGTTCGATGTCGAGCCCCTGGAACGAAACGTTGCCGGTCATCATCGGGTCGTTGTGACAAACGACACAGTAGCGCTGCACGGTCTCCGTCAGCGTAGCCGCCGGAACCGGCTGCACCGAGCGGGACGGCGCGGGGCGTGCCACCGGCTGGGCCAGCACGGTCTCAGGCTGCGGCGCGGAAGACGGACGCAGCAACTCGGCCGACCCGCCGGCAAGGACCAGCGACATTCCTGCGAAGACGGCACCGAGAGCGAGTATCCTCATGCGAACCTCATTATACGTTTGTCGGAGGGCGGTAGCTCTCCGCACACGGACTGACAACTATTACAAGTACGAGACACGTCGCGGGGCCGCAATGCTGCCAGCACGCGGCGTGATCGTCGGCCGCGGCCCCCGTCAGCCCATCATCATTATAATACGGGGCGATACGTTGGTAACGTATCACTCCGTTCCGTAATTCTCTTCACGGATTCCCGCATCCCGGTGGAACGCGTACGGACCACCGGAGCGTATGCCGGTCTCGCGGCCGGGTTTCGGTTGACGCCGGCCGAGTGACCCAACCAGGCCTTGGTCCAGCTGAGCGGGGCGTATTGCCGGAAGGGAAGTGCCGGACGGCTCCCGGCCCAGCTTGACGTGAGGTCTCAGTCGAGTTCCAAGACGCCGAAGGAAGGGTGGACAGGACCAGGGCCTGGGGCGCCGACGAGTTTCGCGGATTCGACCTGGGACTGGCACTTGGGAGAAGTCTGGAGTTCGGGTTGAGCGAAACACTCGGGACAACGACCGGATTCCAGTACACGCACAGTCTGAGAAACGTCAACCCGGAAGGAAACCGCTCGCGCACGAATCGGGCGCTTACGCTCGGAGGGGCCTGCTCCACTGCACCCGGTCGCAATCCGTGGACAGAGGAGGGCGGCCAGGCAACGGGACTAGCAACGCTCTACCGTCCGGAGATCCCCGCCACGACGGCCCCGCCCTCCCAGTCGGGATCCGCAACCCCTACAAGCTCACCCGTCACCGGATCCAGCCAGATTCCGTGAATCCGCCCGAACGCACCTTCGCGCTCCACCTCCTCCACGACCATTCCCCACGACTTCAACTGGGCGACATCGTCGGCCATCCACCCGATCCCCGGTGAGGTCTCGATCGCGATTCCGCCGTCGATCGGATGCACCCGGGCCGCGGCGAGAGCATAGGCGGGCGTCATGCCCCTGGTCCACCACGCGCACCACCGCCTGCACCACCGCCGAGATGATCCTCGCGCCCCCCGCTGCCCCCAGCACCAGCACCGGCTCGCCGTCCCGCAGCACCATGAGGGGTGAAATGCTCGACCTGGCGCGCTCCCCGGGCTCCATAGCGGCCCAGGTACCCTCCCAGCGTGGCGGCGTACAGGAAGCCCTGACCGGGTGTGGCGACCCTGGAACCCAGCGTCGGCACGGCGCCCCGACCTCGATCTGGCCGGGGCCGACATCGTACAGAAGCGATGGCTGGAGTTGCACCAGGTCACGCTGGAGACTCGGGATCGGAACTTCAACTCGGCCGCAAGCCCAGGACGTATTCAGTCCGCCATAGGATATGTAGCCAGGGCAGCGCGCGCCCTGGACACGTGAGGACTCGGCGGGCGGGGGACCCGGGTCCCCCTAGCCCAGATCCAAGCCGAGCTGACGCGTAGCCATCAGCTTCCGGTGATGGGGAGTGGGCCCCAGCCGGTGCAGGGCCTCCAGGTGGTCCGCCGTCGCGTACCCCGCGTTGCGCTCCCAGCCGTAACCCGGATGGCGACGCGCGAGCCGCGTCATGATGCGGTCGCGCACGACCTTGGCCACGATCGACGCGCACGCCACCGAATGGATCCCCGCGTCGGCAGCCACGACCGCGTCGTGCGGGCGGCCGAGGCTCCGCATCGGGAGCCCGTCCACGACGACGTGCTCGGGTGCCCGGGGAAGGCGCTCCAGCGCCCGCCGCATCGCCAGCGCGGTCGCCTCTAGGACGTTGATCCGGTCAATCACCCGCACCGAAGCCGAGCCGACCGCCACGGCGGCCGCGCGCAGGAAAACGTCGGAGTAGACGCGCTCCCTGCGCGCACGGGTGAGTAGCTTCGAGTCCGCCGCCCCGTCGACGGCCACGCCGGGCTTCAGGATCACGGCTGCGGCGACGACCGGACCCGCGAGGGGCCCGCGGCCGGCCTCGTCCACGCCGGCGAGTCCCGAGACGCCCTGGCTCCAGTACTTCCGTTCGTAATCGAGCAGGCCCTCCGGCCGCGGAGCACCGCGGCCGGGCCCCATCGGCGCTCGGGCTCGCTCCGGCACGGGGCACCCCCGCGGCACGGGCCTCCAGTCAGCGGGTCCGCTTTTCCGGGATCCTCGCCGCCTTGCCCTTCAGCCTGCGGAGGTAGTAGAGCTTCGCGCGCCGGACCCGCCCGCGTCTGACGACGTCGACGCCCTTCACCGTGGGCGCCTCCACGGGAAAGACGCGCTCGACGCCCACTCCGCTCGAGATCTTGCGCACCGTGAACGTGGCGCCCCTGCCGCCGCCGCGGCGCGCGATGCACACGCCCTCGAAGACCTGGATACGCTCCTTGTCCCCCTCGCGCACGCGATAGAGCACGCGCACGGTGTCTCCCGGCGCGAACTCGGGGAGGTCGTCCCGGAGCTGCTCCTTCTCGAACTGCTGAAGCACGCCTGCCATGGTGACCTCCTCGGGGGCGAACTGAATCGAGCCGCAGTCCAGCCTAGAAGTGTAACTAGGCGGGAAGAATCTGTCAGTCCCGAGCCCGGCGCTCCTCTCAGCCCCCGCCTTCCGGCCCGTCCCCGGACTTGAAGAACTTCCCTCGCCACAGCTCGGGCCGGCGCTCGCGCGTGATGCGCTCGGCCTCGGTGCGGCGCCACCGTTCGATGCGGGCGTGGTCTCCCGAGCGCAGGACTTCGGGGATCCCGTGGCCGCGGTACTCGGCCGGTCGCGTGTAGGAGGGGGCCGACAGGAGCTCCTCCTCGTAGAACGAATCGGAGGCCGCCGAGTCGTGGTCTCCGAGCGCCCCGGGCAA
The DNA here is from genome assembly GCA_964648975.1 of uncultured Gemmatimonas sp. Lineage (GTDB taxonomy): Bacteria > Gemmatimonadota > Gemmatimonadetes > Longimicrobiales > Gaopeijiaceae > UBA2988. The sequence goes on along the minus strand of CAZYLN010000006.1, from coordinate 25,123 downwards.
CAGGCGCACCACGGCGTCCAGCACCGAGAGCGCCGCGATCTCCCCGCCCGACAGCACGAAGTCCCCGAGCGAGATCTCCTCCGTGGCCAGATGATCCGCGACCCGTTGATCGACGTCCTTGTAGTGGCCGCACAGGAGCGTGAGGTCGGAGGCCACGCTGTAGCGGACCGCGTCCTGATGGCGGAACACCCGGCCTCTGGGAGAGAGCAGCACGACCGGGCCGGAGGGCCCGAGGGTGTCGACCGCCTCGAAGAACGGCTCGGGCTTCAGCACCATCCCGGAGCCCCCTCCGTAGGGCACGTCGTCCACCGTACGGTGAGGGTCGTGCGCGAAGTCGCGCAGATCGACGACCCGGTAGTCGACCACCCCGGCGTCCTGCGCGCGCTTGGGGATCGACAACGCGAGCGGACCATCGAAGAAGCTCGGGAAGATCGTGACGATGTTGATGCGCAGCACGTGTCCCTCCTACTCGAGCAGCCCTTCGGGCAGTTCGACGACCAGACGACTACCCTCGACGTCGACCTCGCGCACGATGTGGCCGGCGAACGGGATGAGGATGTCTCCGTGTGTTGTGCGGACCTCCAGCAGGTCGGCGGGCTCGAGCTCGAACACCTCGGTCACCTCGCCGACCCGCTCGCCGTCGCCGGCTAGGACCTCGAGCCCGATCAGGTCGTGCATGAACACCTCTCCCTCGGCGAGCGGAGGCAGCCGCGCTCGCTCGATCAGGACGTAGCGTCCCCGGAGGGACTCCGCCGCGCTCCGCTCGCCGACGCCTCCGAACGTCACCAGCCACCCCTGCCGGTACGGCCGCGCCGCGGCGACGCGCAGGGGCGGGAGCGCCGGATCGGGCCGGGCGCCGTCTTCGTCGGAGGGCCGCAGGACCACCCCGGCTGCGAAGACGTCGCCGGGGTTGTCCGTGAGCGAGCGCACCAGCAGCTCGCCCCCGGTCCCGTGCGGCCGGGCGACGTGGCCGACGACCAGGAAGTCCGTCTCCGAGCGTGGCATGTGGCGCTGGACCCCGGCAGGCTGTCGAGCCTAGCTCTGGCCCGCTCCTTCGGCCGCCCCGCCCCCTTCCTTGCTCTCGCCTCCCTGCTGCTGGGCTTCGGCGTCAGCTCGAGGAGCGCCCGCCTGCCCGCCCTCGCCCCCGGCCGCCGCCTCGACGGCGGAAGCGCCGTCCCGGGAGCCGGCCTCCCCGCCCGCCTGGGCGGACGGTGCGGGGGCCGCGAGCGCCTCGCGGTCAGGCTCGCCCAGCGCGAGTCCGGGGCCGCCCCCCTGGCGCGCCCGCCGGACGAGCGACGAGACCGTCTCGCTCGGCTTGGCGCCGTGCCCGATCCAGTAGTCGACCCGCTCGAGGTCCAGAACCAGACGCGCGGGCGTGGCCTTGGGCCGGTAGTAACCGAGGTTCTCCACGATCCGCCCGTCACGCGGAGCGTGGCTGTCGGCCACGACGACGCGGTAGTGCGGCTGCTTCTTCCGGCCCATGCGCCGGAGCCTGATGCGTACGGACATCTCCGTTCCTCTGCGTTTCGCGTCCTCAGAAGGGCATCCCGGGCAGCCGCCCGGGAATCATCCCCTTCATCTGCCTCATGAATTTCTGCGTCTCGGCGAACTGCTTGAGTAGCCGGTTCACCTCCGCGACCGGCCGCCCGCTCCCCTTTGCGATCCGTGCGCGGCGCGACCCGTTGATGATCTTCGGGTCGCGCCGCTCGGCCGGGGTCATCGACAGGATGATAGCCTCCAGGTGCTTGATCCGCTTCGGGTCCGCCTGCGCCGCCGGGATCGCCATCTTCGAGGCTCCTGGGATCAGCTTCAACAGCTGCTCCAGCGGCCCCATCCTCTGTATCTGCCGCATGGCGGTCAGGAAGTCCTCCAGCGTGAATCGTCCCTTCCCGAGCACCTTCTCCTGCAGCTCCTCGGACTCTTCCGCGTCCATAGCGCGCTGGGCCCGCTCGACCAGACCGACGACGTCCCCCCTCTGGAGGATGCGCCCCGCGAGGCGCTCTGGATCCGCCTCGTCCAGGTCGTCCAGCCCCTCCCCGACCCCCACGAACTTGATCGGCTTGCCCGTCACGCCCCGGATGGAGAGAGCGGCCCCGCCCCGTGCGTCGCCGTCCATCTTGGTCAGGACCACGCCGCTCACGTCGAGGGCCCGGTCGAAGCCCTCCGCGATGCGCACCGCCTCCTGCCCGGTCATCGCGTCGGCCACCAGGAGGATCTCCTCGGGCCGGAGCTCGCGCTTGAGGCGCCCCAGCTCCTCCATCAGCGGCCCGTCGATCTGGAGCCGCCCCGCCGTGTCCACGATCACCGCACTGCGCCGCCGCCGCCGCGCTTCCTCGGTGGCGGCCTTGGCAGCCGCCACCGGGTCGCCGCCGAACGCGCCCTTGTAGACCGGCACACCGAGGCGCGATCCGAGGGTCACGAGCTGCTCGATCGCGGCCGGGCGCTGCAGGTCGCACGCCGCGAGAAGGGTCTGCCGGCCCTCGCGCTCCAGCCGCTTCGCCAGCTTGGCCGCCGTGGTCGTCTTCCCCGACCCCTGCAGCCCGACCATCATCACCACGCTCGGCGGCGTCGAACTCCAAAGGAGCTCCGGCTTCCCTGAGCCGAGCAAGGAAGCGAGCTCGGCGTGGACGATCTTCACGATCTGCTGGCCCGGCGTGACCGACTTGATCACCTCGTCGCCCAGCGCCCGCTCCTGCACCCGCCCCAGGAAGTCCTTCGCGACCCTGAAGTTGACGTCCGCCTCGAGCAGCACGCGGCGAACCTCCCGGAGACCGTCGCGGATCATCGGCTCGGTCAGGACCCCGCGCTGGCGGAGCGACCCCAGGGCTCCGTCCAGCTTCCGGCTCAGCTCCTCGAACATCGGCCCCCGGCCCGTATCGTGGTACCTCGCCGGGGGCGCACCCCCAAGCCGACCAAAAGCCCATTAAGGTAGACGGGGCTTACCCCATCCTCAAGCATGAGCCGTGCACTGGCGGTCCCGCCCGTGGCGGCGACCCCGCGCTCCGGCTCGATCCGGCTGGCCACGCCCCAGCGCCGCCGCGCCTACTGTCCCGTGCGCTTCGGCATATGGTGCGCCGGGCAACCAAGAGGTCACGGGTTCAAATCCCGTTGACTCCATTATTGATCCACGGGATCCGGCGGGCCGATTCCCGTTTCTTGTTCCCGCCAACTGGGCTCAGGAATGAGCCTTCCGGCGCGGCGAGTTCCCGAGCTTCTGAAGCCACAGCCACTCACAATGAAGACGTTTTTTGACATCTGCACTGAAGAGGTTACGCCCGCCAAGTCCGAGCTTGACCCTCAGAGAACCGGACAACAAACTAGTGCCTCGACATCAGTCGTCCGGTGACAGAACCGATGTTCGCAGCTGCTACGCGAGCCGGATCACCCACGACCAAGAAGGTACTTTCCCCAATGCGTTCTCTCGCGGCCGTGTTGTGTCTCCTCGTGATCGCCTGCGAAGGGCCGGTGGGACCCCAAGGCCCTGTGGGTCCGCAGGGCCCAGCCGGCCCAGACGGTGCCACGGGACCGCAGGGACCAGAAGGCCCTGCGGGTCCGCAGGGCCCAGCCGGCCCAGACGGCGCGACGGGATCGCAAGGCCCACAAGGTGACCTCTTGGACTGGGGAGACGTTCTCGCGGAGCACAGCATCGAGGCGGCTACTTACGTCCTTGGATTCTTCTATACGCGTCCTACTGACGGAGAGCGGCGTTTCGGATCCTTCTGCACCGGCTTCGCGGCATACTACACGAGCGCGATTTGGACGAATGCACACTGCGTGGATGCGATCAGTGAGGTCACAGAATTGCTCGGTGAGTTGTTCGGCGATGTGGACGACCTCGACCTGAAGTTCTACATCGTTCAGGCCGGCACGAGTCTAGAGGATGACCAGCGCTACGAGATCAACGTACGCTGGAATTGGAAGCACCTGGACTACGATGACACTCCCAATTCCGAGGACATTGCACTCTTGGACATCGAGGGGGAACTGCCGGTTCTGATGAATTTCCTCCCTCGAGAGCATGTGGATGGGCTGAGCATAGGCCAGCCCATCGGTACGTTGGGTTTCCCGGCAGCGGCGGGGTCCACTGGAGGGGCAGCAGACAGAACAGTGACCGCCACGTTCAAAGATGGTGTGGTCAGTGCTCTGAGACTGATTGACGCAGGAGAGAGCCCGCATGTGGAGGTACAGTACAACTTCAATACGACAGGTGGAACGAGCGGGAGTGCCGTATTCGATCACAACGGGTGGGTCGTCGCCGTGAATCATGCAGGCATAGAGGCCCGCGTGCCGGATACAGACGGCGACGTCGCCCGCATATCCATAGGGAGCTTGAACTTTGGGATTCGAGTTGATGCGGTTTGGGACTTGATTGACCTCCTAGATGCCGGTCCAGCCGGAACGCCGGATACGGGCGGCCAGCCCTCTCAGGACAGGCCGTACGTATACGGCACGTATCAGGCGTTCCCGGATGACTGGACTGGGGGGACGACTCGGCCATGAGTGTTCCAGTACGGTAATCGACTGACACCCCGCTTCGCTGAGGTCACCTTTTCAGGCTCGTGTCTTCACCTCGTTCGAGAGAACGCGGACCGGAGCGCTCGGGATCCCGGCGAGGCGGCTGGACGCTCAGCTTGTGTCTTACAGGGGACCGGCTGCGGCCCCGGCCCGGATTGGTACGGCGGACAGTGATTTGGTCCGCCGGCCACGCGGGCGTCGCGACCCGTGGACGGTAGACCCTTGCCGAGACGAAGCCGTACTGCCCTAGAACACCACCGAAAAATCCGCGGCTGCCCACCATCCGGCCAAGTCGTCGGAGGTCTCGAAACGCGCGTCGCCGCCGGCACCCGAAGCCGACAGCTCCGAGCGGAGCGAGCCGTGAGCATAGCCGAGCTCGGGCGTCATCGTCATGCGAGGACCGAGCGGGACGTCCAGTGCGAGAGAGGCGCCGAGAGACCATGCGTCGCGCGTGATCGTGCTCACACCCGACGTGGCTTCTCCCGATTCGCGAGAGAGCCGGAGCACGGGCACCAGGAACAGGTCACCAAGGGGCCACACGACCAGGGCGCTGGCGCCGGCGAGGTCGCCCACGGGCGCGCGCAAGCCCGCAACGCTCTGACGGTCGGTCGAGTAGGGGCGGAAGTAGAAGGCAGAAAGGTCGATCAGGGTCTCACCCGCATCGCTCAGAAACCCCACCGCGTTGACTCTGGCGAGCACTTCGCCGCCGCCCTGGAACAGGTTCCGCCCCGACAGCGAGTCGGCGAAGCTGCGGGACACGTCCATGCCCAGCTCGACCCGCATGGGGCCCGCGTCGCCCGAGATGCTAGCACCGACGCGGGCGGTCGCGCCCCGCCAATAGATGGACCCCGTGCCTCCCGGACGCGGCTCCACGTCGCCGCCGAGCGTCGTCGAAAGGGTCAGTCCCCCGAGCGGCTGGGCGTGCGTGAACTGCGCCGAAAGGCCCGCAGGGGTTCCGAACTCGATGCTCCACAGATCCACGGTCGCCGTGCCCAGCGAGGCGAGCGCATCCACGCGCGATGCCGATAGCGAGGACGGGCGGCTGGGGGCGCGGAGCGCCACGCGCAGCGAGTCCCGAGGACTCAAGTCGAGCTCCAGGCTGGCCTGAAGAGACGACACCCCCGAGATCGAGAGCGTATCGTCGCTCGTGAAGCGCAGCGGCCCTCCGCTGACCTGGAGCCTCAAGCCGGGTCGGCGCATGGAGTAGGTGAGAAGGCCCAGCGCCTCGGAGACGTCCGCGGCCTCGACGGAATAGCTCCTGGCCCCGGGGCGGACGGTGAGCCGGTGCAGCACCCTGTTCATGCTGGCGGGCCCCTCGCGCAGCTCTTCCAGGTAGGAGCGCAGCGCGGGCGTTCCCCGCGCGCTCATGGCCTCGCGCCCGCCCGGCACGGCGCGACTTCCTTGCATCATCTGGCCGCTCAGATGCCCCGGGCCGGTGCTCAGGCCCAGGGCCAGGCAGACGCCGAAGCCCATCGTCAGAGGCCGGATCATCGGCTACTCATCGCATCGCGGAGTCTGGTCCCCGACCTGGCGGACAGAGTGCCCGCGGAGCGGCGGAACGGTGGCCGAGGGGTCATCAGGATGAACGATCCGGTGAGGCTCGCAGTGTTGCCCCGGCGCTCCCGAGGGCGTCTTCAAGGCCGCGGACGGATAAGGGGGATCAGTTCCTCAGCTCGGGGAGTGACTGCCCCTGCGGGACGAATTCGAGAGCCAGGCCGTTGTTGCAGTAGCGGAGCCCTGTGGGGGGCGGACCGTCCGTGAACACGTGTCCGTGGTGTCCGCCACATCTCGAGCAGTGGTACTCCGTCCTGGGAAAGCCGAGGGCATCGTCCGAGCTGTAGCCCACCCGATCCTTGTCGATCGGCTGCCAGAACGAAGGCCACCCTGTCGCGCTGTCGTACTTGGTGGTCGAGTTGAAGAGCGGGAGGAAACAGGCCGCGCACACGTAGGTTCCCTCCCCGTACTCGTCGGCCAGGGGGCTGTAGCCGGGCGGCTCGGTCCGTCCCTCGAAGAGAACGGCATAGACGGTCGCCGAAAGGAGTGCGCGCCACTCCGCCTCGGTCTTCTGGACCTCGGGCGGCGACGGGTTCGGATCCGGCTCGGGGATCAGCCTCGGACCGGTGGGACCCACTTCGGCCTGTCCCGAGACATCCTCCGGCAAGGCGCCCTGACCCGGGAGGCCCCCCGGCGCGGTCGGTTGGGAGCAGGCGGCGAGCGGGAGTGCGGCGACGCCCAGCAGGCTCCCCAGAAACTCTTCTCGGGTCATTATCCCCCCGGGCTCGGCCTGAGAGCCCCTTCAATCAGGAACACTCTTGAGTAATAACCGGGGGGCGGGAATGGGATCCACGCAGGCGGAACCCGCGCCGGCACGGTTTCGTTCCGGCCCTTGATGCGCCGTGGGCCGGCTCTATCGTGCGGACATGGCTCCGAAGCGGTCGAGACTCCGAGAAGCGGGGCGACGCCCGCGCAGGTCAGGCCCGCGACGCCAATGCGGACGGCGGCATCCGAAGCCGCCCTCGACGACCTCGGGATACGCCCGGCATTGGCGGATTACTTTGAAGAGGCTACCGAACCCCGTATTTTACTGGCAGGCATCGACGGCCGGGTTCGGGGCCTGGGGGCCCCGCTCTGGGGCCGGTGAGGACGTAGGGTGTCCGTTCTGAGCCGAGGCAGCTCATGACGAGGCCTCGGCGGCTGTTCCCGGACGTAGTTGAGCAAGGGAGGAACCGTGACTAAGCGAACGACGCCGATGGCTGGAGTCGTTGCCCTTGGGAGCTTTTTTCTGCTGGGCTGCGGCGCCACGGGTACGGGGCCAGACCCTGTGCCAGAGGGCTTGAGCGAGCCCGCCCCGCCTCCGACCGTCGGCCTTGCTTCCTTTGCCGATAGTACCGCTGTGTTGGCGGGTGGGTGCTTCTGGGGCGTCGAGGCAGTGTTCGAGTCGGTGAAGGGCGTGTTGGATGTCGTGTCCGGCTATTCCGGCGGCACCGCCGCTACTGCGCACTATCCGTTGGTGGTCGCTGGCGTGACGGACCACGCCGAAGTAGTCGAGGTACGCTTCGATCCCGGGCAGATCTCTTACGCGCAGATTCTTCGCATCTTCTTTCTTGTGGCACACGATCCGACTCAACTCAATCGCCAGGGTCCCGACATAGGCGAGGAATACCGGTCGCATATCTTCTTCCTGGACGATGCGCAGCACAATGCGGCCGCCGAGTACATCGAAGAGTTGGATGCAGCCGGCACCTTCGCCCGTCCGATCGTGACACGACTCGACCCACTGGAGGCGTTCTACCCTGCCGAAGAGGAACATCAGGACTTTGTCAGGAAGAACCCCGACGATCCCTATGTCGTGCGCTACGATCTGCCCTTGCTCGCCAAGCTGCGGCAGACCTTCCCGGCCCTCTACGAACCCTGAGCATCCGCGCACCGGACCTTCGGCCGCTCCGGCGACCGTCCGGCGCGAACGCTAGAGCCGGACCGTCGCCGGAGTAGTGCTTCCCTGGACCGCTACGGTCCGCTCGCAACAGAGAAGGCGAGTCAGCGTTTGCCATTCGGGGGTTGCCGCTCCCGGAGAAGCGTCCAAGCGGGCCGAGGTCGCGGAGATCTTCGAGCAATCTTGCGGCCACTGCCCGCTGGGAGTGGGCGCAACAACTTCCTCAATATCCGCCGTCACTCCCTCCCTCGGGAGAGCGGGAACCGCGGAGGCAAACGGCGGCGGCGGTCTGGCGACCTGAATTCCGGACGGCGCGACAAGAAGGAGAAGAAGAACGTGGACGGGCAGGCTGCGCAGAGAGATCGACGAACTACAGTGGCAGACAGCTACATATAGCCTGCTGTAGGCCCGACATGGCTGCCACACCCCGCATCCCGAAGGCGCAGGTCGCTCGGCTGCGTTCCCTGGTGGCCGGGGTCCTGGGGCTCGGGATCGTCATCGCCCCGGCCCGAGCGAGCGCTCAGTCGGTCGCGTGGACGGCCGGCCCCGCGATTTTTCTAGACACCGATTTCAGCCTGGGCACCGAGGTCGGACCCGGCCTCTTCGCGGATGTTGTGATCGCACCGCTCCGGACCGTGTCCTACTTCGCCTCGGTCTCGGTCGCTCGCACCGACTTCACGGGGGTCTTTGGCGACCAGTTTCACAGGAACTTCGGTGCAGCGGCACTGGGCCTCCGCGTCTCGGCGGGAAACCAGGTAAGGGTCGGAGTCCTCCTGGGCCTGGGTGCCCTGGCGTTCGATGATGTGCACGAGCAGGCCGACCCGAACTGGACAAGCAGCGCGAACTGGGAAGAGATGCTTCTTCCCGGGATCGAGGTCAGCGCGCCGGTCGGCCGCTCCCTCCACGCGCGCCTCTCGATCCGCCATCAGTTGACGGGTTGGTGGCTCAGGATCTGGCTTCCGGATGAGGGGGAGTTGAACCACCGTTTCATGGTGACCTTCGGCCTCGGTCGGGGCGGTTGACGACTTGGCATGGCGTCCGCCGAAACAGGCCCGAAGCGGCGGACAAGAACAGAGCGGGGAGCCCGCCATAGGTCGCTACCCCGCCGGGCGTGGCGCTCCGGCGCGCGCTCAAAGCTGACCAGCCTCCGAATCAGTGCGTCGTACCGGGAATGCGCATCTTCCGGGTGATCCTTGCCGATGGCCAGGTAGAGCGAGATTTCGGGCGAATGCTCCAACGGTGGGATCGGGGGATGTCGAGTCCGGCCGCGCGCATGCGGGGCTCTCCTACCGAGACGACCCAACGGCGGACCCCATCCGCGCCAACGAAGCGCGCTAGCGGCACCGTCGCGACGCCTCAGCGTAGCTCCAGGCGCTCGAAGTCGGCCCAGCGCTCCGACGTGACCGGCCGAAAGATCCTACCGCAGGTGCGGTTGGGGAACGCAGGGCGTCTACCGGCCCTTGTGGAGGTTCACGAGGTCACGAGGGCTCGGCACGAGCCTTCCCGCCGAGGTGCCCTCGACCAGAAGGCGACCGCCCGTGACGAGGCGGCTTCCGGTCCAGCTGGCCAGTAGAGCCCAGAGGTGGTTGTCGTTGGCGTCCGGGGCCGTGTCGCCTGCGGGTGCCTCGCGCCAGATCGCATTCGCCGTCAGTTCGGAGAGCAGTCGGTCGATCTCTTCCTCCGATCGCCCGTGAAGCCGAACGAGGCGGGGACGACGCGACACCGACCCGTATTCAGTGAGGAGGTCGCCCGGACATGAGGTACCGGAGGCTCCCGTCCAGCATGGCTTCCAGAATCTGCGCCGGGGGAGCCTTCGAATCGGAACCGATCAGCGCCGCCACGATCACGTTCGTGTCCACGACGAATACGGGCGGCGTCATCGGCGCAGTCGGGTGCCGGCCGCCCAGGCGATCAGCGGATCGGTCTACCGTCCCTCACGGTGCAGCCTCGTTTCCCGAACCGCCACGGCCGTGGCTTCATCGGCGTCCACTCGGGCCTGCGCGCGGGCGCGGGCGACGATGTCCCTTGCCGTCTCGATCGGCCGGACGCCTCTGAGCTCGAGGCTCTCCTCGATGATCGCACCCATCGAGCGGCCCCGCCGGGCCGAGGCTTCCTTCAGGGCGCGGTGCGTGGGGGTCGAACCTGGCCTAGGGTTACACGCGGACGATCTGGTTTCGTCGCGTCCCGACCGACACCATGGTGATGGGCGCGCCGGTCAGCTCCTCGATCCGGTCCAGGTAGGCGCGCGCGTTCCTGGGAAGGTCGGCCAGGCGCTTCGCCCCGCTCGTGTCGCTTCGCCAGCCTGGCAGCGTCTCGTAGCGGGGCGACACCGTCTCGAGCGACCACGTGTCAGCGGGAAAGTTGCTGGTGCTCCCGCCGCGATCCGTCGAGTACTCGGTGGCGATCGCGATCTCGGGAAGCGTGTCGAGCACGTCGAGCTTGGTGACGGCCAGCCCCGTCAGCCCGTTCACGCGTGCGGAATAGCGGGCCAGCACGGCGTCGAACCAACCGCACCGCCGCGGCCGGCCGGTGGTCGCCCCGTACTCGTCGCCCAGGTCGCGCACGTGCCGATCCATCTCGGGGTCGAACCCGGTCGGGAGCGGGCCGTTGCCGACCCGGGTCGTGTAGGCCTTCACGACGCCCACGACCGCGTCGATCGCGGTCGGCCCCACGCCCACGCCCGTGCCGGCGCCGCTCGCCGTCGTGTTGGACGAGGTGACGAACGGGTAGGTCCCGTGGTCGAGGTCGAGCGCCGTGCCCTGCGCTCCCTCGAGCAGGACGCGCTTGCCCGTCGCGAGCGCTTCGGTGATCTCCGCGCCCGTGTCGGTGGCGAGCGGCAGGAGCCGCTCGCCCGCCTCGAGGCTCCGCCGCACGTCCCGCTGCAGGTCTCCGCCGCCGCCGAGGCGCTCCAGCGCGCGCCCGAGTCGCTCGCGTACGAGCTCCTCGACCCGCTCCCGGCAACACAGGTCGGCCACGCGCACGCCGCGCCGGCCCGCCTTCTCCTCGTAGGCGGGCCCGATGCCCCGCCCCGTCGTGCCGATCTTCTGCGTGGCGCGATCCTCGGACGCGCGGTCAAGCGCCTTGTGGTAGGGCAACAGCAGGTGGGCCCGTTCGCTCACGCCCACGCGACCGGCCAGCTCGATGCCGCGAGCCGCCAGGGCGTCGTATTCCTCGAAGAACTGCAGCACATCGAGGACGACCCCGTTGCCGATCAGGCATCGCTTCCCGGGATGCAGGATGCCGGACGGGATCTGGTGGAGGATGAACGCCCGCTCGCCCACCTGCACCGTATGTCCCGCGTTGGCGCCGCCCTGGTAGCGGGCGACCACATCGACGTCTTGGGCGAGCACGTCGACGATCTTACCCTTGCCCTCGTCGCCCCACTGGCATCCGGCCACCACCGTGCACCGCCCGTTCTGTGACGCCACCGTCCGACCTCTTTGATCTCGCGCCGCTGCTCCTGGCACCCGAAAAAAAGGGCCCACCCCGCCAGGGGATGGACCGCCGTTCGCTCGCTGGCTCCTTTGAGGAAAGCTAGGCGGGGACGGCGCAGGAGTCAAAGCCCCAGCCAGGCGGAGCGGCAGCGCGGGCGCCGCACGGAGGCGGGCCCGAGCCGCCGGGCGGGCTCCCGGCCCGGCCGCCCAAGCCGTCGTCCGGACGGGCTACCGGACCGCGGCGCGCCAGTCCAGGCCCATGCGTTCCCGCACGACCGTCATCGTCTCGCGGGCGACCTCGCGGGCGCGGGCCGCGCCGTCCTCAAGCACCCCGCGGACGCGCTCGGGGTGCGCACGGAGCTCGCTCGCCCGCTCCCGCATGGGAGCGAACGTGGCGCTGATGGAGTCGGCCAGGATGCGCTTGCATTCCACGCAGCCGCGCAGAGCGCTCCGGCAGCGGTGGGCGACATCGTCGACCACCGGGGGCGCGGAGAAGTACCGGTGCAGCGTATGCACGTTGCACACCTCCGGGCGGCCGGGGTCGTCGCGCCGCACGCGCTGCGGATCGGTGACCGCGGTGCGGACGCGGGCCCAGACGTCGTCGGGCGAAGCCGTGATCGGCACCGTGTTGCCGAGCGACTTGCTCATCTTCGCCTCGCCGTCGAGCCCCACGATCCTCCCCTCGTTGCCCACGAGCGCCTCGGGCTCCGGGAAGTACGCCCCGTACGTGGCGTTCCACTTGCGGGCGATCTCGCGCGTGAGCTCCAGGTGCTGGCGCTGATCTTCCCCGACCGGCACCGCCTCGGCCCGGTAGAGCAGGATGTCGGCCGCCTGGAGCACCGGGTAGTTCAGGATCCCCGCCGGCACCGACTCGAAGCGTCGGGCCTTGTCCTTGAACTGCGTCATGCGCTCCAACTCGCCCACGGGCGTCACGCTGTTGAACAGCCAGGCGAGCTCGGTGTGCTCGGCCACGTCCGACTGCACGAAGATGATCGAACGATCCGGGTCCAGCCCCACGGCGAGGAAGCTCACGGCGAGATCCACGACGTGGGCGGGGAGCTCCTTCGGGTCCCCGCCGGCCGTGACCGCATGGTCGTCCACGATGCAGAAGACACACTCGTAGGTCCGCTGCATCTCGACCCACCGGCGCAAGGCTCCCAGGTAGTTGCCGATGTGGGCTTCGCCGCTCGGCTGCATGCCGCTGAACACTCGGCGCGGCCGCGCCTGGGTCGTGGTCAGGATCGGGCTCCCGGCGGAGGGTCGAAGGGTCGGCGAAGCCGCCCCCGGATGGAGGCCGTGTAAGTTAGGACAGTCCGAATCGACGTTCCACCGGGGGCCGCCCGATGCGCCGTCGGGCGGCCCGGGCCGCCGCTCCGCCGGAGGCGCGGGTCGCGCCCGTCCGGGGCGCCGTCGTCACGGGCCGTCCTCCGCCGCCCGGGCGCGTTGCTGCAGGCAGGAGAAGAAGCGGTCCATCATCATCTTCGAGACCCCGCCGAGCAGCCGCTGGCCGACGCGGGCGATCGTGCCGCCGACCTGCGCCTTCCCGGTCACCGCGATGCGGGTCCGGCCGTCGGCGTCCGCCAGCGTCACGCTCGCCGAGCCGTTCACGAAACCGGGCCTGCCCTTGCCCTCGACGAGCAGCGTGTAGCCGGACGGCTCGTCCTTGTCGCTCATGCGGACGGTGCCCTGGTAGCGCCCGGTCACGGCGGCGACGCCGATCGTCAGGGTCGCCCGGTAGGTGTCCTCCCCGACCTGCTCCATCGACTCGCAGCCGGGGAGACAGGAGGCGATGACCTCCGGGTCGACGAGCAGGTCCCAGACCCGCTGCTTGGGCGCTTCGAACGTGTACGCGGCCGAGACTTCCATGTCACGAATATAGGGAGAATCCGGACGGCCGACGCCCCGGGCGCCGACGAGTCCGCACGGGCGCGCGGGCACGGCAGGCGGCGCGCGGGTCCCAGGCCCTCACGCGGCCGGCCGGTCCGGTGTGGGCCCGACGGGCTTCTAGCGCCGCGGCGGGCGGTGGGCGGGCAGGCTGTTCAGGTGACGGGCCAGCGCCTCCAGGCTGGCCAGGTTGTGCACCGGCAGTAAGTCGTCGATCGACGGCAGCGCGGTCCGCATCCCAAGCGCCAGCGGCATGTAGTCGGGTGATCCGAGCAGCGGGTTCAGCCAGATCAGTCGATGGCAGGAGCGCTGGAGCCGCCTGATCTCCGCCCGCAGGCGATCCGGTTGGCCGCGGTCCCAGCCGTCGGAGATCAGCAGGACGATCCGGGCCTGGCTGCGGACCCGCCGTGCCCACTGGACGTTGAACGCGCGCAGGGCGTCGCCGATCCGCGTGCCGCCGCCGAAGTCGGCGACCGTGCGCGGCACCCCGGGCACGGCCACCTCGGCCCTGCGGCTCGCGAACTGCCGGGTAACACGCGTCAGGCGCGTGGCGAAGACAAACGACTCCACCGGACCCGCCTGGTCTCCGCCGCTCAGCGCGTGGGCGAAGTGGAGCAGCATCCGGCTGTAGCGCTGCATCGAGCCGCTGACGTCGCAGAGCAGGATCAGCGGGCGCCGCTTGGGCTTGCGCCGCCGGCGCGGCAGCTCGATCAGCTCGCCGCCGTAGCGCATGTTGACGCGCAGCGCGCGGCGCGGGTCGAGCGCGGCGCCCCGGCCCGGGATCCATCGCTTGGAGATGCGCTCGCCGAGGTCCCAGTCCAGGTCCGCCATCATCCGCTCGGCTTGGGCCAGCTCGTCCTTCGTGAATCGCGCGAAGTCCTTCGCGCGGAGCGACTCGCGGTCGCTGTAGCTGAGCACCGCCACGCGCTCCACGTTGTAGGCGGCGTCGCGTTCCCTCCCGCGGCCGGCGGCGTCCGAGTCCGGGGCCTCGGACTCGTATTCCGGGGCCCCGGAGCGGCGCTTCTCGCCCATCGCGCGCAGGTCCTTCTCGGTCCATTCGCCGTGGGGGCGCCGCCAGAACACGCGGAAGGCCTCGTCGAACACGGCGAGATCGTCGGCGCGGTGGACAAGCAGGCTCCTGAGCGTGTGGTAGAAGTCCGTCCGCCGTCCGACGTCGACGTGGGCGAGCGCCTCGGCCACGTCCCGCGTGCGCCCGGCCTGAACGTCCAGGCCCAGCTCGTGGAGCAGCCGCGCGAAGTGGAGCAGGTTGTGAAGCAGATACGCCATCGCGTCGGCGAGCCGCTGGCAGGGTCTCCGAGGAGGGGAGCCGTCAGCCGCCCGCCGGCTGCGCGGGTCCGGCCGCCCACGCGCCCGGCGTCTTCGCCCGGTTCAGCATCTGTTGGATCCGCTCCCCTCGGACGCTTTGCATGTCCTCCTGCGTCTTGAGGACGATGCCGAGCGTGCGGTCGATGCTCTCCGGGTCGAGCTCCTGCCGGTCGAGCGCGACGAGCGCCGCCACCCAGTCCAGCGTCTCGGACACGCCGGTGACCTTGTATAGGTCGGCCCGACGCAGCTCCTGCACGAAACCGGCCACCTGTTCGGCGAGCACGGCCGGCACCGCGGGGACCTTCGTGTTGATGATCCGCAGCTCCTTCTCGAAGCCGGGGTAGTCGATCCACGCGTACACGCAGCGCCGCTTCAGGGCATCGTGCAGCTCACGGGTGCGGTTGGACGTGATGATCACGACGGGGGGCGCCACGGCCTTGATGGTGCCGATCTCGGGGATCGTGATCTGGAAGTCGGAGAGCAGCTCGAGCAGGTAGCCCTCGAACTCCTCGTCGGCGCGGTCGAGCTCGTCGATCAGGAGCACGGGCGGGTGTCGCCGGCCGTCCCGTAGCGCCCGCAGCAGCGGCCGCTCGATCAGGAACTCGGGGCCGAACAGCTCGCGCGCGCGTTCCTGCCGGTCGCGCGTGTGTTCGCCGGCGGCTTCCCCGAGACGGATTTCGATCAGCTGCCGCGCGTAGTTCCACTCGTAGACGGCGTGGGTGACGTCGAGTCCCTCGTAGCACTGGAGCCGGATGAGCTCGCGGTCCAGCGCCTGGGCGAGGACCTTCGCGACCTCGGTCTTGCCGACCCCCGCCTCGCCCTCGAGCAGCAGCGGGCGGCCCAGCTTGAGCGCCAGGTAGACGGCCGTCGCGAGTCCGTCGTCGGCGATGTAGAGGTGCTCGGCGAGGAGTTGCTTGAGCTCGTCAACCGAGGCCGGACTCGATGCCGACACCGCTCACGCCCGGGTAGCCTGGCCGACCGCAGCCGCGATAGCCCGTTCGACGTAGACGGGCGCGACCGCCCTGCGGTAGTCGGCCGACGCGAAGACGTCGCCCAGAAGGTCGTCGCCGAGGTCCTGCGCCACGGCCGCGGCCGCAGCCGCCAGCGCCTCCCCGGAAGGCGCCCGCCCCTTGAGGGCCTCCTCGACGGCGCTGCAGCGCACCGGCCGGGGCACGAGCCCTCCGATGGCGACGGAGGCGTCGGTGCAGACGCCCTCCCCCGGCCCGGCGTCCAGGGCGATCGACGCGGCCACGCCGATGACCGCGTAGCGGGAGGCGGGGTGGGAGAACTTGGCGTAGGCGGTGCCACGGCCCTCGGTCGACGGTATCCGGACGGACGTCAGCAGCTCGTCCTCGCCCAGCGACGTCATCATCACGCCCGTGAAGAAGTCGCCGACGTCGATGGAGCGTTCGCCGCCCTGACCGGTCACGCTCAGCGTGGCGCCCAGCGCGACGAGCACGGCCGGCAGGTCCGAGGCCGGGTCCGCGTGCGCGACGTTGCCGCCGATCGTGCCCCGGTTGCGCACCGCGGGGTCCCCGATCTGGCCGGCCGCCTCGGCGAGCGCGGCGGCGTGCTCCGTGACCGCGTCCGAGCGGGCGATCTCCGCGTGGGTCGCGAGCGCCCCGACCCGGAGTCCGCCGCCCTCGATGGCGATGTCGCGCAGCTCCGCCACGCGCCCGATGTCGATCACCGCGGGCGGCGCCGCGAGGCGCAGCTTGAGCAGCGGGATCAGGCTGTGGCCGCCGGCGAGCAGCTTCGCGCCGGGGTGCTGGGCGAGCAGCCGGCCGGCCTCGGCCACCGAGCCCGCCCGGTAGTAGTCGAAATCCGCAGCAAACATGGCTCAGCTCCCCTGCGCTTCCTGGATCGCGCGCCACACCCGCTCGGGCGTGAGCGGCATGTCCACCCTGCTCACTCCCAGCGGCCGGAGCGCGTCCATGACGGCGTTGTAGACGGCCGCGGTCGACGCGATCGTGCCCGCCTCGCCGACGCCCTTCACGCCCAGCGGGTGGTGCGGCGACGGCGTGACGGTGGAGATGACGTCGAGGTCCGGCAGCTGGTCGGCCCTGGGCAGCGCGTAGTCGAGCATCGATCCGGTGACGAGCTGTCCGCCCTCGTCGTAGGCGGCGCCTTCCCACAGCGCCTGGCCGACGCCCTGCACGACGCCCCCGTGCACCTGCCCCTCGACGATGGTGGGGTTGATCTGCGGCCCGCAGTCGTCGAGCGCCGTGTAGCCGGTCAGCTCGACGTGGCCCGTCCTCGCGTCGACCTCGACCACCGCGAGGTGCGCGCCGTAGGGGAAGACGAAGTTCGGCGGATCGTAGAAGGTGGTCGCCTCCAGGCCGGCCTCCACGCCCTCCGGCAGGGTCCAGGCTACGTTGGCCATCAGCGCGACGTCCTGGATCGTCTTCGCCCGGTCGGGCGATCCCTTGACGAAGAACTTGCCGTCCTCGTAGTCCATGTCCTCGACCGACGCCTCGAGCAGGTGCGCGGCCACGACCTTCGCCTTGTCGCGGATCTTCCGGACCGCGAGCGCCAGGGCCGCGCCGCCCACGGCCGTGGTCCGGCTGCCGTACGTGCCCCAGCCCATCGGTGTGTTGTCGGTGTCGCCGTGGAAGATCTTCACGTCGGCGACGTCGACGCCGATCTCGCTCGCCACGATCTGTGCGAAGGTCGTCTCCTCGCCCTGGCCGTGCGGCGAGGCGCCAATGAAGACGTGCACCTTCCCGGTCGGATGGAAGCGGACGATCGCGCTTTCCCACAGCCCGCCCTGGAACCCGATCGCCCCGGCCACCTGCGACGGCCCCAGGCCGCAGATCTCGACGTAGGAAGTGAGCCCGAGGCCCATGTACTTGCCGTTGGACGGGCCCGCCCGCTGCCGCTCGCGCAGCGCCCAGTAGTCGGTGTGCTCGAGCAGCTTGCTCAGGGCGCCCGGGTAGTCGCCGCTGTCGTAGTTCAGCGTGGTGACCACCTCGTGGCCGTCGTCGAACTTCGGGATGAAGTTCTTGCGCCGCACGTCGGCCGGGTCCATGTCCAGCCTGTTGGCCAGCATGTCGACCAGCCGCTCGAGAATGAACGTCGCTTCCGGCCGTCCCGCACCGCGGTACGCCTCCACGGGGACGCCGTTGGTGTAGACGCCGTAGACGTCCTCCTTGAGGGCCGGGACCGTGTAGCAGCCGGACAGCATCAGGCCATGGAGGATGGTCGGGATACCGGGCGCGGCGGTCGACAGGTAAGCGCCCATCCCGGCGTAGACCGTGCAGCGCAGGCCGGTGATCCTGCCGTCCTTCGTGGCCGCCAGCTCCACGTCCTGGACGTGATCGCGCCCGTGCGTGGTCGCCTGGTAGTTCTCGCTGCGGCTCTCGATCCACTTGACTGGCCGCCCGAGCTTCATCGCGCAGAACACCGTGGCGAAGTCGGCGGGATAGGCCGCGATCTTGCTGCCGAACCCGCCGCCGACCTCGGGGGCGATGACGCGCAGCTTGTCCTCGGGCACGCCGGTGACCACGGAGCAGAGGAAGCGCAGGATGTGCGGGTTCTGCGTCGTGTTCCACAGCGTGAGCTCTCCGGTGGCG
Source organism: uncultured Gemmatimonas sp. (assembly GCA_964648975.1). GTDB lineage: Bacteria > Gemmatimonadota > Gemmatimonadetes > Longimicrobiales > Gaopeijiaceae > UBA2988. The sequence continues at coordinate 6,959 of CAZYLN010000006.1, read as the reverse complement.
CGGTTGTACTGGGCAACCGCGCCGCGGGTCTCCATCGCGTTGGGGATCAGGCGCTGCTGGAGGATGCGCTCCCTGATCACGACGCCGTCGGCCTCCGCCTCGGCGAACGCAAGCTCGACGTCGCCCCCGCCCGCCACGGTCCAGTGGAACGCCTGGTTGCCGCTGATGTCGTCGCCGTTGATGTCCTTGGCGTGGAGCTCGGGGGCACCCGCCCGGGCCGCTGCCTCCGGGTCGGTGACGGCCGGCAGCGGCTCGTAGTCGACCTCGATCAGGTCGAGCGCGTCGTACGCCTCGTGCGCACTCTCGGCGACCACCACCGCCACGACGTCGCCGGTGTAGCGGACCACGTCCTTAGCGATGCAGGGATACGGAGCGATCTTGAGCTCCGCGTCGGGCAGCAGCCAGGCGCAGGGCATCGGCTGCAGGACGCCCTCGGTGTCCGCTCCGGTGTAGACGGCGACGACGCCCGGCGCGGCCTCGGCTTGCTCGGTCGCGATGCGGGTGATCCGCGCGTGCGCGTGGCCGCAGCGGAGCATGGCCGCGTGCGCCATCCCGGGCAACTCGATGTCACCCGTGTAGACGGCGCTACCCGTGATGAGGCGCGGGTCCTCGCGGCGGCGGATTCTGGAGCCGAAGATTCTGCTGCTCATGTCCGTCCCTCCCGCTACTGGTCGGCCGCGGCCATCTGGGCGGCCGCGTCACGCACGGCGCGCACGATGTTCTGGTAGCCGGTGCACCGGCAGAGGTTGCCCTCGAGGCCGTGGCGGATCTCGGCGTCGCTCGGCGACGCGTTCGTCCGCAGCAGCTCGTACGATGCCAGGATCATTCCCGGCGTGCAGAAGCCGCACTGCAGGCCGTGCCGGTCCCAGAAGCTCTCCTGCAGCGGATGCAGCACGTCGCCGTCGGCCAGCCCCTCGATCGTCGTGACGTTCGCGCCGTCGGCCTGCACGGCGAGCGTCGTGCAGGACTTGACCGATACGCCGTCGATCAGGACCGTGCACGAGCCGCACTGGCTCGTGTCGCAGCCGATCTTCGTGCCGGTCAGGCCGCCGAGATCGCGGATGTAGTGGGCCAACAGCAGGCGGGGCTCGACCTCGTGCTCGAGGCGGCGGTCGTTGACCGTGATGCGGACGGGGACCTTCACGCGTCACCTCCTTGGGAGACGCCATTATAGCGTCCGCCGAGTCCACCGTCACGCACGCCGTCCGTGTCCGGCGAGCCGCCGCGCCGCGCCCCGGCGGCCGGTGCAGTGGCGTGGCGAGACCGCACGGGACCCTGCTCGCTCGCGGCTCGCGCTGGTGAACGCCGAGCGGGCCGCGAAGCGCGGGCGCAAAGACAGAGGGGCCGGGAAGCGGCGCTCCCCGACCCCTCCGGGCGAGACCCCTGCAGCGGGTCAGCCGATCGAGCCCACGTGGTCGGGCGCGTCCGGCTGGCTGATCTGAATCCTCCGGCTCTTGGCCTCGCTCGCCTTGGGCAGCCGCACGGTCAGGACGCCGTCCCTGTACTCGGCGGCGATCTCGTCCGGCTGCACCGTGCGCGGGAGCGTGAACGAACGCTGGAAGCTGCCGTAGCGGCGCTCGAGGACGTGATAGCGCTTGCCCTCCGCTCCCTCGCGCCGCTCCTCCGCCCGCTCGCCGGAAATGGTCAGGACGTTGTTCTCCAGCTGGAGCTCGACCGCGTCCGGGCTCACCCCCGGCACCTCGGCCGTCAGCACGAGCTCGTCACTGCTCTCCTCGACGTCCACCGCGGGCAGCCAAGTGCCGTGGTTCGTGTGAGTGGGCGCGTCGCGGTTGAACAGCTGTCCCAGGCGATTCGTGAGCTGGTCCAGCTCCTGCCAGGGGTTCCTGTACTCGAAGCGTGTGATCGCCATGATGTCCTCCTCCTGATTCTCTATCGAAGGCGGGTCGAGACGGTGCCGGGAAACCGGGCTCCCGCCGAGCCCGCATCCCGCGTTGCGCTTCCCATACCTTGCAGGTTGCGTGCCCGAGCCGGACTGCCACTCTGCCCGCCCGAGAGCCCGCCGGAGCGCAGTGGATCTGCCGTCTTGACGCCGTTGCTGCCGCTCTTGCGGCACCGGAGGGCGGCGACCCCGGACCCGGGCCAGCCGGCCGGGGGTAGGTGCGTGCTGAGCGGGTGAGGAGACCCTCGGGCAGGCGGGAAAATCGGATGCAGCGCATAGACGTCGGCGTGCTGGGCGCGACGGGACTGGTGGGAGTCAGGCTCGTGCGCCTGCTCGAGGACCACCCCTGGTTCCGGCTCGCGGAGGCCGGTGCCTCGGATCGGTCGAAGGGCGAGCGGCTGGGCCGGCTGGTGGCCGAGGACGAGGGGGGGGCCCTCTGGTCGGGGGCCGCCGACCTGGTCGTGAAGGCGGTCGACGCCGAGTACACCTCGCCCCTGCTGTTGTCCGCGTTGCCGAGCGGCGTCGCCCGGGACCTGGAACCGAGGCTGGCGCGTGCGGGACACCTGGTGGTGAGCAACGCATCGAGCCATCGCATGGACGCCGACGTGCCGCTGGTCATTCCCGAGATCAACCCCGGCCACATCGAAGTCGCGCGCCGTCAGGCGGGACGCTGGGGCGGCGCCATCGTGACCAACCCCAACTGCGTCGTGGCCGGCGTCGCGATGGCGCTGCATCCGCTGCACGAGGCGTTCGAGCTCGAGTGCGCCGTGGTGACCACGTTCCAGGCGATCTCCGGTGCGGGCAAGCCCGGGCCCGCGGCGGGGAGCCTGTTGGACAACGTCCTCCCCTACATCGCCGGCGAGGAGGACAAGATTGGCAAGGAAATCCGCAAGGTCCTCGGCCGGACGACGGCGTACGGCCTCGAGGAGGCGTCCACGCGCGTGAGCGCGACGTGCACGCGGGTCGGCGTGGCCCACGGGCACCTGGCGTCCGTCTCCATGGGGTTTCGCACCGAGCCCCGCGTCGACGAGGTGATCGAGGCGCTGGCCGGCTTCCGGGGGCGCGTGGTCGACGACCGCCTGCCGGGCGCCCCGCAACGTCCGATCCAGGTCGTCCCCGGCGACAACCGCCCCCAGCCGCGTCTCGACCGCGACGCGGGCCGGGGCATGACGGTGACGGTCGGGCGAATTCGGGCTTGCGAGGTCCACCACGTCAAGATGTTCGTGCTCGCTCACAATCTCGTGCGCGGCGCCGCGGGCGCGGCCCTCCTGAACGCCGAGCTTTGCCACGCGCGTGGCATGAGCGCACACATGGCGCACGCGTCGGCTGCACGGTGATCCCCCTGGCCGCCGGGCCGGACGGTCGCTTGAGCGGGCTCCGGCCACGGGCCGCGGCGCGTCCCCGGGGATCGCATCCCGCGGGGGCCCGGCCCGAGCCTGCCTATGCCGGCGCGCGAGCCCGCCGCGGCCGGTTCCCCGAGGCGTGGGCGAGGGCGGGGCGATGAAGCTCGCACTGATCGGTTACGGACGGATGGGCCGCGCCGTCGAGGCCGCCGCGGCCGAGCGCCGGCACGCCGTCGTCGCGCGCCTCGACCTGGGCGACCGGATCGACGCCGAGAGCCTCGCAGGCGCCGACGTCGCGGTCGACTTCACGCTGCCCGACGCGGTCGCGGACAACGTCTCCGCGATCGCCGAAGCGGGAGTGGACCTGGTGATCGGCACGACCGGATGGTATGAGCGGATGGACGACGTGGCCGCTCTGGTCCGCTCCGCGGGCGTGGGCTGCCTGTGGTCGCCCAACTTCTCGCTGGGCGTGCAGCTGTTCTTCCGCGTGGCGGCCGCCGCCGGAGGCCTGGCCGACGCGCTGGAGGAGTACGACGTGCACGTCCACGAGACGCACCACCGGCACAAGCTCGACCGCCCGAGCGGAACGGCGGTCCGGCTGGCCGAGCTCCTGGTGGGCCGGCTCCGCCGCAAGCGCTCGTGGAGCGGGGGGCCTCCACAAGGGGCTGCCGACCCGGAGGTCCTTTGGGTGAGTTCGACGCGGGCAGGCGAGGTCCCCGGGGTCCACGAGGTCGGGCTCGAGGGGCCGTCGGATAGTATCGTTGTGCGTCACACGGCGCGCGGACGCGAGGGGTTCGCCCGCGGAGCGGTGAGCGGAGCGGAGTGGGTGCAGGGACGAAGGGGCTTCTTCAGTATGGACGAGATGCTGGCTGAGCGGCTGGGCTCGATCTAGCCGGAACGGACACGAGCATGGACCCGCCCGCCGGGCGGTGGGAGACAACCATGGCGGTGCAGCCGAGTGGGTTCCGCGGGATCGGGCCCGCGCTGGTCACGCCCATGCGAGGCGACGGATCGGTTGACCTGGAGGCGCTCGCGCGGCACACCGGTTTCTGCGTGGCGGGCGGCGTGCACTTCCTGGTCCCGTGCGGCACGACCGGCGAGAGCGCGACGCTGGACGAGCGCGAACAGCTGCGCGTGATCGAGACGTGTGTCGAGGCCGCGGACGGTCGGGTCCCGGTCATGGCGGGAGCCGGAACGAACAGCACCAGCAAGGCGTGCGCGCGTGCGAGCGCCGCCGCACGGGCGGGCGCCCACGCCGTGCTCTCCGTCGCCCCCTACTACAACAAGCCGACCGCTGAGGGGCTCTATCGTCACTACATGGCCCTCGCCGATGCGGCGGGCGTCCCCGTGTTCGTCTACAACGTTCCCGGCCGCACGGGCTGCAACGTCGGTGCGGCCACGCTGCTCGATCTGGCCCGTGACCACGAGCTGATCGCGGGCGTGAAGGAGGCCTCGGGCGATCTTAAGCAGGTGATGACCATCCTGAACGAGCGGCCCCCGGGGTTCCTCGTGCTCTCGGGCGACGATCATCTGTCGTTCGCGACGATGGCGCTCGGAGCCGACGGCGCGATCAGCGTCGTGGCGAACGAGGTTCCCGGCCCGGCCAGCGAGCTGGCCGAGGCGGCGCTTGCGGGTGACTGGAAGGCCGCGCGCACGATCCACTACCGTCTGCTTCCGCTCATGCGGGCCAACTTCCTCGAGACGAACCCGATTCCGGTCAAGACCGCGCTCGCGATGATGGGGCACGGCCCGGCCCACTTCCGCTCTCCCCTTTGCGCGATGTCGCCGGGGCACCGAGAAGCGCTCCGCGACGCGCTGGGCCAAGCGGGCGTAGACGTGCCCGGGGCGCCGGAGAGCAGGTGCGCCGACCGAGCGGCGGAGGCGGCCCGGTGAGCGGCCCCGGGCCCGCGGCGGGCGCCGACGGGACGGCCGAGGACGTCGCCGAGCTCCGACGCGAAATCGAGCGGCTGAGCTCGAGCATGAACGAGGCCGCGCGCGCGCGAGGCCGCGAGGCCGCGCGCCGCCTGCTCCGTGCGCTCGGCACCGGCCAGGTCCGGGCGGCCGAGCGGTCCGGGACGGGCTGGCAGGCCGTCGAGTGGGTCAAGCGCGGCATCCTGCTCGCGTTCAGGGCCGGCCGCACACGCGGATTCCGCCCGCACGCCGAAGCGCCGAACCCCGACTTCGGCGGCTCGACGTTCCTGTTCTTCGACCGCGATACGCTTCCGCTGCGGCAGACGCGCGGCGAGGAAGAGAACATCCGAATCGTGCCGGGGGGAAGCGCGGTGCGCGCCGGCGCCTACCTCGCGCCGAACGTGATCGTCATGCCGCCCGCCTACGTGAACATCGGCGCCTGGGTGGACGAAGGGACACTGGTGGATTCGCACGCGCTCGTCGGATCATGCGCACAGGTCGGTAAGCGGGTGCACCTCTCGGCGGGCGCGCAACTGGGCGGCGTCCTCGAGCCGGTCGGAGCGCGCCCCGTGATCATCGAAGACGACGTGATGGTCGGCGGCAACGCCGGCGTCTTCGAAGGCACGCTGGTCAAGCAGCGCTCGGTGCTGGCTCCCGGAGTGCAGCTCACCGGATCGACGGCGCTGTACGACCTGGTGCGCGGGCAGGTATACCGGGCCGCCCCCGGCCGGCCGCTCACCGTTCCGGAGGGCGCGGTCGTGGTGCCGGGCGCCCGCCCGGCGCACGGAGATTTCGCGCGGGCGCACGGCCTGAGCTTGTACGCTCCGGTGATCGTCAAGTACAGGGACGAGTCCACGGACGCGGCGACCGCGCTGGAGGACGCGCTCCGCTAGACGGCTTCGGGCCGGTGGAGTGGGTCCGTCGCGAGGCCCCGTCCCTGGAGTGCCGCGGGCCGTCAGGTACGGCACCGGCCTTCCGGGCGCTCTCCCGGCGGCGCCTCGCCCTCGGCCGGCTCCGGGGCGCTCGGGTCCGGCTCGCCCGCCGCCGACAGCGCGGCTTCCTGATCCAGTTCGAGCGCACGGCGGTCCCGCTCTCGGGCGATCTCGGCCCCCTGCCCGAGCACCAGCCGCAGATAGTGACGCCGGCTGACTCCCCGATCCTCGCTCATGATGAACGATGCCCCCCGCCGGGGGTGCGCGCCAGCTCGAGCGCCAGGGACGCCGCCCCCCGGAGGGGGTCGAGGTCCAGCTCGAGCGGGGCGAGCCCCCGTGCCCGGGCCGGGCGCGCGACGCGCGCCCGGAGCGCCCGCCCAACCCCGAGCAGTCCTCCGCCGAACGCCACACTCGCAGGGGTCCGCCAGGGCCCGAGTCTCTCCGCCAGCGCCACGACGTGGAGCACGAGCGCCGCCGCGGCCTGCTCGAGAATCTCCTCGGCCGCCGGGTCCCCGCGCGCGGCCGCCGCCTGAACGTCGGGCGCGAGCCCGGCGATGTCCGCCGCTCCCGCGTCCCTCGCCCAAGCGAGCAGCTCCTCGGGGCCAGCGAGCCGGCACCGGGCGAGCAGTAGAGCGGTGAGTTCGGTCGGCCCCGCCCGGCCGTCGGCCGCATGCGCGACGCGCCGGAGCGCGCTCGAGGCCAAGGCGTATCCGCTGCCCTCGTCCCCCAGGCGCCAGCCCCAGCCGCCTACGCGGCCCTCCCGTCCGTCCTCGCCCCTTCCCCACGCGATCGAGCCGGTCCCGGCCAGCAGGACGATCCCCGCCCCGCTCGGGAACGCGTCGCGAAACGCGGCTTCGACGTCCGTGCCGACCG
>CAZYLN010000005.1:0-84053 GCA_964648975.1 uncultured Gemmatimonas sp. | reverse complement strand
GCGACTATGCCACTGAATGGCTCGCCGACCCCCGCTTCCTGATCGGCGTCGGGATATTCCTCGCCGGGCTCGCGCTCAATCTCCACTCCGACAACATCCTCATGCGCCTGCGTCGGCCCGGCGAGACAGGCTATGCGATACCGCAAGGCGGCGGGTTCCGCTTCGTCTCATGTCCGAACTACCTGGGGGAAATCCTCGAATGGACCGGCTGGGCGGTCGCCACCTGGTCGTCGGGCGGCCTTGCATTCATGCTGTTCACCGTCGCCAATCTCGCCCCGAGGGCGCGGAGCAACCACCGATGGTATCGGGAAACGTTCAGCGATTACCCGGCAAATCGCCGGGCCCTGATACCGGGCATCTGCTGACGCCTGGGTGATCGCGCGTACTTGCCGGCACGAGATGGAGATCAAGTGGAGTAGGGTCGCTGCTCCATCAGGCCCTGACCCGCCGTCACACGGGGCAGCGCGAGCACGGAGGGGTCACGCGAGAGCGGCTGGAGAACTCGATCGGGCGAGGGACGGACTGCGGAGCCGACGCTATCCCGATAGATGGCGGGATGCAGCCTCGTCCATCCGCTCCCGGAGCGGGACGCCTGTCTCCAGGCGCAGTTCCGGATAGAACTGGCGGCAATACCGGCGGTACTTTCCGATGGGGCCATCGGTCCGGCACAGCCGTGGTGGGGACCGATACCGTTTTCTTTCCCAGATAACCACATCCTGGGAGACATACCGTATTTCCTCCTGCAACAGGATGCGGTTCATCAGCCTGTGGCGCAGCCGCATCGGCAGGAAACCCAGGCCGACGAAGAATCGCCCCGGCTTGCGGATCTCGTGAGTCTGGCTGACCAGCACGACCTCGACGAGGGTGCCGTCGACCGGCGTCGCGAGCACCCACAGTCTCGCGTCCATGCCGATTGTCTTTTCGTGGAACTCGACGAAGGAATAGCCCAGTCCGTGGACATGCGTGACGGATGTGATATCAGACACGATGTCCTTCACGCCAGCGATCCTCCTGACGTTCGTGAAATTGAAGCAACTCTTCAGATAGGCGCCTTCGATTGATATCGAACCGGCTGGACGCACGTCGTCATAGCCGTGCGTGTAGCCCAGGTGTTCAAGGTCCACGGAGTTTTCCGTCGTTTCCTGGGGGTGGCCTCGGAAGCGGAAGGCGTGCGATCGCAGTCCGGACCACTCCGCACCGGCGGGAGGCTCAGGCGGAAGCTCCCACTGAGGCGCCCGCCCGCCGGCTCCCCACCAGGCGAAGACCATGCCGAGGATTTCTCTGGTCTCGTAGAGCTTCAGTCTTGCGGCCTTGGGAGCCGGGGCGTTGGGAGTAGCGACACATCGGCCGGTCGTGTCGAACCGGAACCCGTGAAATGGACAGACGAGGCAACCGTCTCGCACAACGCCGCCGACCGTGGGTCCCATGTGTGAGCCCAGGTGCGGACAAAACGCGTCCGCGACGCAGACGCGGCCGTCCTCGTCGCGCCAGGCTACGATTTCTTCACCCAGCCAGGCCTTCTCGACCAGTCTCTCCCGGACAAGGGACTCGCGGGTGGCCACGAAGTACCACCCCTCGGGAAACGCCGGCAGTCCATCGAGGGGCCTTGGAGCCCCGCCATTGACTTGTCTGCCCATAGGTTTAGCTCGCGCCTTTGATCGTGCGCTGAGACGATGCTCGGTTTCGTGACCATGCGCGGCGCCGGTGTCGGACGTGACGGCCATGGCGCCGGATCGCGCGAGGCCATGGCCCGCCCGGTCGCTGCTCAGGCAGCTATCCGCCGCCCTCTAGCTCCGCTAAGGCCTCCAACACGTCCTGTTGGATCAACTCCTCATAGGCGTCCAGCACCGGGAGTTCGGCCGCCCGCGACAACAGTTCCCTGGCACGGTCCCGGCCGCCATCGCGATCCAGTTCGGGCAGCCTGAGCGCGTACTCCAACAACACGATTCTCGAGTCCGGCGCGAGTTCCAGAGCCCGTTCGTAGTGGGTGACGGCGTCGTCGCGGTCTCCTCCGTACATCCACCGGGCAACGCGCCCGGCACTGGCGATATCGGCGTGCCAGCCCCCGAGGCCGATGTGCGCCTCGGCGGACTCCGGGTCAGCGGCGAGCGTGGCCTCGAGCAGACCGCGCACCCTGCCCGCGAGGCCTCGGCGGAGCGCCGTCAGCGTACCGACGCTCTGCGCGTATCGCCCAACAGCGTGCGCCGACTGGTAATACGCTTCGGGATTGGCGGAATCGGCTCGCACAGCAGCCTCTCCGAGCTCCATCGCGCGCTCGAAGAACCCGGTCCGCTCATCCTCGACCGCCAGATGGTGGCCATACACCGCGAGTGACTGCGCGGCCAGAGCGTAGCCGCCTGACGTCGAGAGGGCCTCCGCGAGATCTGCCGCCTCCAGGAAACGCCCTTCCTCGAAAACGGTCCTCGCTTCCTCGATCGACTGCGCGTTCGCGTCGACCGCCAGCAGCGCGAGGCCTCCAAACGCCGTGAATGTGACGTAGCGGGCAAGGCTCATGCCGGTTGCCCTCCCCTTTCCGCTTCAGTGGATCCGCGACGGAGCAGCATGCGGTTCCCGAACGGGAGGTGGAAGTAGATCGCGTACAGTGCGGGAACGATCATCATCAGTATCGCCGTCGTAAAGATAATGCCGCAACCGAGCGAGGCAGCGAACGGGATCAGAAACTGGGCCTGGATGGCGCGTTCCAGGATGAGAGGCATGAAGCCCAGGAACGTCGTCACCGAGGTGAGCATGATCGGACGGAAGCGCCCCTTGGCTCCCTCAATGATCGAAGTGCGCACCGGCGTGCCTTCCCTGAGCCTCTGATCGATGAAATCGATCAGGACCAGGGAATCGTTCACGACCACACCGCTCAGTCCGAAGATGCCCATAAAGGATACCGCGCTCAGAGCTACGCCCAGGACCCAGTGCCCGAGGATCACACCGATGAACCCGAACGGGATCGTGGCCGCGATGATGAACGGCTTGGCATAGGAGCGGAGAGGGATGGCAAGAAGTGCGAAGATCATCAGCATGGCGATCGCGAATCCGCGATACAGCGCCCCCAAGGACTCGAGCTGCTCTTGTTGTTCACCTCCAAACGTGTATGTCAGCTCCGGGTATACGGCGATCAGGTCCGCGAGAATCGAATTGGCGAGGATGTCGTTGGCTTCATCGCCGGAAATCACCGTAGCGTCCACGTCCGCGGTCACCGTCACGACGCGCTGACCGTCTCTCCGGCGAATCGTAGGCGGTGAGCGGCCCGAGCTCAGCGAGGCCACGCTGGTGACCGGGACCTCGGCCCCGCTGGGTGTACGAACCAGGTACGCTTCGACGTCGGTGATGGAATTCCTCTCGTCGGCGGGGAGGCGCACGTAGACCCGGACCTCCTCCCGGCCGCGCTGCAGCCGGACGGGCTCTGCTCCCAGGTACGCGGCGCGTGCCTGCCCGGCCAGTTCCTCGAGCGTGAGGCCGAGCGTCCGCGCCTCGGGCCGCAGTTCTAGCCTAAGCTCCGGGATGCCCGGGGTGTGATCCGAACGGACGTCGTAGACGCCTCCCACTCCGCGAAGACCATTGACCACGGAATCTGCGATCCCGGCGAGACGCTCCGGATCCGGATGCGAGAGCACCGCTTCGACGGGGTTGCCCAGGTCGATGACCTCCCCGCTGAACGTGATGCCGCGCACGTAGGGCAGAACACCCACCTCCTCACGCCACGCCTGGACGACTTCTCCTGTGGAGATCTCCCTCTCTTGCGCGCCCAGCAGTTTGAATTCGATGGTGGCGAGATTGGCTTGAGGATTGAGCGTGGGCTCTGGGTTGAGCCCGCCGCCCTCGAGTCTCGGCCCCTGTCCGACGGTCACCGTTACGCCGGACAGCAGCGGGGGCGCGTCTTCCGGCCGCTCGCGTGAGAGTCGCTCGAGGACCCGGTGGCCTGCAGCCTCCAGTTGCTTCGCCACCTCGTACGTCCTTGTCGCCGTGGTCCCGTCGGGCATCTCCAAGGTGACCGTCGCGAAATCCCCCTCGACGGCGGCAGCCAACGTGGTAGGGACGATGCGGGCGGGCACCAGGGCGATGCTCAGCACGAGCAATCCCACGGCGCCCGCCATCGTCACCACGGGTTGGTCCGTCGCAAAACGCAGTGCCCGATCCAGTGGCCCTTGCACGAATCGTTCCAGCTGCATGTTCACACGGCCCTGGATGCGTGCGAAGAACCGGTCGAAGCCGGTTGTCGGCACCCATTCAGGGCCCCGCAAATGGGACAGGTGATTGGGCAACACCAACAGGGATTCGACGAGCGAGACCAGCAGCATCGAAATGACGATGACCGGCAGCGCCGACCAGGTCTCGCCGACGCCTCCGGGAATGAACAGCAGCGGGACGAACGCGACCACCGAAGTGAGCACCGCGAACGTCAACGGCACCTTGATGCGGCGGGCACCTCGGATCGCAGCCAAGACCCCGGGCGTTCCCTGCTTGCGTTCGTATTGAATGTGTTCGGCTACAACGATCGCATCGTCGACCACGATTCCGATTGCGAGGACGAACGAGAACAGGGAGATCGTGTTGATCGCGATATCCAGCGCCATCATGACGGCCAGGGCACCCATGCCCGCGACGGCGAGGCCGACGGCGACCCACGCTGCAAGCCGGATCTCGAGAAACAGGCTCAGCGCGATCAGCACGAGCAGAAGGCCAAGGATGCCGTTCTTCAGCAGGAGATCAGCGCGTTCCTCATAGGCTTGGGACTCGTCATTCCAGATCGTGATGCCCACACCGTCCGACAGGGCCGGGATCACCTCGTTCGCAATGTGGTCTCGGACGGTCGTGGCGACGTCCATGACCTGCTCATCGTCGGCCCGGTAGACCTCGACGAATACGGCAGGTTGGTTCTGATGCCGTACCAAGAGGTCCGCTTCCTGAAAGCCGTCGCGCACCTCGGCGATGTCTCCGAGGCGCAGGACCGTGCCGTCGCTGTCGCTCAGGAGGACGATCTCTTCGAAGTCCTGCTGGTTGTAGTTCTGACCGAGCGTGCGCACCCGCACCTGCGATTCCTCGGTGTCGATGCTGCCGGCCGAAAGGTCCAGGGAACTGCGACGAATCGTGTTGGCGATGTCGGTAAGTGTGAGTCCGAGAGCCCTGAGCCGATGAAGCGGCACCTCGATGGAGATCTCGTAACTGCGAACGCCGCTGACCTCGACCTGCGAAACAGAGGGAAGCGCCGTGAGGTCATCCTCGATCTGGTACGCCAGTTCCTTCAGCGAGCGCTCTGAGATATCGCCATGCACGACGAGTCGGATCATGCTCTGGCGGTTGGTCATTTCCCTGAACTGCGGGCGCTCGGCACCGGCCGGGAACGACGGGATGCGATTGACTGCCGACTCGATCTCGTCCAACGCCTGGGCCATGTCCGTACCGGAATTCACTTGAATCCGGACGGAGGCCATGCCGGGGGCGGCCACGGACTTGACGGCCTTCACGTCGTCTAACCCGCTGACCTGGTCCTCGATCTTGACGACGATCGACTCCTCCACCTCCTCAGGCGTGGCGCCGGGGTAGGCAACCGAGACTTCGATGTGGTAGAAGGGGACCGTGGGCCACGCTTCCCGCTCGAGGCCGGTCAGCGACACCAACCCGGCGGCGATGATGGCCCACATCAACAGATTCGCGGCAACGCCGTTGCCCGCCATGTACGCGATCGGGCCTGATGGCTCCCCTTGAGATCCTCCGTTGGGACTCATGGCGACTCGTCAGCTTGCGGTCGGGCAGGCATCCCCTCTGTGGCGAACATCATGCCGCCGGACGTCGCCGACGGGCCGTGGTCCGGGAAGCTCCGGCGCTTGGAGCGCACCATCCGCACTTCGTCGCCGGGCTGGCGGACACCACGGAACCCCGAGGTAGTCGTCCATATCTTCGAGGCCTCAACCCCCACACCGACGAACTCACCTAGCCGCGGGAGGCCACCGGCATGGGCCGTATACGGATCCCGCACGCGCCCAACGACGCGGACCCCTTAGGCGGCAGGTCCGAGGGGATGCCGATGTCCGGTCACCCGAAACTTGAACTTCTCGTTGGGGCTGATCCTTGGTAGCGGACTCAGCTTCAGTACGTCGTACTTGGGCACCAGTTCGAGCTCAACGTGGCGAGCGACCAGCAGCAGATCGGCCGCGATTTGCAGCTCGGCCCAGCGTGATCCTCCACAGACGTGCGTGCCGACCCCGAAGGGCACATAGGAGTCCCTTCCACGGCCGACCGAGCGTGCCGGCTCCGAGCCCGGTGCTATAGCCCTGCCCTCGTTCTTGGCGGCAGCGGACTCCTTCGGACCCTCTGGCATGGCGGCGAAGCTGTCGCCCGCCATGGAGGCGGCCGGGTCCGCGTTCGGACTCATGGCGACTCGTCAGTTCCCGTCTGGACAGGCATTCCCTCGGTCGCGAACGGCACTCCCCCTGTGATCACGGCGAGACCATCTTCCAGCGCGCCCGTCACGAATACTTCATCGTCAGCACGCTGCAGTACCTGGACCGAAACAATGTCCACGACACCGTCTCTCACCATCCAGACTTCGTTGCCGGGCTGCAGCGAGGCTCGCGGCACCCGAAAATAGCCATCCACTTCGAGACCCTCGATCTCGACCTCGACGAACTCTCCCACGAGCAACGGCGGAGCGCTGCTGACCCCGACGGCGCTGCCGTCCGGGACGATTGCCAAATACGGGTCCGGCACGTGCACGATCACGTCGACGGTTCGCGTTTGCGCGTCGAGGAACGCTTCGGCTCGATCCACGTAGCCGTCCCACGAGTAGCTCCCGCTGCCGTACTGAGCGACCACGCGCGCCGCACGGGGCTGATCGTCACGAGCCCCAAGGTCCCATAGCCCCGGGATCAGGGCTGCGTCGGCATCGGACAGCGGTACGACGACCTCGACGGCGTCCGAGGCGAAGAGACGCCCGACCCTCTGCCCAGCCGACACGATTTGCCCCACGTCCACCGACTCCTCACGCACGAAGCCCTCGAACGGCGCGACCACGCGCGTCCTGGACAGGGCGAGATTGGCGTCCGCGAGCCGGCTCTCGTCGCGCTTCAGAGCGGCGAGAGCCGCATTCAACTGAGGCTCCCTCAGCGCGAGGGGGTTCGTGCCCGCGGTGGAGGCCGAATCGCCCCGGCCGGCCGAGTAGAGATCGTATTGAGTGCGGGCGATCTCGGCCCTTTCCTGCTCTTCGAGCAAGGCCACACGACGAGCGGCCAGGTTGGCCTCCGCTTCCTGCACACGGTACAGATAGTCCGCTTCCTCGATCCGGAAGATCGGCTGTCCAGCCTCCACTCGTCCTCCGCTTCGGAATCCCGGATCCACCCAGACGACTCTGCCGCTCACTTGGGGAGCGATATCGATCTCCGCGCTCGGCCTCACGGTACCGGCCCCGTGTACCGGTATCGGGCCGGATCCGGACGAAATCAGATCCGTCTGCGCGAACGGGATCTGGGGCGGCGGTTCCCTGCGGGTCGGTTCGGGCGCCAAAGAAATCAGAAGCACCGCCACGGCCACGGAAACGCCGACGATGGCCCCGGCTCGTCCGAGGCTGCTACGGGGGAGCATGGCTTTCACTGGAGAGCCTCGCTTTCGTTGGCGGTCCAATCGCCTCCCAGCGCGCGGTGGAGCGCGAGGCGAGCATACCCCCGGTCACGCTCCGCCGCCGTGAGCAGGGACCTCGCGTTCAGGAGCCCTTGCCTCGCCGTGAGGAAGTCTTCATAGGAGGCCACGCCCGAAACGTATTGCCGCTCCACCAATTGGGCCTCCGCGCTGGCCTCGTCTGCCATGGACGACCACAGAGAGTGACGTCTGCGGCTTGCCTCCAGTCCCGTCAGAGCGGCCTCGACCTCGTGGACCGCCGCGACCACGGAACGTCCGAAGGCGGCGGCCGCTTCATCCAGCTGAGCCTGGGCGAGGGCAACGTTGCTGCGGAGCCGTGAGCCCTGGAACACCGGGCCAAGCAGGTTCACGGTCAGGTTTCGGAACCATTGGTCCGCCCTGAACCACTCGTTCCGATCCGTGCTCTGAAGCCCGATGGATCCCTGCAGGGACAATCGCGGCAGCAGATCCGAGCGGCGGGCGCCGACGGAGTAACGGGCCGCTTCGACGCGTTGCATGGCCGCGTTGACGTCGGGCCGCTGCACGAGAAGATCTGCCGGGATGCCTGCTGGAATGGGTGCCAGGTCCGCCGACGGCGTCAGCGAGTCGGGCAGCATCGCCGCGAGGTCCTCGCGATAGCCTCCCAGAAGCACCCAGAGTCGCCCCTCCGCCGCCGCACGCAGAGCTTCGATCTGGGGCACCTCGGCTTGCGCTTCACGCAAACTCCGCCGTGCCGCGTAGAGGGCGCGGACATCCGTCAGTCCGCGGTCGTAGCGAGACCGCGCAAGCGACTCCAGCTGCTCGGAGATCTCCACGATCTCGTCTGCGAGCCTCTGTTGGTTGCGCAGATTGACCACCTCAAGATAGGTCCCCACGGCTTCGGCCAGCACCCCGATGCGGGCACTCTGGTAGTCCGACTCCGACGCCAGTCGTACGGCTCCGGCGGCGTTGGCATCGTTGCGGTTTCGGCCCCAGAAGTCGACCTCGTAGGCGAACTCCAGGCTCGAGCTGTAGGTCGTCAGGCCCAGGCGGTCGGGGAGGGTGATGCCGGATACGCCTTCCAGGGCGGAACCCAACCCCAATTCGTCCAGCTGCGCTCCGATACCTGCGTTGGTAGGCGTATCGAAGTCGTTTCCGCTGACCGAAGGCTGAAGCAACGGAAACACGGGAGCCTTGGCAATGCGCGCGTGCATCCTGGCCTGCTCAACGCGGGCGACCGCCTCGGCCAGGTCGAAACTCGAAGCGAGCACCTGCTCGACGACGTGGTCGAGGACCGGGTCGGCGAAGGTCTTCCACCACTCCAGAGGATCGTATGAACCGGCAACCCCGCTTCCGGCAAACTGGTCGGGCACGCTCAAGGCCGATTCGAGAATCGCAGGCGCTGAGCTCGGCGCAAGCGAGCATGCCGACAGGAGGCAGCTTGCGACCAGGGGCATGAGGCGTCCGGTACCGCGCCTCACGGCATAATCCCGGAGACCGGACGCGAGTCTGATTGGCCCGATTACCATGGCACGGCCCCCGTATCCCACATCTGCAGTGACTCCTTCGGCGTGCGCCAGGCGCCCTCCCTCAACAAGAGTACGGAGGCTTAGGGACGCTTGCCACTGCTACTACGGAGTTGGGTGTGCCCGCGCAAGAGAATCATGACGCCTGTCCCGGCCCCTCGGCGAGCGTGCCGACGCGCGTTTACTTGCCGGGCGAGGGGGGACGAGAGCGGAGCCCACCGCCGGGGCCGGCATCAGGATCGGGCTGAGACGGACCGTGGCTACGTCCGCGGCCCAGCTGCGGCAGCCGGGCACGTGGTGGATGCCCCGGACGGCGCTACGGGCGTCACAAGCCCCTTCTTGCCAAGTCTACTGTGATGGTGCCCGTCCGTCCGATCGTCACCAGCCCGGGGCGATCTGGAAGCCGAAGTGCCCGCCCTTGTCCGGCCGCTGCCACGGGTAGGCGTAGTAGGCCTCCAGGATCATGAAGCCCAAGACATTGAAGCGCGCGCCGATACCTGTCGTGAACACCGGCACCCGCTCGCTCGCCGAGCGGCTCAGCTCCCAGACCGGCTCGTCCGGCACGTCCTGTATGCTGCCGTCCACGTTGGTCAGGTTGCTGTCCCAGGCGATGCCGCCCTCGGTGAACAGCACGAGTTCCGTCGGCACGAACGGGAAGGTGAATACCCCGTATTCCTCGATGCCCAGCAACGGCATGCGGAGCTCGACGCTCAGCACTCCCAGCTTGTGGCCGAACAGACGGTTGCGGACCGGGCAGCTCCCGCCATCCCCGTCCGCCGTCTGGCTGAGGATGCACTCCTCCGGCTCGAACGTGTCGTAGGCGTAACCGCGCAGGTACCACTCGTAGCCCAGGAACGTCGGCTGCATCACCTGCACGTTCTCTTCGGACAGCTTGCCGTAGCGTCCGAAGTGGAGCGCACGCATGGCGAGCGTCACGTTGCGGTGCAGCCCGTAATAGCGCCGCCAGTCGGCCGTGGCGGTGATGAAGTTCAGCGTGCCGGCCGTGGCGCCCAGCTCGTAACGCGAGCGCGCGCCGCGAACCGGCGAGGTGAAGGCCATGAACGAATTGTCCCTGACCAGCGCGACGCTGGCGTTGAACAGGTTCAGCGGCTCGAAGCGCGAGTCCAGGTTCTGGTCTATCCGGTCGTAGATGCGGTTGAACTGGTCGAGGTAGTATTTCTGGATCTCCCGGTGGCTCGCGTAGCGGGTGAAGCCGCCCTGGATCTCGAAGCGGCGCGTCTGCGAGAACGGATAGCTCAATTGGCCGACCGCCGTGCTCACGTAGTGTCGGTCGATGATCTGCCCCAAATAGGGGCCGCGATCGTCGAAACCGTGACCCACGTAGGACAGTACGTAGGGGATGTGGCTCACGGCGATGGCCCGGTTCCAGCGGTGGCCCAAGTCCGCGTAGAAGGTCGCCCCGCCGATGTCCCTGACCGTACCCTGCGCCTGCACCGCGGTCCCGAACACGCGGTTGCCCAGCATGTCCGAGAAGTAGGCCGATGCGCCCCCGCCGACGTAGTTGCCGAAGCGGTCGGTGCCCACGCCGAATGAGGGCTGGCCCACGTAGTCGAGCGCGAGCACGGACTGGTAGCTCTCCGCTTCGGACAGGGCGAAGGCTCCGGGCGGTTCGAGACCCGTGTCGGGGTCGTCTAGGTACGTGCTCACGCGGCTGAAGCGGTCGGGCTCCTGAGGGGGGAGCTGACGTCCGCGTGCCTCCTCCGGCGTCGGGGCGGTGGCCGCCGTGCTCGGCGGGCTGGCGGCCATGCGGACGACGTGGAACTCGAAGCCGCTGAACACGGAGAATGCGAGGTCGCCGCTCTCCTCCGCCACCGACAGCGCGGGGGCCATCTCGGTGTGCCCGCTCACCCCGGTCGCGATGCGGGTGATGCGCTCTATCGTCTCGGTGCCGGGGTCGTAGCGGTACACGTCGCTGAAGCCGTCGGGCGCGGACAGGAAGTACACCCGGCCCTCGGGACCGTAGTGCGGGTCCGAGTGGCGTGTGTTGCCGAAGATCTCCGGGGTCGACACGTGGCCGCTCTCCACGTCGACGAAGGAGAGCCGGAACTTGCTGTATACAAGGCGGTCGAAGTCCGTTTCCGGGCCGCGGTCGGACGCAAAGACGATCGTCGAGCCGTCGGGCGACCAGTCGGGGTGGAAGTCCGCGTACTTGTCGTGCGTGAGCCGCCGAACCCCGTCGCTCTCGAGGTCCCACAGGTACAAGTCGCTGATGCCGCCCATGGTGCCGCTGAAGGCGATCGTGCGGCCGTCGGGCGACCAGGACGGGTTGTTGATGGCGCCGGCAGGCAGCGGGTGGAACGTGCGTACCTCGTTGCCGTTCTCGACGTTGACGATCGTGATCGCGTTGTCTCCGCCCTTGAAGACGGCGAAGGCGAACTGAGTGCCGTCGGGCGACCACGCTCCGGCGGATTCGACGTAGCGCAGAGCGTCGAAGTGCGGACTCGAGGTCGCACTCGACAGCTTTCGGATCACACGCCCGGTGTTGGCCTCCGCCAGGAACAAGTCGATCGAGAAGAGATCCTGCTCGGACAGGTACGTGATGTAGCGCCCGTCGGGCGAGAGCGCGGGCCCGAGGTTCTGCGTGCCCGCGCCCGTCGAGGGAGCGAGCAGCAGCGTACCGGTCGAGTCGGGCGGTGTGCGGTCGGCCAGCAGCGAGCCGTAGCTGCGCTCTACCGCCTGTTTCCAGTCGGCGGACAGCGTGTCGTGCTGGACTCCTAGCACCTGCTCGATCGCCGACGGGAAGCCGATCCGGAGGGCGCGCCGGAAGAGCTGCGTGACGGCGTCGTCTCCGTACGTGCCCCCGACGTACGCCCACAACGCCTGGCCGAATCGATACGGGAAATAGCGCCCACCCTCGGTCAGGTCGCGGATGGTCGGGAAGTCGTCCTTGCGGAGCGCGTCGCGCAGCCACATGCCGGTGAGCGAGCTTTCGCGCCCGGCCGAGAGGTACTCCGCCATTCCCTCGATCAACCACAGGGGCAGCGAACCCAGGCCCTGCAGGCCGCCGCCCCGCCTGGTCTGCGCGATGTTGTACTGAAACGCGTGCACGATTTCGTGGCCGAGCACGTGATCGGTGTCTTGGTACGACCCGGTCTGCGGCATGATGATGCGGTTCTTGAGCGATTCGGTTACGCCGCCCGTGCCCTCGCCGATGAAGCCGGACAGCGTGTTGGTCTGCTGGAAATCCGGGTGATCGGCATACATGATGAGCGGCTTGGTCCGCTCGAACTCGTGCTGGAACGTGCGCGCGAACCTCTCGTACCAGCGCTCCGCCATGCGCGCGATGTCTGGGATCGACTCTTCCTGACCCGGATAGAAGTACAGCTCCCAGTGCGGGAGTTCGAGGACGCGGAAGTCGAAGTCCTCGTATTGCACCTTGTTGCGGCCGAAGTACTGAGCTGCCAGCGGCTCCGGCGCGAGGGCGTGGAGGCCCCAGGAGGCCAGCAGGAGAGCGGCGAACGTCGGCGCGCTAGCGCACCACCGGGAGTGTCGCATAGGTCCTCTTTCGGTACGCGTTCCCAGACCCCGCCAAGGGGCTGGCCAAGCACGTGCGGGACGCCGCAACGGCGGGCAGCGCCAGCGGCTGGGGCCCGGAGGGCTCGTTGCATCAGCCTGTGGCTTCGCCGATGTTACTCGTCCTCCGCCTCTACCCGGCGTGACAGGCAAGTTCCCTGCCGCCCACGCGAGCGAGCGCCGACCGCGATGCCTTTCCTTCCCCCCTCGACCTCGCGCACGGCATCGCCCCGTGCGGAGCGCTTGACCGAGCCGGCGTCCGGGCACGTTCACACGGGGAGACGATCGAGTCGGCCGAGGCCGCACAGGGGCTGCCCGATCGGGATTTCGGCAGGCGCAGCCGTCGCGGTCGCCTGGGCGGTCGGCTGCGCGCCCGCAGAGCCGGCGGTCGCGGTCGGCGCACCCATGCCCGACGTCACCGTGCTGACTCTCGAAGGCGACACCGTGGCACTTTCGTCCTTTCGCGGACAGCCCCTCCTCGTGAACCTGTGGGCGACCTGGTGCGTCCCGTGCCGCCAGGAGGCCCCCTATCTGCAGCGGCTCTACCGGAGCCGGAGAGGGCAGGGGCTCGCAGTGGTGGGCATAACCGTGGACGCGCGCGGCTTCGACAGCGAGATACGGGATTTCGTGGCGGAGTTCGGGCTCGACTACACGGTGCTGCACGACCCGGACATGGCGTCGGTCGAGCGCTTCACTGCACCCGGGCTGCCGACCACGTTCCTGATCGACCGCGACTGGACGATCCGACACGCCGTTGTGGGACCCGTCGAGGAAGGGGACCCGAGGTTCGAGGAAACGCTCCGCGTCCTGCTCGAGTGAGGCCGCCAACGCCGCCGATGGTTCAGCTTCCCAGCTGATGGAGCACCCATCCGAGTCCCGCGTTCGGCAGATCCTGGAACACGCGACGCAGGTTCACGTGCTCGTGGTCGGTGACCTCATGCTCGACCGCTACGTCAGCGGTGTAGTGGACCGGATCTCGCCGGAGGCACCCGTCCCGGTCGTGCGCGTGGAGTCCGAATGGTCCGCTGCAGGCGGCGCGGCGAACGTGGCCAACAACGCGGTCTCGCTGGGCGCGGGATGCGATGTGGTGGGCATCGTCGGTGACGACACCGGCGGCGTCCTGCTGCGACGCGAGCTTGAGCGGCTGGGCGTCGGGACTGAAGGCTTGGTCTGCGCCGCCGACCGGCGCACCACGATGAAGACGCGCGTGCTGGCGCGCCGCCAGCAGGTCGTGCGCTACGACCACGAGGTCAGCGTCGACCTGGACGGCGCATTGGCCGAGGAGCTGGCCGACCGGGTCGCAGGTCTCGCGGGCCGCGCGGGCGTGATCGTCGTCGAGGACTACAACAAAGGGGTGGTCGTCCCATCGGTGCTCAACGCTGTGCGGCGCGCGAGCGGGGAGTACGGTGTACCGATCGTCGTGGACCCCAAACGCCTGCGCTTCTTCGACTTCGAAGGTGTGACACTCCTCAAGCCGAACGCCAAGGAACTCTCCGACGCGTTGGGCGAGCCGATCCGGCCGGACGATGGGAATTGGATGGAGGCGGTCCGAGCGCGGGTCGGTTGCGCGCACCTGCTCGTCACCTTGGGTGAGGACGGCATGGCCCTGCGCACGGCGGGCGGCGAGCACCTGCGCGTACCGGCGGTCGCGCATTCCGTGTACGATGTCTCCGGCGCGGGCGACACGGTCACCGCAGTCGTCGGGCTCGCGCTGGGCGCCGGCGCGACGCCGGTCGAGGCGGCCATCGTGGCCAACCACGCCGCAGCACTCGAAGTCGCCAAGGCGGGAGTGGCGACCGTTAGCCCGGACGAGATCCTGAGGCACTACCGCGCCTTCGAATCCACCTGAATCGGGAGCTCAGTGCCATGCCGATGGAGACCATCCACACCGACGCCGCCCCGCGAGCCGTCGGGCCGTATTCGCAGGCCGTCGCGGTGAACGGCTGGGTGTTTTGCTCGGGTCAGATCGCGCTCGACCCCGTGACCGGGGAGATCGTGGGCGAGGGCGATGCGGCCGCTCAGACCGAACGGGTGCTCGGAAACCTCGCGTCGGTGCTCGAGGCGGCGGGTGCGTCGCTTGCCACGGTTGTGAAGACCACCGTTTTTCTGGCCGACCTAGCCGATTTCGGTGCCGTGAACGAGGTGTACGAGCGCCGCTTCGGTACACACAGGCCGGCGCGTGCGACGGTGCAGGCGGCGCGGTTGCCCCGCTCCGTCAAGGTGGAGATCGACGCGGTGGCTCGGGCGGCGGACGCTCCGTGAGAGCCGGCACGTTCCAACGTCCACTGGCGCCGGCGCTGGCGGCTGCGCTGGCGGCGGCGCTCGGCGCAGGTGCGCTCTCCGGACAGTCGCCCGACACGCTTGCCCTCCCCCCGGACACTGCCGTCGACGCCCGCAACCAGGACCCGCTCCCTGACCCCATGAGTCCGCGGGGCGCGTTCGTGCGGGCCGTGCTGGTACCCGGCTGGGGACATGCCTCGATCGGGTCGTATGCACGGGGGGCGTTCTACTTCGCGGCCGAGACCGTGACGGGCGTGATGCTCGCGCGGACCTTCAGGCGGCTGTCGATCGCCAAGGACGCGCAGTCACTCGAGGAGACGCGCCTGGAGCAGGCCTTGCTCTCGGCCGGACGACCTGCCGACGATGTCGCCGGGCTAGTGGACGACGACGAAGCCGTGATGGACGCGCGAGGGCTGGTGGAGACGCGCCAACAGCAGCTCGAAGATTGGGTCGCGCTAGGGGTCTTCCTCGCCCTGCTCGGTGGGGCGGATGCGTTCGTCTCCGCCCACCTGCGCGACTTCCCCGCGCCGCTGGCGCCCGAATCCCGGCTTGTGCCGGGACCGGCCGGACCTGCGGCCGAGCTCGGGGTCAGGGTGAGGGTGGGGCCGCTCCGGGTCCGGCCTGGCCGGCGCTGAGCTCCCACTCGACCAGACGTGGCGCGGCGCCCTCCTCGAGCACCAGGTACGTGCGGTGTGCGACCCAGTCCCCTGCGTTCACATACCAGCGGCCGCGTTCCACCTCGGCCAGCGTCGGTTCGTGCGTGTGCCCCAGCACGACCAAGTCGAGCGAGGGATCAGAGCCCAGCTTCCGCGTGCCCCACTCGGCGAGCGCGGCGGCCCGCTCGTTCGTGCCGCCCGTCGAGCCCCGCTGCTCGGTCTTCGAGACGCGCCGGGCGAGGCGCGTGCCCAGGTCGGGGTGCAACCAGCGGAAGACCCAGCACGCCGCGGGGCTCCGGAGCATGAAGCGGAGCGCACGGTAGCCCCGGTCTCCCCGCCCGAGGCCGTCGCCGTGGGCGAGAAACACGCGCCGCCCGGCCAGCTGCAGCACGGCCGGCCCTCGAAGGAACTTGACCCCGAGCTCCTCCTCGAAGTAGCTGCCGCCCCACCAGTCGTGGTTTCCGCCCGCCAGGGTTACCGGGATGCCGGCGTCCACCAAGCGGGCGAGCGCTCCCAGCACGCGCGTGTGCCCGCGCGGAATCACCGTTCGATACTCGAACCAGAAATCGAACAGGTCGCCGGTCAGCACGATCTCGCCGGCGCGCCGACCGGCGTGTTCGAGCCAGCGCAGGAAGGCGCGCTCTCGTTCGCGGGAGACGGCTCCCAGATGCACGTCGCCCGATATGTAGACTGGGAGCGCCGTGGCGCGTGACGGAGCCGGAGGCTTGCCCGACGGGCTGGACTCGGACATCCGGACCAAAGCTACGGGCGGCCGGGTTCGCCCCGCCACTTCGCCCTGACAGCGGCGCCGTTTAACTTGCTCGTATGCGCATCCTCCTCTCCGCCGGTTTCGCGGCCCTCGCGCTCGGTTGCGCGCCGCCGCCGCGGCCGCCACCGCCCGTTCCGCCGGTCGACGCGCTGGCCCTCGCGCTGCGCCTCGAGGCGAACGGGCAGCTGGTGGAGCCGGTGCGCATTCTCTTCGATTGGAGGCTCTCGGAGCGCGACGGGCGGTTCCGTGGACGCGGCGTGGCGCGCGTCGAGCCGCCGTACAAGGCACGCCTCGATCTCTTCCTCCCGAACGGTGAGAGCGCGCTGCGGGCGGCGCTCGTCAACGATGACCTGCGTCTGCCCGGCGGGGCGTCGGATGGACTGGTTCCTCCGCCCGAGATGCTGTGGGGCACGCTCGGTGTCTTCCGCCCCTCGCGCTCGGCGACGCTGGAGCGGGGGGAGAGCCTCGCGGACGGGCGCACGGCACTCCTGTACCGGCTTCGGGGAGGCATGGGGCTTCGCTACGTAGTGGGGGACGGAGGCGTCCATGCGGTCGAGCGACTGAGCGGGGGTCGTGTGGTCGAGCGGCTCGCGGTCGAGCCGGCGACGGGCGGGCGCTTCCCCAGCGAAGCCACCTACCGGGACGTAACGGCGTTCCGTGAGCTGACGCTGACCAGAAGGCAGGTAACGAGCGTGGAACTCTATCCCCCCGACATCTGGGAGGTTGTGCCATGACGCCGACGGCTGGCCGCGGGCGGGGCCGGGCGGGCCGAACGCTCGCCCTGGGGATCGCCCTCGCGGCCGGCTGCGTGTACGGCTTCCAGGGTGGCAACTTTCCCGCGCACATCCGGACGCTCGGGATCGATCCCGTCGAAAACGACACACCGCGGCTCGAGGTCACGGGCGAGCTCCACGATCTGCTGACGCGCGACCTCCCGCGGGCTCTTGGCGTCCGGCCAGCGGGAACCGACGTGGCGGACGCCGTCGTCCGGGTCCGCATCACCCGCTACGAGGTCAACGCTCCCAACTATCGGCCGGGGTCGCGCGGGCAGCCCGCCGAAGTGTTGCAGCGTGCCGTCACGATCAACGCCTCCGTCCAGATCGTGGATCAGGTGAACAATCAGATCTACTGGGAGAGCGGCGGCGTGCGCGGCGAGGGGCAGTTTCTTGAGGCCAGCGAGACCGAAGAGGTCGGGCGCGCCGAAGCTGTCGAGCTGCTCGTGCAACGCATCGTTGACGGCGCCCAGTCCATCTGGTAGCTCCATTCCCGTTCGAGCCCGCGCGGGCCGCTCGACGCACCAACCCACCGGTCAAGATGAATCTCCGAGCCGTCTCATTGGCGCTGGCGCTGCTTGCCTTCTGGCTGGTGCTGTCGGGCCACTACGAGCCGAGGATGCTCGCCCTGGGGGCCGGCTCCGTGCTGCTGGTGCTCTACCTGTCGACCCGCATGGGCATCGTGGACGAGGAGGGCGTGCCCGTTCATCTGGCGGCGCGTGTCCCCGTCTACGGGCTCTGGCTGACGAAGGAGATCTTCCTCGCCAGCGTTCGGGTTGCGCGCATCATCCTCGATCCACGGCTCCCTATCCGGCCTGGGCTCGCGCGCTGTCGCCTGCACCAGCGCACCGAGGTCGGGCGCGTCACCTATGCTAACTCGATCACACTGACTCCCGGCACCTTGACGGTCCGCATGGAGGGCGAAGAACTCGAGGTCCACTCGCTCATGCGCACCGAGACGGGCGAGCCCGAGGAGGACCCCATGAGCCGCTGGGTCTGCTGGTTGGAACAGGGCGGGGAGCGCTGACATGTTCGCGGTCGCCACGGTCGGCGTCCTCGTCAGCATGTCGCTCGCGCTCGCGCGCGCCTTCCTGGGGCCGACGGTCTACGACCGGATCCTCGCCGCCAACACGTTCGGCACCAAGACGGTGGTCTTGCTCGCCGCCATCGGTTTCCTGACCGGACGCCCGGACTGGATAGACCTGAGCCTGATCTACGCGCTGATCAACTTCATCGGCACGATCGCCGCGCTGAAGCTGTTCGAGTTCGGTACGCTCGCCCACACGCGCGGGCGGGACCGGGAATGACGGTGCTCGTGCTGGATCTGCTCTCCTGGGCCGCGATCTTGGGCGGCCTGTTCTTCATGCTGACGGGCACGATCGGCGTGCTGCGCATGCCCGACCTGTTCACCCGCCTGCACGCGGCCGGCATCACCGACACGACCGGAGCTGGCCTGCTCATCGCAGGGATGTGCCTGCAAGCGGGCTCGGGCCTGCTCGTCCTGCGCCTGCTGCTCGTCTACGGATTCTTGTTCTTCACGAGCCCGATCGCCGCGCATGCCCTGGCGCGTGCGGGGCTGGCCGGCGGTGCCGAGCCCGTCGGACCGGCGCGGCGGCGCGAGCCGGGGCCCCGGCAGGGAGGCCGCTGAGCGATGGGGACCGTCATCGACGTGACGCTCCTCGCGCTGCTCGGCCTCACCGGAATCGCCCTCCTCAGGGTGTACAACCTGGTGACGGCGGCCATGCTCGTGGCCATCTATTCGCTGCTGTGCGCGTCGCTCTTCACGACGCTCGACGCCGTGGACGTGGCCTTCACCGAAGCGGCGGTGGGCGCCGGCGTCTCGACCGTGCTGCTGCTGGCCGCGCTCGCGCTCGTGGGCAGGGAGGAGAAGAGGCCGCGCAAGCGCCAGACCCTGCCGTTGATCATGGTCGTGGTGACGGGGGCGGCGCTCGTCTACGGCATCGCCGACATACCGCCCTTCGGCGCGCCGGACAACCCGGCCCAGCAGCACGTCGCGCCCGTCTACCTCCAGGAGTCCGAGGCCGCCACGGGCGTTCCCAACGTCGTGACTTCCGTGCTCACCTCATACCGCGGCTACGACACGCTCGGCGAAGTCACGGTCATCTTCACGGCGGCCGTGGGGGTGCTGCTCCTGCTCGCCACGGGCCGGGGCCGCGGACGGGATTCCGACGATGGATGATCGCCCGATCCTGCGCGTGGGCGCGAAGATCATGATGCCCACCATCCTGCTGTTCGGACTCTACGTGCAGTTTCACGGCGAGTACGGTCCGGGCGGAGGGTTCCAAGCCGGGGTGATCGTCACGTCCGCCTTCATCTTGCACACGCTGATCTACGGACTGGACAGCACACGGCGCGTGATCCCGCCGTTCGTGCCTCGGGCGGCGGCCGTGCTGGGTGTCCTGATCTTCGCCGGGACCGGGCTGGCGGCCCTGCTGGCCGGCGGCCGCTTCCTCGACTACGACGTCTTCGCCGGGAGCCCGCAGAAGGGCCAACACTGGGGTATCTTCACAGTCGAACTCGGCGTGTTCGTCGCCGTGTTCGGCGTGATGCTCGGCGTCTTCTACGCCTTCGTCGGCCGCGGCAGGCCGCAATGAGGCTGCTCGGGTTGTACAACTACTGGGTCGTCGTCGGCCTGATGATGATCGGCTTCTACACGATGATCTCGCGCGGCAACCTGGTGAAGAAGCTCATCGGGCTGACCGTCTTCCAGACCTCCGCGATGATCCTCTACATCAGCGTCGGCAAGGTCCGCGGGGGCACCGCCCCGATCCTACTGGACCGAGCGGACGTCCTGTACTCCAACCCGCTTCCGTCCGTGCTGATTCTCACCGCGATCGTGGTGGGAGTGGCGACGCTGGCGGTCGGGCTCGCGTTGGTCGTGCGCATTCACGAAGCCTACGGGACGGTCGAAGAGGACGAGATCCACGTGCAGGACGACACGCCCTGATGGGTCAGCACCTGCCCGTGCTGCAGGTCGTGGTGCCGCTGGTGGCGGCGCTGCTGGCCGCGCTAACGCGGCGGCCCGGGCGGGCGTGGACGCTCGCGCTCGCCGCCGCGTGGCTCGTGCTCGCGATCGCAACCGGATTGCTCTTGCAGGTCCTGGACGAAGGCGCGACGAGCTATCACCTGGGCGGTTGGGAGCCGCCCTACGGGATCGAATACCGCGTCGACGTGCTGAACGCGTTCGTGCTCCTGATCGTCTCGGCCATGGCCGCTGCGGTCGTGCCGTTCGCGCGCACGAGCGTGGCGCGCGAAATCGCCCCCGAGCGGATCCCGCTCTTCTATTCGGCCTTCCTGCTCTGCCTCGCCGGACTGCTCGGGATTGCGGTCACGGGCGACCTCTTCAACGTCTTCGTCTTCCTGGAGATCTCCTCGCTGTCGACCTACTCGCTCGTCGCGCTCGGGAGCGATCGGCGGGCGCTCACCGCCGCGTACCGGTACCTGATCATGGGCAGCGTGGGCGCCACATTCGTGATGATCGCGATCGGGCTGCTCTACGCAATGACGGGCACGCTCAACATGACGGACCTGGCAGCGCGGCTGCCGGCCGTGGCCGCCACCCGTACCGTGCCCGTGGCGTTCGCCTTTCTGACGGTCGGCGTCGGACTCAAGCTGGCGCTCTTCCCGCTCCACCTGTGGCTGCCGAACGCGTACACGTACGCGCCCTCGGCTGTGAGCGCGTTCATCGCGTCGACCGCGACCAAGGTGGCGATCTACATGTTGCTCCGGTTCTTCTTCACGATCTTCGGGGCGGCGTTCTCGTTCGACGTCATGCAACTCGACTGGATCCTGACCCCGCTCGCCCTGCTCGCGATCGTCCTGGCATCGCTCGCGGCCCTGCATCAGGAGGACGCCAAACGCCTGCTCGCATACTCCAGCGTGGCACAGGTCGGCTACATCGTGCTGGGCATCAGCCTGGCGTCGGTGCTCGGGGTGGCGGCGGGCATTCTGCACGTCTTCAATCACGCGCTGATCAAGGGTGCGCTCTTCATGACGATGGGCTGCGTCATGTACGCGGTGGGATCGGTGAGGGTCTCGGCCATGGCGGGGCTCGGGCGTGTCATGCCGCTCACGATGGCCGCCTTCGTGGCCGCCGGCCTGAGCCTGGTCGGCGTACCGCTGACCGTCGGCTTCATCAGCAAGTGGTACTTGGTGCAGGCGGCGCTTGAGCGGGGCGCATGGCCGCTGGCGCTGGCGGTCCTGGCCGGTTCGGTGATCGCGGCGGCGTACGTCTGGAAGGTCGTGGAAGCGGCGTACTTCCGCCCGCCGCCGGCCGGGAGCGAGACGAGGGAGGCGCCGCTCGGTCTGCTCGTTCCGACCTGGGCGCTCGTGGCCGCCAACCTGTACTTCGGGATCGACGCGAGGTGGACCGCCGGCATGGCGGTGCGGGCCGCGGAGGCGGTGCTCGGAGGAGGGCGGTGAGCCGGGCGAGCGCCCGAGGCGGAGCGCCGTGAGCGTCGACTGGGCCCTCCCGTTCGCCTTGGCCGTCCCGCTGGCGGCGGCCGTGCTCGTGGGGCTCGCCGGCGGACGGCCGAACCTGCGCGAGGGCCTCACGCTGGCCGGGTCCGGCCTGCTGGCCGCCGTCGTGATGGGGCTTCTGTTGCCGGCGGTCCTGGCCGGCGAGCGGCCGGAGTGGACCTTCCTCGAGAGCATGCCCGCTCTCGCGCTCCGTCTGCGGCTCGAGCCGCTGGGGATGATCTTCGCCGCGGTCGCCGCGCTCCTGTGGCCGGTCAACTCGCTCTACTCGATCGGCTACATGCGAGGCAACAGGGAAGGGCACCAGACGCGCTTCTACCTGTTCTTCGCGCTGGCCCTCTCAGCGGCGATGGGCGTGGCCTTGGCGGGCAACCTGCTGACCCTCTTCGTGTTCTACGAGGCGCTCACCCTGTCGACGTATCCGCTCGTCACGCACCGGGGCACGCCCGAGGCGATGCGTGCCGGACGGGTCTATCTGGGGGTCCTGCTCACTACGTCGATCGGCCTGTTCCTACTGGCGATCGCCTGGACGTGGGCCGTAGCGGGCACGCTCGCGTTCGCGGAGGGAGGCATCCTGCGCGGGCGGCTGGGCGGCGGTGCGGTAGGCGTGCTGCTGGCCCTCTACATATTCGGGATCGGGAAGGCCGCGCTCATGCCCCTTCATCGCTGGCTGCCGGCCGCGATGGTGGCGCCGGTTCCCGTGAGCGCGCTGCTGCACGCCGTGGCCGTGGTGAAGGCGGGGGTCTTCGCGATCGTCAAGGTCCTCGTCTACGTCTTCGGTCTGGATCTCCTGCGCTCCGAGCCGAGTGCGCGCTGGCTGCTGTACGTCGCCGGGTTCACGACGATCACGGCGTCGGTGATCGCGCTGCGCACGCTACAGCGGGGCGGCAACCTCAAGCGCATGCTCGCCTACTCCACCGTCAGCCAGCTCTCCTACGTCGTGCTCGCCGCCGCGATCCTGGCTCCCCTGTCGGCCGTGGGCGCAGCGCTCCACATCGTCGCGCACGCCTTCGGCAAGATCACGCTGTTCTTTGCCGCCGGCTCGATCTACACCGCGGCCGGCAAGACCGAGATCGGGGAGCTGGCCGGCATCGGTCGCCGCATGCCGTGGACGATGGGTGCGTTCGCGGTGGGAGCGCTCTCGATGATCGGGCTGCCTCCGGCGGCCGGGTTCGTCAGCAAGTGGTACATTCTGCTAGCCGCGTTCGAGGCACAGGCCCTCGTGGCGGTGGCGGTGCTGGCGGCCAGCACGCTGCTCAACGCGGCCTATTTCGTGCCGATCGTCTACACCGCCTTCTTCGCGGATGGGCCGGCACGGGCGGGTGCCCCGCCGGCTCCCGCGGTCGCGGCCCACGGGGAGGCGCCCTGGCCGATCGTCCTTGCCACATCGGCCACCGCAGCGCTCACGCTCGCGTTCTTCGTCTGGCCTGAGCTTCCGCTCGCGCTTGCCCTCCAGCTCGCGGGAGGCTCGGGGTGAGCGGGGCCGGGAGCGGCCCGACCGGGCGGGCGGACCGCGAGGACGCTCGGCGCTCTGCGGCAAGCGACCCCGCGCAGGAGCACTGGCTGGCTCGTCCGGCGAGCTTGCGCCGCATCAAGATCGTCTCGGTGATCGTGCTCGCGCTCACCGTCCTCCCGGACTTGTTCATCGAACAGCACGCGGCCTTCGGGGTCGAGGACGCCTTCGGTTTCTACGCCGCGTACGGCTTCCTCGCGTGCGTGGCGATGGTGCTCTTGGCCAAGGCGCTCGGGGCGGCTCTCAAGCGCAGCGACCGCTACTATGACTAGCGTGCCGCCGGGCCTGATCCTCATCGCCGGCGGGATCCTGCTCCCGCTGCTCCGTGGGCGTGTCCGCGCGCTCGCCGTGCTGGGCCTGCCGCTGGCCACGCTGGCGCTCGTGTGGGCCGTGCCCGTGGGCTCGTCCTCGACGCTTGCGTTCCTCGGCTGGGAGCTGGCTCCGGTCAACGGCACCGTGAACGGCCGACTCTTCGCCACGATCTTCTCGATCACGGCGTTCGCGGCGGGGCTCTTCGCGCTTCCGAGGGCCCGCCCCCTCGAGTTGGCCGCCGCGCTCGTATACGCCGGCAGCGCCGTCGGCGTGACGCTGGCCGGCGACGTCGTGACGCTCTTCGTCTTCTGGGAGCTGATGGCGGTGGCGTCGACCACCGTCATCTGGGCGTCCGACCAACCCGGTGCGTGGTCCGCCAGCATGCGCTACCTGCTGATTCACCTGCTCGGTGGCATGGTGCTGATGGCGGGCCTCGCCGCGCACGTCGCCAGCACGGGCTCGGTCGCCTTCCAGGCGTTCCCGACGGAGGGGATCGCGCGCTGGCTCATCCTGGCGGGCTTCCTGGTCAACGCCGGAGCTCCGCCGTTCTCGGCCTGGATCGCCGACGCGTACCCGGAGGCGAGCCCGAGCGGCATGGTCTTCCTCTCGGCGTTCACCACCAAGGCCGCGGTCTACGCGCTGCTGGTGGGCTTCCCCGGCACCGGCGTGCTGGTACCGATCGGGCTCTACATGGTGTTCTACGGGATCATCTACGCGCTGCTCGAGAACGACATGCGGCGCATCTTGGCGTACTCGATCGTGAACCAGGTAGGTTTCATGGTCACCGGCATAGGGATCGGCACCGAGATGGCGCTCAACGGAGCCGCGTCGCATGCGTTCGCGCACATCATCTACAAGGCGCTCCTGCTGATGTCGGCGGGCAGCGTCCTCCACGCCACCGGGCGCCGCAAGTGCACCGAGCTGGGCGGGCTGTTCCGTAGCATGCCGGCCACGACCGTGTGCGGTGCGGTCGGTGCGCTCGCGATCTCGTCGTTCCCCTTTACGTCGGGCTTCGTCTCCAAGTCGATGGTCTCTCAGGCGGCTGCGGACGAGCACGCGATGGTCGTGTGGTTCCTCCTGGCCGCGGCTTCGGCCGGGGTCTTCCTGCACGCGGGGATCAAGTTTCCGTGGTTCGTGTTTTTCCAGCGCGACTCGGGGCTGCGTCCGCCCGATCCCCCGGTGCCGATGCGGGTGGCCATGTGGCTGTTC
Organism: uncultured Gemmatimonas sp.; assembly: GCA_964648975.1. Lineage (GTDB taxonomy): Bacteria > Gemmatimonadota > Gemmatimonadetes > Longimicrobiales > Gaopeijiaceae > UBA2988. The sequence continues at coordinate 59,382 of CAZYLN010000005.1, read as the reverse complement.
GCGTTCTTGAGCGTGGCCATCGGGCTGGTTCCGGGGCCACTCTACGCGCTGCTGCCCCATGCGGTCACCTATGAGCCGTACACGGTGCCGCACGTGGTCGCGTATCTTCAGCTCCTGCTCTTTGCCGGGCTCGCCTTCTTCGTGATGCTCCCGCTCATGAGGCGTACCGAGACGATCGCGCTGGATCTGGACTGGCTCTATCGCCGGCCGCTGACGGTGCTCTCGCGCGGCGCGGCGCAGTGGATCGACCGCAGCCGGCGTGCTGCGGAACGGACGGGGCAGACCGCGTGGGCCCGGCTCGCTTCCGGGTTCTTCCAGGCCTACGGGCCCGAGGGTGCCCTGGGGCGTACGCGGCCCACGGGCACGATGCTCCTTTGGGTGGTGGTGCTGCTGGGCGCTTTCGTAATCCTGCACTTCTCCGCCTCCGGCTGAGCGGCCCGTGCCCGCCCGCTTGAAGCGCATCCGCTGCTCGGGGCCCTCCGTCCTGCGGGAGGGGCCGGCGTGAGCGCGTTGCGACTGGGCACGCGCGGCTCCCCGCTCGCGCTGACCCAGAGCGCCCTCGTGCGCGAGGCGCTCGGGGCCCGGGGGCTCGCGGTGGAAGTCGAGGTGATCCAGACCACCGGGGACCGGGACAGGTCGACCGCGCTCTCGCGGATCGGGGGCAAGGGTCTGTTCACGAAGGAGCTCGACCTCGCGCTGCTCGAGGAGCGGATCGACTTCGCCGTGCACTCGCTCAAGGACTTGCCCACCGAGGGCGAGCCCGGGCTGGCGCTGGCCGTGGTGCCGGAGCGGGAGGACCCGCGTGACGTGCTGATCGGCCCCGCCGGGCGCGCGGGACGGACGACGCTCGACGGGCTGGCCAGGGGGTCCCGCGTCGGTACGAGCTCACTTCGCCGGCGCGCGCTCGCGCGCGCCTTTCGCCCGGACTGGGAAGTGGACGACATCCGTGGCAATCTCGACACCCGAATCGGCAAGGTGGACCGGGGTGAATGGGACGCGATCGTGGTGGCCGCGGCCGGCGTTCGCCGGCTGGGCCTGTGGCGTCGCGTGGGCGAGGCGCTTGAGCGGACCGCGTGGCTGCCGGCCCCGGGGCAGGGCGCGCTCGCCCTAGTGAGCCGGGCCGACGACCGCGCGACCCGGAGCGCGCTGGACCCGCTCGACCACCCGCTGTCTCGGGCGGCGGTGCGGGCGGAACGTGCGGTGCTGGCCGCGCTCGGCGGCGGATGTCAGACCCCGCTCGGCGCGCTCGGCCTCACCTACGACCGTGGCATCCGACTCTGGGGGCTGGTGGCGAGCGTGGACGGCGAGCGCGTCGTGCGTGGCGACCTGACCGGCGGCATCGACGACCCGGAGAACCTGGGGCTTGGCCTGGCCGATCTGCTCCGGCGCCGGGGCGCCGACGAGCTCCTCGACGAGAACGCGCCCGCCCCCCCGGTGTCGCGCCCATAGAGGCGCGCGCCGGACGTCCGTGGACCATGAGCGCACCGCTGAGCGCAGGGGCTAAGATCCTGTCCCGGGGCGAACTGCTCGGCCGATTCGGGCGACCGCGGGCTGAGCGTCTCGTGTTCGCCAACGGCTGCTTCGACCTGCTGCATCCGGGGCATGTGCGGCACCTCGAGGCTGCGCGCGCGCTGGGCGATCTCTTGGTCGTCGCGCTCAACACCGATCGATCGGTCAGGGCGCTCAAGGGTCCAGAGCGTCCGCTTGTCGGGGAGCGGGCGCGCGCTCAGGTGGTGGCCTCGCTTGGGGCGGTGGACTGGGTAACCTTGTTCGATGAGGACACCCCGCGCGGGCTGATCGCGGCGCTCCTGCCCGACGTGCTCGTCAAGGGCGGCGACTACTGCCCGGACAGCGTGGTCGGGCGCACGGAGGTCGAGGCCGCAGGGGGGCGCATCGAGATCCTTCCGTTCCTGGAGGGATACTCGAGCACCGAGCTCGTCCGGCGTATTCGCGAGGCGAGGCGATGAGCCCGCCACGCCGCGACGGACGCGGTCCGGGCGCCCTTCGGCCCCTCGCGCTGGAGCTGGACGCGGCGCCCTACGCGGAGGGCTCCTGCCTGATCGCAACCGGGCGAACGCGCGTCCTCTGCGCCGCCTCGGTCATGGATGCCGTCCCGGCCTGGCGCGAAGCGAGCGGAGCGGGCTGGGTGAGCGCCGAATACGCGATGCTGCCCCGGGCCACCCACACGCGCTCGAGCCGCGAACGCGGTCGCGTGAGCGGCCGCACGCAGGAGATCCAGCGCTTGATCGGCCGCTCGCTTCGTTCGGTGACGGATCTGTCGGCGCTCGGGCCCCGCACGATCACGGTCGATTGCGACGTGCTGCAGGCGGACGGCGGTACGCGGACGGCTTCGATCAGCGGCGCTTGCGTGGCTCTCGCGCTCGCCTGCCGGACGCTGGTGGCGGAAGGGCTCCTGGCCCGCATGCCGCTCCGCGAGCTGGTGGCCGCGGTGAGCGTGGGCCTGGTGGACGGCGAGCCGCAGCTCGACCTCGACTACCGGGAGGACTCCGGCGCGCAGGTGGACATGAATGTCGTGGCCACCGAGAGGGGAGCACTGGTCGAGGTGCAGGGCACGGCGGAGGGACGTCCCTTCGACCGGGCCCAGTTCGACGACCTGTTGGATCTCGCGATGGCCGGTATCGGCGAACTAGTGGCTGCGCAGCGGCGGGCGCTGGGTGAGGCGGTGAAGCCCGGGCGCGTGAGGTGAAGCTCGTCCTGGCCACCCGGAGCCCGCACAAGCTGCGCGAGATTCGCGCGATTCTCTCGGGAGTACCGGACCTCGAGCTCCTCGACCTCGACCAGGCGGGCGTCCCCGAGGAGCCCGCCGTGGAGGACCGGCTCGAGCCGTACGATACGTTCGAGGAGAACGCCCGCTCCAAGGCAGTGTACTTCCGTCGGCTCACGGGGTTGCCGAGCGTCGCCGACGACTCGGGCATCGTGGTCGATGCCCTCGGGGGAGCGCCGGGCGTGCGCTCGCGGCGCTTCGCCCCGGTCCCTCCAGGGACGCCCCGGGATGAGCAGGACCGAGCGAACAATGCTCACCTACTTCGGCTGCTCGCCGACTTGGGGCCCGGGCGCCCAGCAGCGCGCTACGTGTGCGTTGCCGCCCTGGCCGAAGGGGAGGGGGGCGTGGAGGTCTTCAGCGGCACTGCGGAGGGGACCGTCGCGGAGGCGGAGAGTGGCGGGGCCGGCTTCGGCTATGATCCGCTGTTCTTCGATCCCGAGCTCGGGCGGACGTTCGCAGAGATCGGACCGGCGGAAAAGGACGCGCGCAGCCACCGCGGCCGTGCCTTCCGCGCACTGGCCGAACACCTGACCCGCCGTGGCCGGTGACGGCAGATGCTCCACCCGGGGACGTAGCTGATGACATTTATCTTACTTCCTTTCAACACCTTGGGATCAACGACCTTAAGTTCATCCGGAGCGACAGCCGAGGTACGGGGACCTAGTCGTTCGAGGCGGCAATCAGGTCCGGCACAGCTACCCCCCAAGGCGGGGGACTACGTGGGCTCTCGGCGCCGAGCGACGCCCTGCGCCGGAGTGAGAGAGGTGCGGACCTGAACGCGGCGGGGGCTTCTCCTCAGGGCCAGAGCGGGCGACCGGGCTCGAACCGGCGACCCTCAGCTTGGGAAGCTGATGCTCTACCAACTGAGCTACGCCCGCGTGGCGGCCAATCTACCGAGCGGGCAGGGCAAAACCAAGCGTGTGGGGCGGAGCCCTAGACCCCTGAAGAAAGAGCGGGGGACCGGCCTCCCTCGGCCGGTCCCCCGCTGAGCCACCCGATCTTCCCGCGGTTACAGTATCTCGTAGCTGTAGCCGTCGACCGGCTGATCCGAACCGAATACGATCTCGATGGGCGTACGGCCGCCCGCCGTCGTTTGGGTGGCTTGCGGACCCGTCAGAATGACCTGCTGGGTCTGGGTGCCGATCGCGTTGCCGGCGGCGTCGTAGAAGGTGAAGCGCATGCCCACCTGTGATCCGGGCGCGCCGCTCCGGTTCTCCACGGTTCCGACCACCGTGGCGCCGCCCGACGGGTTACGGCGCAGCGTGAGGTCGATCACCTGGACGACCATGCCCTCCATGCGCTCGATCAACTCGACCGTGCGATCGTCGTCACCCGCGTTGTTCGCAGCCTGTGCGAGGATCAAGTTGCCCGCCTGCGAGTTGGGATCGAGCTCGATCCAGCGCTCCAGCACCCCGATGATCTCCTGCAGGCTCTCGGGCGTCACGCGCGTCGAGTCCTGCGCATGGTACATCTGAATCGAGCGCGCCCACATCTCGATGGAGTCGCGGTCCCTCTGGGCGGCCTGCGCTCCCCGCTCGAAGACGTCGGCTGCGTCGTCGTAGCGCGCGAGGTTGTAGTAGCCCACGCCGATGTTGTAGTAGTCGCTCGGGGCCAGATTGCTCCGCTGCAACAGCTGCTCGTAGACACCGGCCGCCAAATCCGGCTGATCCGTCTCGATGTAGATCGATGCCAGGTTGTTGGCGTACACCACGTTATCGGGATTCTGCGCCACGAGGCTTCGCAATTCGTCCGCGGCCTCGTCATAGCGCTCCGCGCTGATCAGGGCCTGGGCCACCTGCACGGGGATGTCCGCCTGCTGGAGCCGCCACTCCACGGCGAGAGCCGAATCGACCTGCATCACCCGCGCATTGATGAGCGAGTCCGCCTGGCGAAGGTACGTTATGGCCCGGTCGGGCTGTCCCTCCTGCACGTAGATCTGTCCGAGCACCACCATGATCTCGGGGCGCTGCTGATAGATGGTGTTCGCGGTCTCGAGGGCTTCGGCCGCACCGAGGTAGTCACCTGCATCCATCATCGGCTGGGCAAGCTGGTACTGGTCGATCCAGGCACCCTCGCGGATCCCTTCGGTCTCCTCCGCGAAGTAAGCGGGCCGGAGCTCTTCGGCCATGTCCAGCATCTCGTCGGCTTCGTCCACCCGGCCGAGGCCTATGAGGGCCTGCCCGGCAAGCTTGTACGCGAGCGGGTTCATGGTATCGGCCGTGATCGCGGCCAGGGCCGCGCTGAGAGCCGTCTCGTAGCTCGGTTCGGCCTCTTCCGGGCTCGAGATCATGGCGAGGTTCAGCGCGCTCTCGGCGTCGCGAGTCTCGGAGGTCTCGCGAGGTCGCATGCCGTCCGGCGAGGCGCCGCCACCCGCAGAGGCACAGCCGCCCACTGTGGTCGCCAGCAGGCAGGCCAGCATGAATCGGATACAGAATCTCATCCGGTAATCCTCCTTGGCAGGTTTGCTCGCCCGCGTCGGTGTGGTCGGATCGTGCGGGGTGTTCGGGATACGCAGAAGCGTGGCTCAAGCTTACCGGGCTAAGCAAGAAAACCTATTCAAGAAGGGGCGCTCGCGTCAAACGGGGGTCTTCTGCGATGAGCGGTGGGCCTCGGGGGAGAGTCGGTACTCGCCGAGCCTGGAGCCGAAGAGCCGGCAGGGCTTGTCCGGACCCGTCCGCTCAGGTGTGCGGCTTGGCCCTCGAGGAGGAGGGGCGCGCGACCGGGGCATGCGCCTCGGTGGCCTTCGGAAAGGCCAGCGAGGCGACCACCGACATGGCGAGCACCGCGCCCACCGCAGCCAGGGAGACGCCCACGGGAATCTCCACGTGGAAATAGGTGATGAGCATCTTGACGCCGACGAACGTGAGCACGACGGCGAGGCCCAGCTTGAGGAAGTGGAACTTCTCGATGATGCCCGCGAGCAGGAAGTACAGGGAGCGCAGGCCCAGGATCGCGAACACGTTGGAGGTGAAGACGAGGAAGGGGTCGGTCGTGATCGCGAACACCGCTGGGATCGAATCCACGGCGAAGACCAGGTCCGTCGTCTCCACCATCACCAGCACCACCGCCAGCGGGGTCGCCATCAGCCGAAGGGTGCCGTCCTCCAGCCGGGCGCGGACGAAGAAGCGCTGGCCCTCGTAGGTCGTGGTCACCGGGAGGAGCCGCCGAACCAGACGGAGCACGGGATTGGCTTCGGGCTCGATCTCGGTGTCGTCCTGCACCGCCATCCGGACGCCGGTGAAGACCAGGAAGGCCCCGAACACATAGATGATCCAGTGAAACCGCTCGATCAGCAGCCAGCCGGCCGCGATCATCATGCCGCGCATGACCAGCGCCCCCAAGATGCCCCAGAAGAGCACCCGGTGCTGGTAGACCGCGGGCACCCTGAAGTAGCTGAAGATGAGGATGAAGACGAAGATGTTGTCGACCGAGAGCGCGAGCTCGATCAGGTAGCCGGTCAGGAATTCGAGCCCCGACTGCCTGCCGTCCGCCAGGAAGATCCAGGTGTTGAACGCGGCTGCCGTGCTCACTACGACCGCGGTCCAGCGGGCGGCCTCGCGCACCGAGATGACGCGAGCCTTGCGGTTCACGATCCCGAGGTCGACGGCCAGCATGACGGCGATGAAGGCACCGAACCCCAACCAGAGCCAAAGCTGCGTCATCGGCCCTCCCGCTCGTCCCTCCCAGGGCACAAGAAAAAGACCTTCGCCCAGGCTCGCGGGCCTGAACGAAGGTCTCGCTCTGACGTTGGACCGCGCCAGCGGCCCCGCGTCCCGGCCGGACCGTGCGCGGACGACTACGCGCCACAGCGCAGTATTGACGGCCCAGCCGCCGAATGTGTCGGCGAGCTACTCCCCTTCTGGGTTGCACGGTATCCGCAAGACGGAGCCCCCGTCAAACGGGCCGCGTTCGGGGCGGCGGAGCCCGGGCGTCCACGGGCGCTATCTTCCCTCCGTCCCTGGGATAGCCTCGCCCGCTCCGGGGTAGCAAGTTGGCGAACGGTCCCGGGGGCTGCGGCTGTGCCCCCTCGTGCCCTCGCCCGGGAGGTCTCGGTGCCTCGGTCGCGCTACGACAGCGTCGCTTCGCCGTATTGTTGGGTATTGTTGGGTTTGCTGCTCGCCGCGGGCGCGCCCGTCTCCTCGCAGGAAGGCGAGCGTCGGCCCGAGCTTCCCGACGGAGCCGACCCCAACAGCGCGCGCGCGTACTACGACGTGGCCGTCGAGAGCCTCGAGCGTGACCCGCGGCGCGCCGTCGAGTACTTCCGCTGGGCCGCACGGCTCCAGCCCGACTGGGCCGAGCCCTTGGAGGGCTGGCGCACGGCGATGCTTCTGACCGAACCGCGCGAGCTGCCGCAGTACATGTTGTTCGGCCGCCGTTCGGCGGTCGGAGTCCTCGCGGACTCGCTGCGGCACGTCGCCTCGCTGAAGGCTCCCTTGCAGTTCCGTCCGTTCGAGGAACATCTCGTGCAGGGCCTGGTCAGGAGCATGGCAAGGGACTTCGATCCGCTCGACTTGTTCGACGACGTCCGGCTTGAGTACGAAATCGAGAACCTCGTCCGGGACATGGGCCCCAGCGTGCGCGCGCTGTTCGCCTATGCCAACCACGACATCGACCTGGCCCTCGACCTCTATGGCACCGTGGTGCAGCGGGCGGACTCGACGACGCGCGGCTACTGGATCTCGGAGCGGGCCCATCTGATGGCGATCGCGGGCCGCTACGAGGAGGCCCGCATCGAGTACGAATCGGCGCTGACCGCGCTACGGAAGACCGACGAGGAAGAACTCGTGATCTTCTACTTGTCCAAGGCGGACCAGCTCCACTCGATGGGCCTGATGGCCGAGGTGCTGGGCGACTCGGAACGGGCCAGGAGAGACTACGACCAGGCCCTGGAAGAAGACCTGAGCTACCATCCGGCCCACGAAGGGCTCGCGCGCCTCTCCCTGGCCGCGGGCGACACCGCGGACGCGGCGTTCCGCTACCGGATGGCCGTTGACTTGGCCCCCTACGAGCCCGCGCTGCGCATGAAGCTCGCGGGCATCCTGGCCCTCGGCGGAGACGCATCGGGCGCCCGGGCCGAAGCCGAGGAGGCCGTCAAGTCGAACCCCTACTTCGCCACGCCCCATGTCGTGATGGGCGCCCTGGCGGAGCGTACCGGCGACGCGGAGCAGGCCGTCACGCACTACGAGCGATTCCTGGGTCTGGCTCCCCGGGACGACCGGACCCGGGCCAGCGTGCAGAACCGGCTCGCCGCGCTGCAGGCCAGGGGCCGGGAGGGCCAGCGATGACCGTGCGGTCTCTCCTGACAGGCACGGCGCTCGCAGCCTTCACGGCGGCCCCCGCACTGGCTCAGGCGCCGGGAGAGACGCCCCCGGATGCGCCCGCCGCGGATACCGCGGAGACGATGCCTGGCGACAGCGCGACGGCCCCGGAGCGGCTGCTCCGACCGTTCACTCTGGCCGAGGACCTGAGCCTGTTCAGCCAGGTGCTCAATCATCTGCGAGTCAACCACCCGGACTCGCTCCAGATGCACCGCCTGGTGACCGCCGCGATCACGGCGATGATCAACACGGCAGACCCCTTCTCGGGTTACGTCCCCTACGAGCGGCTCGATCCGCAGAAGGCCGAGGAGTTCCGCGAGGGTCGCTATGTGCCGCTTCCGATCGCGTTCGCCTTCGTGCAGGGGCGGCCGCTCGTGCAACAGGTGCTCCCGGGCACCAGAGCCGAGCGCGAAGACATCTTGCCGGGTGACGAGCTGGTCCTGATCGACGGCGAGCCGGTGAGGGCCACGAGCGAGATCGAACTCGAGATCGTGCTCAGCGGGCCCAGGGGATCCAGCGTGACGCTGGGACTCGACCGGTGGGCGCTGGACGGAAGCCGGACGAGCCTCGAGCGCACGGTGAGGCGTGAGCGCCCAGACGAGGGGACGGTCGTGCCCGGGGCCGTGATGCTGAACGACAGCGTCGGATACGTGCGCATCCTCAGCTTCGGCTCCCGCAACGTTGCCGAGCACCTGAGGGAGCGGGTCGAGGAACTCGAGGAGCAGGGCATGAAGGCGCTGATCCTGGATCTGCGCAACAACGGAGGCGGGTTTGTGGATCAGTCCGCCGAGATCGCCGGAGAGTTCCTGCCCGAGGGCGCGATTGTTCACACGATGTTCGGACGAAAGGAAGCACTGACCGACACGATCCGGGTGGAGCGGTCCTTCTGGGAGAGCCAGCGCAACTATCCGCTGGTCGTATTGGTGAACGAGAACACCGCGTCCGCCTCGGAGCTCGTGTCCGGCGCGCTTCAGGACCATGACCGGGCGCTCGTGGTGGGGCGAACCACGGTGGGCAAGGCGCTCGTGATGCTGACCCTCCCGCTCAACAACGGCTCGACCGTCACGGGGCAGATCTACATCAACGTTGGCCGGGGCAGGACGCCGTGCGGAAGAGTGATCCAGCGCGCGTACTCCAACATTCCGGTCTCGCGCTACCGCGACCTGCGTGGCGAGCCGGTAGACACGACGGGACTCCCTAGCTGCCGGAGCGCGAAGGGTCGCACGCTCTACGGCGGCGGCGGGATCCGGCCCGACGTGATCCTCCCGAGGCCACCGGCGATCCCCAATTGGCGGCTGCGAGCCGGCCAGCGGGCGATCGGGACCCGGTGGGCCGCCGGCTACGTGACGGAGCGCCGTGAGCTGCTGGACGGGCCGACCGTCCTGCTGAGCGGTTCCGTCGCCGACGAGGTGGTCGAGTCCTACCTGGAGCGGGTGCGCTCCGAGGGCGTCGAGGTCCCGGCCGACGCGGATACCCCGGAACTGCGCTTCACGCTGCTCACGCTGATCGCCGACCTGCGTTGGGGGCCCTCTGAGGAGCTGCTCGTGGCGAGCCGGCTGGATGGCGAGATCGCGCGGGCGTTGGCCGAGATACCGAGAGCGCGCGAGCTGCTCGAGATGGAGCCGCCCGCACCCTAGGCACGAGGAGCCGCGCCGTGCCACGGCTCGCGGGGGTGCGCCGTCTCCCGCGAGGTGCCACCTCCCCGGACGGCCCGGCGCGAGTCCGGTCGAGCGAGTCGATCCCCAGAGGCTCGCTCCCGCGCGGCGGGGAACACTCCGCGATCACGACCGGGGGGCTACCCTGCGCCGGGCCGTCTCAGATCTTCCAGAGATTCCTGGATCTGGCCCAGTCGTTCCTCGATCCGGCCGAGACGATCATCCGTGCCTGACTCGATGAAGAATGCGGCGAACGAGCCGCCGAGCGTCGCGAACGCTCCTATTCCTACGAGCATGAGGGCCACGCCCACGACCCGGCCCGGCAACGTCACGGGAGAGATATCGCCGTACCCGACGGTGGTGGCTGTCACGACGGCCCACCACAGGCCGGTCCACACGCTGCCGACCCTTTCCGGTTCCGCCAGATAGAACAACCCGCCCCCCAACCAAACCGACAGCAGGGACACGCTCGCGACGTAGCGAACACCGCGTCGGCCGACGGTGCGTCGGAATACGGGCAGCGCCTTCGGGACGACCGCGGCCACGCGAAGCAGTTGTGCGAGCCGGGTCAACCGAGCGAGCCGGGACAGTGCGAGGACCTCGTGCAGCGCCGGGAAGCTCAGGACCACGATCGCGGTGCTGGCCAACTTTTGACCCGCTCCGGCCCTTCTCCAATGGTCGCCGACGAGATCGGCCAAGAACACCAGCCAGACGAGCCAGTCCGCCGCCGTCGTAAGCGGCGTGCCGAGTTCGCGGGAGTCGATCACCACCAGGGGAACGGTTGCGATTGCCCCGACGATGACGGCGCGGTCAAGCCACTTGAGTGCGTTCATACGGCCACCTCTCCCCCTCTCGTCTTGCCACGCTCCTGGGTATCGGCGGTCGCGGACACCCGCCGCGTCCCGCCGTCGAGCCCCGTCTCCTGCTCGAACCCGACCCTCCTCAAGCTAATCTGGTCGCTTGCGCAGGACCCGGGGTACAAGCTTGAGCTGCTCCGATCTATCTTTAGATTCCGTATGGCCTTCCGGGCTCTCGGCTCGAGGCCGGCCTCGCGGTAGCCTGACGAGGGTCCGTGGTCCGTATCGCCAGCATTGACCCGGGCAGCATTGCCGAGGAGCTCGAGCTCCGGATCGGCACGCGCATCGTGCGCGTCAACGGTCAGCGCGTCCGCGACGGCATCGACCTGACTTTCCTGCTGGCCAACCCGCAGATCGAGCTGGAGACCCTCTCCGCGCAGGGGGAGACGGTCGTGTACGAGATCGCCCGTGATCCGGGCGAGACGCTGGGCGTCGTGCCTGCGCCCGACACCGTGCGCGAATGCGCCAACAAGTGCGTCTTCTGCTTTATCGACGGCAATCCTCCCGGGGCGCGTGACAGCCTGTGGCTCAAGGACGACGACTTCCGCCTCTCGTTCGCCTACGGAAGCTACGTCACCCTGACCAACCTCGGGCCCCGCGGCCTGGCCCGCCTGGTGGAGCAACAACTCTCGCCCCTCTACGTGAGTGTACACGCCACCGAGCCGGCCGTCCGCGAGCGGCTCCTGGTGAGCGACCGGGCCGGGTTCGTCCTGGATCAGCTCCGCTTTCTGCTGGAGGGCGGGCTCGAGGTCCACGCCCAGGTCGTGCTCTGCCCGGGCTGGAACGACGGACCGCATCTGGACCGCACGCTCGCCGACCTCTGGGGCCTGGGGCCCGGCGTGCTGTCGGTTTCGGTCGTGCCCGTGGGCCTCACGCGCTACAACCTCAACCGGCCGGTCCGCTTGCTCACGCCAGGCGAAGCGCGGGCGGCTCTCGGACAGGTCGACGGGGTCCGCACGCGCGCGCTCGGGGAGCGCGGCACGGGCTGGGCCGTCGCCGCTGACGAGCTGTTCCTGATCGCCCGCGAGAGGATGCCCGCCGCCGGCTACTACGAGGACTTCGACTTGGCCGAGAACGGTGTCGGTGCCGTGCGCCGCTTCCTCGACGACTTCCGGGCCGGACTCCGCCGTGTGCCGCGCTTGCCGGGGCGGCGCATCCGTGTCGCCACGGCCGTGTCGATGGCTCCCTTCCTGCGCGAGCTCGCTCCAAGGCTCGAGCAGGCGACGGGCGCGAACGTCGACGTCGTCGAGGTGACGAATCGCTACTTTGGCGAGACCGTGACGGTGGCGGGGCTTCTGGCTGGGGAAGACGTGGCCCGGGCGCTCGAGGGCGGGGAAGGCGGCGACATCGTGCTGCTGCCCGGCGAGGCGCTCAACGGCGACGGGGTCTTCATCGACAGCCTGCCACTCGAGCGCGTGGCCGCACGCCTTGCGCCCGCCCGCGTGGTCACGGGCTATGAGTTGACCGCGGCGCTCGCCGGCCTCTGAGGCGGTTCCCGTGGCCGGGAAGCTACCGACGGTCGCGGTCGTGGGCCGTCCCAACGTGGGCAAGTCGACCTTCTTCAACCGCGTCGTCGGCCGTCGTGTGGCGATCGTGGACGATCGACCCGGCGTGACCCGCGACTGCAACTTCGCCCGCGCGGACTGGGCCGGCCGCCACTTCTTCATCGTCGACACCGGAGGAGTGACCGAGCGAAGCGAGCAACGGGCAGTTCGCCGACAGACGCTCGCGGCCGTCCAGGAGGCCGACGTGATCCTGTTCCTGGTCGACGGCAAGGCCGGGCCGCACCCGATGGACGAGCCCGTCGCGGAGGTTCTGCGCAAGGAGCAGAAGCCGATCCTCCTCGTGGTCAACAAGCTCGACAACCTGCCGGACGACACGGCGTGGATGGACTTCTGGTCGCTCGGTATCGGGGAGCCGATACCGGTGGCGGCCGCGTCGGGAAAGGGCATGGGCGACCTGCTCGACCGCGTCCTGGCGGCCTTGCCCGACTCGGCGGGCGGCGGGAGCATTGAGGACGAGATCCGAGTCGCCGTGGTGGGCCGCCCGAACGTGGGAAAATCCAGCCTGGTCAACCGGATCCTGGGCGAGGAGCGGGTGGTCGTGGATGAGGCGGCCGGCACCACCCGCGATCCGGTCGACAGGCCGCTCACCTACCACGGCAAGCGGCTCGTGTTCGTCGACACGGCGGGGCTGCGTCGTCAGTCGCGGGTCAAGGATTCCCTCGAGTACTACAGCGCCCTGCGCACTGCGCGCGCTCTCGACGGAGCGGACGTAGCGGTCGTGCTGCTCGACGCGCACGACGGGCTGGGGATTCAGGACCTAAGGGTGGCCGAGACGGCCTGGAAGGCTGGCTGCGGCGTCGTGCTCGTCGTCAACAAGTGGGATCTGGTCGAGAAGGACTCGCGGACCGCCTCCGACTTCGAGAAGCACGCTCGCGGGCGCGCTCCGTTCCTGGATTGCGTGCCGTTCCTGTTCGCCTCGGCCCTGACCGGGCAGCGGGTGCACAACGCGCTCGGCCTCGTCCTCCAGGTGCAGGAGCAGCGGCTGCGTCGGATCGCCACGCACGAGGTCAACAAGGCTCTCGAAGCGCTCGTGGGCAGGCAGCCTCCGCCGCGTTCCCGCGGCCGGCAGGTGAAGCTCCGCTACGGTACCCAGGCCGAGGTGGAGCCGCCCACGTTCGTGCTCTTCTCCAACCTGCCGCGGGAGATACCCGAGCACTACATTCGCTACGTTGTCCACGGCTTCCGTGAGCGTTGGGGTTTCCTCGGCTCACCGATTCGCATCCAACTGCGCGCGTCCCGCGCGGCGAGCCGCACGGTTTGAATCCTGCCCTCCTGGTCGTCCTCTCTTACCTGCTCGGCGCGATCCCGACCAGCTACTGGGTCGGGCGCTGGGGATACGGAGTCGACCTGCGCGAGCGCGGCAGCGGCAACCTCGGCGCGACCAACGTCTACCGGGTCCTCGGCTGGAAGGCGGCGTTGCCCGTGGTGCTGGCGGACGTCGCCAAGGGCTTCATCCCGGCCTGGCTGTTTCCGCGCCTCGAGGCGGCGCCGGGGGCCTGGGCTCTCGGGTACGGCAGCGCGGCTGTGCTCGGCCACGTCTACTCGGTCTGGGTGCGCTTCAGGGGGGGCAAGGGCGTCGCGACCAGCGCGGGAGTGTTGGCCGGGCTCGCGCCGGCCGCCATGCTCGTAGGTTTCGCGGTCTGGCTGGTGACCGTGCTCACGACGCGCATGGTCGCGTTGGGCTCGGTTCTGGCCGCCCTCAGCATCCCGGCGGCCGTTTGGCTGTTTGCGCGCGAGAGCGGCGCGCCCCTGTTCGGGTTCACGCTGGCGATCGCCGTGCTGGTGATCTGGGCGCACCGCACGAACCTCGCACGCATCGCGCGCGGCGAAGAGCACCGCTTCGGGCGTGGGCGGCCCCGTCGCGCGGCCCCGCCCGCCGAGCACGAGCGATGAGTCGCATCGCCGTGGTGGGCGCGGGGAGCTGGGGCACGACGCTCGCCGCGCTGCTGAGCGACAACGGACATCGGGTCGTGCTCTGGGCGCTTGAGCCGGAGGTAGCTGAGCAGGTCACGCGCGAGCACCTGAACACGCGGTTCCTCGCCGGCATTCGGCTGCCCGAGGCGCTGGCCGCCACGTCGGATCTCGGGGCCGCGCTCGAGGACGCCGACGTGCTGGTCAGCACGGTGCCGTCTCAGTTCGTAGGCTCCGTGATGGAACGGGCCGCCCCCCACGTGGCGGCGGGCTGCCAGATCGTGAGCGCGTCGAAGGGCATCGAGACGGCCACGTTGCGGCGCATGGACGAGGTGCTCCGGGACGTGCTGGGCGAGGCTCGGATGCCCGACTTCACCGTGCTGTCCGGGCCTAGCTTCGCGCTCGAGGTGGCGCGCCGGGTCCCCACGCTGATCGTGGCGGCCAGCACGAATGCCCAAGCCGCCGAGCGGGTGCAGCAGCTCTTCCAGAATGCATACCTTCGGGTGTACACGAATACGGATGTGGTCGGCGTTGAGCTGGGTGGCGCGCTCAAGAACGTGATAGCGCTCGCGGCGGGGATGTCGGCCGGCCTCGGCTTCGGACACAATACGCTCGCGGCCCTGATCACGCGTGGCCTCGCGGAGATCACCCGCCTGGGTCAGGCGATGGGGGCCCGGGCGGCGACCTTTGCTGGGCTGGCGGGCATGGGCGACCTCGTGCTGACGTGCACGGGAGAACTCAGCCGCAACCGCGCGGTCGGCTGGAGGCTCGGGCGAGGCGAATCCCTCGAGTCGATCCTCGCCGATATGAGCGCGGTGGCGGAGGGTGTGAAGACGGCACAGGCGGCGCACGACCTCGCCGTCCGGCACGAAGTCGAGATGCCGCTCACCCGCGAGGTGTGCGCGATCCTCGCCGAAGGCCGCAGTGCGAGGGAAGCTCTCGCCAACCTGATGCAGCGCGACCCCAAGCCGGAGGAATGGGGATGAGCGAAGTGATTCTCAAGCGCCAGTACTACTCGATGGGGGAGGTCTGCGACCTGATCGGCCTCAAGCCGCACGTGCTGCGATACTGGGAGTCGCAGTTCGAGGCGCTGCGTCCCGTGAAGAACCGGGCGGGGAACCGCGTCTTCAAGCGCGGGGACATCGAGCAGGTGCTGCTGGTCAAGCATCTCCTCTACGAGCGGAAGTACACGATCGAGGGCGCGCGCCAGAAGCTTTGCGAGATGAGCGAGGCGGGCCGCCTGGAGGAAGAGCGCCAGGGGGTGGCGGGCCCCGAGCTGCTGGGCGCCGTGCGGGCCGAGCTCGAAGCGCTGCGAGAGGTGCTCACCGTGCCCGCTCCGAGGAGGTGAGGCGGGCGTGCGCGTACTGGTCACGAACGACGACGGATACCTGGCTGCGGGGCTGCACGTGCTCGCGGCGGCGGCAGGAGCGCTGGGGCACGTGAGCGTGGTTGCGCCGGACCGCGAGCAGAGCGCGACCAGCCACTCGCTCACCCTGCATCACCCCCTACGCGCTCGTCCCGTGCCGAACGGCGGCTGGATGGTGGACGGGACCCCAACGGACTGCGTCATCGTCGCGGTAAGCGAGCTGCTCCAAGGTCGCCCGGACGTGGTTCTGTCCGGCATCAACCACGGCCCCAACATGGGAGAGGACGTCTTCTACTCGGGCACCGTCTCCGCCGCCATGGAGGCGACGGTGCTCGGAATCCCCGCGATCGCGTTCTCCTACACCGGCGAGGCTTTCGACCAACTGGACGGCTGGGAAGAGCCCGTGCGCCGGCTGCTCCTCTCGATGCTCGACGAGGAGAGCTTCCCCGCCAACACGCTGCTCTCGGTCAATCTGCCGGCGGTTCCCCCGGCCGAGGTGAGGGGCGTGCGCGTGACGTCACTCGGACGGCGACGTTACTCTGACTCGATCACGCGCGCGCTCGATCCCTCGGGGCGGGAGTACTTCTGGATCGGCGGCGGCGTCTCCAAGTGGTCCGGAGCGAACGACTCCGATTTCCGGGCCGTGCAGGAAGGGATGGTGTCGGTGACCCCGCTCCACCTGGACCTTACCAACTACCGGCTGCTCGAGGAAATCCGTGGCTGGGACCTCACGGTGTGAGGGGCGAAGCCTTCGCTGCGGGCGTCCGGGGGGCCTACAATTCGGCGGGTCAGCACGTCAGGGACGGGAGCTCCGACCATGGACGACGAGTCTCAGGGGAAGTCAGGAGGCGGCGCTGCCCGCTCCGGAGCTGGAGCACGTTCGGGGCGCCTGGCACCGCCGGCCTTCCCGCCTGGCCAGAGAATCCGGACGCGCCACGGGGAGCGGCCGGCCTCGGTCTACGGTGATCCGGCGGTTGCCGAGCTGGCGGCCCGACTCGGGCGGCTCGCCATGGGACTCCGCGACGAGGGGGAGGCCGCACTCCGGACCGCCTCCGACAAGAACCCGTTCGAGACCACCCTGCGCGCCTACTGCGCCGGTTATCTCGCGGCGAAGCGCGAGAGCCGAGTCGACCGTCTCTCGGAGTCCGTCGACGAGCCGGAAGGCGGCGGTTGAGACGGGCCCGGGGGAGGTCCGTCGCCTGCTGCGGGAGGCGCCGGAGCGCGCGCCCGGGGGATTCCCGGACGGGAGCGCCCGGAAGGCGAGGGCATGGCTTCTGTCCCGGTCCGGGCGGCCGATGTCGGCCGTCACGGTGCCCTCCGCGACGGCCCGGATCTGGTCGGCGGTACGGAGCTAGCGGAGCCGGGAGATCCGCTCCCACACACCTCTGAACGCCGCGTGTCCCTCCTGAGGTTGCCCTCTCGTCGGAGTCCTGCACCGCGGCTCGGACTCGCCTGTCCGTGGACGAGACTCTGACTTGTTCGGTCTTGGTCCCGGGTCTAACTTGCGGCCCCGGATGCGGTCTCCAGTCCCTGCGCGGCTCTCGCCGCAACGAGTTCCCCGTGTCCCGGCGGTCACCCGGAGACCCGGGGGGCCAAATCGAGCCAGCGTTATAGCAAACACCTGCGGGAGCGCCCGGCAGATGGCTTCATATCGGCATGCCACCGTCCCGGCGGACGGCGAGAGGATCGAGTACGAGGCGGGACTCATCCGGGTCCCGAACCGGCCCATCGTACCCTATATCGAGGGCGACGGTATCGGCCCCGACATCTGGCGCGCCACGCAGGCCGTCGTGGACGCCGCCGTGAAGCGGACCTACGGCGGTGAGCGCGCCGTCGTCTGGATGGAGATCCTGGCCGGCGAGAAGGCGAAGCAGCGCACGGGCGAGTGGCTGCCGGGCGAGACGCTCAACGCGATGCGCGAGTTCAAGGTGTCCATCAAGGGACCGCTCACGACCCCGGTCGGCGGGGGCATTCGCTCGCTCAACGTGGCGATCCGGCAGCTGCTGGACCTCTTCTCCTGCGTCCGCCCGGTGCGGTGGATCAAGGGCGTTCCTTCGCCCATGAAGGAGCCGGAGAGGCTGGACGTCGTGATCTTCCGCGAGAACACCGAGGACGTGTACGCGGGGATCGAGTGGGCCTCCGGATCGCAAGAAGCCGAGAGGGTGCGCCGCTTCATGATCGACGGGATGGGAGTGAGGAACATCCGCGAGGCCGCGGGCATCGGGGTCAAGCCGATCAGTCCCTTCGGCACGAAGCGGCACGTCGAGCGCGCGCTTCGCTACGCCATCAACCGAGGGCGCACCACGCTGACGCTGGTGCACAAGGGCAACATCATGAAGTTCACCGAAGGCGCGTTCCGTGACTGGGGCTACGAGCTTGCCAGGGAGCGCTTCCGCGACCGGATCGTCACGGAGGACGAGGTGGCCGATGGCGAGAGCAGGGACGGCAAGGTGCTGGTCAACGACCGGATTGCCGACTCGATCTTCCAGCAGGTGCTCCTGCGTCCGGACGAGTACTCGATGTTCGCCACTCCGAACCTGAACGGCGACTATCTGTCGGACGCATGCGCCGCCCAGGTGGGCGGGCTCGGGATGGCGCCCGGCGCCAACATGAGCGACGAGATCGCGAACTTCGAAGCGACGCACGGGACCGCGCCCAAGTACGCGGGCAGGGACATGGTGAATCCCGGATCGCTGATCTTGTCGGCGGTCATGATGCTCGAGCACCTGGGGTGGCAGGAGGCGGCCGACCGGGTCGTGCGGGGGCTCGAGGGAGCGATCGGCGCGAAGCAGGTCACCTACGACCTCGAGCGCCAGATGCTCGGCGCGCACAAGGTGTCCACATCCGGGTTCGGCGAGGCCGTGATCGCGTACATGGGGCGGTGACGGTGGACGTCCGGCTGGTCCGCTCCGACCAGCCCGCCGGGTACTGCGCCGAGCTGCTCGCAGTGGCGGTCTCCGAAAGCGATCCCGGGGCCGCGTGGTCGGCTCTTCCGGAGCCGTTGCTGGAGGCGATCGGCCCCGCGCGCCGGGACGTCCGCGGGCGCACGGGCCACGTGGTGGTCGCCCATACCGCTCTGGCCGAGGGTCCCAGCCGCGTGGCCCTGATCGGCGTCGGCAAGAGCGAGGACTGGAACGCGGAGGCCCTTCGCCGCTTTGCGGCGCGCGCGGTGCGGGCCGCCGAGGAACGGGAACTCGAAGCCTGCACGATTGTCGTCCGTCCGGGCCGGCTCGACGTGGCCCTCGCTGTGCAGGCCGCTGCGGAGGGCGCGCTCCTGGCGGCGTGGCGTTTCGAGGAGCTGAGGAGCGCCGCGCTCGAGCAGGACTCAGGTCCCAGGACGCGGGTGAGTGCCGTGGATCTGGCCATCGACCTTGGGCACCGCTCGAACGCCGAGGCGGGACTCGCGGTCGGTCGCGCCATAGCCGACGGTCAGAACTTCGCGCGTACGCTCCAGTCGCGGCCCGGCAACATCGCGACGCCCGCCCACCTCGGGACCGCGGCGGAGTCGATGGCCCGCGAGGTGGGCCTCGAGGTCGAGGTCTTGGGGATGGAGCGGATCCGTGAGGAACGGATGCATGCCCTGCTCGCCGTCAATCAGGGCTCAGCGCAGGAGGCCCGCTTCATCGTGTTGCGCCACCGGGGCGGCCGAGCGGAGGAGCCCTGGGTAGCGCTCGTGGGGAAAGGCCTCACGTTCGACGCCGGGGGAATCTCGATCAAGCCGGCGCTCGGCATGGAGGAGATGAAGTTCGACATGTCCGGCGGCGCCGCCGTGATGGGTGCGCTGCGCGCCGTCGCCGACCTCGGGCTCCCCCTGAACGTGGTCGGCCTGGTTCCCTCCACCGAGAACCTCATCTCCGGGGAGGCGATCAAGCCGGGCGACGTCATTCAGACGCGCGGCGGCAGAAGCGTGGAAGTGATCAACACGGACGCCGAGGGCAGGCTGATCCTGGCCGACGCGCTCGACTACGCCAGGGAGCTGGGGGCCGCCGCGATCGTCGACGCTGCGACGTTGACCGGCGCGGTCGTGGTCGCGCTCGGTCGCCATGCGACGGCCGTGCTGGGCACCGACGACGGGCTTGTCCGGGCGCTGCGCGGCGCGGGCGAGCTCGCGGGCGAGCGCTGCTGGCCGCTGCCGCTTTGGAGCGAGTACGGGAAGCAGCTCAAGAGCGAGGTGGCCGACATAATGAACATCGGCGGACGCGAGGCGGGCACCATCACGGCCGCGTGGTTCCTGCGCGAGTTCGTGGGGGACGTACCGTGGGCGCATCTGGACATCGCAGGGACGGCGTACGGGACCGAGCCGGCGCCGTATCAGCGGAAAGGCGCGTACGGCGTACCGGTCAGGCTTCTGGTGGAGTGGCTTCGGGGCCGAGTGGCGTGAGGCTCGGCCGGGCGGTCGCGGCCTGTCTGGCCGCGGCCTCCCTTCTGCCCTCCAGCGCCGAGGCGCAGCAGCCCCCGCCGGACACGCTCGCGCTCCCCGACACGGCCGCCGCGCTCGCCCCGGATTCGGTGCCCGGCCCGCTCGCGACTGACTCGGTGCCCGATTCGCTGGCGGTGAGCACGGTGCCCGAACTCGACGGCCGCGCTCCGCTCGGCTTCGCGACCGCGGTCTGGCTCTTCGAACGCGAGGACCTGATCGCGATGCGGGGCCTCTCGCTCGCCGACCTGCTCGCCCAGGTGCCCGGCACGGTGCGGCTGCGTGGCGGCGACTACGGCGCGCCGCAGGCTCTCACGGCCTACGGACTCGCCGGCGGCGGCGTGCGCGTCTATTGGGACGGATTCGAGCGCGTCCCGCTGGACGGCTCGGTCGCCGACCTATCGCGGATCGGGCTCGGGGGCGTCGAGCGCGTCCGCGTCGAGCGCCATCCAGGAGAGCTCCGTATCGAGCTGACGAGCCTGCGCGACGGCGAAGAGCCTCGCCCGACCTCCCTCATCGAGGCGGGGACGGGCGACCTAGACACGAACTTCTTCCGCGCCACGTTCCTGCACCCGCGGGCCCTGGGCGGGAGCCTCGCCTTGGCATTCGACCGAGTCGACACGGACGGCGCCAACCAGGAGGAGGCGACGCGCACGGGCGCGTGGCTGCGCTACAGGCGCCACTGGGGCGAGGACTTCGCGGTCACGGCGGAGTGGCGCCGGAAAAGGGCGGGAGCGGCGATCGACGGATACCCCGGGGAGGGCAGTCGTGTCGACTGGGTCGTGCGCGCCCGCTGGCGGCCCGTGCCTCAACTCGTGGTCCAGGGATTCTCGGGCGCCTCGAGCCTGGAGGGGCTGGCGCGGGAGGAGCGGCTCCCTGTCGACCGCGCCCGGCGGCAACACGGGCTGGCTGCCGACCTCGCCCACGGACCCGTGCGGGCCAGCCTGGGGCTCCGGCTGTTCGGTGGCGGGGAGCTGCCGTCGGTCTCGGGTGACGTGTCGGTGAGCGCGGAACTGCCGCGCTGGGGCGGCGTGAATGCCGAGACCTCGCAGGAGCGCTGGGACGGGGACAGGGAAGGGCTCTCGCGGCTGCGGGCCTGGACTCGTCCCGTGCTCGGACTCTCGGCCTTCGGCAATTGGGAGGAGGGCAGAAAGGGGGCGCCGCTCTATCCGCTGCCCCCCGAGCTGCCGGATCCGGACGCGCCGCCCGGCGTCGAGTCGCCTCCGACCCCGGCCGCGCTCCGCTTCCATGAGCGTCGCGCGACTCGCTGGGGCGCGCACTTCGCGTGGGCGGGCGTCGAACTGGCTGCCGCCCGCGTGAACCTCGAGACCGACAGCCTCCCCGTGCTCGGGCTCCCGATGGACCGCGAGGGGGCCGTCCTCGACGGGATCGAGCGGACAGGGGTGGAGCTCTTCGCCCGCACCAGGGTCCCTTTCGTCTCAGAAGGCTTCGCCCTCACCGGCGCGCTGACGCTCTGGGACGAGCCTGCCCGCTACCTGCCCAGGCGCAGCTACCAGGCCGCCATCGCCTTCCACGACGTCTTCTATCCCAGCGGCAACCTGGAGATCTGGGCCACGATCGGCGCCGAAGGGAGGGATCCGATGCCCGTGCCGGTCGAGGACCCGGGCGGTGAGGGTAGCCTCGCGACCGTGCCGTTCTACCAGAGTTGGTTCGGATTCATCCAGGTGCGGGTCCAGACGTTCCGGCTCTTCGTGGCCTGGGACAACTTCACGATCCGCAGGAACAATCGGGATTTCCCGGGGCGCGGACTCCCGCTCACCCGAAGCATCTACGGCGTTCGCTGGACGCTGTTCGACTAGAGCGTCCCGGGCGGCGGCACCGCCGGCCAGGTCGGGGCCCTCCCCGCTCGGTCCAACCCCGGTTAGGTTGGTTCGCCCGGCCACGCGCCGCGGGCCACCGGGAGACGGGAGCGCGATGATCCGGAGCATGACCGGCTGGGGCGAAGCGGAGCGGGTGACACCCGCCGGCCGTCTCCGGGTCGCGATCAGGACGGTGAACCACCGGCACTTCAACGCGAGCCTGCGGACGCCGCACGGCTTCGAGCGGCTCGAGGCGGACATCCAGAGCTGGATCCGCCCGCGGATCGCCCGCGGGCACGTGAGCTACCAGCTCTCCCTCGAGCACGGCGGCGACCGGGGGGGCGACGAACTGCCCGTACTGGATCTCGACCGGGCGATCCACTACCGCGACCTGATCCGGCTCCTCAGGCAGGAGCTGGGGCTCGCGGGGGACGTGGAGGTGGCCGACGTAGTGCGCCTGGGTGGCGTCTTCCGGGCGCCCGTGGCGGTGGAGGTGGCGGTGGACGTGGACCCCGAAGCCGTGCGCGGGGTCACCGAGGAGGCGGTGCACGCGCTGGTGGCGACACGCGAGAGCGAGGGGAGCCGGCTGGCCGAGGATCTCCTCGAGCGGCTCGGCGCGATCGAGCGAGAGCTCGAGCGCGTGCGGGAGCGGGCTCCGGCGAGGCTCGCGGCCGAGCGGGACCGGTTGCGCGTGGCGGTCAAGGAGCTGACCGCCAAGGAGAGCGTGGACGAGGAACGGCTGGCGCGCGAGATCGCCTACCTCGCGGAGAAGTGGGACATCAACGAGGAGCTCGTGCGCTTCCGCGCCCACGTCGAGC
Organism: uncultured Gemmatimonas sp.; assembly: GCA_964648975.1. Classification (GTDB taxonomy): domain Bacteria; phylum Gemmatimonadota; class Gemmatimonadetes; order Longimicrobiales; family Gaopeijiaceae; genus UBA2988. The sequence continues at coordinate 36,870 of CAZYLN010000005.1, read as the reverse complement.
ATTTCCGCGAGACGCTGGCCGCGCCCGCGTACGAGGCGGTGGGAAAGCGACTCGGCTTCCTCGTCCAGGAGATGCAACGCGAAGCCAACACGATCGGAGCCAAGGCCAATGACCTCGTAAGCACGCGGGCGGCCATGGCCATCAAGGAGGAGATCGAACGGTTGCGGGAACAGCTGGAGAACGTCGAGTGAGCCGCCTTGAGGCGGGTCGGCGCCGGCGCCTCGGCGCGCCGTCCGTACTGCTTGCGGATGCACGGAGCGCCCGCGCGGGATGTGTCCCGTGAGCGCCGGCAGCGGGGCTCGGCCGGTCGTGCTGGCCGCACCGAGCGGGACGGGTAAGACGACGATCGCCCACCGGCTGGTCGAGGGCACGGGCGAGTTCGTCTTCTCCGTGTCGGCCACGACCCGCGCGCCACGCAAGGGTGAGCGCAACGGCATGGACTACGAGTTCATGGAGCGCCGCCAGTTCGAGGCGCGGGCGCAGAGGGGCGAGTTCGCCGAGTGGGCGGAGGTGCACGGGAACCTCTACGGGACACCACGCCGTGCGCTGGAGCAGGCCGGCGGGCGCGGTGAGTTCGTCGTCCTGGACATCGACGTGCAGGGCGCGCGCCAGATCCGCGCGAGCTTCCCGGGAGCACTGCTGGTGTTCGTGATTCCGCCGTCGGCCGAAGTGCTCGTCTCCCGCCTGACCAGGCGGGGGACCGAGGCCGACGAGGAGGTGGTCAGAAGGCTGCGCAACGCGCGCGAGGAGCTCCTCCGGGCCGCGGAGTTCGACCATGTCGTGGTCAACGACGATCTGGCCCGCGCGGTCGAGGAGGTGCGCCGGGTGGCCCGTGCCGGCGGCGCGCGCAAGGGCGGGGACGTGGACGTGGCAGTCGTGATCGCCGCGTTGACCTCGCAGATCGACCGGGTACTGGAGGAGCGGTTTCAGAGCGTGGGCGCCTGAGCGGGCGCCACGCGGCAGCGTCCCCAAGAAGCCGAGGCAAGGCCAATGCACGTGTTTACTCCCGACGACGTCGCCGCCCCGACCGGCAGCAAGTACCTGGGCGTGCTCGTATCCGCCAAGTACGCCCGCGAGCTCAACTCGCTGCCGCGCCAGACGCTGCCCATCGGCGAGGAGAAGAAGCTCACGACCCGCGCGCTCGAGGCGCTGATCTCGAACCAGATCGAATTCCGCCTGGTCAAGCGGCGGCGGCGGGAGGAGCCGGAGATCTGAAGGGACGGAGCCTTTCCCGGTGAACTCGCCGGCGCTGTCGCCCCGTCCGCCGTGGCAGGGGCGGCGTGTCGTCCTGGGCGTGAGCGGCGGCGTCGCCGCCTACAAGGCGGTCCAGGTCGCGCGTGACCTGACCCGGCTGGGCGCCGCCGTCGACGTGATCGCGACCAGGTCCGCCCAGCGCTTTGTGGGAGCACTCTCCTTCGAGGGGGTGACCGGGCGCCCGGTCCTGACCGACATGTTCAGCGCGGAGGGCGCGGCGCTCCACGTGCGGCTCGGACAGGAGGCGGACGCGGTGGCCGTGGCGCCCGCCACCGCCGACCTGTTGGCGCGCGCCGCCCAGGGCCGTGCCGACGACCTGCTCACCACGACGCTCCTCGCGACGCGCGCGCCGGTCGTGTTCTGCCCTGCCATGAACGACCGCATGTTCGCGCATGTCCAGGTTCAGCGGAACATCGCACACTGCCGTGACGTCTTGGGCTATCGGATCGCGGGTCCCGGGGCCGGGGCGCTGGCGGCGGGCGAGGGGGACGGCCCGGGGCGAATGCTTGAGCCCCTGGCGATCGTCCAGCACGTGGGTCGCTTGCTCGGCACGAGCGCGGCGTTCGAGGGGACGGACGTGCTGGTCACGTCGGGCCCCACGCGCGAGGCCCTGGACCCGGTGCGTTTCGTCGGCAACCGCTCGTCCGGCAGGACGGGCCACGCCCTGGCCGAGGCCGCGTGGCGCCGCGGCGCCCGCGTGACCGTGGTGAGCGGTCCGGTCGCGCTGCCGCCTCCGACCGGCGCCCGGGTCGTCCGGGTGGAGAGCGGCCTCGAGATGCTGGACGCCGTGGCGTCGAGGATCGGGCAGGCCGACGTCGTGTTCTTTGCCGCCGCCGTGGCGGACTTCCGCCCGGAGGCACGTTCGGCGGCCAAGGTGAAGCGCGAGGGCCGAGGCGCGCTCGGGCTCGAGCTCGTTGCCAACCCGGACGTGGCGCAGGAGACCCGGGCCGCGCGCAAGCCGGGTGCCCGGATTGTGGGCTTCGCCCTCGAGACGGAGGCGCTGGTCGAGAACGCGCAGAAGAAGCTCGCCGCCAAGGGGTTCGACCTCGTGGTCGCGAACCCGGCGGGCGAGGCGGGGGTCGGATTCGAGGCCGACGCCAACCGGGTCACGCTGGTCGACGGGGACGGAGCGGTGGAGGCGCTCCCGCTGATGGACAAGGAGGCGCTGGCCGAGGCCGTCCTAGACCGGGTCCAGGGGCTCCTGGAGAAGCGGTGAGGGACGCCTTGGCGGACGACCCGAGCGAGGACCTGCGCGTCCTCGCGTCGCGCCTGTTCCGTCAGCGCCAGGAGCTGGGTGCGGCGCCCCTTTTCCTTCAGTCGTCCGAGCGAGACGAGCTCCTGGAAGCGCTGGCCGGACGGGCGGCAGCGGCGGCGGAGTCGGCGGGGAGCGGTCGGGGGCTGGCGGGCGGCCACGGGCTGCCCACGCTCCCCGCGGAACACGCTCCGCTGAAGGACCTCGTCTCCGGCTGCCGGCGCTGCGGGCTGTCGAGGACCCGCAAGCACGTGGTCTTCAACGACGGCGTGCCGGACGCGCGGGTGGTGGTCGTGGGCGAGGCGCCGGGCAAGAACGAGGACGAGACGGGGCTCCCGTTCGTGGGCGCGGCCGGGCAGCTGCTCGACCTTCTCCTGATGACGATCGACCTGTCGCGCGAGGAGTCCGTCTATATCTGCAACGTTCTCAAGTGCCGCCCCCCGGGGAACCGTGATCCGCTTCCCGACGAGATCGAGGCCTGCCGTCCCATACTCGAGCGTCAGATCGAGGTGGTGGCGCCGGAGGTCTTGCTGGCCACCGGCAGGTTCGCGGCACAGTGGCTGGCGGGATCGAAAGCGCCTCTTGGTAAGCTCCGCGGCAGAGTGTACAGTTACCGGGACATCCCCCTCGTGTGCACCTACCATCCGGCGGCGCTGCTGCGAAATCCGGGCTGGACGCGCGCGACCTGGGAGGACTTCCAGCTGCTTCGTCGGGTGCTCGACGGCGGGGTGTCGCCTCCGGATTGACGCCGCTCCGTACGGCGCGACGCCCAAGACCAGGTTCCTACGCCGTTGAATCCTCCTGAGCCGCTGGTTGCTCCGTCCCCGGCCAACGAGGGGGCGTACGACCGGAGTCCGCCTGCCTCGCCACAGGCCGAGCTCTCCGTCCTCGCAGGGATGTTGATCGACCGCGACGCCGCGGCGCGCGCGCTCGAGCACGTCAACGACTCGATGTTCTTCCGGGAGGCTCACCGGCGGATTTTCCGGGCGATGACGCGGCTGTTCGAGCGAGGCGACGCGATCGACGTGATCACGGCGAGCGAGGAGCTCAAGAAGACCGACGAGCTGGAGGGCATCGGCGGACTCGAGTACCTGGCGCAGCTGCTGGATGCGGTGCCCACGGCGGCGAACATCGAGTACCACGCGCGCATCGTCCGCGAGAGGGCGCTGCTCAGGCGGCTGATCGACGCCTCTCAGCAGATCGTCCGGGACGCCTACGATCAGGGCGAACGCGAGGTCGACGAGATCCTCGACCAGGCCGAGTCACGCATTTTCCAGGTTGCCCAAAGCCGGGCCCGCGAGGGCTTCGTCTGGATCAAGGAGATCCTGTGGCCGACGTTCGAGCACATCGAGCGCCTCCAGGAGTCGGCCACGGGCATCACCGGCGTCGCCACGGGCTACCGGGATCTGGACCGCCTCACGACGGGCTTCCAGAAGGGCGACCTGATCGTGGTTGCCGCCCGCCCGGCGATGGGGAAGACGTCGCTGGTGATGAACATCGCCCAGAACTCAGCGATCGAGCAGAAGGTGACCGTCGCGATCTTCTCGCTGGAGATGAGCAAGGAGCAGCTGGTGCAGCGCCTCCTTTGCTCCGAGAGCCGGGTCGACGCGCAGAGGCTCCGCCGCGGCCGGCTCTCGCCGGAGGAATACCAGCGGCTGGCGGCCTCCGCGGGCCACCTGAACACCGCCCCGCTATGGGTCGACGACTCGCCGGGCACGACCGTGCTCGAGATGCGCGCGAAGGCCCGGCGGCTCAAGTCGGAGACCGACCTCGGCCTGCTCATCATCGACTACATGCAGCTGATGTCCTCCGCCACGCGCGCGGAGAACCGCGTGCAGGAGGTCAGCGAGATCTCGCGCGGACTCAAGTCGCTCGCGCGGGAGCTGGACGTACCGGTGATCGCGCTCTCGCAGCTCTCGCGAGCGCCCGAGCAGCGCACGGACAGGCGACCGCAGCTGTCCGACCTGCGCGAGTCGGGCTCGATCGAGCAGGACAGCGACTTGGTCATGTTCCTCTACAGGCCGGAATACTACTACGGACCGCAGGACAAGGACGGCAACTCGCTCGAGGGGCAGACGGAGCTGATCGTCGCCAAGCAGCGCAACGGCCCGACCGGCACCGTGGCGCTCTACTTCCAGAAGGCGTACACGCGCTTTGACTCGGTGGCGCGTTCCGAGGGCGACGGGGCGGCAGCGGCCGCGCCACTCTCGTGACGTCTCCTTCACGGGGCGGAGGGCTTCCGGCCGCGGCACGCCCGCGCGCGCGGGGCTCCCGCGTGAGCCGAAGGGTCGGCGTGCTCGTCCCGGCCGCCGGGTCGGGGGAACGCATGGGCGGCGTCAAGAAACCCTTCGTGCTCGTGCGGGGCGAGCCGCTGCTGCTTCATGCGCTCCGGCCCCTGCTCGGCCGCCGCGATGTCGTCGCCGTTCGCATCGCGCTCGCGCCTGGCGACGCGATCGACCCGCCCGCTTGGCTGCGCGGCCTCGATCGACGGATCACGTGCGTGGCCGGAGGCGCCACGAGGAGCGCGTCGGTGCGGGCGGCACTGGACGCACTGCCGGACGTGGACGTGGTGGTCGTGCACGATGGCGCCCGACCGCTGCTTACGCCCGCCCTGCTCGAGCGCTGCATCGCGGCGAGCGGCGGGGAGGTGGCCGCCGCCGCGGGCTGGCCCGCGAGCGACACGCTCAAGCAGGTCGACGATGCCGGACGGGTGGTCGCGACCCCGGATCGGAGCCGGCTCTGGCATGCGCAGACTCCGCAGGCGTTCGCTCAGGTCCTTATCCGGCGGGCGTACGAAGCATGGGACGGCAGTGAGTTGAGCGACGACGCGGCTCTGGTCGAACGCGCCGGCGGAACGGTCGTGATGGTCGAAGGACCGCGGACCAACCTCAAGGTGACCCGGCCCGAAGACGTCGCGGTGGCCGAGGCGCTCCTCGCCGCGGTCGCGCCCGGCTCCTCGCGCGCCGGGCCCGTCCACCCGCTGCCGAGCAACTGACTTGGGCGCGCCGCGGGTCGTCGACGTGCGGGCGGAGTTGCCGTCGGAGGAAGACTTGGCGGGCGTCGTCCGACACGTGCTGGGCGGGGGACTGATCGCTTACCCGACGGAGACCGTCTACGGCTTCGGAGGGCTCGCCGCCCTACGGGCCGTCGAGTCGCTGCGACGCCTCAAGCCGGGCCGCCAGCGACCGTTTCTCCTGCTTGTCCCCTCCATCGCGGCGGTCTCGCAGCTCGCTTGGACGGCGGAGGCCCGCGCTCTGGCCTCCGCGTTCTGGCCGGGCGCCCTCACCTTGGTGCTCGCCGATCCGTCTGGTAGCTTCCCCGCCGGGGTGAGGGGGAAGCGGGGGGGCGTGGCGGTGCGGGTGACGTCGCACGCACTGACTCGGCGGCTCGTGCAGCGCTTGGGGCGCGCGATTACGTCGACCAGCGCGAATCTCCCGGGCGAGCCTCCGGCAGCCGACGGGCAGGAGGCGCTCGCGGCGGCAAGCCGGACCGCGGCGGCCGAGGAGTTCTGGGTCTTGGATGGCGGCCCTCTACCGGCTTCGCTCCCCTCGACCGTGGTAGATTGTACGGGCCCGCTCCCTCGCATCGAGCGCCCGGGCGCGATTCCCGAGGCCCGACTGCACGCCGTACTGTCGGAGATTGACGGTGAACCATGACGGACCCGAGAGCTTTCGGCTGCTGTTCGTGTGCAGCGGCAACACGTGCCGCAGCCCGCTCGCTCAAGCGCTCTTCGAGCGCGAACTGGCCGTGCTCGGATGGCGGGTGGACGTGCGCTCGGGCGGAGTCGGTGCCGCGGCCGGCGAGCCGGCCAGCCATGGTTCCTTGCAGGCTGCCCGGCGCCACGGCCTCGATTTGAGCGAGCACGAGAGTCGGCCGGTCGACGACGAGCTCGTCCGCTGGGCGGACCTTATACTCGTGATGTCGCCCGGACATCTGCTCAGCCTGGCCGAGCTGGGCGCTGCCGGTAAGGCCGCCCTCATAGACGCCTTCGCACGCGGGGAGGAGGGCGGCGAGAGGGTCGCGACGGGAGGCGTGCCGGATCCGTTCGGTGGCGATGAGCGGGACTACGAGCATACGTTCCGGATGCTGGAGGATCTGGTGCCCGAGGTGCTGCGACGACTGCAGCCGATCTTTGCCCCGTGAAACCTGCCCTAAGCTCGACCACGCGAGTCGTGGCCCTTCTGGGAGATCCCGTCTCGCACTCGCTCTCACCCGTCATTCAGAACGCGGCGTGCGCCGCGGCGGGCGTGGATGGCGTCTACGTCGCGTTACGCTGCAAGAGCGAACAGCTTCCTTCGCTCATGGAGGCCATCGCGCACGCGGGCGGCTGCGGCAACGTGACGCTGCCCTACAAGGAGCGGGCCGCCGCAGCCGTCCAGCTTCGCTCCGAGACGGTGCAGAAGACCGGAGCGTGCAACACGTTCTGGAACGACGGCGGCAAGCTGCGCGGCGACAACACCGACGTGGAAGGATTCAGCCGCGCGCTCGAGCGCTTTCTCGGTAGGCGTCCAAAGGGCCAGCGCGTCCTCTTACTGGGAGCAGGCGGCGCGGCGCGGGGCGTGCTGCTCGCGCTGTTGAACGACGGTGTGCGCGAGGTGACCCTCTACAACAGGACGGTCGATCGGGCGCGCGCCGTGAGCCGTCGGATCGGGGGAAGACGCGTCCGCGTGGCGAGCACCGTCAACGACGTGCGCGACGGCCGGTTCGATCTGGTGGTGAACGCCACGCGACTCAGTCTCGACCCGGCGGACCCGCTGCCGCTCGAGCTCTCTCGTCTGGAGCATGCGGGAGCCGTGATGGACCTGGGCTACGGCAAGGAGGAGACGCGCTTCGTGAAGGCCGCGCGCGAGTTCGGCGTGCCCGCGACGGACGGTGGCGAGATGCTGGTACAGCAGGGCGCCGTCGCGTTCGAGCGCTGGTGGGGCTGCGACGCACCGGTCGACGCGATGCGGGCCGCCCTAGAAGCCGAGCGGCACGGCTGATCCCGACCTCGCGGATGGGGACCCTCTTCGACAGGCCGAACGGGCGCATCACCGCTCGCTAACGGGCCCCGGCTATCCGGCCATGGTCCGGCGCGTTCGTCGCCGGCGTCTGCCCGGACGCGCCCGGCGCACCCGATTCGAGCTTGCCGCGCTTCGGCGCCCCCACGCCCGGGGACGGCGCGAGGGTCGGGGTCCGCGTTCGGGCGGCGGGCGCCCGGGAACGCGCCCGCCGTGCCGGGGTTACGCTGGTCGCGTTCGCGAGTGCGGCTCTCGGGCCCGCGCACCGCTGCCGTGCGCGCCGCGATCGCTTCTCGTGTTTCCTTGATGGTCCCTGTCCGGAGCCTGCAGCATGTCTGCGCGTGTCGCGATCAACGGGTTCGGCCGCATCGGCCGCAACGTTCTCCGCTATGCCAAGCAGTCCGGCGCCGAGCTGGACGTCGTGGCGATCAACGATCTTGCCGACAGCGCCACGCTGGCCCATCTACTGCGTCACGATTCGGTCCACGGCCGCTACCCGGGCGAGGTCAGCGTCGTGGATGCGGGGATCAGTGTGGACGGCGACGAGATTGAGGTGCTCGCCGAGCGAGACCCCGCCCAGCTGCCGTGGCGCGGTCTCGAGGTGGACGTCGTCGTGGAATCCACCGGGCTCTTCACGCGGCGCGAGGAGGCGGGCAAGCATCTGGAGGCGGGCGCGCGCAAGGTGGTCATCACCGCTCCGGCCAAGGGCGAGGACGTGACCCTCGTGCTCGGAGTCAACGAGGACATGTACGACGCCGAGCGCCACGCCGTGATCTCCAACGCGAGTTGCACGACGAACTGCCTCGCGCCGGTGGCCAAGGTTCTCGTGGAGCAGTTCGGCCTGAGCCGCGGCTTCATGACCACGGTGCACTCCTACACGAACGACCAGAACATCCTGGATCTCCCGCACAAGGACCTGCGGCGCGCTCGGGCAGGCGCCGTTTCCATGATCCCGACCACGACCGGCGCGGCGCGCGCGACGTCCCTCGTGCTGCCCGAGCTTGAGGGAAAGCTGGACGGTATGGCGATCCGGGTGCCGACGCCTGACGTATCGATCGTGGACCTGGTGTGCGAGGTCGAGCGCGAGACGACCATCGACGAGGTCAACGACGCCTTCCGGGCGGCGGCGGCTGGAGAGCTCGCCGGCATACTGGGGGTCAGCGAGGAGGCCTTGGTGTCGATCGACTTCATCGGGGACGTCAGGAGCTCGATCGTGGACGCGACCAGTACCAGCGTCATTGACGGACGGCTGGTCAAGGTGCTTTCGTGGTACGACAACGAGTGGGGATACTCGGCCCGCGTGGTGGACCTCGTGTGCTACGTGAGCGCGCGTCTGTCCGCGTCGGCCCGCCCGTAGTTCGTGCGGCTGCGCCCGCACCGGAGATGAGAATGGAAGCGATCGATTCCACGGGCGGCGATCCGAGCGCGTGGCGCCTGTATCGCTGTCCCGTGTGCAGCCACACCGACGACGTGATGCTCGCCGGCTCCGATGCCGTGCTGATGGCGTGTAGCTACTGTGACACGCCTCTCGAACTCAGCATGCAGGCTCGTCGACAGTTCGCGAACGCCAGGGTGGCCCAGGCCCGGCTGTCTGGCGAGGGCGCCCGACCCTCGGAGTCCGCTGAGCCGGCGAGTCGGTTCGGCCCCCAGGCGACCCATAGCCGTTCGTCTCCGCGTCGGCTCCGGTAGATGTAGAACGGTTCCGGTAGATGCAGGACGGTAAGGTCCGGATGCGCGCGCGCGTAATCCAGGGTAATGCGCATGGACACACATCCCGAGTCCGTCCGAGCCGCTCCGGATCCTGAGGTCGACCGCGTGCGCCGTCCGGTCACGGGTTCGGCGCGCCCGCCGAAGGCGGCGACGGGGAAGTCACCCGAGCCCGGCGCGCGGGGGCACGATCTTCCCGCTGCGTTCGAGCGGTGGTACCACGAACATCGCCCGTCGGTCTATCGCTACGTGCGCTTTCGGGTCGCGACGCGGGAAGCGGCCGAGGACGTCACGTCGGACGTCTTCTTGAAGGCGTTGCGCTCGCTCGCGCGCTACGACGCCTCGCGCGCTTCTCCGCGCACCTGGCTGTTGCGCATCGCACACAACGCGGTCGCGGATCATCTGCGCGCCCTCCGGCGTCGAGCCTCGCTCCACGTGACCCTCGACCGGGTCCCGGATTTGGTGGCGGACGTTCCGAGCCAGGAGGAGCGGTTGCTGCGGGAGGAGCGGATCGAGGCGCTGCTGAACGGCAGCAGGTCCCTGCGTGCGGCCGACCAGGAGATCCTCGCGCTACGCTACGGCGCCGGTCTGGACAACACCGAGATCGGCGCGAACCTGAAGATCAGCCCCAACGCGGTTGCCGTCCGCCTCCACCGGGCGCTCAAGCGTCTCAGGCGGGCGGTCGACGTACTGGAATAGAGACGAGTCGATGACGGATAGAACTGAAGACATTCGCTCCCGGCCTGTGCCCGAGGTCGCTCGGCTGGAGGCGGAGCTCGAGGCGATCCGGATCGAAGAGCGGGCCTCGTTCGGGCCCGAGCTCGAAGCCGAGTTGAGGAACGAGGCCGCAGGAGTCGCTGCGGATCCGGGCCGCCGGGCGAGGCGGATCGCGGCGGCCGCCTCGGTGGCCCTCCTGTTGGCGGCGGGCGCGGCGTTCCCGGCCCGCGCCGCCCTGGTCGCTCTCATCCATCGGCTGGTGCCGCAGCCCCTGCCGAGCGCACCCGCGCCCGTCGCGCCGCCCCGTGCCGTGCCGCAGGGGCCGCGGATCACCGAAACGGCTCCGCCCCGGATCGTTGTCGAAGAGCGGACACCGGCTCCCGCACCGGTTCGGACCATCCCGCCCCGGGTGCGCGACCTGGAGAACCAGCGGCGCATGATCCGTCGCTACTACCCGTCCCGGCTCCAGGAGCTGCGCATCGGCGGGATCGTGAACGTGCTCGCGTGGGTCGATTCGCTCGGAAGTGTCGGGGACGTGCAAGTGCGACAGGGCTCGGGACATCCCGAGATCGACCGCGCCGCGCTCGTCGCAGCGTCGCAGCTGGAGTTCCGGCCCGCGCTGCGCGAAGGTCGCCCGGTGTCGACCTGGGTGGAGTTCGATCTCGTCTTCGCGCCCGAGGACCGGGCCAGACCCAGACTCATTGGCGAGCTGGGCTCCCGTCGCAGCGCGAGCGCCGACGCACCGGCGGAGTGGACGAACCCGTCCGCGTTCCCGGCGTCCACCCTCGAGGAAGCGGGCGCGCTCCTCGCACGCTCGCTCGCTGACGAGGCATTGGCCGCACGGCTGGGAGGTCCCGACCGGATCATCCTGGGCGAGCCGCCGCCGGGCTTCGATCCGTCGGATTGGCGCGAGGAGGCTGTGGCGGCGCTGGAGGCCGCGAGCGACCGCGAGGCGGACAACCCGGCGCCCCTGCTCGCGCTGGCGCGCATCGTCGGAGAGCAGGGACTCTCCGAGTACGCGCGGGCCCTTCTCGAGCGGGGCGTCGCAGTGGCGGAGAGCGGCGCGGCGCCGGTCTCGTCGGCGCTCAGGGCGGAGCTCCACTACGAATTGAGCAGAGCCGCGCAGGCGGCCTGGAGGGTGCGCGCCAATCTCGGTCGCCTGCCTGCCGGCGCCCTGATGCGAGGCTCGTGCCCGAGGGCCGCCCCACTCGCGGGGCGGGGATTGCCGGGGGTCGAAGACGCTGTGCCAGCGGCGATGCTGATCGCCTGGAACTACCTCTGCCCGGCCGAACTCGAGCGGATACTCGAGGCGCACTTCGAGCCTGACGCCACCGCCTGGGCGGAACACGAGGCCATGCGACGGTCCCTCTTCGCCGCGCTCGCCGCGGATCCGGGACACGTGGGCGCCAACGTGGAACTCCTGCTCGATCTGGCCGAGCGGGGCGAGCCCAGGCAGCTGCTGCAAAGGGCGCGTAGATTCGCGTACGTGTCCGGGGGGCATCCGTACGCGCGCCTGCTCTCGGGCGTGGCGCTCGAGCGGATTGGGCGCAGCGAGGACGCGCTCAGCGAGCTGGAGGCGGGGCTCCAAGGCCTCACCCAGGAGGAGGCGGCGCGCATCCGCGACGTCCGTCCGCTCTTGGCGCCCGGCACGGCGGAGCTCTTCTGGTCCCTGGAGGGCGAGGACCGGGAGTACGCCGAGGAGCGCTTCTGGATGCCGCTCGACCCGCTCGTGTCCACACCGGTCAACGAGCGCTTCGTCACGCACTTGGCTCGCGCCGTCTATGCCCACCTGCGCCTGGGCGGCGGCACGACGGACGCCGGCGGCTTGTGGATTCGCTACGGCAGGCCGCTTGTCGTGCGCGCGGTCGGGGAGGGCACCGAGCTGCGCACGGAACTATGGGAGTACGGGCAAGGTCCGGCGTTCACGCTGCGCCGTGCCGCGAGCGCCGCCGCGCGCGAGCTGACGCCCGAGGGCCGGGCGTATCTGAGCGACCTCCGCGCGAGCCGGCCTCACGACACCGGGGACGGCGGTCGCGTCGTGGACCCGCTGCCGGCCGACGTCCGGCGGCTAGACGGGGACGGTGGGGAAGTGAAGATCGAGTTGGCCACGCGTCTGCCCGACGCGCTGGTCTCGGGCGACGACACGCTGGTGCTCGTCGTCGTGCAGCTCGATCGGTCCGGTGAGCGCGTCGCGCGGCGGCGGCTGCGGATCGCCCCGAACGAGGACGTCGTCGTGCTCTTCGACGCCGAAAAGGACGCGACCGAGCTCGCCGTGGAAGTCTTCAATCCCTCTCTCGCCCGGGCAGCGGCAGCGCGCTTCGCCGTCCCCTAGAGGCGAGCCTGCACGGAGGAAGCTCGGACGGGCACGATCCTCGCTCCGGCGCGGCGCTCCGGGCGGATCGCGGGGTGTCACCATGGCGCCCATTGCGAATCGTGCGGCCGCGAACCCCTCCAAGGCCCCTAGCGGCGTTCCCCACGAGACGGGGCCGCCCATCGCACGACGGTGCCCGGGCTACACCGCACGACTCGATGGAAACACCAGCGTCTCTGGGTTCCCGGCTACAACGACGTCGTCAGCAGCGTCGCGATGCCCAGGAAGCTGAAGAAGCCGACGACATCGGTCACGGTGGTGAGCACGATCGAGGACGACTGCGCCGGGTCCTGTCGGGCGGCCACCAGCGCCATCGGAACGATGGCGCCCGCCAGGCCGGCGATCAACATCGACAGGACCATCGAGGTCGCGATCACCACGGTGAGGCCGGGTGAGCCGCTCCAGACGTACACTCCGATCGAGGTCGTGACGGCGACCCCTACACCGTTGATCAGGCCGACGGCCCCCTCCTTCAGCGCGACCCGGCGCCAGTGGCGGAGCCGCACCTCGCGCAACGCGAGACCACGGATCGTTACGGCGAGGGCCTGCGCACCCGTATTGCCGGACTCGCCCGCGACGACGGGGAGCAGCACCGCGAGCGAGGTCACGCGCGCGATGGTGTCCTCGAACAGGCCGACGACGGCGGCGGCTAGGAAGGCCGTGAGCAGGTTGACCTGCAGCCACGGCAGCCGCTTGCGCACGGCGAAGCCGACGGGCGACAACGTGTGCTCGTCCTGGCTCGCGCCTACCATGGTCTGGAGATCGCTGCTCGCCTCCTCTTCGACGGCCGACAGCACGTCTTCGTGGCGCACGACACCGAGCAACCGGGACTCGACGTCGACGATCGGCAGCGTGCCGATGCGTCTCCGCGTCATCAGCTCGACCACATCCTCGCGCGGCGTCATCGCCTGCACGGCGCTGTGCTCGCCCCGAGCCAACTGCAGCGCCGCGGCGTCGGGTTCGGCGGTGGCCAGCCGCTCCAACGGCACCATGCCGACGAAGCGCCCCCCGGCGTCCACCAGCGCAACGTCGTGATGTCCCTCGACGCGGCCCGAACGCAGCCGTGCCAAGACTTCTCCAGCCGCCGTGTGCGGCCGGAACGTCGGCACGCGGGTGGCCATGAGGCTGGCGGCCGAATCCGGCGGGTAGGCCATCAGCTCCCGGAGCTCCCGGGCCTCGGCCCGAGGCAACCGAGAGAGCAGGCGGAGCCGGTCCGGTTCGGCCAGCCGGCCACAGACAAGAGCGGCCTGGGCCGGATCCAGCACCCGGAGCACGTCGACGGCCCGCCCTTCGGACAGGCCGGCGAGCAGATCCGTCGCGACAGCCGGAGTCAGGGAGCCGAAGACCGCCGCCGCTGCGTTCGGGGGCAGCTGTTCGAAGATGTCGACGACGTCGTGCGTGTCGCGTTCTTCGAGGAGCACGGCGACCTCGTCGGGATGCTGTCCGACGTAGTCGCCTGCCAGCGCGGCGCGTACCGTCGTTGCCGCCATGGCCTCAGCCGGCGGCCTCGGGCGCCGGCTGAGAAGGGGGGACGCACGCGTCTGCCAGCGCTTCCAGCACGGCGGCCCCTGCCAACCAGGCCAGCTCGGTAAGCTCCAGCGCGGCGGCCGCGACGCGCGTCGGAGGAGCTCCGTCCGCCGGCTGCCCTCGCACCGCCGAGTACCTCAAGACGCCGACCAGCCGCCCGGCTTCGTCGACGACGGGCGGTGTCAGCAGGTCGGCCCACGCGGGATGCGCCAGGAGAGTTCCGCGCTCGGTGCCGGCTGGGATCGCCGTGTACTCGCGGCGCGCCACCGTAGCGAGCGGCGCTTCGGGCTCGGCCCGCAAGAGCGCGCCGAACTCGACCACGCCGGCCAGAACGCCCTCATGACCGGTGACGAAGAGGCACGAATGGCCAGCGGCACCGGCCCGGCGGAGGCCGTCCATCGTCTGGGCCACGGACTGCGCCGGCCCCGCGCTCATGAAGACCGGGTCCATCAGCGCGCCCGCGGTGCCGGGCGGATACCGCAACCGCGTGCGCACCCGCCCGGCGGTCGCGGGCGACATGCGCTCGAGAATCCCGTCCCGCGGCTCGGGCGCCAAGCGGAGGAGGAGAGCCGCCGCCGCTGCCGACGGCAACCCGTCCAAGATCTGGGCCGCATGGTCCACGGCGAGCTCGCCGAGCGCGGCGGCAGCCGCGCCGGGGTCCATGGCCGCGACAACCGGCCCGAGCGGCTCCGGTGCGCACTCGGAGAGGAAGTCGGCCGCCTGCGTTACGGAATGCCGTGCGATGACGCGCGCGGCCTCCGCCGGATGGGCGGCAAGGAAGGCGTCGGATATGATGCGGTCAACTTCCACCCGGATCCTCCGGCGGCGGCACTTCCGTGATCTGATCGCTGAACTTGCTGCCCGGCAGGTGGAGCAAGCCGTGACCGGTGCCGACGATGACCGACGTCGTGGTGAAGGCGTGGATGCGGCCGTCGACGCCGCCGACCCGGATGCGCTGCCCAAGGCTGAACGTCTGCCGGACATAGTGCATCGCCACGATGTTGCCCACCTCGGCTCGTGCCCCGAGCGCGAACGCCAACGCGGTCCCGCCGAACACGCCGCCCACGGTGACGGCGATCATCACGGTCAGGAAACGGCTGTCGACACCGACCTGGTCCAGGCCGGTCACGACGGCGGCCGCGACGATCACGGTCTGCACGACGCGCCCGAGCACGCGCGCACGCATGGCATCTCCCGAACGAGCCGCCGCCACGGCCGCGTCCCGCGCGAGGGCGCCGGCGAGCAGGCCGATGAAGACGATCAGGCCGCCCACGAACAACCGAGGCAGCAAGTCGCCGAGTTGCCCGACCCAGATCGCCAACAGGGGCAGCCCGAACGTCTCCAAGGCCGCGGCCGCGAAGACGGCTAGCACGACCCAGAACGTGAAGCGACCGATGAGATCGGCCAGGCTCCGCTCGATGCCCAGTCGCCGGAGCGTCAAGCGGGCGGCCCGCTCCTCAAAGCCCGAGGCCAGCTTGTGGATCAGCTTGACGACGCCCCGCGACAGCAACGTGCCGACCAGCCACCCGGCCGCGAGCAGCCCGATCGCGGTCAGCAGGTTCGGGGCGAAGGCGGCCAGCTGGGCCAGGATCTGCCGCCCCGTGCTGAGCAGCGCGTCGATTCCGTCAAATTCGTTCATTTCGACGTCTCATCGAGCGCATACCTCCCGGACTGAAGCGAGTGGACGCAAGACATCGTGCCATAAGGCTACAGGACTCGGCGGAGTGGCACGAGGAGCACCTGTCGGCGAACGGGTCCCACGGGCGGCCGGAGCCACGGCAGCCCGGTCGACCAACGACGTCCACGGCGCGCGTGCGGCGACGGCAGGGCACGGCGCGTTGTCCGCCCGCGTGGGGGCCGGTACAATCACGCCCCCATGGACAAGGCGACTGTTCGCGACGTGAAGGCGACCGATCTGAGCGGCCTCCCGGTCCTGCTCCGCGCCGATCTCAACGCGCCGCTTGAAGGACAGCGGGTCGTCGACGACACGCGCATCCGCCAGACGCTTCCGACCGTGCGCCTCCTGCGCGACGCCGGTGCGCGAATCGTCGCGATCTCGCACCTGGGCCGGCCCGGCGGCCGTCACGAAGCGCGCTTTTCCCTGCGGCCCGTGGTCGACCGGCTGCGCGAGCTGCTCGGAGGCGGCGTGCGTTTCCACGACGGCCTCGTCGACCCGGGCGCGAGGACCGCGGTTCGAGAG
Organism: uncultured Gemmatimonas sp.; assembly: GCA_964648975.1. GTDB lineage: Bacteria > Gemmatimonadota > Gemmatimonadetes > Longimicrobiales > Gaopeijiaceae > UBA2988. The sequence continues at coordinate 20,842 of CAZYLN010000005.1, read as the reverse complement.
CTGGGCCCCGGAGAGGTTCTCGCACTGCAGAACACGCGCTTTGATCCCCGGGAGGCGCGCAACGACGCCTCCCTCGCGAGCGCGCTCGCCGAACTGGGCGAGCTCTTCGTAAACGACGCGTTCGGGGCCGCGCACCGGGTGCATGCCTCTACGGTGGGTGTGGCGGAGCAGGTGCGGGCGCGCGGGGGACTGGCGGTCGCCGGCATCCTGATGGAGAAGGAGCTGGACTTCCTGGAGCGGATCACGGGAGAGCCCGAGCGACCCTTCGTCGCGATATTGGGTGGAGCCAAGATCTCGGGAAAGATCGACGTGATCGGGAGCCTCCTGTCCCGTGTCGACCGCCTCCTCATCGGCGGCGCAATGGCCAATACCTTCTTTTGCGCGCTCGGACTCGACGTAGGCGGATCACTCGCGGAGCCCGAGCGCGTGGAGATGGCCCGCGCGTGCCTGGAAGCTGCCGGCGAGCGAATCCTTCTCCCCGTGGACTGTGTGGTGGCCGAACGCCTCGAGGCCGGCGCCCAGGTGCGCGTCGTCCCGCGTGACGCCGTGCGAGGAGGCGACCGCATCGGCGACATCGGCCCGGTATCGCGCTCCGTCTTCGCGGCAGAGATCGAGGCCGCCCGAACCATCCTGTGGAACGGGCCGATGGGGGTCTTCGAACAGCCGCCGTTCCACCGGGGCACGGTGGCCGTTGCGAGGGCGGCGGGTGATGCGACGGAGGCGGGCGCGCTCACGGTCGTGGGCGGGGGGGACTCGGTCGCGGCATCGGAGGTGGCGGGAGTGAACTCGAGGCTGAGTCATGTCTCGACCGGGGGCGGCGCATCGCTGGAGTTCCTGGCCGGCGCCGCGCTGCCCGGCGTCGCCGCGCTGAGTGACCGGTGAGCGGGGACAGCGGCCGCCGGCCGCCGGTCGTGGTGGCGGCCAACTGGAAGATGCACAAGGACCCGCCGGCGACCGGGTCGTTCTTCCGCGAGTTCCGCGTCTCGAACGCGAAGGGACGTCCGCGTGTGCTCGTCTTCCCCCCGGCTGCCTCGCTCGCCGCGGCGGTCGCCGCTCGGCCCCCCGGCGTGTCGATCGGCGTGCAGAACATCCACTGGGAGGACCGGGGGGCGTTCACGGGCGAGATTTCGGCGCCCATCGCCCGCGGCGCCGGTGCGAGCCACGCCCTGGTCGGCCACTCGGAGCGACGCCACCTGTTCGGGGAGTCCGACGCCGACGTGGCCCGCAAGATGGCGGCCGCGCTCAGGCACGGGCTCGTACCGCTGCTCTGCGTGGGAGAGACTCTCCGGGAGCGGGAGGCGGGGCGGGTCGAGGAGGTGGTCCTGCGTCAGCTCGACGCGGCGCTCGAGGGGCTCCCCGGCGCCCGGGCCGGTTTTCTGATCGCATACGAACCCGTCTGGGCGATCAACACCGGCCGAACCGCGACGCCGCCGGATGTCGAGGCCGCGCACGGCACGCTGCGCGCGCGGCTCCGCGAGCGGTTGGGCGCGGCCGCCTCCGACGTGCCGGTCCTCTACGGAGGGAGCGTCAAGCCGGCCAACGCCCGTGCGTTGATGGCCGCAGACGGCGTGGACGGTCTGTTGGTCGGGGGGGCCAGTCTGGACGCCGATCAGTTCGCGGGCATCGTGGAGGCGGCCCCGTCACGTTGACGGCTCCGACGCCGTAGGCGCCCGCGGCTTCGGGCAGCCGTTGACATGGTCCGTCGCCAACGGCGACGTTTGGGCTCGGTTTCACCAACGGGACACGCTCAGCACACGGTGCGGCAGATGTACGGATTCCTGCTCACGCTCCTGGTCCTCGACGGCTTCGTCCTGGGCGTCGTCATCCTCCTTCAGGCGGGCAAGGGCGGAGGGCTCGCCGCCATGGGCGGCGGGGCGGCCGCGACCGAGGGGATCCTCGCGGGGCGCCAGGCCACGAGCATGTTGACACGGACGACCTGGACCGGCGGCACGTTGTTCATGGTGCTCGCTCTGGTGCTGTCGATCATGTCCTCGAGGGCTCAGGCGCCGCAGTCCATCCTGCAGGAGGACTTCCAGCAGACCGCGCCCGTCGCTCCCCCCTCGCCAGTGCTCCCCGGGCTGGGTGACGACGCCGTAGTGGCTCCGCTCGCTCCGGAAGGAGCCGCCCCCGAAGGGAGCGGGCCCGAGCTCCCTTGACGTGTTCGGCGACTGCAACGTAGGAGGCGCGTGGCCAGGATCGAAGTCCCCATGCCGCAGATGGGCGAGTCCATCACGGAAGGCACGGTGTCCAGGTGGCTCAAGAAGGTCGGTCAGCCCGTCGAGCGTGACGAGCCGATCCTAGAGATTTCCACGGACAAGGTGGACGCCGAGATCCCGGCGCCTGCCGACGGCCTGCTGGCGGCGATCGAGGTGCAGGAAGGGCAGACCGTCGAGGTCGGTACCATCGTCGCCTACATCGACACCGAAGCGCATTCGGGCAACGGGGGAGCGCCCGAAGCGGAGCCGGATTCCGTGACCGACGGCGCTCGCCGGCCCGACGGGGGCGAGGAGAGCCGGCCGGAGCCGGGTCCGGGGCGGTCTCCGACGGCGGACGCCTTGCCGGGGGAGACGGCAAGCGAGCCGCGTGCGGCCGCGGCAGCTGGGACGGCCGTCGGCCGAGCGCCCGAGAAGAGCACGGAGGCGGAGCCCGGCGGGCCGGCGGACGCCGGCCCGGGGGATCGCCTCCAGAGCCGGAGCACGCCGCTCGTGCGCCGGATTGCTGCGGAACACGGCGTCGACCTCGACCGCGTCCGCGGGACCGGGCGGGCCGGCCGCGTCACGAAACGCGACATCCTCTCCTACATCGAATCCGGAGAGCTCGCCGAGGACTCGCGACGTGCAGCGGAGGCGCCCGCCGCGCGGCAGGGCGCCGGCGACGCCACGACGCCCGACGAGGTGGCCGAACCAGGGGATCCCCGGCCCGCTCCGCCGTCGTCCGACCTGTGGAAGACGTTCTACGGCGAGGTGCAGCACCCGGAGTTCCCGGTGCGCGAGGGCGACCGCGTCGAGCCGATGGACAAGATCCGTCGGCTGACCGCCGAGCACATGGTCGTCGCGAAGCGGATCGCTCCCCATGTCCACTCCGTCATCGAGGTCGACTTCACCGCGATCGACCGCGTGCGCGGCGAGAACAAGCGGAAGTGGCAGGAGCGGGGCGCTCGTGTGAGCTACACCGCGTTCGTCGCCTGGGCCGCGGCGCGGGTGCTTCGCGAGTTTCCTCAGCTGAACGCTACCATCTCCGGGGATGACGTCGTCTACCGCGGCGCGGTCAACCTAGGCATTGCCGTGGACCTGGATCCCGGGCTGATCGTGCCCGTCTTGCGCGACACCGACCACATGAGCCTGATCGGCGTGGGCATCAAGATCGCGGACCTCGCCGAACGCGCTCGCGCTCGCCAGCTCTCCCCCGACGAGATTCAAGGGGCCACGTTCACGATCACGAACCCCGGCGTGCTCGGGACGCTCGTGGGCATGCCCGTGATCCCGAAAGGCACCGCGGCCATTCTCGGCACGGGGGCGATCGATAAGCGGGTCGTGGCCATCGAAGATTCCGAGACCGGCGCCGATGCCGTGGCGATCCGCAAACGCGCATTGTTCTCGCTCGGCTACGACCATCGGCTGGTCGACGGCGCCGAGTCGGCGCGCTTCCTGCTCCGGCTCAAGGAGTTCCTGGAGGACTTCCCGGCCGACGCGTAGGGTTTCCCGGAGAAGGGGCCTGAGCCGAGCGGCGGGGCTCGGAGAGGAGTTGCGTGTCGGAGACGCGACCAGCAGAACAGGCGGCGGGGGCCCCGGCGGGTAGGGAAGAGGCCCGCTGGCCGCCCCTGCAGGTCCGCCGACTGGGCACGGTTCCCTACACCGACGGCCTCGCGCTCCAGGAAGAACTCGTCGGGGCCCGCCGCGCGGGCGCCGTGCCCGACACGCTGCTTCTGCTCGAGCACCCTCACGTCATCACCCTGGGCGGCGCCTCCGATCCAGCGCACGTGTTGGCCGGACCGGAGCGCCGGGCGGAACTCGGCGTGGAGATCTTCGACAGCGGACGCGGGGGCGACGTGACCTATCACGGGCCTGGTCAGCTGGTAGGCTACGCGATCCTGCTCCTCGAGGAGGGCCGACGCGACCTGCACCGCTACCTGCGCGATCTGGAAGGCGCGCTCATCGAGGCGCTGGCGACGTTCGGGGTGCGCGCGGGACGCTCGGCCGGACGCACCGGCGTGTGGACCGGCGGCTCGAAGATCGCGGCGCTCGGCGTGCGTGTCTCGTCGGGATGGATCACATCTCACGGGTTCGCGCTCAACGTGAGCACCGATCTTTCTTTCTTCGATGCGATCGTGCCTTGCGGGATCGCCGGCTGCACCGTCACGTCCCTGGAACGCGAGCTGGGCCGCCGGGTGCCGACCCGTGAGGTCGAGGTCCCCGTGGCGTCTGCGCTGGCCCGCCGGTTGGCGCGACGTCTGGCCTAGCGTGTGACGGACCGTCCCCTGGATCGACGCGGCGGGGCTCCCTTCCGCACGCTCCGAGGGGCAGCCGGACCTCCAGGCGGTCCGCCTCCTGCTCAACCCGGCTCGGTCGTCTCGGAGGAGTCCAGCTAACGCCCGCGCTCGCGCTCCTGGCCGAGCCAGGCCTCGAACCCGGACGGAACAGCCCCGTCTGAAGCGTCCTGGCGGCGCGCCGCCCGCGTCGCCAGGTAGTTGGCGTACTCGTTCTTCGGATGACCCGTGTGGCCGCGGACCCAGCCCCACTCGATCTCGTGACCCTGCGCGGCCCGGTCCAGCGCCTTCCAGAGCTTCAGGTTCTCGACGGGACCGGCCTTGCGTCTCCACGCGTTCGTCTTCCAGACGCTCACCCATTCGCTCATGCCCTTCACGAGGTACTGGCTGTCCGAGACGAATTTCACGCGGCTCGGCCGGCACAGGTGCGAGAGCGCCACGAGCCCGCTTCGCAGGGCCATGCGGTTGTTGGTCGTGGAGGGCTCGGAGACCCAGTAGTCGCGGCGTACCCAGCCGTTGCCCGTCCAGTACTCCAGCAGTCCAGCGGCTCCACCGGGGCGGTCGCGGTCCTGGAACTGGTTTCCCAGACAGGACTCGTCGGCGTGGATGTGCACGCACGGCAGCTTGGCGCTCATGGTCTCCGGTCGGTGGTGAGGTCTGCAGCAAGCTAGGGCGGAGCCGAGCCTGCGCCAGTTCACGCTCAGGCGTTGGAGTGCCCGGAGTGGTGCGCTAGCTTTGCGTGCGACTCACCCACCCGCCCATGGAGACCACGCTGAGCGAGCCCGCGCTTCTCCTGCTGGAGGACGGACGCCTGTTCCGCGGCCTCCGTTTGGGCGCCCTGGGCCCGGCGTTCGGTGAAGTCGTGTTCAACACTTCCATGACCGGCTACCAGGAGATCCTCACCGACCCTTCCTACGCCGGCCAACTGGTGACGATGACCTATCCCCTCATCGGCAACTACGGGGTCAATCGGGAAGACGAGGAATCCGAGGGGCCCCAGGCGGCGGGCTTCGTCGTGCGCGAGGCTGCGCGCGCGCCGAGCTCTTGGCGCGCAACCGGTGACTTCGCCGGGTACCTGGAGCGTCACGGCGTAGTCGGGATCCGCGACGTGGATACGCGCGCCCTCACCCGCCATATTCGGGCGGAGGGAGCCATGCGCGGCGTGATCGCACCCGCCGATGCCGATCTGCAGGGGTTGCGCGCGCGCGTGCTGGAGCACCCTCGAATGGAGGGACTCGATCTCGCGTGCGGCGTCTCGACCGAACGGCGCTACGACGTCCGGGCCAGCGGGACGGAGCGCTTCCGCGTGATCGCCTACGACTTCGGAGTAAAGGCGCACTCGCCGCGCCTGCTCGCGGAACGGGGCTGCCGCGTCACGGTGATCCCCGCCCGCACGACCGCCCAGGAGATCGTGGCCGAGGCGCCGGACGGGCTCTTCATCTCGAACGGCCCCGGTGATCCGGCCGCCGTCCGCGAGGCGGCCGACGCGATCCGCCGGCTCTCGGCCGACGGCGTGCCCGTCTTCGGCATCTGCCTCGGCCACCAGCTGATCGCGCGCGCCTTCGGCGCCGAGACCTACAAGCTTCCCTTCGGGCACCACGGGGCAAATCACCCGGTCGAGCGGCTCGGGCACGGGACCGTGGAGATCACGTCGCAGAACCACGGCTTCGCCGTGCGGGCAGGGCGAGGGGGTGGCGTGGCCGGGGCGCCCGGGCTGCGAGTGAGTCACGTCAACCTCTACGACCAGACGGTTGAAGGCATCGAACACACCGAGCTCCCGGTCTTCTCCGTACAGTACCACCCCGAGGCGGCTCCCGGCCCGCACGACAGCCTCTACCTGTTCAACCGCTTCGTCTCCCTGATGGAGGCCTCTCGGGGCTGACGCGCGGTCGTGCCGCGGGGCGGACCTCGAGGGTCCCTCAGCGTCACATTGAATCGCGTAGGTTCAAATGAGGCTTGACGTTCCGACGCCGTGGCCGTACCGTGACCATGGATTCTCGCGCATCCCGGAGACGCGCATGACCAAGGCGGACCTCGTCGAGCAGGTCGCGGAGGCGATTGGCCCCGGTGTCACCAAGAAGGACTGCTCGATGGTGGTCGACGGGTTCCTGAACGCGGTCAAGCTGGCGCTCGCCAGCGGAGAGAACATCGAGATCCGGGGGTTCGGCACCTTCAAGGTGCGCCGCCGGAGGACGCGGATGGCTCGCAATCCGCGGACCGGTGATCCGGTCGAAGTGCCGTCACGAGCGGTCCCTGTCTTCAAGCCCTCCAAGCACCTGAGGAACAAGGTCGCCGGCGTGGAGCCCAGCCCGAGAGAGTAGTCCCAGGGTGCCGGGAGCTCGGCGGGACCTTGTCGGGCGACGGCGCTCCGGGCACTGGCTCGCTCGCGACGGTTGCGCTGCCGTCTTCCGCTCGCCTGTGGATCCTGTCCGTCCGCCCAGGCCGTGCCGGCGGGCGGGTTTTAACGACCAGACCCCTTCGGACGTCACCTGCACGGTGAGTCAGGCGCGGAGGGGGGACGACGACGAGGCGCTCCTTCGAGGGGCTCGGGCCGGGGACGAGAGGGCGCTCGACGAGCTGATCGAGCGGCATCACGGTGCCGCCTTCCGGGTCGCGCTCGGCATTCTCGGCAACGAGGCGGATGCCGCCGACGCCGCGCAGGAGGGTTTGATGCGAGCGCTACGCGGTCTGTCCGGGTTTCGCGGCGAGGCAAGCTTCCGCACCTGGTTGCTCGCCATCGTTGCGAACGAGGCGCGGAGCGTCCTGCGTCGGGCGGCGCGGCGGCGCGAGGCGCCGCTGGTTGCCGATACACCCGGTCCGGGCGGGACGGCGGATGAGGAGGTCGCGCTCGCGGCCGAAGCCGAGCGCGCTCGCGGGCTCCTCGCGAAGCTGCCGGAGAAGCAGCGCCTGGCGGTGCAGCTACGCATCGACGAGGGGCTGAGCTTTCGCGAGGTCGGCGAGATCATTCGCTCTTCGGAGGGCGCCGCCCGCGTCAACTACCACCACGGTATTCGGCGGCTGCGGGAGTGGATGGAGAAATGAGCTCGAAACCGTGCCCTCAGCTGCCCGACTGGGTCGCCGGTAGGCTCCCCTCCGGGGAGGCGAGGGCCATCGCCGCGCACGTCGACGCTTGCGCGGAGTGCGCGGCCGAGGCCGGCCTCCTCCGCGCTCTGCTCGCGGCGCGGCCCGAGGCGCCCAGGGACCTCGCCCCGCGCGTCTCGGCGGCGCTCAGAGACGACGAGCCCGTCGCGCCTCGCGGGCGCGCGGTGCGCCGCTGGCCGCGGTGGGCTGCTTCCGCGGCGGCGGTCCTCGTCCTCGCGGCGGGCGGGTACTGGGTGGGCATCCGCGACGCGCCGGACTTCAGCGGCCTGGGGCAGATCGCGACGGAAGAGGCATCGGGCTGGATCTCGGACGACGGGATCGTCGCGGGCGCCCCGGTCCTGGACGAGCTGTCCGACGATGCGCTGCTGGCCCTGCTTGAGGAGATGGGCGGATGATTCGAGCGTTCTTGATGGCTTCGGTGCTGGTCCTGACGATGCTTCCGCAGCCGGCCGAGGCGCAGCAGCGCCCGCGCCGACCCGACCGGGCCGAGCTCGAACGACGCGTCCGTGAGCGCTTCGGCGAGCTGGTGCGGCGCGAGCTCGGACTCAGGGCGGAGCAGCTCGAGGAGGTGCAACGGGTCGCCAGGTCGTTCGAGCAGCAAAGGCGCGAGATTGCGCGACGCGACCGCGAGTTGCGCCGCCGTCTGCGCGGCGGCGACGCCCAGCGCGATCCGGACGAGGCGCGGGCCCTGCTGCAGGAGATCGCCGGGGTGCGCCAGGACGAGGGACGCCTGTTCAGCGACGAGATGGAAGCGCTCCTGCGTACGCTCTCGCCTGAGCAGGTGCTCCGTTTCTACCGGCTCCGCGAGGAGCTGATGGAGCGGGTCCGGAGGCTTCGGCCGCCGCCCATCGGTCCGGCGGCATGGCGCAGAGCCCCGCCGCGCCTCGGCGGTTGACGGCGGACCACACCATCCGGTAGGCTCAGTCACCCCACGGCAGGAGCGCTCCGTGCAGGTCCGCACTCTTTTCTTCGCCGCCTACCGAGACGCGGTGGGTACCACCGCGCTTCAGGTCGACCTTCCCGAGGGAGCCACCGTGGGCGATCTGGTCAACGGGCTGCGCGCGCGCGGCGCGCCTTTCGATCGGCTCCCCGAGCTGCCGGCCGTGGCGGTGAACCGGACGCTCGTCCGCGGCGACGCCGCGCTCTCGAACGGCGACGAGATCGCATTTCTCCCGCCCGTGGCCGGCGGATGAACACTCCCGCGCGGGGCGGGTCCGTACCGGTTGCGCGGGCTCATCCGCCCGGCGCTCCGGCTCCCGACGCGGCGATCCAGCGCGAGCCGATCGACCCTGCCACCGTCCTGTCCCGGGTCGGTGCTCCCTCCGACGGTGCGGTGCTCCTGTTCCTCGGCACGGTGCGCAACCATGCCGACGGCCGGGCGGTTGGGGGGATGCGCTACGAGACGTACGAGGCAATGGCCGCCGAGGTGCTCGAAGCGATTGTCCGGGAAGCCGCCGAACGCCTCGGTACTCCGCATGTTGCCGTCGTGCACCGGGTGGGCGAGCTCGGGGTCGGCGACGTGAGCGTCGCCATCGCCGTCTCGAGCCCGCACCGGGAGTCCGCCTACGCCGCCTCCCGCCACGTCATCGAGGAGATCAAGCGTCGGCTGCCGGTCTGGAAGCACGAGCATTTCATCGCGGGAGGGGCGCGTTGGGTCGATGGCCACGCGCTCGACCCGCAGAGCGGGTCCGGGGCAGAGACCGCCCCGGACCGGGCGGGCGAGCGATGATCGACGGTTTCGGTCGCCGCATCGAGTACCTGCGCGTCTCGGTAACGGATAAGTGCAATCTCCGCTGTGTCTACTGCATGCCCGAGGAGGGCCTGCCTTGGCTGCGCCGGGACCAGCTGCTCACGTACGAGGAAATCACACGCATCGTCGGCGCCATGGCTCCGCTCGGTTTGCGCCGCGTGCGCATCACCGGCGGCGAGCCGCTCGTGCGCCGCGACGTGGCCGCCCTCGCAGGTATGATCGCGAGTATCCCGGGCATCGACGACCTGGCGCTGTCCACCAACGCCGTCCTCCTGGATGAGCACGCCGGCGCGCTCAAGGCCGCGGGCGTTCGCCGCTTGAACGTCTCTCTGGACTCGCTGCGCCCGGAACGCGTCGACGCGCTTGCCCGGCGGCCGGGGACCGCCGCGCGGGTGATGGCCGGGCTCGCGGCCGCCGAGGACGCCGGGTTCGAGCCGATCAAGCTGAACGTCGTCCTGATGCGGGGTGCCAACGACGACGAGATATCGGAGTTCGCCACCCTCACGCGCGAGCGGCCCTGGCACGTGCGCTTCATCGAGCTGATGCCCACGGGCGCCAACCTCGCGCTGTCGGCGAACGCGTTCGTCTCGTGCACCGAAGCGCTCGAACGGCTGCAGGGCATCGCAGAGCTCGAACCGGTCGCGGGTCCGCCGGGAAACGGTCCCGCTACGTACTACCGCTTTCCGGACGCCCGGGGAACGGTGGGCGTGATCACGCCGATGAGCCACGACTACTGCGAGCGCTGCAACCGCATGCGGCTCACCGCTGATGGCCAGCTCCGTCCCTGCCTGTTCGGCCATCTCCAGACCGATCTGCGCAGCCCGCTCCGTCGCGGCGACGACCTAGTCCCCCTGATCCGGGAGACCCTCAGGGTCAAGCCCGAGCGCCACTGGCTGGTCCAGGGCAGCGACGTCGGGTCGGGCGGGCTGGTGGCCCTCTCGCAAACCGGCGGCTGACCGACTTCCGGGCCCCAAGACTTCCGCGTTGACAAGCCTCCAGCCTTCGGGGTAGGTTGCCGCCCCGCCGCCCCCGGGACCCCACGAACACCGCCACGGGAGCTGTCGCGAGCAGGGTGTGCCCGGAACCGGCTGCTTCCGCTTACGGAGTGGGATCATGAGCGCACGCAAGATCACTGTGGTGGGCGCCGGCAACGTCGGCGCGACCTGCGCGCAGCGCCTCGCCGAAAAGGAGCTCGCGCGCGAAGTCGTGATGGTCGACGTCGTGGAAGGAATCCCGCAGGGCAAGGGCCTCGACCAGTGGGAGAGCGCGCCGATCGAGGGGTTCGACACCCGCGTCAGCGGCGCCAACGACTATGGCCCCGCCGAGGGCTCGGACATCGTCGTCGTGACGGCCGGCATCGCGCGCAGGCCGGGCATGAGCCGCGACGACCTGCTGCGTACCAACGCCGACATCGTCGGCCAGGTCTCCGCGGAGATCAAGCGGGTGGCTCCCGACGCGATCATCATCATGGTCTCGAATCCGCTGGATGTGATGGCGTACGTAGCCCTGAAGGAAACCGGGTACCCGCGCGCGCGCGTGGTCGGCATGGCCGGCGTGCTCGACACGGCGCGCTATCGCTCGTTCATAGCGCTTGAGCTTGACGTGAGCGTCGCCGACATACAGGCGCTCGTGCTCGGAGGACACGGCGATACCATGGTCCCGCTCGCGAGCTACACGAGCGTCAGCGGGATCCCTCTGACGCAGCTCCTGGCCCAGGACCGCATCGACGCCTTGATCGAGCGCACCCGCAAGGGCGGGGCCGAGATCGTGGCCCATCTCAAGATGGGCAGCGCGTACTACGCCCCCTCCTCGGCCGTGGTTCAGATGGTGGACGCCATCGTCAAGGACAAGCGCCGCATTCTGCCCTGCGCGGCGTGGCTGGAGGGCGAATACGAGATGAGGGACCTCTTCCTGGGTGTGCCGTGCAAGCTCGGCGCGAGCGGTCTCGTCGACGTCGTCGAGGTCGAGCTCACGGACTGGGAAAGGGCCGAGCTCAAGAAGAGCGCGGACGCCGTTCTCCAGACCATGGCCACTCTCGGCTGAGGGAGCCTCGGCCTCACACGGCCGCTGCGCGTCAGGCCGCACGTGCCGGAGTCCCGGCGCGCCGTCCCGTCCCGGCCGCTCCGCCAGCACACGTGCCCCGGGCGGTCAAGCCGACCGTCTGGTTCGGACGGACCCGAGCTCGCGGCGTGGCACCCGGCCGAGGGTGCAGAGTAGGACACGTGGACACGAGGCGGGCCGGCGAGTTTCACGGGAGAGGAGCATGAGGAGAACTGCGCGGGGCGGGTGCGTGGCTGTGTTTGCGTTCTTCGCGACCTCCTGCGGCGAGGGTCCGACCGAGCCCGCGGACGTGACCTTCGCCGCGAGCCTCGAGATCGATCTCGCGCAGATGACCCGCACGGACGCCGGCGTCTACGTCGAGACGGTGACGCCGGGCACCGGCGACCGGCGGTTGACGCCGGCGGACCACTACAGCATGGACTACGTCCTCTGGCTCCCCGACGGGACTCGGCTCGACCAGGGAACCGTGCGCACCGAAATCACCCCCTCGTTCATCCCGGGGTGGGAGATCGGGGTTCAGGGAATGAGGGTGGGAGAGGTCCGGAAGTTGGTGATCCCGTCGCGGCTCGGATACGGGGAGGGCGGATTCGGGCAGGTACCGCCGAACTCGGTGCTCGTTTTCCTGGTCAGCCTGGCGGCTCTTCGCTAGCTGGGCGCCCGCCCCGTCGCACGAGTGCGAGGCCTCACAGCCGAGGCAGGGTCACGCCGCTCTGATGCTGGTATTTGCCCTCGCGATCGGCATAGGCGACGGAAGGTTCCTCGTCCCCTTCGAAGAAGAGCAGCTGCGCGATTCCCTCGCCCGCGTAGATCTTGGCGGGCAGCGGCGTCGTGTTGGAGATCTCGAGGGTGAGATAGCCCTCCCAGCCGGGCTCCAGAGGGGTCACGTTCACTACGATCCCGCACCGGGCATAGGTGCTCTTCCCCACGCAGATGGCCAGCACGTTGCGGGGCATGCGGAAATACTCCTCCGTACGCGCCAGGGCGAACGAGTTGGGCGGTATGTTGCAGACTCTCTCCCGGACGTCGATGAACGAGCGGGGGTCGAACGCCTTCGGATCGACGACGACGTTGTACACGTTGGTGAAGACCTTGAACTCGGCCGCGACCCGGATGTCGTAGCCGTACGAGGAGAGGCCGTAGCTGATCACTCCCTCGCGCACTTGGCCAGGCTCGAATGGTTCGATCAGGCGGTGCTCGTCACACATCCGACGGATCCAACGGTCGCTCTTGATGGGCATGCGCCTTGCTGGGCCTCGTGCGGCGAGTTCGACGAAGGGTCCGTGACCCGACGGCCGGCGGTCGGCCGGCGCCGAAGGTAGGTCCCGCCGGAGACCGCGTGCAATCCAGGCGCCGCCGTGCGACCGACCGCGCCGCGGGGTCGCTTGACCCCCTCCAGGGCCTCCGGTACATTCGGAGACCGGCAATTGTGAACTATTTCACAAACTCGGCTCCGGGGCGCAGCCGAACGGCTTCCAGCCGACGCGATCCGGAGCTTTCTGGGGGATCGGCGGCTCAATGTCGGAAGCTTACGCTCCGCTGCTCATCCTGTTCGGCCTCTCGATCGTCAACGCCGTGGGCATGGTGGTGGCGTCGCACGTGTTGAATCCTCGCCGCTCCACTCCGCAGAAGGAGATGCCCTACGAGTCCGGGATGATCCCCCTGGGCGATACGCGGGCGCGCTTCTCGGTGCAGTTCTACGTGGTGGCGATCAGCTTCATCGTCTTCGATCTGGAGACGATCTTCCTGATCCCGTGGGCCGTCGAGATGCGCGAGCTCGGCTGGGGACCGTTCTTGGCCATGGCGCTGTTCGTGGCCGTGCTCGCCGTGGGACTTCTCTACGAGTGGAAGAAGGGGGGCCTCGAATGGGACTGAAGGAGGGGCAGCTTCCCGGCGGAGGCGTCACGTCCAGGGGCGGAGGGCTGCCGCTCGTGGGCGCGGGCGGCCCGACCTTCTTGACGACCAAGGTCGACTTCGTCGTCAATTGGGCCCGCCGCAACTCGCTGTGGCCGATGCCCTTCGGGACCGCCTGTTGCGCGATCGAGATGATGGCCGCGGCGGCCAGCGACTTCGATGTCGCTCGTTTCGGGATGGAGCGCATGTCGTTCAGTCCGCGCCAGGCCGACGTGCTGATCTGCGCGGGCCGCGTCCCCTACAAGCTCGCTCCCGTGCTGCGTCGCATCTGGGACCAGATGCCGCAGCCCAAGTGGTGCGTGTCGATGGGCGCATGCGCGAGCTCCGGCGGCGTGTTCGACGCGTACTCGATGGTGCAGGGCATCGACACGATCGTGCCGGTGGACGTCTACATACCCGGCTGTCCTCCGCGCCCGGAGGCTCTGCTCTACGGCCTGCTCATGATTCAGGAAAAGATCCGCGAGGAGAGCCTGGCGCGTCACGGCGAACATCGGGCGGAGGATCCGCTCCGCGCCGGGACTCCGCAGGCTACCGAGGAGGAGGTGGCGGGGCTGACGGGGCCGTTCGGTAACTCCACGCGCCAGAACCGGGTGGGCGGCCTCGTGCGCACGGACCGTCCCGACCGGCCGGACGACCGGCAGCCGTGACGGGATGACCGAGGAAGAGTCGGCGGTCGCTGCGGACTCCGCGCTCGACGCGGTGGAGGCCGGACCGTCGGCGGGGTCGGGCGCGCCGGTTCGGCTCGACGCCGCCTCGGTCTCGCATCCGTCGGTGGACGCGCTCCGCGCGCGCTTCGGCGACGCCGTCCGCCATCACGAAGTGAGCGCGGGGGACCAGCACGTTGTCTACGTGGACGCGGCCAGGAACCGGGAGATCCTGGGTTGGCTGAGAGACGACGCAGCGGCCCGCTACGACCTTCTGGCCGACGTCACCGCAGTGGATTTCGGTGCCGGGCGTCCGCTCCAGGTGGTCTACCAGCTCTGGTCGACCGGCTATCGCCGGGCGCTGCGCGTGAAGTGCGAATTGCCCCTGAGCGATCTCGTGATCGACAGCGTCGAGCCGCTGTGGAAGACGGCCAACTGGCTGGAGCGCGAGGTCTACGACCTGTTCGGCGTCAAGTTCAACGGCCATCCCGACCTGCGTCGGATCCTCATGCCCGAGAACTACGCCGAAGGCCACCCCCTGCGGAAGGACTTCCCGTTGCGCGGGCGGTTCTCGCGCGCGGAGCAGACCCGCAGGGCGCTCAGCCAGGACCCGCAGGACCACTACATCCCGGCCGAGCTCGAGATCGGCCGGGATCCGCAGGCGGCGCCGGGTGCCGCTCGGCACGCGGGACTGCCCGCGAAGAGGGATTCGACCGACCGTCCGCTCGCGCGGGGGAAATAGGGCATGGCACAGAGAACCGTCGAGTACACCGTCTCGCGGTCGCCGGAGATGGGGGTCACGGGCGAGCCCGCCTACGCCCCGCTCTTTCCCGTGGATCTGCCCGAGCCTCTGCTGAGCTCGGAGCACATGCTGATCAACCTCGGCCCCCAGCATCCGGCGACCCACGGAGTGCTGCGCCTGGTGTGCGAGCTCGACGGCGAGACCGTGCTCCGCGTGATCCCGCACATCGGATATCTCCACTCGTCGTTCGAGAAGCTCGGCGAGTACCGGACCTGGAATCAGGTCGTGCCGCTCACCGATCGCATGGACTACCTCTCGCCGCTCATCTACAACTGCGCCTACGTGATGGCGGTCGAGAAACTCGCCGGCATCGAGGTGACGGAGCGGTGCAAGGTGTTTCGCGTGGTCCTGATGGAGATGGAGCGAATATTCAGCCACCTCCTGTGGCTGGGGACGACCGCGATCGACGTGGGCGCGTTCACGCCGTTCCTCTACGCGTTCCAGGAGCGCGAGAAGATCTACAAGCTCCACGAGAAGTACACGGGCGCGCGCATCACGACCTCCGCGACCCGCGTCGGCGGCATGATGGCCGACATCCCCGACGGTTGGATCGACGAACTCAAGGCCTTCGTCGCCGAAGTGCCGCGCACGATCGACGAGATCGACCTGCTCCTGACGACGAACGGGATCCATCTCGGTCGCACGCAGAACGTGGGCATGATCAGCGGCGAGGACGCGCTCAATCACGGACTGACGGGCCCCAACCTGCGCGCGAGCGGCGTGCCCTACGACGTGCGCAAGGACAACCCCTACTACGACTACGAGACCTACGATTTCGACGTTCCGGTCGGTGAACACGGGGACTGCTACGATCGCTACCTGGTGCGCATGGAGGAGATGCGTCAGAGCGTGCGCATCCTTCTTCAGGCGATCGAGCGCCTGCCCGGGGGACCGATGGACGTGGCCGACCCGCACGTGACGCTGCCGTCCAAGACGGACTGCATGAACGACATGGAGTCCATGATTCACCACTTCAAGCTGATCATGGAGGGCCTCAAGGTGCGCGCGGGCGACTGCTACTTCCCGGTGGAGGGGTCCAAGGGCGAGCTCGGCATGTACCTGGTGAGCGACGGCGGTGGCAAGCCCGTGCGCTGGCGTATCCGCCCCCCGTCGTTCGTCAACCTGTCGGTCATCGCGAAGCTCGCGCAGGGGCATCTGGTCTCCGACTTGATCATGATCAACGCCTCGCTCGACATCGTGCTCGGGGAGATCGACCGTTGAAGCGCGGCTTCCTCTCCGGACGCGCTCCTGCGCTCCCGCCGGCCGGAGCTGCGGGTGGCCGGGGTCCGGGACGGTCCGGAGGAGCCCGGTGAGCGGCGGCGTTCCCTACCGGAACCCGGGCTGGGCCGGCAATACCGGTGAGTTCCAGCTCAGCGAGGCGCAGGTCCGTGGGGACGATTTCGTCGGCACCAGGCCGCTCGCCGGGGGACATGCCTCGGGCTCGGCGAGCTATCCGTACATGCTTGAGGAGAAACGTCCGGACGCGCCCCTCTTCGAGGGTCCCTATCAGGAACGGCTGGAGAAGATCCTGACACGGTATCCGGACAGGCGCGCCGCGCTGCTGCCGGTGCTCAACCTCGCGCAAGAGGTGCGAGGCCACGTCTCTCCGGAAACAATGGACCGGGTGGCCGAGCTCCTCGAGCTGCCGCGTGCCTACGTACGCGGGGTCGCGACGTTCTACACGATGTACAACAGGAAGCCCGTGGGGCGCTTCTTGATCCAGGTCTGCACCAACATCTCCTGCAACCTGTGCGGTGCCGACGACGTGATGGACGCGTTTCTCCGCTATGCGAACACCGAGCCGGGCGAGACGTCGGCCGAGGGGGACTTCACCGTGGTCGAGGCGGAGTGCCTGGCGGGCTGCGGCTTCCCGACCTGCGTGCAGATCAACTCGCGCTACTACGAGAACGTGCAGCCGGTGGACGTGCCCAAGATCTGCGAACGGCTGCGGGCGCAGGGCCGGTAGCATGGCCTATCCCTACGCCTCCGACCGTGAAGTCCGGGTGATATCGGAGTACTTCGGCGACCCCGAGGCCCGCACCCTCGACGGCGCCAAGCGGCGTGGCCGCTACAAGGGTCTCGAGAAGGCGCTCTCGATGAGCCCGGACGAGGTGGTCGAGGTCGTCAAGGCGTCCGGCCTCAGGGGCCGGGGCGGCGCGGGTTTCCCGACCGGGCTCAAGTGGAGCTTCATGCCGAAGAACCACGACAAGCCCCACTACCTCTGCTGCAACGCCGACGAGTCGGAGCCCGGCACTTTCAAGGACCGCGAGCTCATGCGCTGGGATCCGCACCAGCTGATCGAGGCCTGCCTGCTCGCCTCATACGCGATCCGCGCGCGCCACGCCTACATCTATTGCCGGGGCGAGTTCTTCGAGACCAACCAGGTGCTCGCCAAGGCCGTCGAGGAAGCGTACGCGGACGGCATCATCGGCGCGGACGTGATGGGCTCCGGCCAGGAGATCGACGTGACGGTCCACGTGGGCGCCGGCGCCTATATCTGCGGCGAGGAGACCGGGCTGATGAACTCGCTCGAGGGCCGCCGCGGCGAGCCCCGGACCAAACCGCCGTTTCCCGCCGCAGCCGGCGTCTTCGGGATGCCCACGACAGTCAACAACGTCGAGACGCTGTGCGCGACGCCGCACATCGTGGTGCACGGCGCCGAATGGTACCGGCAGTGGGGCTCGGAGAAGTCGCCCGGGACCAAGCTCTTCTGCGTGAGCGGCCACGTGAACAAGCCCGGCAACTACGAGCTGGCACTGGGCTTTCCGCTCATCGAGTTGATCGAGGACGTCTGCGGCGGCATGCGCGACGGCAACGCGCTCAAGGCCGTGATCCCGGGCGGCAGCTCGGTGGCGATCATGGACGCGGACGAGGCACGGCGCTGTGCGCTCGACTACGAGGGCGTTGCCGCGTGCGGCTCCATGCTCGGCTGCGCGTCGGTGATCGTCATGGACGAGACCACGGACATCGTCAAGCAGGTTCGCCGCATGGCTGCGTTCTATGCCCATGAATCCTGCGGCCAGTGCACGCCCTGCCGCGAGGGCACGTCCTGGGTGACCAAGATCCTGCGGCGCATAGAGGAGGGTCGGGGGACCGAGGAAGATCTCGACACTCTGCTCGAGCTCACCACGCAGATGGTGGGCACCACGATCTGCGTGCTCTCCGACTCGGTGGCGCCTCCCGTCCAGTCATCGATCAGCAAGTTTCGCGACGAGTATCTGGCCCTCATCCGGCGGGGCGAGCGCGTGGGAGCCGCGTGATGGCACGATCCTCGCCGGTAGAGACCGTCACGCTGACGATCGATGGCCGCCAGGTGAGCGTCCCCAAGGGCACCACGCTGCTGCAGGCTGCCGAGCGTGTGGGCACGAGGGTGCCCCACTATTGCTATCACCCGGGTCTCTCGGCGCCCGCCATGTGCCGCCTCTGCTTGGTGGAGATCGAGAAGGCCCCGAAGCTCGTGCCGTCGTGCATCACGCAGGCGGCCGACGGACAGGTCGTTCACACCCAGAGCGAGGAGCCGCTCGCGATGCGGCGCGGGGTCCTCGAGTTCTACCTGCAGAACCATCCCCTAGACTGTCCCATCTGCGATCAGTCGGGCGAGTGCAAGCTGCAGGACTACGCGCACGCGGAGGGCCGTGTCCACGGACGCGGGCGAGAGCCCAAGCGAGTGTTCGGGCGCGACGACTTCGGCGGCGACGTGCTCTTCTACGGAGATCGATGTGTGATGTGCACCCGCTGCGTGCGCTTCATGAACGAGATCGAACAGGATCCCCGCCTGACGGTGGTGGAGCGCGGTGACCGCTCGATCATCGACACGTTCTTCGAAGAAGGGCTCGAGGGCACGCACTACCACGGCAACATCGTGGACATTTGCCCGGTAGGCGCGTTGCTCTCGAAGGACTTCCTCTTCAAGCAGCGTGCCTGGGATCTGGACCACACGCCGTCCGTCTGTCCGGGATGCAGCCAGGGGTGCAACATCGAGCTTCACACCCGCGACAACCTCGTGCAGCGCCTGAGGCCCCGGGTCAACCTAGACGTCAACGGCCACTGGATGTGCGATAATGGCCGGCTCGACTACGAGTGGATCAACCGGGGCGACCGCGTCGAGGTGCCCCTCGTCAGGGACGGGCAGGAGACGCGCGCGACCGGATGGCGCTCGGCGCTGGCGTCGCTGCTCGAGCGGCTCGACGGCGCCGGTTCGGTTCGCGCGGTCGTGAGCCCGCGGCTGGCCAACGAGGACCTGGGCGCCGTGCGTGCGCTGGTCGACGCCCTGGGCGGCGGCGAGATCGTCTATCGCTCCCGGCTCGCCCCCGCCGAAGTGCCGCTCAGGGGATTTCCCAAGCTGGCACGGCGTCGCGATCTGGAGCCCAACGTGAACGCGGCCCGACTGCTGGGGATGGGGCGCGTGGGCGGTGATGACGGGACGGGAGGCCTCGGCCCGTTCGCCGCGCATGGCGGCGTCTTGATCGTCGTGGGCGATGAACTCGCGGACCAGCCGCCCGACTTCGGGGACCGCGCGGGGCTCTACGTCTATCTGGGCCAGCACGCCACCGCTGCAGCGAGCCGCGCCCACTTCGTACTCCCCATCACCCACTTCGCGGAACAGGAGGGGAGCTTCACGAACCACGAGCACCGCGTGCAGCGTTTCTGGCCGGCGCTGGAGCCGCCGGGTGCCGCCCGCCCGGCCTGGATCGTGCTGGGTGCGCTGCTCGCCGAGCGCGCGGGCGAAGCCGCGCCCACGCGCGCCGAGATCGCCTTCGAGCGCATCGGCGCCTTCGGAGGACTTACGTACGAGCGGCTGGGAACGGGCGGGGCGCGGATCGGCGAGGACCGAGCGCTGCCGGCCGAGGCGGCGGGGGAGCGTTCGTGAACGGGCTGAGCCCCGGCGTCTTCTTGATCAGCTCGAGCCTCAAGGTCGTGGCGGCCTTTACCGTACTCATGGTCGCAGTGGCCTACGCCACGTTCGCGGAGCGCAGGCTGAGCGCCTGGATTCAGGACCGGATGGGGCCCAATCGGGTTGGCCCCTTCGGACTGCTTCAGCCGATCGCGGACGGCATCAAGAACGTGCTGAAGGAGGAGACGCTCCCCGGGAGCGCGTCGAAACTGTTCTTCGTGCTGGGACCGATGCTCTCGGTCACGCCCGCCCTGGTCACGTTTGCCGTGATCCCCTTCGCTGCTCCCCTGCCGACGCCTTGGGGAACGATCCCCATGATCGTTGCCGACGTGCCCGTCGGGATCCTATACGTCCTGGCGCTCTCTTCGCTAAGCGTGTACGGGCTGGTGCTCGGCGGATGGGCTTCGAACAACAAGTACGCCTTCCTGGGCGGACTCAGGGCCTCCGCCCAGATGGTCAGCTACGAGGTCGCGCTCGGACTCTCGCTGGTGGCGATCCTCATGCTGGCCGGCAGTGTCACGCTGACCGAGGTGGTCTTTCGGCAGCAGCACCTCCAGCTGTGGTTCGTCTTTCCGCTCTCCCTGGCGTTCGTGCTGTTCGTGATCAGCGCGTTCGCGGAGACCAACCGGCTGCCGTTCGACATGCCCGAGGCCGAGTCGGAGCTGATCACCGGCTATCACACCGAATACTCCTCGATGAAGTTCAGCATGTTCTTCATCGCCGAGTACGCACATCTGATCACGGCCTCCGCGCTCATGGCGACGTTGTTCTTGGGTGGCTGGGACATCCCATTCTGGAGCGGTGACGACGCCTTCTACTGGAACGGCCAGTGGATCATGGGCTTCGACACCGCCGGCGCTCCCGTCCTCGCCAATCCGGCGTGGTGGAAGACCCTGCTCACGCTCGCCGCGTTCGCGCTCAAGACGGGGTTCTTCGTCCTGGTCTTCATCTGGGTTCGCTGGACATTGCCGCGATTCCGTTACGATCAGGTCATGCAGCTCGGGTGGAAGGTCATGCTGCCGGCGGCGCTGGCCTATCTGATGCTGATCGGCGGGACCATACTCGTGCTCGACGAGATCGGGCTGGCGTTCGGGCTCGCGTACGGGCTGGCGCTCACGGCGGTGAGCCTGGTGGCCACGGGCATCTTCGTGTTCTGGCTGGATCGGGGCCGCATCATCGGCGGCGCGTCACG
>CAZYLN010000004.1:0-101494 GCA_964648975.1 uncultured Gemmatimonas sp. | reverse complement strand
GCATGGCAGCCTGATTAGGCCGCCAACTTGTCCAGGAAACCGGGTGCGGTTCAGGGAACATCCGAACTTCCATCGGTTGGCACGTTGGTGACTCGGTCGTGTGGCCGTCAAGGCCTCGGGGTCTAGCGGAGACCGGGGAAGGTTCGGTGAGCTGACGATGCGCCCGGTTTGTCGGAGCGAACTCTTGGATCCCGATTCCGACGATGCCGTCGACCGATTCCAGGTGCGCCGTCTGCCTTGGCGTGAGCGAGGCTCGCGGCGATGCTCTCGACAACATGTTCGTGCGTGACGCTGAGATTCCGCCCCCGAGTTCGGAGAGATTGCGTTGCCGCCAAGCAGCGCAGGAACTAACGTCCAAAGAGGGGCGTCATATGTGGTAGACACTCGACGAGGACCAGCTCGTTCTGCACTACCAGCCGTTAGTGTCGCTGGCCGGACGGTCGCCTACACGGATTCAAGGCGCTATTACGGTGGAACGATCCCGATCAAGGGCCGGTGCCGGCGGCGGACTTCGTTCCCGTGGCCCAAGACACCGAGCTGATCGTGCTACTGGGCCAGTGGGTGATGCGCAAAGCGCTCAAACAGCTGCAGACCTGGAACGAGAACGCCGATCTGGAAGCGGGACTGGCGATGAGCGTCAATGTCTCCGCGCACCAGTTCGGGCATCCCGACATGGTCGATAAGGCGAGGGAGGTGCTCCGTGAGACTGGAGTTCCCGGTAGTCAGCTCCACCTCGAGATCACCGAAAGCGTCATTGATGGTCGATATCGATGCTACCGATCGCACGCTGCGGCATCTGCGAGACGCGGATGGTGAACGCGATGCTGACCTTCTTGAACGGGATTGGGCACGAGGAGGTGGAGAGTTTCGGCGACATCACTGGAAAGCTCGCTTTGAAGAGCTTTGGCGCATCGAATTGACCTGGATTCAATAGGGGGGGCAGGAGCAATGTTTGTCACGCACCGGCGTATGGCTCCCCTGCGTCCCAATGTTCATTTCGACTGTGGAGACGACGTACAATGAAGAGCGTTCTCACGTTTCTGTCGCGTACGTCCTCCTGTTGGCCATGCGACGTGTGGCGCTGCTACCCTGGCCCACGCCCCCTTCTGAGGGAGCTAGGTAGCGCCGCACCGTCGAGTGTGGCGCTACCTAGCCTCGTGCGGTCAGTTCTTGGCGCTCGAAGGAGCCCGGTGTCTTTGCGGCCCGCATCTGTGCCGTTGAAGGTGAGAGGCCAGATCGGAAGGATCTGCGACGGGCGACGCACGATCCTTGCCTGGAGCGCCGTCTTCTCGTTCGCCTGGCTGACTCCGGCTGCGGCGCAATTACCGGAGATTCGTTCCACGCTCTCGGGCGTCTACACTGAGGAGCAGGCTGAGCAGGGCGCCGAGGTGTTCAAGAGCATCTGCTCCGAGTGTCACGGCTCCTCATATCCTCTCTGGGGCCCTCAGTTTGTAAACGTGTGGAGCGGGCAGTCGTTATGGAGGCTCTACGAATTCGTCTCTATGAGCATGCCCTACGGCAAGGGGGGCTCGCTGACCTCCGAACAGTCCCGCACGGCCATCGCCTACATCCTGCAACGGAACGGCTACCCGGCCGGCGATGCGCCATTCCCCGAAGAGATGATCGAAATTGCCTTCATCAATTTCGATCCGCATCTGGAGCCCGGAGCCGAGTTGACGGCGCCCGACGGAGAGAAGAAGTAGGCCCGGTAACGACGCTCCCACGCGGCACAGAGTCTCGTGATAGGCTACGGTTGAGGGATCTGCCCCGGGGCGTGCTCGACCTAAGCGACTTTCAGCGGCAGCCAGAGGAAACAGTTCCATGAGCGTCCGAGCATGGGACACGGTCATGAGCGTGCGGAGCAGCGTCATCGTGGCGAAGGCGCGCCCTCCATTCAGCGGACGGAAGTCCGGGTGCTCTTCAGCGCCACCGGTGTGTCCGTGGGGGCGGTTCTCTTCGACGAACGCCCAGATCAGATCTAGGAGACACTCGGCCGGCGGGACGACCTGAATCAGGCAGATTGGTTCCTCGTGTCACTCGATTCGTATTTCGATCGGAAGACGGCGTACGTGTTCGGCGTGAATGCGGCCGGCGTTCAGTACGATGGCATCCGAACCGGTGACGATCGTGGTGCCGGCGATTTCTACACGCCGATCACGCGCGCCAACTATACAGTTGAACGGAGGGCGGCCGTTCGGTGCTTTCCAGCGCGCCACGATGGGCTTCAACGTGCGCCAGCATTGGACCTTCGAGGACCGCCTGGACCAGGGGTTCGTCGTGGACGTCGGTTCCAACTGGACGTTCCGCGGTTTCCAGAGCTTCGTCCTCACCGCCGGCATGGACTCTCCCGGATACGACCCGTTCTAGACGCGTGGCCGGGGGCCATGCCTCACCCCTCGTTCGATGCGTTTCGGCGGTGCTTTCTCCACGGATGAGCGAAAAAGCTGGAGCGTCGGCCCGGACTTCGACGCGGTATTCGAGGAGAGCAGTGGCCGCCGGCTACGCGCGGGAATTGGCGGGCGCTGGAATGTGAAACCGCGGCTCAGCCTGTCCGGAGACCTGAGCGGTGACTGGGAGCACAAGGTGGTCGATTGGTCTTCGAACGAGACGTTCCGGCGGGGCGACCGCAGTTGGGAGATCGGGACGAAGCCCGCCAAGCCCTCCGACCTGGAAGACGACGAGTTCGTCTAGGTCGAGGATCAGGCCACCACTGACGCTATCCTGTCCCGCCTGACCCCGTACGATTCGAGCGGCCGCTACTACGTTCCGGTGTTCGGCACCCGCGACTCGCGCGCGCTCGACGCCACCGTCCGTAGTAGCTTCACCTTCACGCGCAATCTGGACCTTCAGCTTCTACGGACAGCTCTTCCTTGCCCGGGCGAAGTATGCGACTGCAACATCTGGCTGTCGTCGGCGGGCGGAAAGGGCGGAGAGCGGAACCCAACGATCCTCAGCGACAACCCGGGCCTGGAGGACCAGCATCCCGTAAGTCGCGCGACGACAGCCCAGAGCAGCGGAAGGGCCCGCGCCTAGAACGAGAAGAGGTACGTCATCTTGATCAACAACTGACGATTCCGGGACTCGCTCTGGTTGGCGACGCCAGTTGGAGTCCGTCTCACTTCGTCGTAGACGACGTAGATGTCGCTCCCGGGCCGGTAGATGTACCGAAAGCGCGCGCTCGTGCTCCACTGCTCGCTCAGCGAGTTGTACTGGGTGATGGAGCGGAACGACATGTTGGGGGACAGGGCGTAGTCGACCTGGAGCGACCCCACATCCGCCTGGAGTGAGCCGACGGGAAGGTCTACGTCGCTCTTCGTGTAACGTCCCACTAGCGCGAGCTGCGGGGTCACACGGACCCCGGTGTTCAGCGTGATGTCGGTGCGGTCCCCGTCGTAGAAGGTCTGAGGCTCCCAAGCGAACCCGAAGTTCACACGCCGTGACGGGCTGCTGTCGAACGAAACCCGCCAGTCATGGAAATTGTAATCGCCGGATGAGATGACCACGTCGGGAGCCACCCTGAAGGGATCATCGAGCCGCTCGAAATATCGGTTATGCCAGAAATTGAGATACGCGCCATTCTCGAAGCGAAACGCGTACATGTAGTGGAGGTGCCGGCTAACCAGGCGGCCGGTTTGATCGGTCGTGTAGACTGCGATCCACATCGGTTCCATCACCCGGATGCCGTAGCGCCCGGGTCTGGGATTGGGTTCGATGTGAATCTGGCTTCTTCGTATCCCGACCCGCGGAACGAATCCGACCTCGGCGTTGAAGTTGTCTTGTAGGTCCGTGTGATCGAATGCGAGCCTCCACGATTCACTCAACCACGCGGCTCGTATGTTCCAACCCAAATTGTCTCCCGAGACACCGCGCGTCGAAGTCGACGCGAGAAACGTCGTGACGGTGAGGTTCGGGTGCGGCACATAGACGAGGTCCGAAGCGAACGTGCGGTTGTAATGCCCGCCGCTCGAAGCATGCTTGTTCACGACGAGCGCTCCCACCCTCGATCGGCTCAGTACGTCGCGACTGTAGCGTGCAACAAAGAAGTTCTCTCCAGGATTGCCGAATGCATCGTCGGTCTGAATGTCCATGACCGCGATGTTGTTGCGTCCGATCTTCCCCGTCAGTCGCAGGCCGGCGAGGATGGGCGTCGGCTGCCCGGTCTCGGATATGCCGATGCGCCGGGTAAAGAAGAGATCCGCCATCCGGCCGCCGAAGGACTGCGCCGTGGCCACCGTGAACTGGCCGGCGTTCTCGAGGAAGAAATCGCGCTTTTCGGGGAAAAAGAGGGCAAAGCGTGTCAGATTGGCCTGCTCGTCGTCCGCCTCCGCCTGTGCGAAGTCGGTATTCAGTGTCAAGTCGAGGCTCAGTCCGGCCGTGATCCCGTACTTGAGGTCGAGTCCGGCGTCGCGAGAGGTCGAGCGATCGGTGGCCCCCCTGCTCTTGTCACTCCGGCCACCGGCGATGGCATAGGGCTTGAGGCGGAGATCGCGCCCCCGGTCGAGCGACTCGAGGCCGGTGAGGGTCCCGGCGAGGCTCACTCGGGTGAGTCCGTAAGCCTTGGGTATCGGGGCCCAGAAGACGGTTTCGTTCTTTCTCGAGATCGTCCGCTGAAAGTTGATCCCCCAGGATTGAACGGGTGTGTTCGGGAAGCGAAGCGTGATCATCGGGATCGCGATCTCGGCCGTCCAACCGTTCGCCGTCGTCCGCGCTGAGGCACGCCAGACGCCATCCCACTCGCGATTCAAGTTCGGGTTTCCGATCGGCCCGCGGCTTCCTCCGACCCCCTCCTCGAATACTTGTTGATCCAGCATGGCCCCAAGGGGGCTCACGACGAACATATAGGCAGACCTGGAATCCATGAACGTGTCGAGGATGACCTGGAAGTTGTCCTCGTCCAGGATGCGGTCCCCGTCTCGGCGCATCTCGGTGGCCACGAAGGGAGACGAGTCCCATGCCGTGAATCCGATATACAGGGTGCTTCCGTCGTACATGACGCGGACTTCGGTTCTCTCGGATGCCGGCGCACCCTCGCGCGGTTCCTGTTGAACGAAGGCGTCCACTACGAACGCCTGCTCCCAGAGCTCCTCGTCCAAGAGACCGTCCACCGTAGGACTGCGATCGACGCGCACCGCCGCGATCTGGAAGAGAGCTCGGCTGGAGGAAGAGTTCTCCGCAGAAACGGAGGCGTTCTGCCCCGCCACGAAGGTGGGCAGTGCTGCAGATAGAAGCGGCGTGAGAAGGCTGCCCAGCAGAGTGTGAGAACGATGCGGCCGTCGCATGGGAAAGAGCCTACGCTATAGGTTGTTTCGCCGGCCCGGTGCGGCCGAGGATCTCACGATTACTGCCGGTGCCGAGGAGGTCCTCCGCTGACGGGACCGCGTCAGATCGACACCTGGCTGTTGCCGCGGTGGTCTCCGACCTGGGACTCAAGCGCCCCACACCCCGGGTAGACGTTCCAGGAACCACAGGGTAGCTAGGCCTCCGAGCGCGTAGCCGAGGGCCGGCTGAAGCTGCAGAGTCCGGTAGCGGACGATGCCGCGGAATATCCGGGCCAGGGCGATCAGCACGACGATGAAGAGCAGCTGGCCGGCCTCCACACCTACGTTGAAGAACAGAAGCGCAAACGGAATGTCAGCGTCCGGAAGCCCGATCTCGCCCAGTGCGCCGGCAAAACCCAACCCGTGGAGCAGCCCGAAGACGAAGGCGACGAACCACGGCCGACGGTAGACGAGCTGGTTGCGGCCGGGACCCATGACGATCTCACGCGCGAGCAGCACGATGGAGAGAGCGATCGCCGCCTCCACCGCTCCCCCGTCTACCGAGACGTATCCGAGAACCGCGGCGCCGAGAGTGATGCTGTGGGCCACGGTGAACGCTGTGATCGTCTTGACGAGTGTTCCGAATCCCCGGACCAGTAGGAGAAGGCCCAGCACGAAGAGCAAGTGGTCGATCCCGAACAGGATGTGCTCACCGCCCATGACGAAGTAGGTCGATGAGAGGCGGGCCCGCGAGCCGGCGCCGGCTCGTAGGCCTCCGAGGTTCACCGGTATCTTCTCTCCGTCGCCTCGAAAGTAGGCCGACGCCTCGGTCTGATCTTGCCAGCGCGCAAGCACGACCACCCCCTCGAACGACCAGGGAAGCGTGATGGTGTCGTCGAGGGTCAGTTCCTCCGCGCACTCAAACGCGAAGCCTCTGGGGAATAGTCCGCCGGCGCGCTGCGGCAGCGGCGCGCACCCATTGGGAAGGACTTCCTCCGAGTCCTGCAGCGGAGGAACCAGGGCGTCGACGATGGAGAGGACGTAGCGACGTTGGTCGACCTGAACCAGGAAGATCCGGGCCACCGAGGTGAGTTCGACGTCGTGGGCGCTGGCCGGTGGCGGCGCGGACAGGATCGCTACGCCCACCCACGCCAAGGCCGCAAGTCCCGAGGCCCGTCTCGTCATGGCTCCATGGCCTCGCCGCCGGTGGACTGGGGGCTGCTCCCCCCGCGCTCGCTGCCGTCCGTGAAACGGATAACGTACTCCTCGGTCAGCCCGATCACGTACTGCTCGAACCGGGTCTGTTCCTGTTGCGCGATCCAATCCTGTCGGACGGCTTCGATCGCCTCCTCCAGCGGAGGTGCTTCGCCGCCGCCGTACTTCTCGTGGACCCGTAGCCAATGCTCACCCGCAGAGCTCCGGTGGGGGCCCACCCACTCTCCTGCTTCCGCTGACATGGCGGCTCGCGCAACCGCTGTGTCGAAGAGGCGCTCCAGGTCGCTCGAGCCGAGCCGCGCTAGGCGCCTGTGACGGATTAGCTCGTCCGAAGGGATCTCGGCCGGTGAGACAGCGTCGCGGAGCGAGGCCGGGCGCTCTCCTGACTCAGAGCCGCTCGGCCGTAGCAGGAACTCGTCGAGGGTCACCGCCGGAGCCTCCGCATATCGTGTGAGGTTGGCTTCGTAGTATGCCCGCAGCTCCGTCTCGGTCGGCGGCGGGACGACATCGCTCCGCAGGTAGTGCAGCATCGTCTGCACTAGGATGTCGTGAGTCCTCGCATCGTCCTCGCGCACCAGTGCTTGCGCCTTGCGGGCCAGAACCTGCTCGTAGATGAAGTCCTCCTCGACCTGCTGCCGTTGCTCGAAGGTGAGCCGTCCGCCCCGGGCCGCCTCGAGCTGAGCGATACGTCGCTCGATCTCAACCCGATCGACCTCGATCACCTCAGCCCGAGACCCGACCAGTCTCGCAGCCAGGAACAGCATCAGCGCAAGCACGACGAAGTGGGTCGTGGGCTCCCGCAGCACGGCGCGGAAGACGGATCTCGGCTGACTTCGATCAGGGGGCTGCTGCACTGGGACCTCCACTCCAGGGGGAAGCGTCCGGTTGACGGATGGCTGCGATCAGCGTACCAAACTATCTGTGCTAGACTGCACCGTCGAACTCGAGAATACGAAACAGCCGCGCACGTCGCGGCCCGTCGGTCTTCAGAGGGCTCGGATCGCCGGTGGCCAAGGCTACAGGGTGCCCGGACCCGCTGCCATCCAGTACGGACGGAAGATTCGTCGCACGGACCTCGAAGACTGGCTCACAAGCCCTTCCGTATCTTTCTCGTAACCTCCTTTTCCGCGTCGAGCACCACCTTACTCTCCGTGTAATACAGTGTCGTAGGATCGATCTCGAGTTCCTCGACGCGCCCGACATGCCTCCGGAATTGATCGACCTCGTTGATGCCGATAACAATGGCCTGCCGAAGAGCCACAAGGCCGACCAAGATCAGCAACATCGACTTTATCGTTTGCTTCGTTGTCATCACAAACTAGCCGTGATATCCGGGAATATCCTATAGAACATGATCCAGGCCATCAGGAGAGTAAGACACAGATTCAGCGTCTGCCCGCACACGTATAGGATGAAGGGCTTGCCACCATGGAACTGAGCCCTTAGCTCCCGGAAATTGGCAGACATACCTATGCTTGCAAAGGCCAAGCAGAAAAGCCAGCCACGCATGTCAGATGTAAAGGCCAGCGCCCCGTTCTCCACAAGTACCGCAGCAGTATTCGGATTGAGGGCCTCGTACAAGAGCGAAAACAGCAGACTAGATCCTAAGAATCCCAGTACGAACTTTGGGAAACGAATCCAGATCTCGGACGCTCGGACAGTACGTGATTGTGTGTTGTCAATTCGTGTCGTCCAGTAAACCGCGACTGCAAAGGCCAATACTCCGATCAGTATATTTTGGATCATCTTGATCGTAGCGGCTACATTCAGTGCCGTGTCCCCGAGGAAGGCTCCAGCCGCCACTACGGCGCCGGTCGCGTCGAGCGTGCCGCCAATCCAGGCACCCCCCAATACCTCCGGTATACCCACAGCTGTTATGAAGGTCGGCAGGACTACCATCATGATGGAGGTGAAGATCATCGACAGGCCTACCGCCGTCGTGAGCTCCTCCTTGCTGGCTCGACAGGCCGCCGCCGTTGCGATGGCGGCTGACACACCACACACAGACATGTCGGCGCTGATCGTAATGTTCAGAGTCGGTGACGCAATTCTCAGAATCCTTTGGCCAAACCAGAAGGTGGTTAGTAGGACAATAGGCGTTACTATCCACGCAACGAAGATCCCCGGCAAGCCGATGGCTAAGATCTTGCCGAACAGCACTTCAGCACCCAATAGCACCAGACCTGCCTTTATGTACAACTCTGGCCAGAGCGCCGGACGCACAAAACCGGGGACACCGAGGACGTTGCTGATCACCAGACCCAGGAGGATCGCCCACAGCGCGTACCCAAGGCCCATGTTTCTGAATTCGGTCTGATTGGCAAGCAGGAATGCCAGGAGCCCGATAAGGAAAACGAAAGTAAATCCTCCCAGAAATGTGGATAGCTGTTGCTTCATCAACGGGATCCCGATCGCCAACAGCAACGCTAGCCCAACGAACAATGCGAGTGAGTAAAGAACGAAATCTGAGGACAGGGACGACAATGGATTGAGGTCCCAGCGGCCAGGCCTAGAAGCGTCTCCCATGTTGCTGAGAAAGGCGGTCATACCGTTGCTGATATCGTTGCTTTCGTTCCAGTCCTCCAAGTCGAAGCCGGATTCATCGGCAGCTGCGGCAAGAGCTTCGTTGACGCCGGAATAAGGGACAATGAGAAAGGCGACAAGGGCAAGCACAAGGACAATAGAGCCGAGGAGAATAGCGACGGAGTCCTCGGTCCAGGTCTTCATATCCTGCCTCATTGTGCTATCGGAGAAAACGGGTAAGAAGAACGATTCAACGGGCGACTGAGTTGGACTTTCTGACAACGTTCCACGAACTGAGTGTCATTCGCGCTGAAGTCCGATCGCTTCGCTAAGCATATTCTTCCACCCTTCATTGGCGATGAAAAGTGTCTCTGGGAATGTCCTGTACTGTATGATCTCCTGAAGAATGTTCGCCGCAGCGTAATTGTTGAGTGCGGTTCCGGCCAGGTACTGCAGACGGAGGTTAAGGTCGGTGTTGATTTGTGCGCCACGAAGCCATTCCTCCAGATCGCGACCGCTTCCGGCATATGTCGAAAAAAGCGCAATTGGAGACTCGAACCCAGATTCTGTCAATGATCGACCCACGGCACCGTATCCTGACTGCTGGAACCGCCGCTCCATTCCGCCAATGTCGATTCTGGTGGGACCGGAACCCAATAACACCAGGTCATAACCACGACCGCCGAGCGTATTTGCCCAGACGGTGCCGTCTGGGAAGACTTCGAAGAACGTGGCCAGGGCACTACGTACGGCCTCCTCGGTGCTCTCATAGAGCGGTACCCACTGCGTGACGACACCTCCAGGTTTGAGGTGCCGTTTCACTGATTCGAAGTACTCGCGCGTATAAAGAGACGCTGCGCCCTTCACCCATGGGTTCAGGGGATCGGACGTAATCACGTCGAATTGCTCATCGCTGGTCAATATGAAGCTGCGGGCGTCATCATAGATAATCTGCGTACGAGGATCGTTGACGACGTCGTTGTTTTCCGCGGCGAACCAGGTCGACACCACTTCGGGGATCAGCGGTTCGATTTCGCAGATCACGAGGCGAGTGATGTTCGGATACGGCAGGAACGACCCGGCCGTAACTCCTGAACCGAAACCGACGACGAGCACGGACTCCGGATCCGGATGAACCAGGGCGGGGAGGTGTGCGAGCATCTTCTGCAGTCGCATGTCCTGCGGAAGGTTGGAGGCTTCCACTTTACCGCTGACGTGGAAATGCGTAGAACCCGTGCGCTCGACCCGTGTCACGGCGACCGAACTGTTTATTCCTTCTCCCAGGTACAGTACTTCTGCGTTGTCAGTCCACTGGACCGCGTAGCGGCCGTGTGCCACGAGGATGCCGGGAAGTTGGGGAACGGTGACGATCAGCAGCACCGCCGTGATCGCCGTAAGGAGCGTCGTTCTAGCGCGAACGACCAAAGGACCTCTTGATATCTTCGACGCGGGAGCATCCTCGGTGGCGAGAAGACGCGGCACGGACAGGACCGCCATGGACGCGACGGCTGCCAGGGCGATCAGTGTGCGCTGCGTACCGCGCGTGCCGAGTAGTGGAATCAGGATCAGGCTGCTTGCAAGTCCCCCTGCGATTGCGCCGGCGGTGTTCATCGCGTAGACGCGCCCTACGAGATGCCCGGTGTCTTCGCCCGCTCTAGCGAGCGCGGCGAGGGCGAACGTAAAACTCGCCCCCCACAGGAACGACGCGGGCAGCACGACCATAGCACACCGAACAAGGTCAAGTTGCAGGACATACCACGGGCTCGGTGCCAGGGCTGGGTCGATGGGCCAGTTGGGAAGCGCCAAGTAGGTGAGTGCCGCGCCCGATGCCACGGCGACCGCGATCAGGAATTGGGACAGACCCAGTGCACGGCGCGGACTGACCGCGCTCGCCGTCAGAGCCGCGCCAGCAGCGCTCCCGAGGCCGAGCCCCGTGAGGAACACGGCGAGAATCATGGAGAAGGTGTAGACCGAGGGGCCGAAGGTGAGCGACAACAGCCGCGTCCACACTACCTGTGCACCGAGCGCGCAGGCGCCGGACAGCCCGATAGCCAAATAGATCGTGCCGGCGTCTGCTCGGGCTGCCCGTGAAGCCGGCCCCGGGCCGCGGGCGATCGATGTCGCGCGCTGAGATCGTGCCGGCGTCCGCGCGTAAAGCACCAAGGCAACGGCTGCCACCGCAAGATTCAAGATCGCGGCGACGTAGGTCGCGACCGACTGATCGTACACGCGCAGCAGGTAGAATCCGGCCATCACGCTTCCGATCACACCGCCTGCGATGTTCCCGCCGTACAGCAGGCCCAGCCACGATACGCCGCGTCGCGACGACTCCACCCAACGGGCAATCGTCGGAAGCGTCGCACCCATCAAGATCGTAGGCGGCAACAGGCACAGTCCGGCCACTACGGCGCGCAGCGTCAGCGCCCCGACACCGTGTCCCACGGCCGGGGCGTACAGTCGACTGACCAGCGGGATCGCGAAGAGCTCCAATATGCCGATGACGCCGATGCCTGCTTCTATGAGCGCATACACGGCAAGCGGATGCCGCGCGCGGGGAACGAGCCTCGGCAAGGCGAGACTGCCGATGCACATGCCGCCCATGAACGTCGCGAGCAGCACGCCGAGCGAGATCGCCGACGAGCCGATCACGAGCTCGAGCAGCTGGAACCAGACGATCTCGTAGACCAGCGCGCTGACGCCGCTCGCTACGACGAGCAACAGGAGGAGGGGCAGCACCAGGCCGGTGAGCCGGCCGGTCGTTGCCGGGGAGAGCGGGCGTTCAGTCATCACGGCTGCCCAGGTCCTGCTCCTCGGGTGCCGTCCGCGCCGGCTCTCCGTTCTGCGGGTGTGCCATCGACGATGCCCGCAGGGAAGGATGCGAACATCGTGTCACGGCCACCGTAACCTCTTGTAAGCCAAGGGAGCAGCCCCGGATCCGGCGGGGAAGGGAAGCCGCCGGGCGTCGTGGATCAGACCTTCGTGGTGCCACTCAGAATCTTCGCCGTGGAGATGGCTTGCCCCGCGTGGCGCACGCTGTGCTCGGCCGCGTGGTACAGCAAGCCCAGAGTCGTGCTCGGCAGGCCCGCCCTACCGACCCTCCTCGGGACATGCAGCGTATCACGCGAGGTCTCGCGTAGCTGCTTCATCGCCCGATCGAGTGACACGTAGGTGCTTCGGCCGACCTCGATCAGTGACTCGGCAGGATCGCCGGGATCGCCTTCGGAGTGCAATGCGGTCCTCTGGGCTTCCGACAACGTCTCCCCGCGCGCGTAGGTCAGCAGTCGGTCGAGCGCGCCGCCGAGGTGACGTACGTGGAAACCGATCGACGCCGCGCCGCCCGGACGCTGCCACACGTGCTCCGCAGGGACGGAGGCCACCAGGGCCTCCACGTCCTCTCGCGCCTGTATCAGGGCATGCACGACCGGCATCAGCAGCGGCTCGAAGCCTTCTACAGGGCCGCGGAGCCAAGGCTCAGGCTGGGTCACCGAGTCTCCTCGACTTGAGGGTGACACCTCTCCCACGGATGTTGCAGAAACCGAAGCCGCCGGGTTGCGGTTCCGGCTTATTCCCTCGGCCGCCTCCTGCGTCCGACCGGCCCGGGACGGTCGGGTCCACCTGCGAGTCCGCATGCGACGTTGCGGAGAAGGTGGACATCCGAGCCGTGCGGTCTGTGCCCCGCCTCCGCGGCCAGCCGCGCCGCAACCCTGACGCCGTATGCACCCGCGTTCCCATGCTAACCCCCGGGCGGCCGCTACGCTTCGACACCCTCCTTGGTATCTGCCACCACCAAGTCGACTACCTGCCGCAACGCCTCCTCTCTGGTACGCCCCTCCAGGCGGTGCAGGCGGTAGGCGTCAAGCTGGCGATCGGCGCTGGTCCCCTCCCGGAGTATGGTCAGCGCATAGCGCAGCTCGGCCTCGCAACCCAGCACCCGCGCGTCGGGGGCGAGTGTCTCCACGAGCTCGGCCGTCTGGTCGTAGATGTCCGTGCGTCCGCCGCCGCCCAGAGCGCGATCACCGAGAAAGGCGAAGACGCCGTAGCGCTGTGCCATCCAGCGGTCCTCGGATATGAGTTCGGTGAGCGGCTCGGCGGGCAGAAGCCCCTCCAGCGCCTGGCGCGTCAACCAGCGGATGAGGGAGGCGTAGATTGCCACGATGCTCACAGCCTCCTCGACGCGGGTGCAGACGTCACAGATCCGCATTTCCACCGTGGGATAGGCGTGCGAAGGGCGAATATCCCACCACAATTCGCTGCCGTCGTTGACGAAATTCATGCGCTGATACTCTGCGAGCAGCCGCGTGTACTCTGCCCAAGAACCCAGCGGGCCCGGCATGCCCGTCCGGGGGAGACCACCCCACAGGGTCAGCCGGTAGGACTTGAACCCGGTTTCGTGCCCCGCGTTGAACGGCGACGACGTGGACAGAGCGTGGAGCAGCGGCAGGTAGCGCCGGAGAGCGGTCATGACCCGTACGCGCGTGTCCGCATCCGCGAAGCCGGCGTGGACGTGCATTCCGCCCGCGACGGCGCGTCTCAAGGTTTCCTGGAACGTAGTTGCGAGCTTCCCGTAGCGGTCGCGCGGCGTGGGAGTCTGGTCCCGCCATCTCGCCAAGGGGTGGGTGGACGCGGCCAGGACCATGGCGCCGTGTCGTTCGGCCGCCCCAATGACGATCCGCCGGGTCTCGCGCAGCACCGTGCGCACCTCGGCCACGGACCCGCATACGCGAGAATTCGTCTCGATCTGCGAGCGCAGGAACTCTCGCACGATCTTGTGTGGCCCGCGATTAGCCTCGCAGGCAGCAAAGATGCCTTCGTCGGGGTCAGTGAGGAGATCGCGGGACTCGGGATCGACGAGAAAGAACTCTTCCTCGAGCCCGAGCGTGATGGGGAGATCCCCGTTGCCTGCCATCAGGTCAAGTCTCCGCGCAAGGGTTCACCGCTGGTCGCTTGGCTGTCCTTGGCCCAAAGCTATACCAAGCCGGGCGGCCGGGAACCGGCCGGCGCTTGAGCGCCGCCGCCGGAGCGGAAGGGTGCCGCGCTCGGCCTTCCGCGGCCTGCCGCGTGATGCGATACTGCCTGCGGCCCCGGCTGGGGCTGAGCCGCCGTCGTCGGGCTGGCGGCGCCGGGAGGCGCGTGGCCCGCGGTGTGTTCCGGCTCGCGGACGAGCACAAGGGCGGCGTTTGAGACGGGCGTCGGGCTCTAGGCCCTGGGCGATGGCCGCGGCTGGATGTCCGGTTGGAATCCGACGCCCCACGCCACGGCCGTCCGTCGCCGGACAAGATACCCGCTGGTAAACGGTCATCGTCGGGTCCATATTAGCCGCTTGCACCGAATGATCCGGCCGTGGACGCCCTGCTTCCCGCTAGGGTCGTCGCCGCCCACCACGAAGAATCTGCGATGAGCAACGCCGCCAGGACCTGGAAAGACGCCCTCGGGTCGCGACTCCCCGAAGCGATCGCCGAGGAAATTGACCAATACGAGAACCAGATAGAGCTGCGCAAGCAGGGCAAATTGGGCGAGAAGGTGTTCGCCGAACTCCGGCTGCGCCGTGGCGCGTACGGTCAGCGCTACGACAACGGCCACCGCTACGACGGCAGCAAGACGCAGGAGATTCCCTTCCCTCGGCGTGGCCTGACCAAGGGCCCGGACACCGAGTTCGACGCTCCGGGCATGCAGCGCATCAAGATTCCGTTCGGCAAGATGAGCGCCGAGCAGCTCGAGGTGCTGGCTGACTGTGCCGAGGAGTACTCGAACTCCATCTTGCACGTAACGACGCGGCAGGACATCCAGCTCCATTTCGTCGATATCGAGGACACGCCGGACATGCACCGGCGACTCGGGGCGGTCGGGATCACGACCCGCGAGGCCTGCGGTAACTCGGTCCGCAACGTCACCGGCTGCCCGCTTGCAGGGGTTTGCCGCAGTGAGGAGTTCGACATCTCGCCCCTTGCGAGCGCCGAATTCCGCTTCCTGCTAGGCCATCCCGACGTGCAAGACTTCGGCCGCAAGTTCAAGATCGCCTACTCCGGCTGCGCGGGTGAGGGATGCGGGCGCGCGATGCTGCACGATCTCGGCTTCATCGCGGCCAGGCGGGTCGTCGAGGGGCACGAGCAGCTGGGGTTCCGCGTGGTGGTGGGCGGCGGGCTCGGTCCGGTGCCCCACGTGGCCAAGGAGCTCTACGACTTCATGCCGTTGAAGGACATGCTTCCCGTCTCGCAGGCGATCGCGCGCGTCTATGCGCGGTTGGGAGAGAAGAAGAACCGTGCCAAGGCGCGCATCAAGTTCCTGATTGCGCGTCTGGGCATCGAAGAGTTTCGCCGCCTGGTGGATGTGGAGCTGAAGACCCTGGAGCCCGACCCGCGCTGGCAGCAGTGGCTGGACGAGGGAGAGCGAGACGCGCGGGAGTGGAGCGCGCAGGCCGCGACCCGCGGTGAGGCGCAACCCGCACCGGGGTTCGACGACTGGGCCGCGACCAACGTGTACGAGCAGCGCCAGAGTGGCTACGTGGCTGCGACCGTGAACCTGCCTCTCGGGGACATCACCTCGCGCCAGGCTCGCCGGCTCGCCGACATCATGCGCACGTACTCCAACGAGGCGCTCCGCACCACGGTCGATCAGAACTTCCTGCTGCGCTGGGTCCATCGGCAGGACCTGGCTGGTCTGTACAACGACCTGTGCGAGGCGAACCTGGTGCTGTCGGGGGCGGGAACGATCACCGACGTGACGAGTTGCCCAGGCACGGACACGTGCAAGCTGGGGATCGCGAGCTCGCGGGGCCTCGGGGCGGAACTGCGCGCCCGGCTTGAGGCCAAGGGTCTTCAGTTCGACGAGACGCTCAAGCACGTGAACGTCAAGGTGAGCGGCTGCAACAACTCGTGCGGCCAGCATCACATCGCCGACATCGGCTTCTACGGCTCCAGCCGCAACTGCGGATCTTACAAGGTCCCGCACTTCTTGATGATCCTGGGCGGCGCGCTCGAGGACAACGCGGGCAACTACGGCCTGGCCATCGGCGCGATCCCGTCCAAGCGGGCGCCGGAGTCGGTGGACCGCCTCCTCGACCTGTACTCCGCCGAGCGCCAGGAGGACGAGGGGTTCCGCTCGTGGGTCATGCGGGTCGGCAAGAAGGCGATCAAGGGAAAGCTCTCCGATCTCATGCAGGTCCCGGCGTACGAGGAAGACAAGAGTTTCTACGTCGACTGGCACGACTCGCGCGAGTACTCGATCGGTGACATCGGCGTGGGCGAATGTGCCGGCGAGGTGGTGAGCCTTACCCAGTTCAGTCTGGCCAGCGCCGAGAGCAAGGCGTTCGACGCCTCGATCATGGTGGACAATCCCGCCGCGAGCGCCGCGCAGGTCCAGGAGGCGTCGCAGCTGGCCTACGAGGCCATGGTGCTGGCTGCGCACGGGCTGCTGAAGGCCGCCAACCCCGATGCCAAGGGCGATCCGGCGTCAGTCTTCGACGCATTCGAGCGGCAGTTCATCGACACCGGGGCCTTTTTCGAGCGCTATATCGGCAACCAGGAATGGCCCTACTTTCAGGCCGCTCACGGGGCCGGAGGCGAGTCGCGCGACCGCGACGAGTCCCGCCGGCGGGTCGAGGAGGCCCAGCTCTTCATCGAGGCGTCGCACGCCTGCTATGCGCGCCTGCTGCAGGCGCAGTCCGGCTCCGGTGGCAGCCCGGCCGTTGCCGCGGCCCTGGGTGTCTAGGCATGACGGTCGCCACGGTCGACGATATCCAGCGCGTATGCGTGAAGATCTACGCGCCGGAACCCGATTTCGACGATCAGCTCTACGTGCCGATCTTCCACGATTGGGTGCGCGAACGTGTATTCGAAGACCTGATCCTGTTCGACGTAGCCGACTACGCGCACGTGCCGGAGAGTCCCGGCATCGTCCTGGTCGCTCACGAGGCCCACTTCGCGCTGGACCGCTCCGACGGCCGGTTCGGCCTGCTGATCCAGCGCCGCGTGTCCGGCGCGGGTGATTCGGTCGAGTCGCTGGCGGGCCTGATTCGTCACGGACTCGAGGTCACGAGGCGACTGGAGCAGGATCCGCGCGTCGAGGGCAAGATCGCCTTCGATACCTCGACGCTGCGGATCGAGGCCAATGACCGCCTGCGGACGCCCAACACGGACGACGGATACCGTGTCTTTGGGCCCATCGTTCACGCGGCCGTGGAGCGGGCATTCGGCGGGGGACAGATCACGCTCGCCCGCGTGGCCAACGACGCGCGCGACCGGCTCGCGGCCGAGGTTCGAATCACTGCGTCCGCTGCTTGCTGAGGCATGCGCGGCTCGGCCCTCGACGATATCGACGTCAAGCTGCTGACCCTGCTCCAGGAAGACGGCCGGAGGTCCCAGCACGACCTGTCGGAAGCGGTCGGGCTGTCTTCCCCGGCGACGGGCGAGCGGCTGCGCAAGCTCGAGGAGCGCGGCATCATTCGGGGCTTCACCGCGGTCCTCGACCCCAAACTGCTGGGGCGCGACGTCACGGCGTTCATCGCGGTCGGTATCGATGGATCGCGCCATTACTCGGAGTTCGTGAATGACGCCAAGCGACATTCCGACGTTCTGGAATGCCACGCGATCACCGGTCAGGGGTCGCATCTCCTGAAGGTCCGCACCCGCGACACTTCGACGCTGGAGGGATTGCTTGCCGAAATCCAGTCCTGGCCCGGGGTGCACTGGACCACGACGAGCATCGTGCTCTCCGCGCACAAGGAGACCATGGCGCTTTGCCTCGACGAGGCCGAGGCCGAAACGTAGCGGGAGGTCTCGCACCGATGGGTGAGGCGGTGGCGCGCGCGATCTGGCGGCGGATGCGCGGTGCGGCGGCGCTGGACGTCGAGGTCTACGAGGAAGTCGAGCACGACCCCGGCGCGACGGCACAGGCTGCCGCGGTGGTCGCGATGACCGCGGCCGCACAAGCCGTCGGTGCTTCGGGCGGCGGGGCCGCGCCGATCGTCGGCTCTGCGGTCAGTGCGCTGATCGGGTGGCTGGCTTGGGCGGGGATCACGTTCGTGATCGGGTCTCGGGTCTTCCAGGGCACGGCCACCTGGGGCCAGATCCTTCGCACGCTCGGCTTCGCGCAGTCGCCGAACCTCCTCGCGGTCTTCGCGATTCTGCCGCTCGTTGGGTGGGTGATCGAGGCGGTGCTGGTCTTCTGGGTATTGGTGGCCGGGATCGTGGCGATCCGGCAGGCGCTGGACTTCGGCACCGGTCGCGCGATCCTGACCGCGCTGCTCGGCGGCGTCGTATTTCAGGCGCTGCAGCTCGTCTTCTGAGGGCGCACGCAGGCGGGTCGGAGCGCCGGGGCACGCGTCGGAGTCGGTAGGTTCGAGGGTCCCGGCCGTCGGCGCGACAGGCCCGAGCCACGCCTCCTCGTGCCCGACCGGTGGGTGCCCCCTAGCGGGGAGCGCCCGGTCTCCGTTGCCGGCCGCTCTGGGGGCGCCCGCACGGGTGCTCGGCCAGACCGTCAGGCGATTGCGACGCGGCTCGGGGGTCCGGCGCGCGCTTGGGCTCAGGTCGAAGGGGCCGGGCAGCGGCCGCTGGGGCACGGCTGAACCTCCGCCGCCGGGTCTCTGGTCCCGAAGCGGTTTTGCCCTAGCTTCGTGTGCTCGCCGCGGGCGCGCCACCACGCGCCGCGGTCAATCCCGATCCGCCACGACGATGAACGACCGACCTGCCCGCTCCGGCCGACCGCACGGTGGCGCCACGCCGTCCACCGCGGGCTTGCCGCGCGGGCCGGCGGTCTCGGCTGAAGAGCGCGAGGGTGCTCAGACGCCCCGCGACTTCATCCGCGCGATCGTGGACCGCCACGTCGCCGAGGGCCGTTACCCGAGCGTCGTCACGCGCTTTCCGCCGGAGCCGAACGGCTTCCTCCACATCGGCCACGTCAAGTCGATCGTGCTCAACTTCGGTATCGCCGCCGAGTACGGCGGACGCTGTCATCTGCGCTTCGACGACACGAACCCCGAGACCGAGAACGAGACGTTCGTCCGGGCCATCCAGGAGGACGTGCGTTGGCTCGGCTACGACTGGGGCGAGCACCTGTACTTTGCAGCCGACTACTTCGAGCGGATGTACGACATCGCGGAGTTCTTGATCCGGAAAGGGAAGGCTTACGTCGACAGCTCACCCGAGAAGGAGATCCGCGAGTCCCGCGGGAGCCTGACCGAGCCGGGACGTCCCACGAGGTACCGCGCCCGCCCCGTGGGAGAGAACCTCGACCTCTTCCGTCGCATGCGCGCCGGCGAGTTCCGCGACGCAGAACACGTGCTCCGTGCGAAGATCGACCTGGCGTCGCCCAACATGGTGATGAGAGATCCGGTCATCTACCGGATCCGCAACGCGCATCACTACCGCACGGGCGACCAATGGTGCATCTACCCGCTCTACGATTTCGCGCACTGCCTCGAGGACGCGATCGAGGGCGTTACGCATTCGCTGTGCACCCTTGAGTTCGAGATCAACCGTGAAATCTACGACTGGATCCTCGACGAGGCGGGTTTCGAGGAGCCTCGCACGCACCAGTACGAGTTCGCCCGGCTGAATCTCGAGTATACCGTCCTCTCCAAGCGCAAGCTGATCCGCCTCGTTCAGGAAGGACACGTCGCGGGATGGGACGATCCGCGGCTTCCGACGGTGGCGGGCTTGAGGCGCCGCGGCGTCCCGGCGTCGTCGCTCCGTTCGTTCTGCGAGATGATCGGGGTCACGAAAGCTGACACGCTCGTAGACCTGGGCAAGCTGGAGTACGCGATCCGGGAGACCCTGAACGCGACGGCTCCTCGGGTGATGGGCGTCCTCCGTCCGCTACGGCTGGTCGTGACCGACTGGCCGGAAGACGAGGTGCGCTGGCTCGATGCGCCGTCCTACCCTCCGGACGTGGGCAAGGCGGGCTCCCGGCGGCTGCCGTTCACGCGTGAACTGCTGATGGAGACAGACGATTTCCGTGTGGAGCCGGAGAAGGGGTATCAGCGTCTCGCTCCAGGGCGCGCGGTGCGCCTGCGTCACGCGTACGTCGTGCGCTACGAGGGGCACGACGTCGACCCGACGACGGGCGAGGTCACCGAGGTGCGCGTGACCTGTGACGCTGAGAGTCGAGGCCGGACCGGACCGGAGCGCGACGTGGCCGGCGTCATCCACTGGGTCAGCCGGAGGCATTCGCTGGGCGCCGAAGTACGCCTCTACGACCGCCTCTTCCGGGTCTCCGATCCCGACGACGTGCCGGACGGGAAGGACTTCACGTCCGGCCTGAACCCGGACTCGCTCACGGTGCTCGAGGGCGCCCGCATCGAGCCGAGCGTCGCCGACGCACCGGCGGGCACCCGGTGGCAGCTGGAGCGGACCGGCTACTTCTGGGTGGACCCGGTGGACTCGCGCCCGGGGCAGCTGGTGCTGAACCGGATCATCCCGTTGCGTAGCGGCTGGGCTCGGAGCGAGCCGGCGCGGGGCGAGGCCACCGGGCGGGCGACAACGTCCGGACTGTTCCCGCCGTCCGGCGGGTCGGGGGGAGCAGCGCCCGCCGCGCGCGGCGGGCGCTCTCCTGACCGCGGGCGCGAGGCGCGGGACCGGGCCCGCGCGGAGGACCCCGAGTTGGCCGCTCGCATGGACCGCTACCGCGACCAGCTGGGCCTGTCGGCCGAGGAGGCGGATCTGCTGAGCCCGGCTCGAGACGTGGCGGATTTCTTCGACGCGGTCGTGAGAGCACATCCCTCGCCGCGGAGCGTGGCGCCCTGGCTTATCAACGATGTGCCCGGCAAGGCGAGCGGGCGGGCACTCGCGGATCTGCCCTTCGGGCCCGCGGAGCTCGCGGCCTTGATCGCCCTGGTGGACAACGGGGAGCTTTCCCGGATCGCGGCCAAGGACGTGCTCGGGGAACTGGTCGAGAAGGGGGGCGCGCCCGAGGCGATCGTGGCGCGGCGGGGACTGCGGCTCGTCGGCGGGCGCGCGGCGCTCATTCCGCGGGTCGAGGAGGTGCTCGCCAAGTGGCCTGCCAAGGTCCAGGAGTACCGGAGCGGCAAGCGCGGCTTGATCGGCTTCTTCGTGGGCGAGGTCATGAAGGCGAGCGACAGGGCTGCGGATCCCCGGGTCGTGCGCGTGCTCCTGGAGGAGCGTCTGGGGTGAGCCTGCGAGTGCGTTTCGCGCCCGCTCCCACGGGCCGTCTCCATGTCGGTAGTGCGCGCACCGCCCTGTTCAACTGGCTGTTGGCGCGCCAGGGCGGAGGCAGCGTCGTGCTTCGCATCGAAGACACGGACCGCGAGCGATCGGGCGAGGCCCACACGGCCGCGATCCTGGACGGTCTCGACTGGCTCGGGCTCGACTGGGACGAGGGCCCGTTCTTCCAGAGCCGCGGTCTCGCCCGCCACGCGGACGACGCGCGGCGGCTCCTGAACGAGGGCCGTGCCTACCGCGACTTCACGACGCCCGAACGGCTTAGGGCCGCGGTCGGGCGGTTGGGGGATGCGGGCGCGCGCCGGGTTCCGCGTTCGCTGGCCGAGGAAGTCGGCGAGGCCGAGGCGCAGCGCCGGGCACTGGCGGGGGAGCCCTACACGATCCGGTTCCGGGTGCCCGAGGGCGAGACGGTCTGGGACGACCTCGTGCACGGAACGCTCCGCTTCGCGAACACCGACATCGAGGACCCGGTCCTGCTCCGTAGCGACGGGTCGCCCACGTACAACATGGCCGTGGTCTCCGACGATGCCGACCAGCGGATCACCCACGTGATTCGGGGTGACGACCACGTCTCGAACACGCCGAAACAGATCCTGCTGTATCGCGCGCTAGGGTGGCCGGTGCCCGTGTTCGCGCATGTGCCCATGATCCTGGCGCCCGACGGCCGGCGGCTCTCGAAGCGCCACGGCGCGACCGCGGTGCAGGGGTACCGGGAGCGGGGGATCCTGGCCGAGGCGCTCGTCAACTTCCTCGCGCTGCTCGGTTGGAACCCTGGGGACGAGCGGGAGCTGATGGAGCGAAGCGAGCTGGTCGAGGCCTTTTCCCTCGAGCGCATCCAAAGGAAGGGCGCCGTGTTCGATGTGGAGAAGCTCGAGTGGATGAACGGGCGGTACTTGGCCCGGCTCGGCGCCCGGGAGCTGTTTCCCGCGGTGGCCTCGAGGCTCGAGGCCGCCGGCCGCGGTACGGCCGCCCAGCAGGGACGGGAGGAGCAGCTCGTCGCGCTGATCGACCTTCTCAAGGTGCGTGCGCGGACCGTCGAGGAGCTGGCCGACATGGCCGGCCCCTACGTCGAGGAAGGAGCGATCGACTACGAGCCGGACGCGGTGGCCAAGTACTGGGCGAAGGAGCCGACGGCGGTGCTGGAGCGCCTGGAACTACTGCGCGCGAGGCTCGCGACGACTGCCTGGGACACGCTTTCGCTCGAGGAAGCGACGCGCGCCACGGCCGCTCAGCTCGAGGTCGGCGCGGGCAAGTTGATCCACCCGTTGCGCGTTGCGGTGACCGGTCGCATGCACAGTCCAGGAATCTTCGAGGTACTGCTCCTGCTGGGCAAGGCGCGCTCCCTCGGGCGGGTCGAAGACGCCCTTCGTCGCGTCCGCGAGCTTGCGGCCGGCGTTTCTTGACACGATTTCAAGCGGGGCATTACGATGGCCGTGCCGTGCTGTCAGACGGGCCCGGTCGCCCCGCCGGCCCCCCTCGGAGTCCCGGATGCCAACTGCTCTAACGCACATCGAGCGGAAGATCTTGGACTTCATGGTCGACTACCTCAAATCGAACACCTACCAGCCTTCGATCCGCGAGATCGGCGAACGTTTCGGCATCAAGAGCACCAAGACCGTTTCGGAGCACCTCCAGGCGCTCGCCGACAAGGGATTCCTGGAGCGTGACCCCTCGCGCTCCAGGGGCGTCCGTATCCTCGGGGTGAACCTGAACCCGGATGCGACGTCGCTGCCCTGTTTCGCCGAGCTACCGGACCGCCGCGGCTACCGGATGGACCGAGCCGAGAGCTACCTGACGCTCGACCGCAAGCTTGTCTCCCGCAAGGGAGCCTTTGCCGTGCGGGCGCGCGGCGAGGCGCTCTCCGTGCTGGGGGTGCGCGAAGGAGACTATCTGCTGGTCGAGCCCGCCTCCTTCGACGAGGTGGAGGCGGGGGCTGTCCTCGTGGTACGCGACGGCGAGGGCCTGGTCTACCGCCAGATCACACGCAACGGTCGGGCGGTCTA
Source organism: uncultured Gemmatimonas sp. (assembly GCA_964648975.1). GTDB lineage: Bacteria > Gemmatimonadota > Gemmatimonadetes > Longimicrobiales > Gaopeijiaceae > UBA2988. The sequence goes on along the minus strand of CAZYLN010000004.1, from coordinate 78,322 downwards.
TCTCAGCGAGCTGTCCCCGGGCCGCAAGCTCGTCGCGGTCGAAGACCCGGCCGAGATCGAGATCGTCGGCCGCGTCAGCGCGCTCATCCATTGGATGGACGGCCGTCGCACAACCGACGTGAGCCTGACCACCCACTGACGACGAGTCTCCCCTTCCCCGTAGATACTGCCGGCGGCTCCGGCTCGCGCTCCGCCGCGGCGGATCCGTCGGCTTCCCGAGTCCACGATGCGCACTGGATGGCGCGGGCGTTTGAGCAGGCACTCGCGGCCCGCGCTGCGGGCGAGGTGCCCGTCGGTGCCGTCCTCGTCCGGAGCGGCGTGCTGGTGGCGGAGGCCCACAACCTCACGGCGAGCATGACGGATCCGACGGCGCACGCCGAGGTGATCGCGCTCCGACGCGCAGCCCTCCGGATGGGCGACTGGCGGTTGATCGAGGCGACCCTCTACGTGACGCTCGAGCCCTGCGCGATGTGCGCGGGAGCGATCGTATTGGGCCGGGTGCCGCGTGTCGTCTACGGGGCCGCCGACCCGAGAGCCGGGATGGCGGGGTCCCTCGGCAACCTGCTCCAAGACGACCGCCTGAATCACCGCTGCCTGGTAACGGCCGGGATCAGCGGGGAGCGCTCGGGAGAGCTCCTTCGGGAGTTCTTCCGGAGACGTCGGGGCTAGGCCAGGACGGTACGCGGGCCGGGCCAGGGCGCGTTGACAGGCCGGTCGAGGCGCGCCAGTTTCTGCCCGCCTTCGAACAGGTCCCCAACGGCCTGCCGACCCCGGCCCGGCGAACATGGCGCAGACCCGCACCCCCCTTATGGACGAGCGCGCGGTGCGGCGCGCCATTTCTAGGATGGCGCGAGAGCTCGCGGAGCGTGCGGGTGGAACCGAGCGGCTGGTGCTCATGGGGATCCACCGCAGAGGCGACGAGATCGCTGGCCTCTTGGGAGACGAGATCGAGAAGGCCGAGGGCGTCCCTGCGCCGATCGGCTCCCTCGATATCACCCTGTACCGCGACGATCTCGCCGCCATCGGTCCGCGCCCCGTGGTGGGCGAGACCCGCTTGCCGGCCGGCGGAATCGACGGGCGGGTCGTCGTGATCGTGGACGACGTGCTCTACACGGGACGGACCGTCCGCGCGGCGCTCGACGAACTCATGGACTGGGGCCGGCCGGCCTGTATTCGCCTCTGCGTGCTGGCCGACCGTGGTTCCGGCGCGCGTGAGCTTCCCATCCAGCCGGACATCGTCGGACGCAGGGTCGAGGTGAGCGACCGGGAGCGGGTCGAGGTGTTGGTGCCGCGGCTCGACGGGCGGCTCGCGGTCGAGATCGTGCGGGCGGACTCTCCCGCGGAAGAAGCTTGAGCCGCCCGATCTTCGATCTTGGGAAGGACCTGATCGGGCTCGAGCCGCTGTCCGCGGATCAGATCCGGACCATCCTGGACACCGCCGAGTCGTTCAAGGAAATCAGCGAGCGTCCCATCAAGAAGGTCCCCGCCCTGCGCGGCAAGACGATCGTCAACCTGTTCTTCGAGCCGTCGACACGCACGCGCATCTCGTTCGAGTTCGCAGAGAAACGGCTCTCCGCGGATACTGTGAACGTCACGGCTTCCGGCTCTTCCGTGGCAAAGGGCGAGACGCTGGTCGACACGGCGCGCAACATGGAAGCGATGCGGATCGACATGGTCGTCATTCGTCACGGAGCCTCCGGTGCCGCGCGCTTCCTGGCCGAGCGCATACCGTCAAACGTGATCAACGGGGGTGACGGCTGGCACGAGCACCCCACGCAGGGCCTGCTCGACCTGCTCACGATTCGCGACCACGCGGGCGGGATCGGAGGCACGCGCGTGTGCATCGTCGGAGACATCCTGCACTCACGTGTCGCGCGTTCCAACATCTACGGCCTGCTCACGTTGGGCGCGGACGTGGGCGTGTGCGGCCCTCCCACGCTTCTGCCCGTCGGTATCCGGGAGTTGGGGGTACAGGTGTTTCGGCGTGTCGAGGAGGCCGTCGAATGGGCCGACGTGCTGAATGTCCTGAGACTCCAGCTCGAGCGGATGCAGAGCGGTTTCGTGCCGAGCCTGCGCGAGTACAACCGATTCTACGGAGTGTCCGCGGCGCGGCTCGAGCGTGCCGGCAGGGATCTCCTGATCCTCCATCCCGGTCCGATGAACCGGGGAGTGGAGATCGACTCCGACGTTGCAGACGGGCCACACTCCGTGATCCTCAATCAGGTGACGAACGGCGTGGCCGTGCGAATGGCCGTGCTCTACCTGCTGGCAGGGGGGACGCCCGAGACGGCCGAGTCGGCGAAGCGTGCGACGGAGTAGTGGAGTGCCGGAACGTTCCTTGACCCGGGAGCTAGGCGGCGCCGCGCCGTTGATGCTCAGGGGCGGACGCGTCGTGGACCCGTCCCAAGGCGTGGACGAGGTCGCGGACGTGCTGCTGGTCGAGGGCGGCGTGAAGGCCGTGGGCACGGGGCTCGGCGTGCCCGACGACGCCCGGGTCGTGGAGTGTGCGGGGTGCGTGGTGATGCCCGGTCTGATCGACGTGCACGTCCACCTGCGTGAGCCGGGTGGCGAGCACAAGGAGACCATCTTCACGGGGGCACACGCCGCCGCGCGTGGCGGCTTCACCGCCGTGTGCGCGATGCCCAATACCGACCCGTGCGTGGATGACCCGGCCTCGGTGGGCTTTGTTCTCGCGGCCGGTCAGCGCGCGGGGGCGGCGCGAGTCTACCCGCTCGGGTGCATTTCCGTCGGGCAGAGGGGCGAGCGCCTCACTGAAGTGGGAGAGATGGTCGAGGCCGGGGCGGTGGCGATCACCGACGACGGTCGTCCCATAATGGATTCGGGGCTGATGAGGCTCGCCCTGGAGTACGCGCGCATCTTCGATATCCCCGTCGCCGATCATCCCGAAGACCTCGGGCTCTCACGCCACGGTGTGATGAACGAGGGCCTCGTGGCCACGCGCCTCGGTCTGCGGGGAAAACCGAACGCGAGCGAGGATGCGCATATCCTGCGCGACTTGTTGGTCGCCGAGCTCACGGGCGGGCACATTCATATCCAGCACGTGTCGACACGGATGGGCGTGGACGTGATCCGGCGTGCCAAAGAGCGCGGCGTCCGGGTCACCGCCGAGGCCACGCCGCATCACCTCTTGCTCACCGACGAGGCCGTCGAGGGTTACCGGACCGACGCCAAGATGAACCCGCCACTGCGGGGTGCCGAGGACGTGGAAGCGGTGCGGGCCGGCCTACGGGACGGCACCTTGGACGTGCTCGCGACCGATCACGCGCCGCACCACTATGACGAGAAGGAGCAGGCGTTCGACGATGCCCCCAACGGCATCGTCGGCCTCGAGACCTCGTTGGGCCTGGTGCACACGCACTTGGTGCGAGAGGGGCTGATCGACCTGCCTACGATGGTCGAGCGGATGAGCGTTGCGCCCGCGCGCGCGTTCGGATTGCCGGGCGGCACGCTGCGCGCCGGCTCGGTGAGCGACGTAACGGTGATGAATCCCGAGACGCGTTGGACCGTCGAAGCCGAGCGCTTTCGCTCGAAGGGCCGCAACACGCCGTTCGAGGGGTGGGATCTGGTGGGGCGCGCCGTGCTGACCGTGGTCGGCGGGCGCATCGTGTGGGAAGCGGGAGCGGGCTAGTGCGTCCTGGGGCGCACGATGTCAGGCGGCGGGAACCGAGGGGCCCGGAGCCTGATCGCGCGGAGCCTCGGTGGCCGCTGCGACCACCGTATCCGGACGCTCAGGTGTCCGTGCCCGAAAGGCTGACTCGCCGGGCGAGCTGACCCTTTAGGCGCGCCGCCTTGTTCGGGTGCAAGAGTCGGGTTCGGGCGGCACGGTCCAACAGGGCCACGGCTTCGTGAAGTCGGGCCTGCACGTCTTCCGCCCCGGACGCGTCGCGGGCGCGCTTGAGGGCCGTGCGGAGACGCGAGCGCGCTTGGCGGTTCTTGTCACGTGCGAGCCGGCTCAGGACCATGCGCTTGCGAGCGCTCTTGATATTCGGCATGCGTTCGTACCTGGGTTCGTCTAAAGGAGCGGGAAGATATCCACGGCCAGGAGCATGAACAATGCCGCGCCCTGGCGTTCCGGCAAACTCGGAGCGGATCGGCATGGTCCGACAGGGTAGTGCGTCGGTCCTGGATCCTCTCGGCGGTGGCTTCGGCCACACGGGCACGCTCTCCCGCACGTGCCGGGATGGGTAGGGGGGATCCCGGAGGCGCGGGCCGCCGGTTCCAGGTCCGTGGGACGACTGGGGGGATAACCTTCAGCTCCGGCCACACGGGAGGCGATCGAAATCGATGGGGAGCAGGTCCACCGCGGAGGAGAGCAGATGGACGCACAGCGCGCGGAAGGTGCAGTGTACTGGAGTTACGAGGGCGACACGGGCCCTGACAGGTGGGGCGGGCTGGACCCCTCCTTCTCGGTCTGCGATACCGGTGCGGAGCAGTCCCCGGTGGATCTGGCGGGCGCGGTTCCGGCCCCGGCCGCTGATGGCCTGGACATCCGGTGGCAGCCCGCGGACGCGAGGGTCGCGGACGAGGGGCACACCGTCCGGGTCGACATGGCCGGGGGAGGCTCCATCGTTCTGGAGGGCCGGCGCTACTCGCTCCTTCAGTTCCACTTCCATACGCCCGCCGAGCACACCGTCGATGGAGGCCGCTCTCCGATGGAGGCGCACTTCGTCCATGCGGCCGAGGCGGGTGACCTCGCCGTGATCGGGATCTTCCTGGAACGCGGCGAGAGCGACCCAAACATTCAGAGGATCTGGGAAGCCACGCCCGAGGCCGGGACGGCGTCCCGACCGCTCGTCCGGTTCGATCCGCGCACACTCTTGCCGACCGCCCGGGCCTACTTCCGCTATTCCGGCTCCCTGACCACCCCGCCGTGCTCGGAAGCTGTCAGCTGGGTGGTGATGGCAGAGCCGATCTCAGTGTCGCAGGTGCAGTTGGATGCTTTCGCGGCGCTGCATCCACTGAACGCGCGCCCGGTGCAGCCGTTGAACGGCCGGTCCATTCGGCTGCACCGATGAGGTGACGGGCCGGTCGGGGCCCGACGCTCGTCCAGTGCAGGGATCTCGGTGGCCGGGTCCGGGACGGCCTGATAGCTTCAGCCGCTTCATGGAATACCTGGTCTTCGCCCCCGTCCTCCTGATGTCGATTGTGATCCACGAAGTGGCTCACGCTTGGCAGGCGAGACGCGAGGGAGATTTCACGGCGGATCGACTCGGCCGGATCACCCTCAATCCGCTCCCGCACCTCGATCCGTTCGGCTCCGTCATCCTACCGCTGATACTGATCTTCACGCAGTCGAGTGTCTTCTTCGGCTGGGCGAAACCGGTGCCGGTCGATCCCGGCAACTACCGTGAGCTCAAGGCCGGCGATATCCGTGTCTCGATGGCGGGAATCGTGTCGAACCTGGCCCTGGCGCTGATTTTCACTCTCGTGGGCGCGGGACTCGCGCTGCTCGGGCCCGGCGGGGTGGATCCCATCCTGCTTGAGGTCTGTCTGCTGGCGGTCACGGTCAATCTGATGCTCGCCTTCTTCAACCTGATCCCGATCCCGCCGCTGGACGGCTCCCACGTAGTGCACCGCCTGCTCCCTGACCCGCTGGCCGCGGCGTATCGCCGGATCGGTCGGTTCGGGTTTCTCATCATCATCGCGCTCGTCTTCGTGCCTCCGTTCCGCGGGGTGCTGTTCGCCGTATTGAGTCCGGTGTTCGTGCTCAGGGACGCCGTGGCCTTCTGGTACATGCGTCTGTGGAGCTGAGCGTCCCGCACAGCCCACCGGTCTCGCGCGAGGACCTGCTGGTCGTCGAACTGGACCGTTTCCACGGCCCGCTCGACCTGCTGCTCCACCTGATCCGGCAGCAGGACCTGGACATCTTCAAGATCCCCATCGCGAGGATCACCGATCAGTTCTTGGCAGCGATCGAGGGCATCGAAGCCGAACAGCTCGAGGGGGCCGGCGAGTTCCTGGAGATGGCGGCCACGCTGATCCGCATCAAGGCGCAGATGCTCCTGCCGCGCCACGAGGGCGGGGCGGACGAGGATCCGCGGGCCGAGCTCGTACGGCGCCTTCTCGAGTACGAGCTGGTCCGCGAGGTCGCGAACCGCCTACGGCGGGCGGAATCCGAGCGCGCGCGGCGGTTCGGGAAGGGGTTCGTACCGGCACGGCCTCGCCCCGCTTGGGCGGACACGCCGCTCGAGACGACCTGGACGGATGTGTTCCAGGCCGCGCTGGCCGTCGAGGCGCCGGAGGCGGAGGAGCACCGCTACCCGCTCGGTGCCCGCCCCGCCTCGATGGAGGAGAAGATCCGCTTGATCACGCGCAAGCTCGCCGAGGACGCGCGCATCGAGTTCAGCCGCCTGCTCAAGGGGTTCGAGGAGAAGATGCATGCCGTCCTGACCTTGCTGGCGGGCCTGGAGATGTCGCGCCGGCGGGAGCTCTCGCTCCGGCAGGTCGCCCCCTTCAGCGAGCTCTGGCTCTATCGGCGTACGGACGACGACGAGCCGCCGTCCGCGCAGGGAGCCACGGAAGCTGGCTGAAGGGCCCGAGGTTGCGCACCGCGACGGCTCCGGGCGCACTGCGGGGCACGTCGAGTTCGCGGAGGGGCTCACGGTGCGCGGCGACCCGGGGGGAATCAGGCCTAGGACACGAACGGAGAGACGGCCGTGAGGGTCACGCAGATCGTGGAGGCGATCCTGTTTTCGAGCGATGCCCCGCTCGGCGCGGAAGAGATCGCCCGCGCGGACGCTTCGCTGGACGAGGAAGTCGTCGAGGAGGCGATCCGCGCGCTGCAGGCGGAGTACGGCGAGGGCGAACGCGCGTTCGAGTTGGTGGAGCTCGCCGAGGGGTTCCAGTTGCTCACGCGCGCGGAGTTCTGGCCCTACCTCGAACGGTTCGATACCGTTCCGCGGCCCGCGAGGCTCTCCGGACCCGCCCTCGAGACGCTCGCGATCATCGCCTACCGTCAGCCGATAGGCCGCATCGAGATCGAGTACGTCCGCGGGGTCCAGTGCGGCGGCGTGATACGCACGCTCCAGGATCGCGGATTGGTCGAGGTGGTCGGGCGGGCCGAGGGACTCGGCCGGCCGTTGCTGTACGGTACCACGAAGCGTTTCCTGGACCACTTCGGCTATCGTTCGATCGAGGACCTGCCCCGCCCGGAGGAACTTCCGGTCGTGCTGCGCGAGCGCACGCCGCTGGGACCGGCGGATGACGGGCTCGTCGCTGCGGTGGGCACTCCGCGCGCGGCCGCGTTCGCAGCGGCGAAACCGACCGAGCAACAGGAGCCGCCCGGCTCGGAATGATGAGCGGGAGGGGGGGCTAGGGTGCGCATTCAGAAGCTCCTCTCACGGGCTGGGGTCGCCTCGCGACGCGAAGCCGAGACGCTCATGCTCGAGGGTCGCGTGAGCGTGAACGGCGCTCTGGCGACGACACTCGGTGCCCGGGTCGATCCCGAACGGGACGTCGTCGAGGTGGACGGGCGCCGGATCCGAATGGCCGCGGTTCGTTGGATCGCGCTCAACAAGCCTTTCGACACGCTGGTCACACGCGCCGACCCGCACGGAGGCCGCACGGTCTACGACTGTCTCCGGCCCGAACACGCCACGCTCCGCTACGTGGGGCGCCTGGACCGCGAGACGGAGGGTCTGCTGCTCTTCACCAACGACGGCGAGCTTGCCCACCGCCTCCTCCATCCCTCCACCGGCGTGGAGCGCGAGTACCGGGTCGGCCTGCGCGGCCGTGCGGGCCCGGAAGTTGTGCGCACCGTCACCGGCGGCGTAGTGCTGGACGACGGACCCGCCCGCGCGCTGCGTGCCGGGCACCTGGGTGACGAGCCGGAGGGAAGCGTCCTGCGGCTCGTCCTGAGCGAGGGTCGCAAGCGCGAGGTGCGCCGCCTCATGAGCGCGGCGGGCCACTCGGTCCGCTGGCTCCGTCGCGAGCGCTTCGGTCCCGTGAGGCTCGGGTCGCTGCCTGCAGCCGCGTGGCGCGAACTCACGCCTGGCGAACTCGCCGCGCTTCGTCGGGCGGCCGGCGGGGCCGGGGGAGAAGTCTCCGGCGCCTACTAGCGGCCCTCGGCCCCGACCAGGGGAACGAAACGGCAGCCGAGAAGCGACTCCGAGCGCCAGACCGCCCCGGCGCGCGTTATCGCGACGAGGTCCTGCAGGTCGGCGTCCCCTACGGGGATCACCATGAGGCCGCGGTCGGGCGAAAGCTGCCGCTTGAGAGCGTCCGGCACGGCCCGGGCGCCCGCAGTGACGAGGATGCGGTCGAAGGGCGCGTGCTCGGGCCAGCCCAGCGCGCCGTTGCCCACGCGATAGCGCACGTTGGGGACGCCTAACTCCTCCAGGAGTTCGCGGGCGGCTCGCTGCAGATCGGCGATCCGCTCGATTGTGTAGACCTCCTTCGCGAGCGGTGCGAGCACGGCGGTCTGGTAGCCGCTCCCTGTCCCCACCTCGAGTACGCGATGGCTCGGCCCGACGTCCAGCGCCTCGGTCATGAAGGCCACGATGTAGGGCTGCGAGATGGTCTGGCGGTGCCGGAGGGGGAGCGCGCGATCGGCATACGCGTGCGGCCGCTCACGGGCCGGCACGAATCGGTGCCGGGGTACGCTCGCCATCGCTTCGAGCACACGGGGATGCCGGATCCCGCGGGGGCGGAGGTGCTCTTCCAGCATCCGAGTGCGCTCGCGACCGTACGGCTCTCGCATCGGAGCCTGGTACCCCCGGCGCGGCGCAGGTGCCTCCCGGCGGCCATCCGCACCACCGAGCCACGCGCGCGGAGCGACCGTTCGGTCGCCGGCCCCCGGTCGGATGGCGCTAGCGCCCGAGCGATTCTCCTCCGGTGCGCAGGCCGAGATCAGGCTTCGGGCTGACCGGACGGGACCGAACGCGTACCTTAAGTTCTGCGGGGCCCGTAGCTCAGCCGGTCAGAGCAGCGGACTCATAATCCGTAGGTCCCAGGTTCGAATCCTGGCGGGCCCATCGCGCTGGCGGGCGCTCCCGCCCGCCCGGCGCCTCTGCTGCCCGGACGCGGGGTGGCCTCCGGCCCGCCCTAGATCGTCCGGCCCGCCTCTACGGCAGGCTCCTCGCCCGGGTTGACGTAGAGGTCTTCCATCAGGCCATGCTGCCGCTCGTAGAGGCGGCGATAGAGCCCGTGCGAGCTCATCAGCCGGAGGTGGGTGCCGCGCTCGACGATCTCGCCGTGGTCGAGCACCAGGATCTGGTCGGCGCTCCGGATGGTCGACAGGCGGTGCGCGATCACGAAGGTCGTACGCCCTTTCCTGAGGGCGCGCAGGCCGTCTTGGATGAGTGCCTCGGCCTCGCTGTCCAGGCTCGAGGTCGCCTCGTCCAGAATGAGTACCCGCGGGTTGGCCAGGATGGCGCGCGCGATGCCGACCCGCTGGCGCTGACCTCCCGAGAGTTTGATGCCCCGCTCGCCCACGACCGTGTCGTATTGCTGGTCGAATCTCTCGATGAACTCGTCGCAGTGCGCGACGCGCGCCGCTGCCCGGATCTCCCGGTCGGTCGCCCTCGGGTGGGCGAAGGCGATGTTCTCCCGGATCGTTCCGTCGAAGAGGAAATTGTCCTGCATGACGACGCCCAAGTGCCTGCGGTAGTCGCGCAGCTTGAGTTCGGCAAGGTCGCGGCCGTCGACGAGGATCTGGCCGGCCTGCGGGCGATAAAACGCCATCGCCAACCTGATCAGCGTGCTCTTGCCGGAGCCGGAGGGGCCGACCAGCGCGGTTGTCGTGCCGGCTGGCGCCCGGAACGAGATCCCCTTGAGGACCGGCGTGTCGGGCTTGTACTCGAACGACACGTCTTCGAAGACGACCTCGCCCGGCATGTCGTCGACCTCGCTCCGCCCTCCGTCGCTCTCATCCTCGGTGCTCACCGAGCGCAGTTCATGGATGCGGTCCAGGCCGGCGAAGGCCTCGGTGATCTGTGTGCCTATGCTCGAGATCTGGACCAGGGGCGCCACCATCACGCCGACGTAGAGGACGTAGCTGAACAGCTCGCCCGTGGTCATGGCGCCGACCAGGATCGCGCGTCCGCCGAGCAGCAGGATCATGACGCTGATGCCTCCGATGATCACGGTCGAGATCGCGGTCACCGCGGACGTTCCGGTGATCGTGGACGCGATGTTCCTGAACAGGCGGTCCACTCCGCCGCTGAACACGGCCTCCTCGCGCTTCTCCGCTACGTAGGTCTTGACGAGGTGGATCCCGCCCAGCGTCTCGTTGAGGCGTCCGGTCACCTCGGCATTGATCTCGTGGCGCTTGCGGAAGATCGGGCGCAGTCTCTTGAAAGCGATGGACATCGAAGCGGCAAAGACGAGGAGCAGGGCGACGGTCGCGAGCGTGAGTCGCGTGTTGAGCGTAAGCAGGACGACGAAGGCCGCGGCGGCCGTCACAACGCCCCCGATCAACTGGACGAGCCCCGTGCCGACCAGGTTCCGGATTCCCTCGGGGTCGGTCATGATGCGCGAGATCAAGACGCCGCTCTTGGTGGAGTCGAAGTAGCCGACCGGGAGGCGCAGGACATGCGCCTGGACGTCCTTTCGCATCTTGGCGATCGCCCCCTGTGCGGCCACGCTCACGATCTGGGACAGGCCGAACGAGGTCGCGGCTTGCACGAGGGCGGCGGCCCCCGCGGCGAGCACGAGCCAACCGAGCAGATCAGGGCGCCCCTCTCCGATGACGTCGTCGATCAGGTACTTGGGCATCGCAGGGAGCACGAGTCCGGCCGAGCGGTTGATCAGCATCAGGATCAACCCGAGGGCGAGACTCTTGCGATGCTCGCGAATCAGGTGTCCGGCCTCGGCACGGACGTTCGCGAATTCGATCTTGGAGCGCTCGGCCGGGTCGTGCGCGCCGGAAGAGCGGGGCGGCCGGGTGCGTTCAGGAGCGCGCAGGAGTGCCAATGGTACCTATCCGCGGCTGAATTGAGATGTCGTATGCGAGAAGATCGCGTCGGGCGCCACGAAGATAGCGCCGGTCACGGCGCCGTGGGATGCGGAGGCATGGCCCGGGCACTGAAGGGAAACGGCCCGTGGCGAGATTCGAGAAGGCTGGGGGGGAGCGGAGCGCGTCCGGCGGGGGAGGGCGCCCGGAGTGCGGGCGGGCGGTGCGGGGCGCGACGCCGCTACCGGCGCCCGGCGCCACGGTGCAGGTGGGGTTGCTGGGCTGGAGCGCCGCCTAGAGCCGCCGGGCCCTGCCAAGGTCGCGGGCGCCGCCGTCACGGAGGACGGGCCGAGAGCGGAACGTCAGGAGCAGTCCGGCTCGCGCCAGCCTCAATCCTCCAGCGGCGGCTCGCGCCGCAGCCGCTTGAGGTGGCCGCGCCGACGTTTCTCCTCCAGGCGCTTGCGCTTCTCCGCCGCCGGGACGGCTGTGACCGCGCGGGGTGGCTGCCGTGCGTTGCGGCGTTCGAGCTTGCGCCGGAGCGTGGCTAGCGCGACGACCTTGTTGCGGTGCTGGCTCCGCTCGCTCCGTGACACCGCCGTGATCCCCGTGGGCTCGTGGGTCAGACGCACACCGCTGTCGGTCGTGTTCGCGTGCTGGCCGCCCTTGCCTCCGGAGCGGAAGGTCTCCACGCGGCATTGGCCCAGGAGTGCCTGGTCCGTATCGGGGAGCGCGAACGGCGGCGGGTGAGATGAAGGTTCCATTTCTTCGTATATTGCTGTCGTGTGCGGCTGCGAGCCTACCCTAGCCCGGACCGAGCCGGATGATCCTCGATCGCATGGACGAGCGCCCCGGGGCAGGCCTGCTGTTGGTGTTCGCCTGCCTCGCGATCATCGTGGCGGGCCTCAAGGCGGCTGCGACGATCCTCGCGCCGTTCGTGCTCGCCCTGTTCCTCGCCGTCGTGTCGATGCCGATCATGTTCGGCCTACGCCGGCGCAAGGTCTGGGCTCCGCTCGCCGTCGGCACGACCGTTCTGATCAACGCGCTCGTGTTCGGGCTGATGGTCCTGATCGTGACCAACGCGGTGGCGGACCTGAACACCAAGTTCCCCGGCTATGTGAGTCTGTTCCGGGACCACTGGGATCGCTGGATGATGGAGCTCGAGGGGCGCGGGATCCCGGCGACCGCCTACTTGAACATCGACTTCGCGGACGCCACGCGCGTATTCGCGCTCGTGAGCGGGGCCGTGCAGACCATCGCGCAGGTGTTCACGGTCGCCTTCATCATCGGCTTGATCATGACCTTCGTGCTGGCCGAAGCGACGGTCTTCCCGTTGAAGTTCCAGGCGATCCTGGGGGGCAACCGGCAAGGGCGCCTGCGGGTCATGCAGATCGCCAAGGAGGTGCAGGCCTATCTGGGGCTCAAGTTCGTGCTCAGTCTCGCCACGGGGGTTTCGGTAGCCGTCCTGTGCCTGCTGGCCTCGCTCGATTTCCCCGTCCTGCTGGGGCTGATCGCGTTCGTCCTCAACTTCGTTCCCACGATCGGCTCGATCATCGCTGCGATTCCCGGCGTCTTGCTGGCCCTGGTCTTGCATGGAGAGGTGACCGGACTGATCGTCGCACTGGGCTATTTCGCGATCAACACCGTCATCGGGAACATCATTGATCCACACATCATGGGACGCAGGATGGGCCTGTCGACCCTGGTCGTCGTGCTCTCCTTGCTCTTCTGGGGCTGGGTGTGGGGTCCCGTCGGGGCGCTTCTCTCCGTGCCGCTGACCATGGTCCTCAAGATCTCCGTCGAGAACGTGCCGGACCTCAGCTGGATCGCGGTGCTGCTGGACGACGTGCCTCCGCGGGCCCGGGAGCCGAGCGGCCACGGCCCGCCCTCCGTGGCCCCGCAGCCCGAGGGCGACGCCACCGTCTCGGTGGCGGCCTCGGAGCAGACGCGGGCGGTGAGCTGACCGTGTCGCTGGTCTCGCTCGATCTTCTGCCCGACGACGCGCGGCTCTGGATCTTCGGTGCCGAGCGGCGCCTCTCGCCGTCTGAGCGGACCGTGCTGCTCTCGGAGGTCGACCGCTTCCTCACGAACTGGAAGGCCCATGGCACTCCCCTGACCGCCGCTCGCGCGCTCAGCAACGATCGCTTCCTGATGGTGGCCGTCGACCAGGCCAGCGTTCCGCCGTCGGGTTGCTCGATCGACGCCATGGTCGACGTGCTCAAGGACGTAGGGCTCAGCCTCGGCGTCGGGCTCGTGGATCACGGCGCGCTGTACTATCGGGATCCGGCGGGCGAGGTCGTCCGCGTAGACCGTGCCGCCTTCAGGAGCCGGGTGGAGGCGGGCGAGGTCGACGGAGACACACCCGTCTTCGACACTACGCTTACGAGCTTGGGCGGCGTGCGATCGGGGCGGTGGGAGCGGCCCGCGCGCGCGAGCTGGCACGGCAGGGCGTTCCTGCGCCCGCCCGCCGGCTAGCGCGCAGCGCCTGGCCTGCGGACCGGTGACGCCGGCACCCTGAAGATGATCGACGCGGGCGATCGCCAGCCTGGAGGGAGCTTCCTCAACGTACTCGCCTCCCTGGTGATCATCACAGCGGGCCTTAAGCTCGCGGGACCGATCGTCGTGCCGGTCGTTCTCGCCGCGTTCCTCGCCGTCGTTACCATGCCGGTCCTCTTCAGTCTCCGGGCACGGGGCGTGCCGGGCCCCCTCGCGATCGGCATGGCGATGCTGCTCGACGCGTTCGTGCTCGTGGCCGTCGTGCTGCTGGTGACGAATTCCGTCGGGGGCCTGAACGAACGCCTGCCCGAGTACTCCAGGCTGCTCCAGGAGAGATTCGTGGGCTGGGTGGCCGTGCTGGAGGCGCGAGGGCTGCCTGCGGGGGAATACGTGCAGCTCGACCTGCTCGAGCCCGGCCGTGTGCTCTCGCTCTTGACCGGGACCGTGCGGGTCGTGCTGTCGCTGCTCTCGATGGCCCTGCTGGTCGGGCTGATCATGGTCTTCGTACTCGCCGAGTCCAGCGTGCTTCCCGTGAAGTTCAAGGCCATCTTCGGCTCGAGCGAGCGCGGCGGCTTCGACCTGATGCACATGGTCCGCGACATCCAGGCGTACGTCTGGATCAAGACGCTCGTCAGCGCCGGCACCGGGGTCAGTATCGGCCTGCTCTGCTGGTTGCTCGGAGTGGACTTCCCGATTCTGCTCGGGCTCCTCGCCTTCATCCTCAACTTCGTGCCTCAGATCGGCTCGCTCATCGCGGCGGTACCGGCCCTGCTGATCACGTTCATCACACTCGGCGAGCTGCGAATGCTGGCAGTGGCGGCGGGCTACATGGCGGTAAACGCCCTGTTCGGGAACCTGCTGGAACCGCAGCTGTTCGGACGGCGCATGGGGTTGTCCGTCCTGGTCGTGTTCCTCTCACTGCTCTTCTGGGCGTGGGTATGGGGGCCCGTCGGTGCGCTGCTGGCGGTCCCGCTTACGATGGTCGTCAAGATCGTGATGGAGCATGTACCCGACCTCCGCTGGATCGCGGCCCTCATGGACCGTGATCCACCGCCTGCCGGGGCGGTGTTGGCCGAGGACGCAGCAGGAGAGGGCTAGCGGGGGGGCGGCCGCCGGGCGATCTCGACCGGGGCCTCTCCGGCTGGCGGCTCGTTAGGAGACCCGCACGACGTTCGCTGCCGCGGGCCCTTTGGGCCCGTCCACCAGATCGAACTCGACGCGGTCTCCCTCGGCGAGGGTCTTGAACCCGTCCGCCTCGATCGCCGAGTAGTGCACGAAGCAATCGCGCTCCTGGCCCTCAGGCGAGATAAAGCCAAACCCCTTGGCGTCGTTGAACCACTTGACCGTTCCGCTCGTGCGCATCTGTCCTGCTCCCTCCCTCCGGTCCACAATGGGGGCGCCTGAACAGAGCGCACCCGGGCAGGCGAGGATGCGCTTGCCGATCCCGTGCGTCAAGGACGCTCGGACCCCGGTCGGGAAGCGGAGCCGGGGAGGGCTGTCCACGCGGGCGGACACCGGTCAGATTGCGCCGTCGACTCCTCCCGCACTGAACGACCCCGTGCTATCCCCCGCTGCTCCGACCCCCTCGATCGAGCCACCGGCCGCGCACGGCGACCGCTCCGGGCACCCGCGCGGGCTGTCCACGCTGTTCTTCACGGAGATGTGGGAGCGCTTCAGCTACTACGGCATGAGGGCGATCCTCATCCTGTACATGACGGCTGCAGCGGCGGGCGGGAATCCCGGGCTGGGGTGGGAGGACGGAAGGGCCGGCGCGGTCTACGGGCTCTACACATCGTTCGTGTACCTGCTCGCGCTGCCGGGCGGCTGGGTCGCCGATCGCCTGTGGGGACAGCGCAGGGCCGTGTTCGTCGGCGGCTGCATCGTCGCGCTGGGACACTTTGCGCTAGCGGGACCGCTCGTGGGCCTCCCCGAAGTCCCGACGTTCTTTCTGGGGCTCGCCCTCCTCGCCGTAGGCACCGGGCTTCTCAAGCCGAACGTCAGCACGATCGTGGGCGATCTCTACCCGCGACCCCCGCGCGGCGCAGCGGCGCAGCGGCTGACGGCGTGGAGCGCGCAGCGCGACCGGGCGTTCTCGATCTTCTACATGGGCATCAACATCGGCGCCCTCCTCGGTCCCTTCGTCTGCGGCACCCTCGGCGAGCGCGTCAACTGGCACTGGGGGTTCTCGGCGGCGGGCTTCGGAATGGTCGCCGGGCTGATCCAGTACCGCCTGGGTTACGGATACCTCGCCGGCGCGGGCGACTACGCCGGGGGGGAGCCTGCCCGGGTCCTCCACCTGCGCGCGCGCCGCTTCTACCTGACCGTGACCGGGATCGCCGCCGCGACGGCGCTGCTCGCCTGGCTGGCACGCACCAGGGCGGTCTGGTTCACGCTCGAGATCTTCGCCGCGTGGACCGGCTACGGCATCCTCGTCCTCACGATCATCTTCTTCGCAGCGCTGATCTTCGGCGCGCGGCGGGCCGCCGCGCTGGGCGTGCTCTTCGCAGTCCTCGCGCTCGCGCTCGCGCCGCGCCTGGGCGCGGCCGCGGCGGGCCAGTGGGCCACCGTGCTCACACTGGCTGCCTTCGTGGCCGCGGGGGCCAGCCTCCTGGCGGGCCGGGGCGGGCCGGTGGCGGACGACCGGAAGCGGCTGATGGTGATCTTCTGGTTGTTCTTGTCGGCGGCCGTATTCTGGTCCGGGTTCGAGCAGGCGGGCTCGTCCATGAACCTGTTCGCGCGCGATCTGACCAATCGCACGATCGGCGGGTTCGAGGTCCCGACCACTTGGCTCCAGAACGTGAACCCGTTCTTCATCATCGTGCTCGCGCCGGTCTTCGGATGGCTGTGGACGTGGCTGGCCAGCCGCCGGGCCGACCCGTCCACGCCAGTCAAGTTCGCGCTCGGGCTTCTGGGCCTGGCGGGCGGCTTCTTCGTGTTGGCGTGGGGCGCGGCGAACGCGACGGCCTCCGCGGGAGGAGCGTCGATGGCCTGGCTCGTGGTCACGTACTTCCTACACACCTGCGGCGAGCTCGCGCTCTCGCCCGTGGGTCTGTCTTCGATGACCAAGCTTGCTCCCGCCGGGCGTGTCGGTCAGATGATGGGCGTCTGGTTCATCGCCGCCGCGCTGGGCAATCTCTTCGCCGGACTGGTGGCCGGCCGCCTCGAAGTGCTGGCGCCCGACCGCCTCTTCTGGAGCGTCGCCCTCTTCACGGGCGGCTTCGGCGTGCTCGCCCTCATCGCGAGCCCCGGAGTCAAGAGACTCATGGATGGAGCCGGCTGAGACCACCGATCGAGCGGGCCGCAGGGAGCGCGTTGCCCCGGCCCCGGCGCCCGCGTAGTATGGCCCCGCGCCGGCCCCGCAGTGTGCGGCGGGGGCACGGTCGTTGCGGATCCCATCTCCAACGGAGTGCGCTCATGAAGGTGACCGTCCTCGGCGAAACGCGCCCGGACGAGCGGCGGGTCGCGCTGGTCCCCGACACCGTCCGCGACATGAAGAAGGCCGGGATCGAGGTTGTCGTACAAACCGGGGCAGGCCGGCGGTCTTCCTTCCCGGACGACCTCTACGGGGACGCCGGCGCTACTGTTGCTCCGGACTCGCGCTCGGCCCTCGAAGGCGCCGACGTGGTGCTCAAGGTCCAGCCTCCGAGCGAGGCCGAGCTGGACCTGCTGGGTGAGGGCACGGTCCTGATCTCGTTGCTCAACCCCTTGGGCGACGCGGCCTCGGCCAAGCGGATCGCGGACGCCGGCGTCTCCGCGTTCGCTCTCGAGCTGGTGCCGCGGACGACGCGCGCTCAGAGCATGGACGTGCTGTCCTCGCAGGCCATGGTGGGCGGCTACAAGGCGGTGCTGCTGGCCGCCGACACGATCCCGAAGCTGCTCCCGATGTTCATGACCGCCGCCGGCACGATCCGCCCCGCCAAGGCTCTCGTGCTGGGCGCCGGCGTGGCGGGGCTGCAGGCGATCGCCACGGCGCGCCGGCTGGGGGCCAAGGTCGAGGCGTTCGATGTCCGGCCCGCGGTCAAGGAGCAGGTGGAGAGCCTGGGAGCGAGCTTCCTTGAGACCGAGCACGACGTCACCGCCGAGGGGGAGGGAGGATACGCCAAGGAGCTCTCCGAGGAGCAGCACGAGCGGGAGCTCGAGTTGATCGCCAAACATATCCGCGACGCCGACGTCGTCATCACGACCGCGCAGATCCCCGGCAGGCCGGCCCCCCTGCTGGTGACCGAGGAGATGCTGGCCACCATGAAGACCGGTTCGGTGCTCGTCGATCTCGCTGCGGAGAGCGGCGGCAACGTGGCGGGCTCGAAGCCCGGAGAGACGGTCGTGCGGAGCGGCGTGACGATCCTCGGACCGGTCAATCTCCCGTCCACCATCCCCTACCACGCGAGCCAGATGTTCTCCAAGAACACCTGGACGTTCCTCAAGGAGATGGTGACGGCGGAGCGGGACCTGGTCGTGGACCTCTCGAACGACGTCGTAGGTCCCACCTGCCTGACGCACCAGGGCGAGGTCCGCAACGAGCGCGTCCGCCAGCAACTCGGGCTCGGCCCCCTGCCCGATGCGGTCGAGTCCGGCTCGGCCGCGGCGACCGGAACGTGAGGAGACGCCTCCCGGCGCCGATCCGCTACCTAACGCAGAACCTCAAGGAGCTTCAATGAGCACGCTGCTCGTCGGCCTCTACGTGTTGGTGCTGGCCACGCTCGTCGGCAACGAGGTGATCAGCAAGGTTCCCCCGACGCTCCACACGCCGCTCATGTCGGGCGCGAACGCGATCAGCGGCATCTCGATCGTGGGAGCGCTGGTCGTCACGGCCCAGGCCGAGTCCAGCCTCGTCGAGTGGCTGGGGATCGTCGCGATCGCGATGGCCACCATCAACGTGGTCGGCGGCTTCATGGTCACCGATCGCATGCTTCAGATGTTCAAGAAGCGCTGAGCGCGCGGAGACCCAAATGAATCTGACCGTATGGGTAGAGCTGACCTATCTCGTCTCCGCCGTGCTCTTCGTGGTGGGCCTCAAGCGGATGCAGTCTCCCGCGACCGCACGCAACGGGAACGCCCTCGCGGCGAGCGCCATGCTGCTCGCCATCATCGCCACGCTGGTCGACATCGACGTGCTGAGCTGGACCGATATCCTGATCGGCGTCACGGCGGGCGCGGTCATCGGGTCGCTGTCCGCCCGGCTCGTACAGATGACCGCGATGCCTCAAATGGTGGGCATCTTCAACGGCTCGGGCGGAGGGGCCTCGGCCGTGGTCGCAGGGGCCGAGTTCGTCCGCATCAACCAGGCGGCCGCCGAGTCGCTGGATCTGTTCGGCGGCGTGACCATCGGGATCTCGATGCTGATCGGGGCGGTGACCCTGTCGGGCAGCCTCGTCGCGTTCGCCAAGCTGCAGGGGCTGATGACCGGCAATCCCGTGGTGTTCCCGCTCCAGAAGGCCGTGAGCGGACTGATCTTCCTCGCCATTCTGGTCTGCGGCGTGCTGGTGGCCGTGGGCGGGGGAGTGGCAGGGCTGTCCCCGCTGGCGACGTTCGTGCTGTTCAGCGCGCTCGCGCTCGCGCTGGGCGTGCTGCTCGTGATCCCGATCGGCGGCGCCGACATGCCGGTCGTGATCTCGCTGCTCAACTCCTACTCCGGCGTGGCCGCATCGGCGGCGGGGTTCGTCGTGGGCAACATGGTGCTGATCCTCTCCGGCGCCCTGGTCGGAGCGGCCGGCCTGATCCTCACCATGATCATGTGCAGGGCGATGAACCGCTCACTCGGCAACGTGATCTTCGGCGCGTTCGGCGGCGACGCGGGCGCCGCCGCTCTCGCCACGGGCGAGAAGAAGACCGCCCGCAGCGTGGACGCCGAACAGGCCGCGTTGCTCCTCGCGTATGCTCAGAACGTCATCATCGTGCCCGGCTACGGACTCGCGGTCGCGCAGGCCCAGCACGAGCTGCGCAAGGCGATGGACCTGCTCGAGGAGCGCGGCGTCGACGTACGCTACGCGATCCATCCCGTCGCGGGCCGCATGCCCGGGCACATGAACGTCCTGTTGGCCGAGGCGGACGTGTCGTACGACAAGCTCTTCGACCTCGACGAGATCAACGACGACTTCTCTCGCACGGACGTCGTGGTCGTCGTGGGCGCCAACGACGTCGTGAATCCCGAGGCGCGCAACCCGCAGAGCATCATCGCGGGCATGCCCATTCTGGACGTCGACCGGGCGCGCAACGTCATCGTGGTGAAGCGGAGCCTGTCACCCGGCTTCGCAGGCATCGACAACCCGCTGTTCTATCTGGACAACTCGATGATGTTCTTCGCCGACGCGAGACAAGCGATGACCGATCTGGTCAAGGAGATCCGCGAGGCCTGAGGATCGTTCGCGCCGCGCCCGCGCTCCGCTCAGCGGCCCAGGCCCCGCGCCAGGAACCGCGCGGCCTCCGACTCGGCCCAGAAGCGGGGCGCCCACGGGAGGCCCTCGACGAATCCGACGTGGCCTCCGCGGTCGGTCAGCACCGTAGAAAAGGCCGGGTTGGCACGCAGGGCGGCCTCCGGGAGGGCGGCGGCGGGTAGGAAGGGGTCGTCGCGGCTGTGCAGCACCAGCGTCGGAACGCGCACCCGCTCCAGGTAGCGGACGGAGCTGCACGACTCGTAGTAGTGCGCAGCGTCGCGGAAACCGTGGAGCGGGGCCGTGACGAGATCATCGAAAGCCCGGATCGTCGGGGCCTCGGCGGCGGCTTCCAGCGCCACGAGCGGCTCGAGCAAGGAGCGCTTGGGCTCGAGTTTCCCGGTCAGCGAACGCAGGAACAGGCGGGCATACGCACGCATCATGAATCCGTCCTCGAAAGCGTCTGCCCCGGCCGCCAGGTCGAAGGGCACCGACACGACGACCGCCGCCGCGAGCAGCTCCGCCCCGTCCGAGCCCAGCTCTCCCAGCAGCTTGAGCAGCACGTTGCCGCCGAGCGAGAAGCCCAGCGCCCCGAGCGGCCGCTCGGGGCAGCGCTCGTTCAGCCGTTCCAGCAGCCACCGCGGGTCGCCCGTCTCGCCGGAGTGATAGGAGCGGGGGCGCAGGTTGGGCGCGCCGCCGCAGCCGCGGAAGTTAAGCCCCACGGCGTCCACTCCGAGCGCGTTGAGGGCCTGGTAGGCGAGCAGGGCGTACGGGCGGAGCGCGTGGCCTTCGAGGCCGTGGAGCACGAGCACGAGTGGTGCCCGTCCGGCCGGGGCCCGGGCTCCCCGCCCCGCCCCGTCCGCGAAGTCGAGCAGCAGCCGGTCGCCGTCGGGAGTCTCGCAGCGCTCGCGCCGAAGCCGGATCGGCGGCCTGCGGCGCAGCAGCCTGCCGGCCAGGGTCTGCACGTGCGCGCCCGCCGCCCAAGGGGGCGGGCGGAACGGTCTCGGGCTGAACGTCTGGGTCTCGATGGATGCTGCCACGGCCACGGACTTGTTGGGGCTCCGCCTGGAGGGCGCTCCTGCGGAGGAAAGCTAACCGCTCGTCTTGGCCGGGGCTCGTGACCCGGTCCGGGGTCTCTGCGCCGGGGCGCGGGATCTCAAGAAGGCTGGCGGCCCGCCCTCGCCCGGCGAGTCGCCTCACGGGCCGCTGTTGTTGGCGCTGTACGACGTGGTGGGTAGATTGCCCCACGCAGACTTCTGTCCAAGGGAACCGCGAGCCTTCTCGCAGGACACCGTGACGGCAACGCGCCCGCTCCGCAGTCTCGCTTCGGAATTCTACGCGGACATCCGCTCACCGAAGGCCGTTCCGGCGCTGACAGCCGGGTTCACGTCGGGCCTGGGCCTGGTCGCCTCCCAGGTCGCCTTCGGGAGCCTCGTCTTCTCCGGGCCGCTGGCTCCGTATTCCTCCCAAGGGGTCGGCCTGGTGCTGTTCGGCAACTTCGCCGCCTGTCTGGCCGTCGCTCTCGCAGGCGGGTTTCGAGGAGCCATATCGGGACTGTCGCCCGCGCTGGTGATCGTGATGGCGCTGATCGGCGCCACCATGCAGGCGGAAGGCGAGGCGCTGTTCGCGACCACGGTGACGGCGCTCGTGATCGGTGCGGTCGCGACCGGCGTGTGCTTTCTCCTGATCGGGCGATACCGGCTCGCCAACCTGGTGCGTTTCGTCCCGTACCCGGTCGCGGGCGGTTTCGTGACCGGAATCGGCGTCGCCGTCTGCCTGGCCGCCATGTCGATGATGGGCGTGGATCCGGACTGGCGCGCGATTCCGGCGCTCGTCCAGCCTTCGGAGTTCTGGAGGTGGGGGCCCGGAGCGGCGTTCGGGATCGCCCTGTATCTCGCGATGAAACGGTGGGGCCGTCCGCCCGTCCTGCCCGCGGGCGTCGTGGCGGGCGTCGCCGGATTCCATATCGCGCTCGCCGCCCTGGGCATCTCGGGAGAGGAGGCGAGGGCGGCGGGGCTCCTGCTGACGAGCACGTCGCGGGGAGGCCTGTGGCCGGCCTTCGGACCGGCGGACCTCGGGCAGGTAGACTGGACGGCGATGGCCATGCAGCTCCCGAACCTGTTGACGCTGATGCTGGTCGCGCTCGTCGTCGTGATCATGAACGTCGCCGGCCTCGAGATGGCCGCGAACGAGGATCTGGACTGGGACCGCGAGTTCAGCGCGGCCGGGCTCGCGAGCGTGGTGGCCGGTCTGGGCGGCGGCACGGCGGCGAGCATGATCGTGCCCGCGTCGCTGCGCAGCAAGCTGTTTGGGGCCGCCACGCGCTTGACCGGCGTTGTCGCCTCCCTCGTCATCGCAGCCGCCGTGTTCCTGGGCGGCAGTATGCTGGAACTGGTCCCGGTGCCGCTCGTGGGAGGCATGCTCTTCTTCGCCGGCGCCGGGATGCTGGACCGAGGCCTCGTGATGACCCGGAAGCGGCTCCCCCGGTCCGAGTACGGTATCCTCGTACTCATCGGCGTGGTCATCGTTGCCTTCGGGCTGTTCGAGGGTGTCGGTGCAGGGATGCTGGCCACGCTGCTGTTCTTCACCGTGCGTCTGAGCCGCGTGGACCCGATCGAATCGCGCTTCACCGCGCGCGAGCGCCGCAGCACGCGGGCGCGTTCGGTGCCGGATCGCGCGATCCTGCTGGAGGAAGGCGAGCGCGTGCGAGCGTACCGGCTGCGCGGCTATGTCTTCTTCGGAAGCGTTTGCCCTCTGGCCGATCATCTCAGGGAATCGCTGAGCGGCGAGCCGCCTCCCGCCTGTCTGATGCTGGACTTCGCGGACGTTTCCGGTCTCGACTACTCGGCGGTCAGCGTCCTTGCCAGGTTCGTGCAATCGGCGAACGCGGTGGGGGTGCAGGTGGTCCTGAGCGCTCCGTCCAAGCAGCTCAGGACCGGCCTGGAGCGCAACCTGTCCGCTCTGGGATTCGCCGCACTGCGGATCGAGCCGAATGCGGACCGCGCGCTGGAGTATTGTGAAGAGACGGTGATTGCGGCATGGAAGGCCCATGCCAGCGAGGTTGACGAGCGGCGCGCCTCGCTGTTCGAGCGCGCCGCCGACGACTTCGAGCGCCATCTGGAGCGCCAGATTCGATTCGAGGAGCTGATGGACGATCTTCGCAGCTGGTTGAAGCCGCGCCGGTACGCCGCCGGGGAAGCCCTCTCGGGCCCGGCCGTGCCGAGCCAAGGCCTGCAGCTGCTGACGACCGGCCGGGCTTCCGCCCATGATTCTGCGGGCGGGCGCTTCCGCCAGTACGGCCCCGGCGACGCGGTCTGGCCGATCAACCCGTCGGACGAGACGGCCCCCACGGTGAGCGCGGACGAGCCCTGCGAGACGATGTTGCTGACTCCCGCGGCCCGGCGCCGGCTGGAGGCACTCGAGGGGCGGCTCGCGCTCGAGCTGTACCGGTACCTGCTGGCCGGACGCTTCGAGCCCGAGCCGGAGGGTTCCCGCCAGGATGACGCGGCGAAGTCGGGGGCCGATTCCCAATCGGGGTCCGGTTCATGACGCGCCTCGCTGCCGCGACCGTGCCGTTGGCCGCCGGAAGCCGAACGAGGCGGACGCGCCATAGACCGTAGCACCGCCCGCCGGACCAGGCCGTGCCCGCCCTAGCCGAGGCCGGCGTTACGCGCGAACTCGCCGAGCTGCGCGCGGGCACGCTCGGCGACGTGCGCTATCTGGTGCGGCTGAGCGTGCCACAAGGAGCTTCGAGTCCGGTCACGGGCGAGACCGTCGTGCGGTTCCGGTGGGACGACCCCCTCGGCCGGGACGTCGTGCTGGATTTCCTCGAGCCGGCCCGGCGCGTCCGCCTGCTCGAAGCCAACGGGATGGCCGTGCGGTGGCGGGCCGAGAACGACCACGTCCTAGTCCCGGCGAGCGCCCTGCGGGCGGGCCACCACAACGAGATCCGCCTCGCGTACACGGCGGGCGACGAGGCGCTCAACCGATCGGACGACTTCCTCTACACGCTGTTCGTGCCCGCACGACATCACTACAGCCTGCCGGTGTTCGACCAACCCAATCTGAGGGCGCGCTGGCGACTCGAGTTGGAAGTGCCGGCCCGGTGGACCGCGGTGGCCAACGGAGTCGAGGAGCAAGAGGAGGGGAAAGACCGCGCGGCCGATGCGGTCGCCGCGCCGGGCGGGACGGGCGGGCCGGGCCCCGACTCGGCGCCCGGAGCGGGGGCCCCGCGTCGCCGATACCGGTTCGGAGAGACCCGGCCCCTGCCGTCCTATCTCTTCGCGTTCGCGGCCGGACGCCTCGCCGTCGAGGAGTCGGAGCGGGGCGGGCGCCGGCTCCGGATGTACCACCGGGAGAGCGACGCGCGGCGGATCGCGCGCAACCGCGAGCGGATCTTCGAGTTGCACCGAACCGCGCTGGCGTGGATGGAGGACTATACGGGCATAGCGTATCCGTTCGGGAAGCTGGATTTCGTGCTCGTGCCGGCGCTCCAGTACGGCGGCATGGAGCATCCGGGCGCGATCCTCTACCGCCAGGGCGCCCTCCTCCTGGACGACTCGGCGACGCAGGCCGATCGCCTGCGCCGTGCCGACGTGATCGGGCACGAGATCGCGCACATGTGGTTCGGCGGCCTTGTGACCATGACCTGGTTCGACGACGTCTGGATCAAGGAGGCGTTGGCGAGCCATGCAGCCGCCGGGATCGTGCGCGCCTCCTTCGCCGCGATCGATCACGAGCGGGCGTTCCCGCTGACTCACCACCCGGCCGCTTACGCCGTGGACCGTGCGGCGGGCGCGAACCCGCTGCGCCAGGATCTGGAGAACCTGCGCGACGCAGGCGCACTCTACGGGCCGATCATCTACCACAAGGCCCCGCTCGTGATGCAGCAGCTCGGGCAGCACATCGGCGAGGCTGCCCTGCGGGAAGGCCTGCGGGCCTACCTCCGGAGGTTCGCCTACGGCGACGCCGCGTGGCCGGACCTGATCGAGATCCTGGAGGAGCGGAGCTCCCGGGGGGTAGGGGCGTGGAGCCGCGTCTGGGCGGAGGAGGCCGGCCGGGCGGCCGTCCAGGTCCGGCGCGAGCCCGGGCGCGGGGGGACGCGCTTCGTTCTCGAGCCGGTGGATCCGGCCGGCCGGGGACGCGTCTGGCCGCAGATTCTCTGCGTGGCGTTCCCCGAGACGGCGGGCCGAGTGGCCCGGCCCGACGCGCCGGAGCCGCCGGCACTCGGCTTCCGCAGCGTGCCGCTCGCGGGGGAGCGGGCTAGCGTGGAGCCCGGCGGCGATCCGGCCTGGCTGCTTCCCAACGCCGGAGGATTCGAGTACGCGCACTTCCGGCTGGACGCGACGAGCCGGGAGGCGCTGCTCGAGGGCGTCTCCGAGGTCGGGACGAGCCGGGTGCGGGCGACCGCGTGGCTGACCCTGTGGGAGGCGGTGCTGGCGGGCGAGATCGCGCCCTCGCGCTTCCTCGGGCGCGTCCTCGAGAGTCTGGGCGGCGAGCCCGACGAGCGGATCGCGGCTCATCTCCTGGATCTGATCCGGACGACCCACTGGAGACTTCTCCCGAGCGTCGAGCGCGCCCGGTGCGGGCCCGGCGTGGAGCTCACGCTCTGGGGCGGCGCCCGTAGCGCAGGCACGGCGACCCTGCGGGCCGCCCATTTCCGGGCATGGCGCGATGCCGTGGAGAGCCCCGAGGGTGTCGCCCGGCTGCGTCGTGTGTGGGCGGGCGAAGAGACGGCCCCGGTCCCGCTGGCCGAACGGGACCTGACGCGCCTCGCGGCCGCGTTGTGCCTGCGCTCCGTCACGGGTTGGCCGGAAGTGCTAGAGCGCGAGGCGGCGCGGATCGACGACCCGGACGGCGAGGCCAGGTTCGCCTTCCTGCGGCCGGCCCTGTCCGCCGAGCCCACGGAGCGCGAGCGGTTCTTCCGCTCGCTGGAGGATCCGCGCAATCGGCGGCGAGAGCCCTGGGTCCTGGACGGCCTCGGCTATCTCAACCACCCGCTGCGGGCCCGGCACGGGCGCACGCTGCTGCTCCCCGCTCTGGCCCTCCTGGAGGAGGTCGAGCGCACGGGGGACGTCTTCTTCCCGGGGGCGTGGGTCGAGGCGATCCTCAGCGGGCACTCGCATCCCGAGGCGGCCCTGGCGGTCGGCGCCTTCCTCGAGGAGCGCTCCGAGTATCCCGCGAGGCTGCGGGCGAAGATCCTCCAGGCCTGCGACCTCCTCAAGTGCGCCGCCCGGCTTGCGCACGGCTGGCGAGGCTGAAATTCGCCGCCCCCCGCACGTAGTCGTCAGCGTTTGCACCTCTTGTCACTAAACAGGGTTTCGCACCGCGCACGGCCGGTCTCCATTATCACAAGTACATGCAGATAAATGGGATAGCACCATAGTATTCCGGTACAGGGTTGACGGCCGGGCCAATAATAGTTTACGTAGTTCACCGATGAGCGAGCAACGAGAGAAGATCCTGGCGTGCGCCTGCGAGCTGTACCTCGCCGACGGGCTCGACGGCTTCTCGATGCGGAAGCTGGCCCGGTCGCTGGGCGTCACCGCGCCCGCTCTCTATCGCCACTACGAGAGCAAGGAGCGCGTGCTCTTCGCCGTCGTCGGCGAGGGCTACCGGCAGCTGATCCAGTACCTGTACCGAGCGCTCGAGGCGCCCACTCCCGAGGAGCGATTCCGGCTCGCCGGCGGTGGCTATCTGGAGTTCGCGCTCCGGCATCCGCGCTACTACGAGGTGCTGTTCACGGGACTGGGGACCCTCGGCGAAGACCAGGTCCCGAAAGAGGTCGCGGCGCAGGGCTGTGCGGTCGGCCAGTTCTGGAACGACCGGGTGCGGGAGTGCATCGAGGCAGGGTTGCTGCGCGAGGGCGAAGGCGAGGCGATCGGGATGACCTTGTGGGGCCACGCCCACGGCCTGATCTCGCTCTATCTGAAGGGGATGCTCCGGATGTCCGAGACCGAATTCCGCAGCCTCCACCGCCGCTCGTCGGCGCGCGTGCTCATCGGGCTGGGTACGGAGAGCTACGGGAAGAGGCTCAGGGAAATGCTCGCAGGGGAGGCGGCCGACGTGCACAAGGATGCGCTCCGCAGCACACCGGCCGGCCTGCCCGCCTAGGAGAGTCAAGTGGACATAGGGTGCTGGGAAGTACGAAGGCGGAGCTCCGCCCTGGTGGCGCTGTTCGGGATGCTCGCCCTGGCCCCGCCGTCCGCTTCGTTGGCCGCCCAGAAGGCCTCGGCCGCGCCGACGGCCGAGACGGAAGTCCTGAGCCTGCCCGACGTGGTCCGCCGCGCGCTCGAGCGCAGCCGTGAGATCCGCCAGGCCCGCTACACCCTGGACGAGGCACAGGGGCAGGTCTCGGAGGCGTGGAGCGGCATCTACCCGACCGTGGACTTCTCGGCCAACTACGTGCGGAACCTGTCGCCGTCCGTCAGCTTCATCCCGGCCATCTTCTTCGACGAGACCGCGAGCCCGGGCGAATTCGCTCCGGTCCAGTTCAGTGCGGACAACATCTGGTCGACCTCGGTCGACGTCGACCAGATCCTCTTCGATGCCCGCTCCTTCATGGGGGTGGGTGCAGCGGGCCGGTACCGAGAGCTCCAGGACGAAGTACTGCGTGCGCGGATCGCCTCGGTCGCCACGGCAGTGCGTCTGCGCTACTACGAGCTGCTGCTCGCGCAGGAGCAGCAGCGGCTCACGGACGACTCGCTGCGTCGCGTTCGCGAGAGCCTCGCCCAGGCGACGGCACAGTACCGCGCAGGGCTCGTGTCGGAATACGACGTGCTCCGTCTCGAGGTCGAACTTGCCAACCTCGAACCGAATCTGCGGCGGGCCGTCAACGCTGTCGTGCAGGCACGGCGGCAGCTCGCCGTGGAGCTTGATCTGGAAGAGGCAGAGACGCTCAGCGTGGCCGGGTCGCTCGCGGAAATGGACCTTGCCGATCCCGGAGCCAACAGCCCGGCCAATCGAACGATCCTCGAGTTCGGGGGCGTCGATCCGGCGGTCGACGCGAGCGAGTTGGTGGTCGCGGCACTGGCCTCGCGCTCCGACCTCCGGCAGCTGGAGCTGAGCGAGGATCTGCGGCGCGCCGAGCTGAGGCTCGAACAGGTCGAGTACTTCCCGACCGTGAACGTGTTCGGGAGCTACACGATCGACGCCCAACAGAACGGCAGGCCGGACTTCTTCGGGTCGGTCCGGGCCTACGGCCGCACCATCGGCCTGCGGGTCTCGTTGCCCGTCTTCAATGGGTTTCAGAGAGAGTCGCGCATCGATCAGAGGCGGGCGGCGCTGCGAGCGGCGCAGAGCCAGACGAGGCTCGCCGCCGACCAGGCCGCCGCGGATGTCCGGACGCTGGCCGAGCAGGTTGAGGAGGCGCTGCTTCGTTCGCGTGGCCAGGAACTGGCCGTGCGCTGGGCGCGGCGCGGTTTCGAGATCGTGAGCGCGCAGCACCGCGAGGGGCTGTCGAGCCAGCTTGAGGTCACGGACGCGGAGGTCGCGCTGCGGCAAAGCGAGTTCAACTACGCCCAGGCGGTGTTCGACTACCTCACGGCCCGCGCGCGCCTGGACGAGGCCGTCGGAAGGGTGCCGCTCGTGGATGGAGGACTTCGTTGAACGCCGTGGGGCGGGGCCGGGGGCGGTATCGATGGACAGGGGCCATGTCGGCATACGGGAGGTCGCGCGCAGCCCCGGCCATGCTCGCGCTCGCCGCCGCGGGCCTCGGGGGGTGCGGGCCCGCCGAAGCGGACGCCGCCCCGGACGCGCTCGCCGTGGCGGGCCGTGTGGTCAACGTCGAAGTCACGAGGATCGCGCCGAGCGACTTCACGGAGGTCATCCGCCTGACCGGCACCGTGTCCGCCAACCGCGACGCCATGGTCTCCGCAGAAGAGAGCGGGGTCGTCACCGAGCTCCTGGTGGCGAAGGGATCGCCGGTGGGGGCCGGGCAGCCGATCGCAAAGATCGACGACCGGCTGTTGGCTTCCGAAACCGCGCGCGCGCGCGCGCAGGCCACGCTTGCTCGCGAGCTGTGGCAGCGGCGCAAGCGCCTGTTCGAGGAGGACCAGGTGGGCTCGGAGCTCGCCTACCTCGAGGCCCGCTACCAGGCGGAACAGGCCGAAGCCGCGCTCTCCGCCCTGGAGAGGCGGCTCGATCGCACGGTCGTGACGGCTCCGTTCGGCGGGATCTTGGAGGATCGGCTCGTGGAGGTGGGCGAGATGGTGAGCCCGGGCACGCCCGTGGCCCGAGTCGTGGACCTCGATCCGCTCGAGGTGGCGGGCGGCGTGCCCGAGCGCTACGCCTCCGACATCCGCACCGGAGCTCCGGCGACCGTCACGTTCGACGCGCTCGGGGGGGCGTCCCATTCGGGGACGATCAGCTACGTGGGAGCGGCGGTCAATCCGTCCAACCGCACGTTCCCCGTGGAGTTCAGCCTGCCCAACCCGGGGCGGGCGATCAAGCCGGAAATGGTGGCCAACATCGAGATCGTGCGGAGTGTCTCCGAGCAGGCCGTGGTCGTCCCGCAGGACGCTCTCATTCGCGTGGAAGACGGCTACCAGGTGTACGTCGTAAGCGAAGAGGACGGTATGCCGATCGCCCGGACGCGCAGGGTCAGCACCGGAGCCTCGCAGCGCAACCAGGTGGTCATCACGGAAGGGCTGGACATCGGAGACCGGCTCGTGGTCGTGGGCCAGCGCCAGGTGGCGGAGGGCGACCGCGTTCGCGTCGTGGATGAGCGCTGACGCTGCCATGACCCTCACCACCGTGCGCCCGACCGGCGGGCCGGGAGCCTGCAGAGAACGATGAGCAAGCATCGCCCGCAGGGGCAGGGCAGGGGGAAGCCCCCCAAGGACCTGGCCTTCCTGGACCGCTTCAAGGAGTTCGGGCCGACCAGCTTCGCGGTGGACCACCGCACCAGCGTCGTGGTGCTGCTGGTCATCATCGTGGTCCTGGGACTCTACTCCTACGTTACGACTCCTCAGGAGTCGTTCCCCGAGATCGAGATCCCGACGCTGGTCGTGAACACCCTGTACCCGGGTGTAGCCCCCGCGGACGTGGAGAGCCTGGTCACGCGGCCGCTGGAGGAGGATCTCAGCACGATCAGCGACATCAAGGTGATGACCTCCACCTCGGTGGAGGGCTACTCGAGCATCGTGATCGAGTTCGAGACCACGGTGAATCTCGACGAGGCGCTGGCCAGCGTGCGCGAGAAGGTCGATCTCGCCGAGCCGGACCTCCCGCCCGAGGCGGAGGAGCCGATGATCGTCGAGATCAACTTCTCCGAAGTGCCGGTCATGCAGGTGAACCTGGCGGGCGCCTACAGCCTGGTCCGGCTGAAGGAGGTGGGCGAGGATCTCCAGGACCGTCTGGAGCAGATTCCGGCCGTTCTGCGCGTGGACCTGCGCGGCGGGCTGGAGCGGGAAGTGGCCGTCAACGTCGACCTCTCTCGCCTCCAGTACTACAACGTCGCGATCTCGGACGTCATTGAGGCGATCGCCTCGGAGAACGTCAACATCCCAGGCGGTGCCATTGACGTCGGCTCGTCCAACTACCTGGTGCGCGTGGACGGGGAGTTCCGCGACCCGGCGCTGATCGGGGACGTCGTGGTTGCCCTGGTCGACGGCCGGCCGGTCTACGTGCGCGACGTGGCGAGCGTGGACTTCGGGTTCGCGGATCGGGCCAGCTTCGCCCGCCTGGACGGCTTGCCGGTGGTGACGCTGGACGTGATCAAGCGCTCCGGAGAGAACGTCATCGAGACGACCGCTGCGGTCCGGGCCGTCGTGGCCGGGGCGGCGGCGGCCTTTCCGCCCAGCACGCGCGTGGAATACACCTCGGACATCTCCGAGGACATCGCCATGATGGTCTCGAGCCTCGAGAACAACATCATATCGGGGCTGATC
Organism: uncultured Gemmatimonas sp.; assembly: GCA_964648975.1. GTDB lineage: Bacteria > Gemmatimonadota > Gemmatimonadetes > Longimicrobiales > Gaopeijiaceae > UBA2988. Next base: position 47,657 of record CAZYLN010000004.1, on the reverse strand, counting down.
CTGATCGTGGGCGTACTGCTGTTCTTCCTGGGGCTGGGGACCTCGGTCTTCGTCGCGATCTCGATCCCGACTTCCATGTTCCTGTCCTTCATCCTGATCAAGGCCTTCGGGATGACGATGAACATGGTCGTCCTGTTCAGCCTGATCCTCGCCCTGGGGATGCTGGTCGACAACGCCATCGTCGTGGTCGAGAACATCTACCGCTACATGGAGGAGGGCTGGGGCCGGAAGTGGGCCGCCAAGAAGGCCGCGGCGGAGGTGGCGTGGCCCGTGATCGGCTCCACCGCGACGACCCTGGCGGCGTTCACGCCCCTCATGTTCTGGCCCGGGATCGTGGGCGAGTTCATGGGTTTCCTGCCCCGTACGCTGATCATCACGCTGGCGTCGTCGCTGTTCGTGGCGCTGACGATCGTCCCGACGCTGTGCTCGATGTACATGAAGCTTGAGGACCAGCCGCGGCGCGCGCTGGCCCCGGCCGCTCGCTGGACCATTCTGGCCGGGCTCGCGCTGGTGTTCTTGGCCACGCTCGTGGCCAATCCGCTGACCGCCGTGCTGTTCGTGGCCACGGGCGCCGGCCTGTGGTGGTTCTGGCGAACGGTGCTGGCCCGGCTTGCCCGCCGTTTCCAGTTCGAGTGGGAGCCACGCCTGGTCGAGCGCTACGAGCGCGGCGTGCGCTGGGCGCTGGACCGTCGCTACCGGGTCGCCGGCGGGGCGTTCGCCGGGCTGCTGGCTACGTTCGTCGCGTTCTCGCTCTCGGGCACGCCGGTCGAGTTCTTCCCGGAGAGCATACCGCCCAGGCAGGTGTTCGTGGACGTGAAGCTGCCTGCGGGGAGCAAGGTCGAGGCGAGCGACGGGATCGTGCGCCGGCTCGAGCGCGAACTGCAGGACGTGCCCGGCCGGACCGACTGGAAGTCGTCCGTGGCGATGGCGGGCGGCGGAGGCGCAGGAGGCGCCTCGGAGATGATGGGCGGCGGACCGGGCGGCCCGGAATCCGGCCGCGTCGCCCTCACATTCGTGAGCTTCCAGGACCGGGAGTACGACTCGTTCGAGACCCTCGGGTGGCTGCAGGAGAGGATCGGCGCCGATGTTGCCGGCGCCGTCGTGAGCGCGGAGCAGCTGCAAGAGGGCCCGCCCACCGGTGCCCCCGTTACGATCGAGATCGTCGGAGAGGATCCCGCGCGGCTGAAACAGCTCTCCGACCGTGTGCTCGAGTTGTTGGAGGACTCCCCGGTGTACGAGAGACTCGTCGGCCTGGAGAGCGATCTGGACGAGGCCCGTCAGGAGCTGGCGGTGCGGGTGGACCGCGAGAAGGCGGCGCTCTACGACCTCTCGACCTCGGAGGTCGGATCGGCCATCCGGGGCGCCATCCAGGGCGTGGAGGCGGCCAAGTACCGGACGGGTGAGGACGAGTACGACGTCATCGTGCGCCTGGCCCCCGAGTACCGGGATGAGCTCGAGCGCCTGCGCGACCTTACCGTGATGAGCGAAGGTCGTCAGATCCCCCTCTCGTCGGTCGCGAGCTGGGAGGTGCAGGAGGGCTACGGCAGCATCCGCCGGAAGGACCAGGACCGGATGGCGACCCTGACGTCGGACGTGGCCTCGGGGCTCAACGAGTCCCAGGTGCTGGGCGAGGTTCGGCAGACCCTCGCGTCATTCGTCGCCGACGAGCTGCCGCCCGGCTACTCGCTGAACTATGCGGGGCAGAACCAGGAGCAGGAGGCGGAGCAGGAGTTCCTGAGCGCCGCGTTCATGACCGCGGTCATGCTGATCACGCTCATCTTGGTGAGCCTGTTCAACTCTGTCGTCAAGCCCTTGATCATCATGACGTCGGTCATCATGTCGACGATCGGAGTGCTGCTGGGCCTGATGGTGTTCCGCATGCCCTTCGTCATCATAATGACCGGCATCGGGATCATCTCCCTGGCCGGCGTGGTGGTGAACAACGCGATCGTGCTGATCGACTACATCGACGTCCTGCGCCAACGTGACGGATTGAGCCGCCGGGAGGCGCTCGTCAGAGGCGGGATGACGCGTTTTCGGCCGGTGATCCTGACGGCGACGACGACGGCGTTGGGGCTCGTGCCGCTCGCGGTCGGCCTGAACCTCGACTTCTTCGGGCTCTTCGGCTCGCTCTCGCCGGAGTTGTTCTGGGGCGGGGAGCAGGCGGCGTGGTGGAGCTCGATGTGCGTCGCCGTCATCGCGGGCATCCTGTTCGCGACGTTCCTGACGCTGGTGCTCGTGCCCGTCATGTACGCGATCGTGGACGACGTGAGCGCTTGGCTCCGGCGCACCTACGCCTCAGCCGAGGCGGACGAGGGCTCGAGCCCCGCGGGCGGGCCGTTGCCCGAGGAGGAGCTCCCGACCTGGGGGGTCGGCCAGCGACCCGCCGCCGAACCCGAGGCCGCCGCGGTCGTCGCCCGTGGCTCGCTCGGTTCCGTCGAGGGTCTGCGGCCCGCGACGGAGTAAGGCGCGGCGGTGACGCCGCCGGCTGCGGGGGCGGACTGGCGCCCGCTAGAACTCGCCCACGAACCTGATCTCGGGGACCAGCGCGTAGCCGAGTTCCCGCCGGACCGTCTCCTGCGCGAGCTCGACGAGCGCCCTGACGTCGGCGGCGCGCGCACCGCCTAGGTTCACGATGATGTTCGCGTGGCGGTGGAAGATCATCGCGCGTCCGCTCTCGTGGACGTGCCCCCTGAGGCCGCACTCGTCGATCAGCCGGCCCGCGCCGATGCCGTCGACCTTGCGGAAGATCGAGCCGACGGAGGGATAAAGGCCGAGGTCGGGATGGCGGTCGTCACGCCACTGCAAGTTCTCCCGCATGACGCGCCGTAGCTCCGGCTCGGGCGCGGGATCCAGCCGGAAGTCCACGCTCAACACGACGTCGGCGCGCTCGTGCAGGACCGAGTAGTCGTAGCCGAAGCGGAAGTACTCGGCGTCCACTCGACGTCGTTCGCCCTCGGCACTCAGGATGTCGGCTCCCTCGACGACTTCGGCGATGAAACACGTGCGCTCGCGCTCCGGCGCGGGCGACAGGAAGTGCAGGTTCTGCCAGATCGCTCCGCCCACCGTGGACGGGATCCCGACGTAGTGGTGCAAACCGCCCAGTCCGCGCGAGACGGTCGCGTCGATCAGCTCGATCCACGTATCGACGCCCGCACCTGCCCGTACCCGCCGCTGGCCCATGAACTCGATCCCCCCGGCCGCGCTATGGATGACCAGACCGCTGACGCCACGGTCGCCTACGAGGATGTTGGCGCCCTTGCCCAACAGCACCCAGGGCACGCCGAGCTCGCGCGCGACGCTCACGGCGGCCGCGAGTTCGTCGGCGGTCTCCGCCCGGTAGAGCATTTCCGCAGGGCCGCCGATCCGAAACGTGGTCATCGGCGCGAGGGGCACGCCGAGCTTGAGCCGGTCAGGCCCCAGGCGCCGGGCGAGAAGGTCGAAGGGGAGGTCCGTGCGTGTGGCCAGCGTGCGTGCAGGGTTGGGATGGACGCGACCCGGGCCGCGCCGTTGCTCCCGTTCGCACGGTCCCGTGGAGATCGCTGAAGATAGCAGCGCCCCGCAGCCCGGGCATGCCGTGCCCGTCGAGGCCCGGCGACGGCGACGCGGGATGACGTGAGCCTACTCGGTCGCCTGCTTGCCGCTCAGTTCCGTCGAACCCGGAAGTCGGGCCACGAATCGATCCGGAGCGGCACAGCCGCCGTGGTCCCGCTCAGCAGGCGATGCCCCGCACGCGCGCGACGCCGCCCAGCAGTCCCCACGCGGCCTGCGCTCCCGCTTGGGCGCCTTGGGCGGCTTCTGCGAGGGCACCCTCGTCGGGCGCGACGTCGCCGACGGCGGAGAGGAGGTCACGGGCGTGCTGGACGTCGAGGCCAGCGTGCAGGGAGAAATACGACACGCCTTCGCCGTCGATCCCGTAGCGGCCTCTGAGCCCGGCCACCTTGGCCTCGGCGACCTCGGGCGTCTGCGACTCGTAGCCGTAGATCATCCCGAGCGCGAACGGCACCGGCGCCCGCGCGGCGCCGCGCGTGAACGCGTCGACGCACCGCGCGGTTTCCGGCTCCGGAACGGAGCCGCGGCAGCGCCCGGGCGAAGCACCGACCGCGCTCGCGAAGGCGAGCCAGAGCCCCGCGTGGTCGCCCTCCAGCTCATCCGCCAAGTTCTCTTCCACAACCGCCCTCGCACGCCCGACGGGGAGGCGTCCGGCGATCGCCTCGAGGTATCCGGGGAAGGCCTCCACCTGCCTCCAGTATTGCTCGGCGTAGGTGGCGAGGTCGGATGTCGTGAGGGCGCCTTCGACCCACGCTCGGTAGAACGGATGACTCAACAGGCGGTAGCTGGACGTGGCGTCGTCCAGTCGCCGGCGGATCTCGGATATGCGCATGTTTGCCGACCTCTTGGATGGGTGAGAGTCCTTCTCCGCTCTCCGGGAATTTAGGCTGGAGGACTGATGTCCGCCTCGTCGCTCAGCTTCCGGGGGTTCTCTCCAGCGGGTAGCCATTGTCGTTCACGCCGACTGCGGCCGCTCCGAGAGGCGGCCCGTCTCACGTGACGGCCCGCCCACGCGGCGACCTGCATCCGCCACTCGCATGCCCGGGCGCAGGCAGAGCCTGTGGGCCGGGCAGTGCTCATGCCGGCGAGATATTCGTCGGCACACGCCCTATTCGTCGCTGATCACGAGCTGTCGGCGCAGCAACAGGTGGACCGCTAGGACACCCAGGAGAAGGACGCCCGCGATCACTGGAGCGCGCCAGTCACCGGCCCCGAGCCGGGCCAGGAACATTGCGAAACAGACAACGGCGCCGAGCGCGGGTATGGCGATCGGCACTTCGAAGGCGCCCTGGGGCTCGTCGGGCCTGAGCTTCAAGACGACAAGCGCGGTATTGACGACCGAGAACACCAGGAGCAGCAGCAACACCGTGGCCGAAGCCAGCTGTGAAATGTCGCCCGAGAGGATCAAGAGCACGATGATCGCCGCGATCAGTCCCACGGCGACGTGAGGAGTGCGGCGCTTTGGATGAATGCGCGAGAGCGCCTGCGGCAGCTGTCCGTCACGCGCCATGCCGTACAGGAGGCGCGAGGCGGTGACGTAGTTGATCAGCCCGGTATTGCCCACGGCGAAGATGGTGATCGCGATGAACATCCAGGCAGGGAACCAGGGCGCGGCTCGGGCCACGACTTCGGCCAGCGGCGCACTGGACTCGGCCAGTTGCTGCCACGGCACGACCGAGACGGCACTGACCGCCACGCTCATGTAAATGACGACGGTCAGCACCAGGGCCATCACCAGGCCGAGCGGCATGTCGCGTCGCGGATTCTTCAGTTCCTCGGCGACGTTGATCGCGTCCTCGAACCCGAGGAAGGAATAGAAGGTGAGCACGACTCCCTGCACGAGAAATACGAGAGGCAATCCGGCCTCCGTCTCCGGGAGGGTCGGGAATTCCATCAGGTTGGCCGAGCCCCAGAAACGCAGGCAGACCGCGATCACGAACAACAGCCCCGCTGCTTCCACCAACGTGAAGACGACGTTGGTCCACATGGATTCGCGGATACCGCGGTAGACGATCGCCCCCACGACGGCGAGATAGAGCATCGCCAACGTGCCTGTCGGCAGGCCTTGCAGAGCGGGCAGAGCCTGCAGGTTCTCACCCACGACGCGGGCCCCGGCCGCAATCGAAGTGAAGCCGGAGCATGCCACGCTGAGCCCTACCACATGGGTCAGCAGCGTGCGGCGGTAGGCGCGGTGCGTGATGTAGGCGGCGCCGCCTGCGCGCGGATAGCGTGAGCCGAGCGAGGCGTAGGACAGCCCGGTCAGTCCCGCCGCTACCATGGACATGGCGAAGGCCAACCAGATCGCCGAGCCCATCTCGGCGGCAACCTGTCCCAGCAGGCCGTAGATGCCGGCGCCCAGCATGCTGCCGGCGCCGTAGAGCGTCATTTGCCACAATCCTATGCTGCGCCGCAGCGTGGGTTCGCTGGCCTCCGCTGCCTGCATGCTGGGCTGTTCCATGGGCTCTCTCTCGTTGATGGCCCGGTCCCGCCGGGTCGACCTGTCCGCGGGAGCAGTGCCGGCCGCGGCGCTGAAGGGCCCAATGAATAGCCCTGCACCCCGTGGCATGCTAGCCCGACGGCCGATCTGCGCCTACGCGATCGCCGAGACCGGCCCGCCGCGTAGCCCCGCCGATGTTGCACGATGCCGGCCGACTCGGCTACGCTCGGATGAGCCTGCGATTGCCCGGCAGTGTCGTGGGCAACAGCGCAGGCGCCCGTCGCTTCCGGTCGGCGACGGGGAGCACGGGGGCGGACTCGAGGAGGACGTCGCCTCGGGGACGGCGAAGGGCCGCGTCTTTCCCGCCGGCGTCCGGGGCGCGGCTCCGGTGGCCAGGGGCACCGGACCGTCCGTCACTTCCACCTAGATCCGACCATGCACCCGATCAACCCCCCGGTCCGGTCCGCTGCCCGCCCGCGCCCTGCTGGTTCACGGCACCGCTCTCGTGCGCGGCGAACCCGGCACACTACGTCGCTTCGAAGGGGCAAGGTCGGGGCGCCGGCCCCGGTGGCGAGCGGAGACGCCGGAGTGCCCCCGCCCGCCCGCCCCGGCGAGCGCACGGTCGTTGAGCCCCGGATGCGGCTTCCGTCCGCTTGCTGGTGCGCGGCCCTCGGCCTACTCCTCGGCGTCCTACCGGCGCCGGCCCAGCAGCGCGCCGGCGCGGCCCAGCCCGAGCGTCCCTCCCTCGTCGTGCTTCTGACCATCGATCAGCTGCGCGCGGATTACCTGGACCGCTTCGGCCAGGACTTCACCGGCGGATTCGCGCGGCTCGTCCAGCAGGGCACCGTCTTCACGGAGGTCTGGCACGATCATGCCATGACCTCCACGGCACCGGGACATGCGACGCTCTGGTCGGGTCGATTTCCGCGCCATCACGGGATCATCTCCAACGATCTCGGCGTGCCGGACACCCGCTACCCGTTGATCGGCGGCGCGCGCGGCCCGGGGGCCTCGCCCCGGCGTTTCGTCGGTTCAGCCTTGTACGACTGGTTGCGCGCGGCCGATCCCGGAGCGGGCATGCTCGCCGTGTCGCGAAAGGATCGCGGCGCGATCCTTTCGGTCGGCCGAGCCCGCGCGGCCACGTTCTGGTGGGCGGAGCCGGGGATGTTCACGACCAGCGCGTACTATGCGGATGCGCTTCCGGACTGGGTCTCGGCCTGGAACGAGCGGTTCGCCCGCGGAGCGTGGGAGGGACGGGTGTGGACGCTTGCGCTTCCGCCCTCCGCTTACCCGGAGCCCGACGAGCAGCCGTGGGAAGGCCTCTTGGACCGGCGGGGCAACACGTTTCCGCATCGCATGGACTCCGTCCGGGAGCTCATCGACTTCCCTTGGATGGACTCGCTCACCCTCGAGCTCGCGCTCACCGGCGCGCGTGCGATGGAGCTGGGCGGCGGGCCCGGTCCGGATTTGTTGGCCGTCAGCCTGTCGACGCTGGACGCGATCGGCCACGATTTCGGGCCCGACTCGCGCGAGGTCCACGATCACGTCGTGCACCTCGATCGCTGGCTCGGCGCGTTCATGACGGAACTCGAGCGCGAACTCCCGGATGGCTCGGTGCTCTACGTGCTGTCGTCGGACCACGGTATCGGCTCGATGCCCGAGATGCCGGATGTGGAGGGAAACCCGCGGGGCGGGAGGATCGATCTGGCCGGTGCGCTCCTCAGGATCGCCGACCCGGTGGTCGAACGCCACGGCCTCGACTTCGGCATGCTCCTGCAAGACGGACTCGCGCTCGCGGACACCGCCTCGCTGCGGGCGGCCGGCGAAGACGTGGACGAATTGGCGGAGAGGCTCGCCGACGCTTTCGCCGATCTGCCGGGCGTCGAGCGGGCGTACACGCCCTCGTCCCTTGCGGTCGCTCCGCCCGAGGACCCCGACGCCGGCGCATGGCGTCGCTCGATTCCGCCCGGTTACGCGTGGCTGGCCGCGGTCGACGCGGAGCCCGGGTGGATGCTGGGCCGCGGTCCGAGCGCAGGTCACGGTACCCCGCTCCCGGTGGACCGGATCGTGCCTGTGGTCTTTCATGGACCGGGGATCGCGGCGGCCCGGGTCGAGCGACCCGCCCGCACCGTGGACGTCGCGCCCACGGTCGCCGCCCTCCTGGGCGTGGATCCGACCGAGCCGGTCGACGGCTCCGTCCTCGAGGAGGTCGGGTCGAGGGCCGAGCCGTGACGCCGCGGGCCTAGGCTGGCGGCAGGACATCCACCGCCCCAGCGGGTGAGGAGCTCGGGTCTCTGCTACGTCAGCGGGCGCCGGCGCTGGAGCGGACTCACGGCCGGAAGCCAAGGATCGATGTTGGCCCCCTAACATGCCCGCGCGTTGATCTCGCCCAAGCGGAGTTCCACGTGCGAGCGGCAGAGCGAGCGGGGCCGCCCCTTCAGCGCGCCTCTGCCACCATCATCAGCGTGAGGAGAGCGCGGAGGAGTCCCTCCGGGCCCTTCTCGTTTCGGTACCACTCTTCGGTCGTGTGCGCGAGTCCCGCCTCCCCGCCCGCGCCCATCGTCACCGCCGGAATGCCGAGCGACATCGGGATGTTCGCGTCCGTGGAAGAGACGTCGAGCTGGGGCGCCGCGCCGACCGCGCGCGTCGCGGCCACGGCGGCGCGGACGAGCAAGGCGTCGGAGTCGGTGCGGCCGACGGGACGGTCGCCGATCACTTCGACTGTGAGCTTCAGGTCTCGCCGCCCCGTGGTCGTGCCCCGGTTGGCGGCGTGCACGGCCCCGTCCGCCCGTGTCCGGATCTCCGCTTCCAGGCGATCCAGCTCGAGGCGTGACTCACTCCGAACCTCGAGCTCGACCCACGCGTCCTGCGGGATCGAGTTGACGCTGGTGCCCCCGGACCACCGCCCGACGGAGAGCGTGCTGCGGGGCTTCTCGCGAAGGCGTAGTTCGGTCATGGAGGTGACGGCACGGCCCAGGGCGTGGATCGGGTTGGGCGTGCCCCAGGCCACCCAGGAGTGGCCGCCGGGCCCGCGCACCCGCAGCCGGAACCGGCGCGAGCCCAGCCCGCGCGTCACTACCCGGCCGAGGCCCGCGCCGTCCAGCGACAGGAAGGCGCTCGCCTCCCGGGCCGCCCCCCCCTCGCGGAACAGGTGGCGCGCGCCGCGGAGGTCGCCCTCCCCCTCCTCCCCCGTGGTCGCGGCGAACAGGACGGGGCGGTCGAGCTGCAGGCCCGTGGCGGAGAAGGCGCGGGCAAGTCCGAGCAGGGCCGCGAGCCCGCGCCCGTCATCGGAGATCCCGGGCCCGACCAGGCGACCGCCCCGCTTCCTTACATGCACGTCGGTGCCTTCGGGGAAGACCGTGTCCAGATGGGCCGACACGACGAGCGGAGCCGCTCGACCGGCTCCCCACCAACCGAGCACGTTTCCCGCGCCGTCCGTCTGCGCCCCGTCGAGCCCGGAGTCCGCCATGAGCTCGGCCATGCGGTCGGCGCGGGCGCCCTCTCTGAAAGGCGGCGCGGGAATCTGGGTGAGTTCGCACTGCTGGCTGAGCGTCCGGGCGTCGTCCGCGACGATGAAGGCGCGCGCCGGGGCGAGCTCGCGGGAGTCGAGCAAGCTCCGCGAGCGCGCCTCCAGGGTGTGCTGTTCCGTCATCTGGGTCCGCGACATGGCCGAAAGCTCTGGGCGCGCGGGGGTGCAGTCAACGAGCGGATCCGCCGTCCCTCCGGACCCCGAGCTGCCCGATCGACAGGTGACGCGTTACACGATGGTGACCGCGTGATTCCCCAAATGACTATCGACGGCTCGACGTTGTCCTCGACCTGCGGCATGTGCCACCGCGCCGCGCGATCTCTAGAGCGGAGAGTGAGAATCCGAATGAAACTTCAGCCTCGTGCGCTGACCCTTTGCCTTCTGGCCGTCCTGACGACCGGGACGCCGGTCAGTGCGCAAGCGGTCGGGCGCATCGTGGGTCGGGTCTACGACGTGACATCCGGCAGGCCCATCAACGGCGCCCAGGTCTACCTGAGCGATGCGACTCTCGGAACCCTCTCCGACCTGGACGGGCGGTTCGTCCTGACCGGGGTCCCGGTCGGCACGCACTCCGTGGTCGCACAGATGCTGGGCTACGTGACCAAGACGATCACGGGCGTCGAGATCACCGGCGGAGTCGCGGCGCTGGACGTGGGCCTGGAAGTGACCGCCGTAGAGATCGAGGGAATCACGGTGAGCGCAGAGCTCGAGCGCGGCAACAACGTGGTGCTGTTGGATCAGCGGCGCACGGCCAACGCGCTGGTCGAAGCCGTGGGAGCCGTGGACATCAGTCGGCGCCCGGACTCCGACGCTGCGGACGTCGCCAAGCGGATGACGGGCGTCACGGTCTCGGAAGGGAAGTACGTGTTCGTCCGCGGCTTGGGCGAGCGATACTCGCAGACCACCCTCAACGGATCCTCCCTGCCCAGTCCGGAGCCGGACAAAGAGGTCGTACCGCTCGATCTCTTCCCCACGGGCTTCTTGGAGAGCCTGGAGACGCAGAAGTCCTACACCCCCGACCTTCCGGCCGACTTCTCGGGCGGGAGCGTCCGGATCAACACGAAGGACTTCCCGAGCGATCTCCAGGTGCGGCTGGGTGTCGGGACCAGCTTCAACACGGAGAGCGCCTTCAAGGACACCTTTCTCCGGGTCCCCGGAAGCGGGACCGGGTTCTTCGGGACCGACGACGGCAGCCGCGACTTCCCGGCCGAGGTCCTCCGAGTGATCGGCGGCGTGCGGGGTCAGCCGCTCCCGAACGACCCGCAGACGCGGGTCAGCGTGGGCGAAGCGCTCCGGAGTCGGGGCCAGGCCTTCGAGCCCGCCACCGGCTCGACGCCCACGAATCGCTCCTTCGATCTCTCGATCGGAGGCTCGCAGGACGTCTTGCGCAGCGGCGAGATCGGCTACTTCCTCGCCGGCACCTATTCGGACAGCTACGTCGTGCGCGACAAGGAGCTCGAGCGCAAGTACTTCACCACCGCCTTCGAGCCGACCACGCCCGATGAGCTGCGGCTCGCCAACGTCGACTACGACTTCCTGCGCGGCACCAGGAACATCTCCTGGGGGACGATCGGAAACGTCACGTTCAAGCCGGCGCCGACGCAGAAGATCAGCCTGCGCACCACGGTGAACCTCAACTCGGAGGAAGAGGCTCGCGTGCTGCAAGGACTCAACTCCGAGGACATCGGCGGCCAGATTCGCACGACCCGCGTTCGGTTCATCGAGCGGCTGCTGACCTGGGGACAGCTGTCCGGCGAGCACCAGACCGTCTTGGACTCCAGGCTCGACTGGCGGCTCACGGCCGCTCGGGCGAGCCGCGACGAGCCGTTCCTGCGCGAGGCGATCTATCTCGAGGACGACGACGACTTCAAGCTCCTGAGCGGCGACGCCAGCGGCCGTCTCTTCTGGAGCCAGCTCGCCGACGACGACGTGTCGGGTGAGTTCGACTGGCGGTTCCCCTTCACGTGGGCGGGACAGGGCGGCTCGGTGAAGTTCGGCGGCGCCTACCGCCACCGGATGCGCGACTCCGGGGCGCGGCGCTTCAGGTACGACTTCTTCGGCAGCCTGTACACGGACCTCGACGCCGCGCTGGATACGGCGACGATCGTGGAATCCGTGCGCAGGGCCGGCCAGTTCTCGATCGACGAGCGGGGTGAGCCGGGTGACCTGTACGACGTCGAGGACACGCGGAGGGCCGCCTATGTGATGGTCGAGCTGCCGCTCTCATCCCGCCTCCAGTCCATCTTCGGGGCCCGCCTCGAGACCTACGACCTGAGGATGGTCACTCAGATCGCCGGCGCGGAGTCCGTCCTCGCCGATCGGAACGAGACCGACCTCGCGCCCGGCCTGAGCCTCATCTATTCGGTGAGCGACGACCTGAAGCTGCGGGCCGGCGCGAGCCGGACCACGGACCGCCCCGAGTTCCGTGAACTCGCGCCGTTCCAGTTCACCGAGACGACCAGCCTCCGGCAGATCATCGGAAACCCGGAGCTCGTGGCCGCCGACATCGTCAGCGCGGATCTCCGCGCCGACTGGTTCCCCGGGCCCGGCGAACTCCTCTCGCTCGGCGGTTTCTACAAGAAGCTCGACCGCCCCATCGAGCTGGTCTATCTGGGCGCGGCATCCACGGCCTATCAGTACGCGAACGCGGTGGAGGCCACGCTGCTCGGACTCGAAGTGGACGCGAACGTGGCGTTCCGGCGTCTCGCCGAAGCGCTGGAGTCCCTCTTCCTGCAGGCCAACTTCTCTTGGATCGACTCCGAGGTCGCGGTCGAGCGGGTGGGCGCCTTCAACCCCACCAACCGCGAGCGTCCCCTGGTCGGGCAGGCTCCCTACGTGCTGAACACCGGCGTGACCTGGCTCAGCCCGGGAGGCGGTTGGGAAGCCGGCTTGTACTTCAACCGGTTCGGCGAGCGCCTGGAGGCGGCGAGCGGCGAGGGGATCCCCGATATCTACGAGCAGCCGCGTAACGCTCTGGACGCGACGCTCGCCTTCGGCCTGCCGGGCAATGCCCGCGTCAAGTTAAAGGGCAGCAACCTCCTGAACGCGCCGTATCGGTTCGAGCAGAGCGCCAACGGCGTGACCTTGGTGCAGCAGGAATACGAGGTCGGAAGCACCATTTCGGTCGGCCTCAGCTGGGAGCTTCGGTAGGAGGTTCAGGCTCCCGTTCACTAGACATCGACGACATTTCAGTAACCAACCATACGTGTGGAGGAACACATGAAGCGGATACGACTGCTGCTCGGCGTTCTCCTGGCTGGAACCGCAGGCCTTGTGGCCTGCGGGGACGACGAGAGCCCATCAACCCCGACCCCGACTCCGACCCCGACTCCGACGCCTCCGAGCGCTCCCACGGGCGTGGCGGCCACGGTGAGCGCCGACGGGGTCACGGTGACGTGGTCCGGCGGCTCGAATGCGACGTCGTTCCAGGTGCAGCTGAGCACGACCGGCGACGTGCTCGAGCAGACTGCCCAAGGCAGCGCCACGTCGGCGACGTTCACCGGGCTCGCTCCGGGTGCCACCTACTGCCCGACCGTGATCGCGGTGAACGCGGACGGGCAGGCCCAGGCGGCTGGCGGCTGCGCCATGCTCCCGGAGGAAGAGGAGCGGCTGGTCCAGATCAGCGCCGACGTGCTGACGGACGAGACCTGGACGAGCGACAAGGTCTACATGCTGATGCAGCCGGTCTTCGTCGGGCGTGATTGCGGACCGAACGGGGGCAAGGAGGGCTGCGCGGCCGTGACCCTCACGATCGAGCCGGGCACGACGGTTCTCGGCAACGCCGACGTGCCGCAGGGAATCCGGGGCTCCTACCTCGTCGTGACCCGGGGCTCGCAGCTCATCGCGGACGCCAACGCGAACCAGGCCGACAAGAGCGCGAAGCCGAACCCGGAGGACGTCATCGTCTTCACGTCGTCCAAGCCTCGCGGCTCCCGCGCCAGAGGCGACTGGGGCGGGCTCGTCATCAACGGACAGGCTCCGACCAACGTGGGGGACGAGGCTCAGGGCGAGGGCGACTCGGGGTTCTTCGGCGGCCCGGAAGACCACGACAACTCGGGCATCCTGCGCGGCGTGCGCATCGAGTTCGCCGGCGACGACGTGACCGAGTCGGACCAGCTGAACGGCATCGCGTTCCAGGGCGTCGGGTCCGGCACCACGGTCGACTACGTCCAGGTCCACTACAACGTCGACGACGGCACGGAGCCGTTCGGCGGCAGCGTCTCGCAGACGCACATGGTGTTGACGGGCGTCGGAGACGATTCCTTCGACGGCACCGACGGCTACCGCGGGTTCATCCAGTTCGGCATCGTGCAGCAGCGCTCGGACGATGCCGATCAGGGCTTCGAGCTCTCGAACAACGGGTCCGACGAGGACGCGGAGCCCAGGTCGATGGCCGTGGTCGCCAACGTGACGACGCTCGGGGCCAACGTGCCGCAGGGAAGCGGCGAGATCTCCATCGGCGGCGAGTCGGACGTAGGCCTGCTCCTGAGGGAAGGATCGTACTGGAAGGTCTACAACACCATCATCACGGGCTTCGACGACGGCGGGGTCTGCGTGGAGAACCCGCAGACGGTCCTGAACGCCGACGCGCGGCTCGGCGGCAACGACGATCCCGCCATGACGCTCGACTACCAGGGGCTGGTCCTCTGGAGCAACGGCGGCGAGGAAGGGGGCGGAGAGGAAACCAACCTCGAATGCAGCAAGTACGACAACAACGCTGCCTTCTTCAATCGCGCGGGAGCGAACAACGTGATCGCCGACCCGATGCTGCCGCATGCGGCGTTCAACATCGGCAGCCGGATGTCGCCGCCGGACATGATCCCGTCGCAGGCGCCCGACGGGTACACGGCGGCGGCCATGGCGGACTGGATGACCGGCGGCCTCGTCATGCCGCAGGACGGACGCGAACTCGTCGCGACCGACTACGCGGGAGCCGTGGAGCCTGGCACCAGCCTGAGCGACGCCTGGTACACGGGCTGGACGGTCTGGACCGTCGACGGTTCGGACTCGCGCCCGGGCGCGAGCGAACTCTAAGCCGGCCCGGCGGCGGGAGCGGCCAAGGCCAGTAGGCTTCGGGGGTGCGGACGCCCGGGCGTCCGCACCCCCCTCGCAATCGCAACGCACTTCGACCGACACATCAGTCTAGCCATGGAACAGACTCTTCGAGTGAGCCCCGGCCGCCGGTTGCCGCTCGCGCTCGTCCTCTTCGCGGCCCTCCTCGTGCAGGGGTGCGCGGAAGCCGCCGAGGGATCACCCCTCGCGAACGCGCGAGCGAGCGAGGAGGCCTTGATCCGGGACTTCTTCCGCGCGCTCGAACGCCACGACGCGGCGGCCGTGCAGGCGCTCCTGATCACGCGGGGGGAGTACGAGGCCCTGATGTGGCCCGAGATGCCCGATCGCCGGCAGATGCCGATCGACTTCTCGTGGAGCCTCAAGCAGGCCTCCCGGCGCAAGGGCCTGAGGCAGCTAATGAGCAACCTCGGCGGCGTCCCCCTCGAGCTCGAGTCCGTCACGTGGACCAAGGATCCGGAGGTCTACCCGAGCTTCACGATCCACAAGGGGGCGAGCGTCGTGGCTCGACGCGCGGACACGGGACAGCGCGGCGAGGTCGCGAGCTTCGACGTGTTCGTCGAGTACGGCCGCGGCTGGAAGCTGCTGGATCTGGACGAGCTGTAGCGTACCGCGCGGAGCCTAGGGACGCCGCAACGCTTCGGAGCGACGGGCGCGCTCGAAGTTCATCACGTCCAGCGCGTAGCTGGTCCGCTCGGCGAATCGCGCCGGGCCCTCGAGTCCCAGGCTCTGGTTGAGCTCGCGCCGCACTCGGTTCTCGACGATCAGGGAGCACGCGAGCGGCGCCGAGGGCTCCTCCGGCCCGCGCCGCCAATCGGGGCTGGGGTCGTCGCAGAAGTCCTCGATCCGTCGTGTGGCCGCGACGCTGCCGACGTGCGCGACCAGCTCGTGCGCCAGGATCACCATGAGGTCCTCCTGAACGCGCGCCCCCGGGGCGTCCACTCCGCTCTCGTGGATCCACGCTTCGACGGCGTCCACGTCGATCGCTACCCAAGCGCGTTCGACCGCGCCGAGGGTGCCGTCCGACCGGCGAGGTGCGAGGCTCAGCACCGTCCAGGCGACGGCGGGGTCGTAAGGGGAGGGGGCATCGGCGAGCTGGGCCAACAGAGCGTCCCGCTCGAGCGGGTCCGGTCCGCCCTCGTCGGTGGGGAGGGACGCCAGCTCGAGGGGCTGTCCGACCGTGACGGGGAGCCCGCTACCCAGAATCGTCTTCAGCGCCCGAGCCGCGGTGGCAGAGTTGGCTGCAAGGCGCGTGAGCGCCGCATCGATGCGCGCGTCGGTGACGTGAAGAGTGGATTGCCGCCCCTGTGCGTCGAGTGGGCTCGAAACGAGCGCCTGCAGCAGGACCAAGCCCAGGACCGTCGAAGCTCGCAGCACCTGTGAAGCCTTTGAACCGGCCATGGCTGCCTCCAGGTTGTGAGGTCCGGAGGGGGTAGCCAATCATAGATCTGTTACAATCCAGCTACAAGATTCACTCTGCATCGTTACAGTAATAGTTACAAGAGGTCGCTCACATCGGTCGGCCGTTCAGCGCCTCCGACGTCTGGGCCGAAGCGGCCTGGGGTGTATGGGGGTCGTCAGCTCGGGTGAGGGAGGAGTGGCGTCAGGGGGCGAAAAGACGGGCGTCGGGCCCACGGCCAGAAACGAGCTGAGCACGCGTTCGGCCCGCTCGCCGCACTTCGAGCACTCTACGGGCGAGTCGCGTTCAGTTGTCGGCCGGAACCGTTCCTCGGCCAGACCGCACGATGAGCAGCGGTATTCGTATCGTCGCATCGGCGTGAGTTCCGCTGGGCCTTACGGGTTCTTTCAGACCGAGGGTTGGGGGGCTTCAAGCGGTTCGCGGCGGGGAGCACTCCGGCGGACCACAGTATCCTGCCGGAATCGGATCCGCCTTCGGTCGGAGCAGGCGATCGGGCGGTGACCGGCCGATCGCCTGCACATGTCACGTCGCGGGGCTGTTGGCCACGAAGCGATCCGGCAACATCCTGTTGCCCCCGGCGATCTGAGCCGTCAGCCGGCGGGCGGGTCTGGCTGAACTCCTCAATATGTTGCGCTTGCAAACCGCCGCGTCCTTGCCAAGGGGTGTACGCAACCCCGCAACGCCAAAATAATGCCAGCCGCCTCCCGACAGTTGTCAACACCCGTGAAGGAGGTCCCGTCTCTGGAAACCTTTCTGATTCCAGTCCAAGTCCATGAGGCGCTGCTCCAACGTGCGGCGCTCCGGGTACGCGGAGTAGGGTTGGAGCACACGCTGGCAGCGACTCCGTGCTCGCGGACGGCGACAGACGGTGCCTATCCCTCAAGCAGCCGCATTGAAGTCCGCGAAGCGAACGGCGAGCCGGTCGCGGTCCGGATGGTCGACGGGCCGGCGCGGGAGATGGACCCTCCCACCCTCTAGCCGCTTCAGGGCCTCCAGCATCGGTCCGTCGTGCTGTTCGAGCAGGCGACCGGAGACATGGACCCGGTAGTCCGGGTCGATGCCTATGAGGTGGGCATCGAACGCCGCATGGTGGATCTTCGACAGCGGCAGGCCGTTCGGCACGATCGGCTGGCCGAGCAGTTCGTCCCGGTCGGACACGATATGCGCAGCATCGAGCGGGCGATGCTCTCGAAGCCCCGACAGCGCGCACAGCGCTCCCCGTAGGCGGCGATCACGGCCTCCCGGAACGCATGCTGGTGCAGGCGCCGTGTCACGACGCGTAGGGCATAGCGGCGTGGAGGTTTCGTCATGCCTTCTTGGTCGGGCAGGCCGAACGTGAGGCTGGCTGTGAGTGCGACCGGATCCCGGCCTGAAGTGAAGGTCGGCACCCGTGCGTGGTATCGGGCAGGTGCGACGCCGAGGAAGTAGATGACGGGCGCCCGTTCCAGCCAGGCATCGTGCACCTTCGTCTGCCTGGACGAGTGGTTGGCGAACGCGGCCGAGCGCGAGAGCTTGCAGGTGCTTCCCTGGTAACGGGAGGCGAATAGGTGGGCGTGGGCGTCCGGCTCTCGGTTCGCGGAGCTCCCGTCTCGGGAGCGGCTCGCCGAGGTCCTTCTAGTCGGTGTGCCGGGTCCAGTCCCCGTCCACTCGCCGCGATCTACGTGGCATTTCGGGTGCCGGGTTGCCGCTCAATCGGTGTCCGTTCCGATCGGATAGAAGCCCAGGGCAACCACGGTGCTAGACGGTGCGGGCCGCTTCCGCTAATTCTCGGCTGTGTCGCTTCCCGGTTTCCACCCCGCCGTGTCGCGCTGGTTCAGCCGGCGTTTCGAGTCCCCCACCACGGTTCAGCAACGCGGCTGGGAGTCCGTCCGCGCGGGTCGGCACACGCTGCTCTCCGCACCGACCGGATCCGGCAAGACGCTCGCGGCGTTCCTGAACGCGCTCGATCAGCTGTTGCGCGAGAGCATCGAGACCGGGCTGCCCGACGAGACGCGCGTCGTCTACGTCTCACCGCTCAAGGCTTTGAGCACGGACGTTCACATCAACCTGGGCGAGCCTCGCCGCGAGATCCGCAAGATCGCCGAAGAGATGGGATCGGAGTGCGTTCGCGTCTCCGCCGCCGTGCGAACGGGCGACACGCCTCCGTCCGGCCGTCAGGCGATGCTGCGAGCCCCGCCCCATATCCTGGTGACGACGCCCGAGTCCCTGTACCTGCTGCTGACGGCCGAGCGCAGCCGAGAGATGCTGCGGACCGTGCGGACCGTGATCGTGGACGAGATCCACGCGTTAGTCGAGTCGCGGCGAGGCGCGCATCTGGCGCTCAGTCTCGAGCGGCTCGAACACGTCGCTGGACGGCGCCTGCAGCGCATCGGCCTCTCGGCGACCCAGCGTCCGATCGAGGCGGTTGCGCATTTCCTGGTCGGTACGAGCTCCGTGCTTGCCGACGGGGGGCCTGACTGCGCGATCGTCGACGAGGGGCATCTGCGCGAGCTGGATCTGGACATCGAGCTGCCCGGCTCGCCCCTCGAGGCCGTGATGGCCGCCGAGGTCTGGGGCGAGGTGTACGACCGCCTGACAGCACTCGTGCGGGCGCACCGGACGACGCTGATCTTCGTGAACACGCGGCGCCTGTCCGAGCGCGTGACGCGCGATCTCGCCGAGCGGCTGGGTGAGGACGTCGTGGCTGCGCACCACGGCAGCCTGTCCAAGGAGACGCGCCTCGACGCCGAGCGTCGGCTGAAGCAGGGCAGGCTGCGCGCACTGGTCGCCACGGCGTCGCTGGAGCTGGGAATCGACATCGGCTCGGTCGATCTGGTCTGCCAGGTCGGCTCGCCCCGGAGGATCACGACGTTCCTGCAGCGGGTCGGACGGTCGGGTCACACGGTTCGCGCCACGCCGAAGGGCCGCCTCTTCCCGCTGACGCGCGACGAGCTGATCGAGGGCATCGCATTGCTGGACGCGGTTCGACGCGGCGAGCTAGAGCGCGTGCGCGAGTACGACGAACCGGTCGACGTGCTCGCGCAGCAGCTGGTCGCCGAAGTCGCCGCGGAAGAGTGGGACGAGTCATCGCTGTACGAGCTGGTTCGTCGCGCGCACCCGTACCGAGACCTGGGGCGCCGCGCGTTCGACGAGGTGCTGCGGATGGCGGCGCGAGGCTACGCGACGCAGCGAGGTAGGCGGGCGGCGTACGTGCACCACGACGTGGTCAGCCGGCGGCTCCGAGGCCGCAAGGGTGCCCGCCTGACCGCGATCACGTCGGGCGGCGCGATCCCCGACAACGCCGACTACCGCGTCGTACTGGATCCCGCCGGCACGTATGTGGGCTCGGTGAACGAGGACTTCGCCATCGAGAGCATGTCGGGCGACATCTTCCAGCTCGGAAACGCATCGTGGAAGATCCTTCGCATCGAGCCCGGCACGGTGAGGGTGGCGGACGCCCAAGGCGAGCCGCCCACGATTCCGTTCTGGCTCGGAGAGGCGCCTGCGCGGAGCCCTGAGCTCTCGGCGGCCGTATCGCGACTGCGTCGCGATCTCGAGCCGCGCCTAGGCGACCCGGCGGCCGCGGTCGCTTGGCTCACGAGCGAGCGGCGGGCGCCCGAAGCCGCGGCCGTACAGGTCGTCGAGTACCTGCGCGAGGCGAAGCGCATGTTGGGCGCACTGCCCACGCGGGAGACGCTCGTGCTCGAGCGCTTCTTCGACGATTCCGGCGGGATGCAGCTCGTGCTGCACGCGCCCCTCGGCGGCCGCGTCAACCGCGCGTGGGGGCTGGCGCTGCGCAAGCGCTTCTGCCGTCGCTTCAACTTCGAGTTGCAGGCGGCTGCCACGGAGGAGGGGCTTCTGCTCTCGCTCGGGCCGCAGCACTCGTTCCCGCTGGATGAGGTGTTCCGCTACCTGCATGCCGACACCGTCGAGTCGATTCTCGTCCAGGCGCTCCTGGACGCGCCGATCTTCCAGACGCGCTGGCGCTGGAACGCCACGATCTCGCTCGCCGTGCCGCGCAGCCGGGGCGGACGCAAGGTGCCGCCGCAGTTGCAGCGGATGCAGGCGACCGACCTGCTCGCGGCCGTCTTCCCCGATGCCGCCGCCTGCCTGGAGAACATCGCCGGCGACCGCGGGGTGCCGGACCATCCGCTCGTGCGCCAGGCCGTGCGGGATGGTCTGCACGAAGCCATGGATCTCCAGACGCTCGCACGCGTGCTCGACGGGATCCACGCGGGCGAGGTGCGCTGTCTGGCCCGGGACACGCCCGAGCCGTCTCCGCTCTCGCACGAGATCATCAACGCGAAGCCGTACGCATTCCTAGACGACGCGCCGCTCGAGGAGCGCCGCACCCGGGCGGTCTACGCTCGGCGAGCCTTCGAGGTGTCGTCCGTGCGCGATCTCGGTGCGCTGGATCCCGACGCGATCGCGCGGGTGCGCGAGGAGGCGTGGCCCGAAGTAGGGAGTCCGGACGAGCTGCATGACGCGCTGGTGGTCAGCGGGTTCCTGACGGACGCCGAAGGGCGCAGGGGCCGCGGTGGCGTGTCCTGGGTGGGGTTCTTGGCGGAGCTGACGGCCGCCGGGCGTGCGGCGCGAGTGCGCGCGCCGGGGCGCCGGGGCGCGGACGGGACGGCGCACGGGCCGCCGCTCGCGCACTGGGTGGCGGCGGAACGGCTGGCCGAGGTATTGGCGGTATTTCCGGGTGCGGTCGTCGAGCCGCCGATTCGGCCCGCGTCGCTCGGCGGGGCGGTGCCCGAGGGCCGTGAGGAATCGGTGCGTGAGCTGCTGCGCTCGCGCACCGAGGTGCTCGGTCCCGCGACCGGGCGCTCCCTCGCCGAGAGCACAGGCGTGAGCGAGAGGGAAGTCGGAAGCGCGCTCATGGCGCTCGAGGCGCAAGGCGCCGTGCTCCGGGGCTCGTTCACTCCCGGCTCGGAGGTGCGGGAGTGGTGCGACCGCCGCCTGCTCGCTCGCATCCACCGCTACACGCTGAGTAGGCTGCGTGCGGAGATAGAGCCCGTCGCCAGCGCCGACTTCATGCGCTTCCTCTTCGACTGGCAGCGAGTGCTGCCCGAGCAGCGGGTGGCGGGCGTGGACGGCCTGGAGGCCGTCGTCTCGCTGCTCGACGGGCTCGAGCTGCCCGCGGGCGCGTGGGAGAGCGATGTACTGCCCGTGCGCTGCGAGGGCTACGAGCCGGATCTGCTGGATGCGCTCTGCCTGAGGGGCCGAGTCGCGTGGGGCCGCCTCTCGCAGCCGGGGACGGGACCCGCCGGCACACGGACCGCCGGTCCGCTGCGTTCCAGCCCGGTGGGACTCTTCCTGCGGGCACACATGGACATGTGGCTCGCTCTGGCGGCGCGGGCCGAGGATCCGCAGCTCAAGGGCAATGGCAGGGACGTCTTCGCGGCGCTGGAGTCGCGCGGCGCTTCGTTCTTCGAGGATCTCGTGGCCAGGACGGGCCTGCTGGCTGCGCAGGTGGAGGACGCGCTCGGGGAGCTGGTCGCGCTCGGTCTTGCCACGTCCGACGGCTTCGCCGGGCTGCGCGCGTTGCTCACGCCGTCCAGTCGGCGGCGGCCCTCACCGGGCGGACGTCGGCGCGGCAGGACCGTCGCCTTCGGTTTCGAGGCGGCAGGCCGTTGGTCTCTGATCGCCAAGGCCCGGACCACCACGGACGCCTTGTCCGGTTCGTCCGCGGTGGAGGAGTATGCTCGGGTGTTGCTGCGCAGGTACGGGGTCGTATTCCGCGCGCTCCTGGAGCGCGAGGCGAACCCCGCTCCGTGGCGCGAGCTGCTGCGCGTCTACAGACGGCTCGAAGCGCGGGGAGACGTCCGCGGAGGCCGCTTCGTCGCCGGATTCGCGGGCGAGCAATTCGCGTTACCCGAAGCCGTGGGCAAGCTGCGCGCGGTGCGGCGGAGCGAGCCCTCGGGCCGGCCGATCGGCATCAGCGCCGCGGACCCGCTCAACCTTGCCGGTATCGTCACGTCGGGCGAGAGGGTGCCCGCTCTTGCGAGCAACCGCGTCGCCTACGTTGACGGCGTACCCGTGGCGGCTCGTGTAGGCGGCGAGGTCGTTCAACTCGACCGTTCGGGCGGAGAGCTGGCCGCAGCACGTGCAGTAGACCACGCTCTCACGCGTCGACCGATTCCGCCCGCCGTAAGGGCCTATCTCGGTGTCGGATAGACCCCTGCGGGAAGCGTCCGGCGGCAACTTCGAGATCGCCGGCCGTGTTGCGTCCCGGGAGGATCCCCATTTCTGCCGGTTCGATGTTGGCGCTCGATCCCGGCGTCGAGCGCGACGCTCAAGCGTCCCCGGAGAAGCGCGATGCTCTTGACGGTTCGTCTGGAGCGGCGCCGAGAGGCGGGGCCGCCCAGGTGGCCAGCTTCCGGATGGTCGTCGACCTAGCGGGGGGAGTGATGTCCCGGTTGCAGGACGTCCGTGGCGTGTTCGGATTTCCCGCGCTCCGCCGGGCGCCCACGGATCGATCAGCTGTCGGCCGTCGTTCTTCGAGTTGTTGACGAGCGCCGATACCCGGTAGGCCCGGATCGCGCGTTCCGGATACGGCCTCAAGGCCCGCAGCAGGGCGTCCCCGGGCCGGTCGCGGTCCAGCCATGCACGCAGTTCCTGCCGCTCCAAGATCACCGGCATCCGATCGTGGATCGGCCGCACGAGCGCGTTCGCCGCTGTCGTGAGGATCACGTAGGCCGGCCCGCCCCGGCATGCTTGCCAGATCCCCGCGAAGGCGAACGGCTCGGCGGATTCGAGTACGATCCGGTACGGCTGCTTGCCAAGTCCGGTGGCCTGCCATTCATAGAAGCCGTCTGTGATCACCGCGCACCTTCGATGGCGGAGGGCATGACCGAAAGTCGGCGACCGGCTGGCGGTCTCGGCCCGCGCGTTGATCAGCATCCGGCGCTGCCGACCCGGCGAGCGTGCGGGGATCCCCCAGAGTGCGCGGCGGATCTTCCGCGGCTCCGCGTCCAGGATGACCGGCAAGCGCTGGCCTGGGCTCGCGTTGTAGATCGGCAGGTGAGTCTCCGTGAAATCGGCTCGGAAGTGCAGACCGAGTGCTTCGTGGTCCTTGGCTACGGTGTAGCGGCCGCACATGGCGCTAGGATGGCCGCCGGAGCCGGCGGGGGCGGCGGCTGCCGGTCCGGTGGACCGCAGCCCGTGGACTTGCTTCCAGACGGTGCGGCCCGTTTGCAGGACCCGTGCTGACGCGGTCGGCCATCAGGGGCCGGCCGCGCGTAGACAGGCTTCGCGCGGTCCGGATCGGCGATCCCTCGAGAACCACGTCGCAACGCGGCGGTGACCTGTGACAGCGACGGTCGAGGATCATCCAGTCCGGGCAGACATGGAACAAGAGGAGCGGCACGTCGCGCCTTGATCCCCCGCGGGTTGCCCAGAACAGCTCCCCGGGATGGATCGATACGGCCGTCAGCAAGCGCAAGATCTCCGTTCCAGTTCGGGCGGGGCGATCCGAATCGAGCGGGTGCGGCGAGAACTCAGGTCTTGAGCGGAAGAGCGGCGTGAAGAGCAGATAATACGGCTTTCGAGCCTACGCCGCGGTCGCTCATTCAAAGCGGACGGCCTCGCAGGAGCACCAAGAATCCCTACCATCTGAGAGAAGGATAGGCGGCGGACTCTGTGCACAAAAGGACCGACCGCTCCTCCGCTGCAATCGTCCGAGAGCCAGGCAAGTCGGGGCTGACTACTGAGGAGCGCCGCCGACATTCTGTAGGCCGCCCTCCTGAGGGCAGCGTGACAGCGTGGCTCGCTCCACGTCGCAGGCCGACCCGTTCTCGACACTCCGGAGGACCGCACTATGTTAGGCCTCGGTGCTGGCGTTACGCTCGCCGTCCGGTGGGCTCCGTGTCGGCCGACGAGGAAACGCGATGCCCAAGGCCAGCCTAGGCGGGCAAGCCGGGCGCACCGGGACGATGACCCGGGCGTCCCAACGCGTGCCGGTCCCGCGAGCCGTCCAGAGGCTCATCTGGGTCCTGATCGTGCTGACGAGCCTCCTGATTCTGGGCACCTTCGCCTTTCACTGGGTCGAGGGTTGGGACCTGCTCGACAGCTTCTACATGACGCTGTTGACGCTGACCACCGTCGGGTACGGAGAGGTCCATCCCCTGTCGCCGGCCGGACAGGTCGTCGCCTCGGCATTGATGCTGACGGGGGTGGCCGCGGTGTTCGTGGGCTTCGGCGTGGTGGTCGACCTGATCGTGAAGCTCGAAGTGTCAGACTACTTCGGACAGAGGCGAAGGCTGAAGACCATGCAGCGAATCAGCGGACACTACATCGTTTGCGGCGCGGGGCGGGTAGGACGGAGCGTGGTGCGCGAGCTGCTGCGCGACGGGGTACCCGTGGTCGTCATCGACATCGACCCGGATCGGCTTGCATGGGCGACCGAACTGGGGCTTCCGGTGTTCGCGGCCGACGCGACCGACGACGAGACCCTCAGGCGTGCTCAGGTGGCCAGCGCGAACGGGCTGGTGGCGGCGACCAGCAGCGACGCGGACAACGTCTACGTGACGCTCTCCGCGAAGGTGCTCAAGCCGTCGCTCGTGGTCGTCGCGCGAGCCATGGACGAGGAGGCCGCGCAAAAGCTCCGCCGTGCGGGCGCGAGCACGGTCCTCACCCCCTATACGTTCATCGGAAATCGCCTGGCGCAGTCGCTGCTCCGCCCGCACGTGCTCGACTTCTTCGAGATGACGTCGGCGATGCAGAGCAGCGAGAGGCACGACGTGCGGATCGAG
The DNA here is from genome assembly GCA_964648975.1 of uncultured Gemmatimonas sp. Lineage (GTDB taxonomy): Bacteria > Gemmatimonadota > Gemmatimonadetes > Longimicrobiales > Gaopeijiaceae > UBA2988. The sequence continues at coordinate 22,917 of CAZYLN010000004.1, read as the reverse complement.
CAGGTACACATCGGCGGCGACAGCGCGCTCGTCGACCACACGCTGGAAGAGTCGCGCATGGGTGAGGAATACGACATCCTGGTTCTGGCGATCTCCAAGTCGGCGGGCATGACGTTCAATCCTCGGTGCGACCTGCGCCTGCAGGCCGGGGACGTGCTCGTCGTCATGGGGGAGCGCCCGAGCCTGAAGCGCCTGGAGGTGGAGAAGCGCATCACCCGGGCCGGTGTGTGACCCCCGCCGTCGCCACACTCCGCTCGCCTCCGAAGGGAAGGACGGGGGGCTCTGGCGGCCTCAGTCGAGAAGCAGGATCTCGGCGAGGGCCTGGAGCTGATCGGCGAGGACGTGCCGGTCGGTGCCGAGCGTCAGGCGGGCCTCAAGCTCCGGGTCCGTGACCAGCCCGCGGGCGCGATAGAGCTCGAGGATCGGACGGGCGCGGGCGCAGTACTCCTGCTCCAGCTCCTGGGATTCGCCCAGGTATTCTGACTTGCCCAGGTCCATGTCGGCCTCGTAGCGGCCGGAGCGCACGTCCGCGCTCAGGTCGAGCGTGAGCTTCCTGAGCCTCTCGGTCGTGGTCATCAGAAGGGCAGCTCCTGCCGGTACTGGACAAAAAGATACGCATCCACGCCCTGCTGAGTCGGCGCCTCGAAGTAGACGCTGAGCGGTGGCAGCCCGATCTCGCCCACCCACGTGCTCGTGCCGGCACGCGTCTTGCGGAACCCGCCCAGCATGATGGTCGGCAGTACGCGGCCGACGATGTAGCCGGAGAGGCCGGAGCGCACAACCTCTTCGGCCTCGCCCGACAGGGAGCGCAGCGCGCGCATGGGAAAGACCCGCACGTCGAGCGTGAACTCGCTTGTGCCGTCGCGCACCTCGTATCGGCCGCTCACCGCAGCGGAGCCGGACGTGTATCCGTGCAGGAAGACGGGTGGCCGCACGTAGCGCGTGATGTCTCCGACGGCCTCCAAGGCCTTCCGGTGGGGCCATTGGTCCATCCCGTACTGCCCCCACACGGCGAAGTGGTTGAAGTCGGCACGGTCCACCAGCATGAGCTCGGCGAAATAGCGCTCGCTGCTTCTGCGTTCGGCGATCAGCCGGGCGCCGGGGGCGGTGCCCCGGCGCTCGGGGTGCCAAGTGGCGGCGAAGTGGGCGAAGTCCACGCCGTGCCTTCCTCTGGAACCGCCCGCGGCCGCGCTCCAGCGCGCCCCCTTCACGTAGAGTGCTCCGTGACCGACCAGGTCGCCGTTCAAGTCGCCTCCGCCGGCGGCGATCTCGGCGTCGGGATGGCGCAGTTTCACGTAGAGACCGGCGAAGCGGTCCGTGCCGCGCTCGATGCTCCCCCCGAGCATCGGTACTCCCCGGCCGATCTCGAAAGCGGTTCCCACGTCGGTGCGGTCCGGGCGGTCCTCGAGAAAGAGCGAGAGATAGCCGTCCGCGGCCAGGAGGGAAGCGGGGAGGCGGACGCCGATACGCTGGAGCGGGGCGCCGTGCAGCTCGCGCTCGGCACGCAACAACGGAACCGTGCCGTCGTGCACCTCGATGCGCGACATCGTGCGGCCCTCGCGTTCGATCTCGACCTCGGCCCAGCGCTGGGCCGCCACGCCGCCGCCGGGCGCCCAGACCGCGACGGCGAGCGCGAGCGCGAGACGGGACCGGGTCCGGCAGCGGTGAGTGAACATCGATTCGCTCTGGCGGTGAGAGGGGAGGGGTCGCCGTGAAAGGGCTCGACCGTCGAGGGCTCGGATGCGGCGCTCCGCCCGCCGAGCGCTGGCGTCCGGTTGCTACACTACCGGCTTATGGTAGCGGGTCCCAAGCGGCGCATGACACGGCCGACGGGCCGCGTTGACCCCCCGATACCCGCACAATAGATTACCGGGTTCGTCCTTCGCGCTCGGACCCTAGGGCCTCCTTGGGCGTGGGGGAACCGCTTTCGAGCACAGTCCAGTCGGGCTGGTTTCTTGATCCACCAGACAGGGTGACACCGGGGAGAACACTCACAATGATTGGACGCCTGACTCGGATCTTCCTCCTGACGGCGGCGGCGGTCTTGGTGGCAGTGCCCTTGGCCGCGCAGCAGCGTTTCCGCGTGCTGGTGCCCGACTTCTACGCGCCGGAGGGCACGAGGCGCAACTTCGGTCGCGATGCGGCCGAGGAGCTCCGTGAGCTCCTCAATACGCTCGTGACCCATCAGCCCATCGACGAGGACGAGATCGACGACCAGTTGGACGAACTGGACCTGGACATGGAGGACCTGGACTGTCTCCGTACTCGGCAGTTCGCCACGCAGATCAACGCCAACATCGCTCTCTGCGCCACCTACGCCGAGTCGGACGATCGGCAAACGCGGGACGTGAGCGGCATCCAGTTCTGGGACATGACGACCGGCGAGCCGCTCGACATCGAGCCGTTCACCGTCACCGGGGAGGAGGGCGAGGAGCAGGCCGCGCAGCTGATCTTCGAGGCGTTCGACCGGATGGTCCAGCTGACGCGCGCTCAGCAGTTCTGTGCCGAGTACGCCCTCAGCCGCCAATGGGACAACGCGCTCAACAACTGCGTGCAGGCTCTTGAGCTCAACCCATCCGCGATGGCGACACGTCTGCGCAAGGCCCGCATCCACTTCGAACAGGCGCGCGACGAGGACAGTCCGCCCCCCGAGGCGCAGCGCACTCAGTACCTGCAGCAGGCGCTCGAGGAGCTGGACCGGGTGCTCGAGGGGAATCCGTTCCACGAGGATGCGTTGCAGCTCGCGGGCTTCGTGGCCATCCAGCTGGGCGACGAGCAGGCCGGGCGCGAGTACTACTACCGGTACCTGGAGGTGAACCCCGGCGCCGACGCCATCCGCCTCCAGATCGCCTACGAGATGGCCGACGCGGGCGACCCCGCGGGCGCCATGGACCTGGTGAGGCAGGGTCTGGAGGCCGCGCCCGACAACCCCGATCTGCTGACTCCGTACGCCACGTACGCCTATGCGGCCGCTGACAAGCTGGTCAGGGAAGCGCCGGAATCGTCCGAGTCACTGCCCGGCGAGGCGGCATCGCTCTACGAGGAGGTCATCGACAACCTCAACCGGGCAGCAGCGGCCCTCGGAGCCGATACCCCGTTGCAGAACCGGCGCACGGTGATGGCCTCGCACATGCAGCTGGGCGAGGCGGCCGAGGCCGAGCGGGTCGCTCGGGAAGTCCTCGCGACCGATCCGGAAGACGTGCTCGTGGTCTCGATCCTAGGGGACGCCATCCACCGCCAAGGCCGCTTGGACGAGGCGGTCGAGGTCGTCGGCAGCCTCCGGCGCATCGCGCCCGACCAGGGGGCCGGCAACATCGAGGTCCGCCAGGGGAACTGGCTGATGAGCGCGGGCCGCTTGACCGACGCCTTGCCCTTCTTCCGGCAGGCGGTCGAGCAGGGCGCCAACCCGAACGAGATCGCCAGGATCGTGTTCGGCGAGGCCGTAAACAACGGCGTCCGCCGCGAGAACTACGGCTATGCGGTCACCGGGCTCCAGGCCGCCAAATCGTTCCAGGTGAACGCCGCCACCCGCCAGGAATTCGACTTCTGGCACGGCTACACGCTTTACAACCAGGCGATCCAGACTCAGGAGCCGCAGACGCTCGAGAGCGCGCGCGAGTCGCTGCCCGTCTTCGAGCAGGCACGTGACCTGTTGAACGCGGGCCGGGCGGCCGCGGGTCGCTCCGGCGTGAACATCCAGCAGTTGCTCGACGCCGTGGGTCAGTACATCGAGATCCAGCAGGTGATCATCCGCCGCTACGGCTGAGAGCCCGGTAGGGCTACCTGACCGGCCGAGGAGAAGCCGGGCGCCGCGGTCGAAGCCGCGGCGCCCGGCTTCTTTGTTTCCGCCCTCCCCGTTGTCCGCGGCACAGTTCAGGTTCTTTCGGTGTTCGTTCGGAAATTGCCGAAAACTGCTACGACCGCCGATGCCGCACCGCTAGATCCCGCCACCAGTTAGGTCGGCTCGGCCGACCCCCGAAGCCACCGAAATCCGGACGAAATCCTCCTTGACGCCGTTCCCCCTGGGGCTGTATGTTGCCCCACAATACCCCACTTGTCTCCACTTCAACCCATATACCGCCACTTGCCCGGATACCTCGGAGCATTCGAGCACCAGCTGGACGAGAAGGGGCGCGTGGCCCTTCCGGCCGCTTTCCGCCGTGGTGCGGAGGGGGAGCCGCTCGTTCTCATGCACGGGTGGGGAGACCAGCATCTGACGCTCCTGCCGCAGCCGGTGTGGCGCGAACTGCTCGAGCGGCTGATGGAGGTCCGCCGAGGCGATGAGGTCGCCGCGAACGCGGTGCGGCGCCTGCTGGCTCGAGCGACGGAGGTCGTGCCCGACAAGCAGGGCCGGATTCTGCTTCCGGCGGTCTTGCAGGAGGCGGCAGCCCTGTCCGGTACGGTCATGTTGCACGGCAACATCGACCGGGTCGAGCTGTGGAGCCCTGCTCGCTTCCGGGCCGTCGTGGAAGTCGTTCCGGAAGAGGAGCGCGACGCCCTCGCGCGCTTCAAGAACCGCCTGATGCTCTAAGAGATTCCCATGAGCCGTGAGTCGATGCACACGCCATGGAAGACCCAGCCGCCGACTCCCGCTATCACGAGCCCGTCTTGGGCAGGCAGGTCGCGGATCTCCTCGCCCTCCGCGCCGGTGGCCTCTACCTGGACGGGACGGTCGGAGGGGGCGGCCACGCGCGTCTGCTGCTGGAGCGCTGCAGCGGTTGCCGAATCTTGGCCGTGGACCGGGACACGGAGGCCCTGGCCCATGCCCGGCGAGTCCTGGGCCTCTACGGGAGCCGGATCCGGTTCCTGCACTCCCGTTTTGATCGCGCGGTCGAGGACGCCGAGGTGATGGAGCACGGACTGGAGGGCGCCCTGCTCGACCTGGGGGTGAGCTCACGGCAGCTGGACAGCGAGCGGCGCGGTTTTTCTTTCCGTCCCGGCGCCCCGCTCGACATGCGCATGGAGCCCTCCGAGGGGGGAGCCACGGCGGCCGAGCTGCTGTCGGGCGCGGACGAAGGGGAGCTGGCGCGGATCTTTCGCGAGCTAGGGGAAGAGCCGCGCGCCCGCAGCCTCGCCCGCGAAGTCGTCAGGCGCCGCTCGGCGGCTCCGCTCCGGACCAGCGACGACCTGGTGGCGGCGCTCGCCTCCGCGCTGGGCCGTGCTCCGAACCGGCGGGAGAAGGCGCGCGTCTTCCAGGCTCTGCGGATCGAGGTGAACGACGAGCTGGAAGCGCTCGCGTCCGCCCTGGACAGCCTGCGCGAGGCCCTCCTCCCCGGAGGCGTGCTCGCCGTCATCTCCTACCACTCGCTCGAGGATCGGACCGTGAAGCACGCGTTCCGGGACTGGAGCCGGAGCTGCGTGTGTCCTCCCGATTTCCCGGTCTGCCGCTGTCGCGGCCGCGCGCTGGGCGAGACCCTTACACGGCGTCCGGTCAGGCCGGCGCTCGACGAGCTCGAACGCAACCCGCGCGCCGGCAGCGCTCGGCTGCGGGCGTGGAGGAAGGCCGCGTGAGCGGGACTCCGCTCTGGCTGAACAGCCTCAGGACCGCAGCGGCGATGCTCGCCCTCTTGCTCTCGCTCGGGTTCGTGGTCTGGCGTCAGGCACGCGCGCTGGACGCGCTCGCTGAGCTCGACCGCATTGGCGCCCGGCGGATGCTCCTGGCCGCTGAGCTCGCCGAACTCGATCGCCGCATGCAGATGCTCGAGAGCCGGGCCTGGGTGGTGCCGCAGGCGGAGCGTCGGCTGGGGCTTCGGGCTCCACAGGCGGACGAGATCGTGATCCTGCCGGCGGTGAACCTGTGATCGCCATGCGCAGGGCCAACGGTGTCGCTCGCCGGTTGTGCCGGAGAGGGCGTTCGGCCGGCCCCGGCCGAGGGGCGCAGCAGCGACGGGCCCGCGTCCTAGCCCGGCGTCGCCGCACGCTCCTGTTGCTGTGGTTCGCGGCCGCGGGCGTCGTGCTCGGGCGGGCGGCCCAGCTCCAGGTGTTCGAGGCGTCCGAGTGGCGCGAGGTGGCGCTCCGGCAGCACCGCACGAGCAGTGCCGTCCCCGCACCGAGGGGCAGGATCCTCGACCGCGACGGCGTCGAGCTCGCGCTGACCCGCGAGCGCGTGCGGGTCTCCGTCGCTCCGCGCGAACTGCGAGACCGGGACGAGGCGGTGCGCCTGCTTCGCGAAGCCCTCGACCTGTCCGCCCGCGAGGCGTTTCGGCTGACCGATCCGGGGCGCCGTTGGTCGGTCGTGCCGGGTCGCTATCCTCCCGCCGTGCGCCAGGCGCTGGCTGGCGCGCGGGGCGTCTATCTGGAGCGCGAGCTCGAGCGGTTCTACCCGAGGGGCGACCTCGCGCGCGGCGTTCTGGGCGCGGTCCTGGACGGCGTAGGTCGCGGGGGAATCGAGCAGGGTTACGAGGACGTGCTGCGCGGCAGCCCGGGGCGCGAGGTGGCTGGGCGCGATCACGCGGGGCGGCCGATCCCCGGCCAGGTCATGCGTGTGGAGGAGCCGGTGCAGGGCGGCGACGTGCGGCTCACGCTCGACCTGGACCTGCAGGAGATCGCCCATCAGGCCCTCGCGGACGCGCTCGAGCAGACCGGCGCCGTGGGCGGCGACCTGGTGGTCACCGATCCCCACACGGGCGAGGTGCTCGCGCTCGTGTCGATGAGGGATGGGCACGCCGGCGCGCTGTCGGCCATCAACACGCCCTTCGAGCCCGGCTCGACGCTCAAGCCGTTCACGGTCGCCGGCCTGCTTGCGCGAGGGCTGGCAGGCCTGGAAGACAGCGTTGCCACGGCCGCGGGGTCGTGGACGGTCCATGGGCGCACGATCAGCGACGTGCACACCTATCCGGACATGACCCTGGCCGAGGCGCTCCGCGTATCGTCCAACGTCGGCGTCGCGCGCGCGGCGCAGGCGTACAGCCCGGGCGCCCAGTACGAGACGCTTCGCGACTTCGGGTTCGGGCTCCCGACGGGGATCGAGCTTCCGGGCGAGGTGGCCGGCACGCTGCGGCGGCCGGATCGCTGGTCGCGGCAGTCGCCCGCGTCACTGGCGATCGGCTACGAGATCGCGGTGACGCCGGTGCAGATGGCGCTCGCCTACGGAGCACTCGCCAACGGCGGGCTGCTCATGGCGCCGCGCCTGGTGGCCGAGATCCGCGGCGGCGACGGGCGGCTCGGCGAGCGGCCGGGGCCGCGTCAGGTCAGACGGGTGATCCCCGCGGACGTCGCCCGCCGGCTGGCAGGGGTGCTCGAAGCCGTGGTCGAAGACGGCACGGCCACCGCGGCGCGGCTCGCCACGTTCCGCGTGGCGGGCAAGACCGGAACGTCGCGCGTCAACGTGGACGGCGCCTATCTCGACGGACGCTACTACTCGTCCTTCGTCGGCTTCTTCCCGGCCGACGCCCCGCAGATGGTCGTGTTCGTGAAGCTGGACTCACCTCGGGGTGTCTACTACGGCGGCGCCACCGCGGCGCCCGTGACGCGGGCCATGATGGAGGGCGCGCTCGCCGTGCGGCAGTCGCCACTCGACCGTGCTGCGCTGCTCAGGTCGCTCAGAACGGTGCCGAGCCCGGAAGGGACGCTCTCCGCCACTCGGCCGGGAAGGAACTCCGCGCCGGCGGACACGACCGGCTCGGGCGCCACTCCGTCGCCGCTCCGCCTAGCCCGCTTCGACCGGCTTCCCCCGGGGCTCGTGGCCGATTCGGCGCTTTCGGCGGACCGTGCGCCGGGCGACGGGCTCGTGTCGGTGCCCGAGCTGGCGGGGCTGCCGTCACGGACCGCCGCGCGACGCCTGCACGCTCTCGGATTCCGCGTGCGCTGGCTGGGCGACGGCCCGGTCGCGGCGGTCCGTCCCGCGCCCGGGCTGCGCCTGGAGCCCGGAGACACGGTCACGCTGCACGGAGTCGCGTTCCCGTGACCGGGCTCCGGCTGTCCGAGGTAGCCGCCGCCCTCCGGGCCGCGGGGCTGTTGACGGACAGCCGGGGCCCCGGGGACCCTCTGGTGCACGGCGTAGCGCAGGATTCTCGCACCGTCCGCTCCGGCGACTTGTTTGTCGCTTGGCGGGGCTTCCACGCCGACGCGCACGACTTCCTCGCCGAGGCCGCCGGCGCCGGCGCGGTCGCGGCCGTGGTCGAGCGGGCCGTTCCCGAGGTGCCGGTCCCGCAGCTTCTGGTGCGGGACGGGCGTCTGGGCGGGGCGCTCGCCGCCAACCGTGTGCTCGGGGACCCCTCCGCCGAAATCTTCCTGGTCGCGATCACGGGCACGAACGGCAAGACCACGACAGCCCTCCTGGCGCGGCACCTGCTGAGCGGCGTCGGGCCCGCGGCGGCGATCGGCACGCTGGGCCTCTTTGGGCCCGACGCGGGGCTCCGCCCCGACACGGAAGGGCTCACCACTCCCGGCCCGGTCCAGCTGGTCCGCTGGCTCCGCCAACTGTCCGACGAGGGCGTCCGCTCCGTGACGATGGAGGCGTCTTCGCACGCGCTCAGCCAGCGGCGCCTCGACGCGCTCCGCTTCGACGCGGCGGTATTCACGAACCTGACGCAGGATCACCTCGACTTCCACGGCGACCTCGAGGCGTACTTTCGCGCGAAGGCCCGCCTGGTCGAGCTGCTGGAAGAGGACGGAACGCTCGTCGTCAATCTGGACACCCGGGCCTGGGACAGGATCCCGTGGCGAGGACGGACGTTGACGTTCTCGCTCGAGCGCGACGCCGACCTGAGGGCTCGGCACGTGCGCCTGGGCGCGGCCGGGTCGCGCTTCCGCCTCGAGACCGTGGGCGCGAGCGCGGACGTCGAACTCCCTCTGCTCGGCCGCTTCAACGTGGAGAACGCGCTCGCCGCGGCCGCGGCCGCGCTCGTCGGGGGGCTCACGCTCACGGACGTCGCGGCCGGGCTGGCCGACGCACCCCAGGTGCCCGGGCGGCTCGAGCGGGTCAGCGCGGCTCCAGTGCCCGTACTGATCGACTTCGCGCACACGCCCGCCGCCCTGGCCGGTGTGCTCGCCACGCTGCGCCCGCTCGTCAAGGACCGGTTGCTCGTGGTGTTCGGAGCGGGCGGCGAGCGGGATCGCACGAAGCGCCGCCCGATGTCCGAAGCGGTGGCGCGCGTCGCGGACACGGTGATCCTCACCTCGGACAACCCGCGCAACGAGGATCCGGAGCGGATCCTCGACGATCTCGAGGCGGGCCTGGAAGGCGTCGCCTACGAGCGGATCGCCGACCGGCGCGGCGCGATTGCGCGCGCGCTCGAGCTCGCACGACCGCGTGACCTCGTACTCCTGGCCGGCAAGGGCCACGAGCGCTATCAGCTCGTGGGCAGCGAGAAGCGACCGTTCGACGAGCGCGTGGTGGTGCGCGAGTTGCTCGAGGGAGCGGCGTGATACCGGCCGCGTTCACCTGGACGGACGCGCAGGTGCGGGCCGCCCTGGGCATCGCGGAGGCCCACCGGCCCACGCTCGCCTTCACAGGCGTGAGCACCGACAGCCGCACGGTGCATCCCGGCGAGCTGTACGTGGCGCTCGTGGGTCCGCGCTTCGACGGTCACGACTTCGTCGAGGCGGCGTTGGCCGCGGGGGCGCGCGCGGCCGTAGTGTCGCGTTCCGTGCCGCCGAGCGACGCTCCCCTCTATCCGGTCGACGACACGCTGGTGGCGCTCGGTCGGCTCGCGAGCTACCGGCGAGCCCGGCTCGACGTGCCGGTGATCGGGATCACCGGTTCCTCCGGCAAGACCTCCACCAAGGACTTCACGCGAGGCGCCCTGGGCCGCGCGCTCGCCGTGCACGCCACCGAGGGGAACCTAAACAACCGCATCGGCGTGCCGATCACGCTGCTGGGGACGCCGGCGGGCGCCGAGGCCGTGGTAGTCGAGATGGGCAGCAACGAGCCAGGTGAGATCCGGATCCTCACCGACATCGTGCGTCCGACCCTCGGCCTGCTCACCACGGTGGGTGAGAGCCACCTGGAGAAGCTCGGCTCGCTCGACGGCGTGCTCGACGAGAAGCTCGATCTGCTGCGCGGCCTGCCCGGGGAGGGCACCGCGGTGGTCGGCGACGTTCCGGCCGCGCTACCGGAGCGTGCGCGCTCGCTGCACGGGCGCACGCGCGTCGCGGGCTGGAGCGAACGCGCCGACGCGGAGCTCCGCCCGGCGGACGTGACGGTCGATGACCGCGGAGCGCACAGCTTCTCCTGGCGGGACGCGACCGTGTCGTTGAGGGTGCCCGGCCGCCACGCGGTCGAGAACGCCCTGCTCGCGCTCGCCGCGTCCGAGGAGCTGGGCGTGGCGGCGGCTGCCGCCGCTGACGGCGTCTCGGCGGTCGAGCCGGGCTGGATGCGCGGACAGGTGGCCCGCATCGGGAGCCTCACGCTGCTGCTCGACTGCTACAACGCCAACCCGCAGAGCACGCGGGCGGCGCTCGATACCCTCGAGATGCAGAACGGCCGCCGCGTGGCCGTGCTCGGTTCGATGCTCGAGCTCGGTGGCGACTCCGACGCCCTGCACGAGGACGTCTTGCTGTCGGCGCTCCGGCGCGACCTCGACGTGGTCGTCGCGACGGGGAAGTTCGCCCGCGCCGCGCGCGGGCTGGACGCGGGCCGGCGCCGGGCGGCGCTCGTGATCCTGGACGACCCGCTCAGCGAGTACGCCCGGCTCGGTGAGCTCCTCGCGGGCCAGGAGGTCGTGCTCCTCAAGGCCTCGCGCGGCATGGCCCTGGAAGGGCTGCTGCCCCTGCTGAGCGCTGACTTCGGGGGCGAGTGATGCTCTACCACCTGCTCCCCGATCTCACCGACGTCCACATCGTCTTCAACCTGTTCCGCTATCAGACGTTCCGCGCCGCCGGCGCGGTCGTGACTGCCTTGCTCCTCTCCTTCCTGCTGGGTCCCGCGATCATCGGATGGCTGAGGAGGCTGCGCGTCGGACAGGTCATCCGCAGCGACGGCCCGGAGAGCCACTTCGGGAAGGCCGGCACGCCGACCATGGGCGGCGCGCTGATCCTGCTCTCCGCGGGCCTGTCCACGCTGTTGTGGGCGGAGCTGTCCAACTGGTACACGATACTCTGTCTGACGGCGCTGCTGTGGCTCGGGCTTCTCGGCTTCCTGGACGACTACCTGAAGGTCATACGCGGCAAGACCGAGGGCTTGGTGGCGCGCTACAAGCTGCTGGGTCAGTTCGTGTTCGGGATCGCGATCGGACTCTTCCTGCTTCTTCGTCCCATCTCGCCCTACCCGTCCACGTGGACCGGCGTCCCCTTCTTCTCCGACTACATGCTCGTCTTCTCGGGCCCGATCTATGTCGCGTTCGTGGCGATCGTGTTGGCCGGGGCTTCGAACGCGGTGAATCTGAGCGACGGCCTGGACGGGCTCGCGTGCGGCCTGGTCGCGATCGCCGCCGCCACCTTCGCCGTCTTCGCGTACGTGACCGGACGCGTCGACACGTCCTCCTATCTGGGGATCTTCTATCTGCCGGGCGCCGGCGAGATGGCGGTCTTCGCCGTCGCTCTCTCTGGGGCCTTGCTCGGCTTCCTCTGGTTCAACTCCCATCCCGCCCAGGTCTTCATGGGCGACACGGGGTCGCTCGCCGTGGGGGCCGCGATCGGAGTGATGGCCATCCTGCTGAAGGCGGAGTTCCTGCTCGTGATCGTGGGGGGCGTGTTCGTGATGGAAGCCGTCTCGGTGATCCTGCAGACGGGCTACTTCCGCTACACGGCACGCACGACGGGCACGGGCCGGCGGATCTTCAGGATGGCGCCGCTGCATCATCACTTCGAGAAGCTCGGTTGGCCCGAGACCAAGGTAGTGATCCGGTTCTGGATCGTCGGGATCCTGTGCGCGCTGCTCGCGATGAGCACGCTCAAGATCCGGTGATCAGGGGGATGTGTGGCGCGGCAGAGGCAGGATGAAGCAGGAGGGGAGCGGAGCGGGTGAACTCGGTTGCCATCATCGGTGCGGGGGCCAGCGGCGTAGCCGCGGCGCGGCTCGCCCGCGCCCAAGGAGTGAAGACGTATGTCTCGGATTTGCGCGCTGATGCCGCTGTTGCAGCCGGTGCAGAACGAGTCCGCGCCGTGGGAGCGGAGGTCGAGCTGGGACGACACGACCTGGAGCGGATCACCGGGGCGGACACCGTTGTGGTCAGCCCCGGGATCCATCCGGATGCTCCGGTGCTCGCCGCCCTACGCGGGCGGGGAGTGCGGCCCGTCTCCGAGCCCGAGTTCGCCTTTCGCTTCTTCCAGGCTCCACTGATCGCCGTGACCGGCACGAACGGGAAGACGACCACGGCGGCCCTCGCGGCCCACCTGCTGCGGGAGGCGGGCGTGGAGGTCGGGCTCGGCGGAAACGTGGGGGGCGGCTTGGGGCCCGCCGCCTCGGAGTTGGCGCTCTCGCGACCCGCACCCGCGTGGTACGTCCTGGAAGTGAGCTCCTTCCAGCTGGCCGGGGTCGACCGGTTCAGGCCGGACATCGGCGTCGTGACCAACCTCGCGCCCGACCACCTCGATCGATACGCGAGCGTGGCCGCGTACTTCGCCGACAAGGCTCGCCTGTTCGACAACGCCGACGAACGAAGCAAGTGGGTGCTGAACGGCGACGACGAGGAGGCGCTCGGGCTCGCGGGCGGGGCGCCCGGAGAGCGCTACACGTTCAGCGTCGGGCGGGGCGACGCCCAGGGCCGTATCGAGGGGGACGATCTCGTGCTCGACGTGGGGCGGGGGAGGGAGCGGCTGCTCGCGCTGGACGAGCTGCCCCTCCTCGGGACCCACAACGCGGGCAACGCCCTCGCGGCCGCTCTGGCCGCGCGCCTGGCCGGTGCGGAGCGTGAGCCGTTGGCGCGCGGTCTGGCGAGCGCGCGGCCGCTGCCGCACCGGCTCGCGCCGATCGCGGAAGTGGACGGCGTGCTCTGGGTCGACGACTCCAAGGCGACCAATGTGGCGGCTGCCCTCGGCGCGATCCGGAGTCTCCGGGACCGGCGGCTCGTGGCGCTGCTGGGAGGCAAGGACAAGGGCGAGGACTTCCGTCCGCTGGCGACCGCTCTGGCGGATTGCGCCCGCTTCGCGGTCACCTTCGGCGCTGCGGGCGAGCGCGTCGCCTCCGCTCTCGATGCCGGCGGCGTGCCGACGGAGCGCCTTGCGCCCGGAGCGCCGTTCGAGGCCGTCGTGGCCAGGGCCCGCGCAGGTGCGTGCGCCGGCGACGTCGTGCTCCTGGCCCCCGCTTGCTCCAGCTTCGACATGTTCGCCGACTACGAAGAGCGGGGGCGCCGTTTCGCGGCTCTCGCGCGCGGGGACTGATGCGGAACCTCGAGCCGGTTGCCGCGGGTCCCGCGACGCCGCCGGATGGCGGAAGCGGCCGCGGCTGGGAGGGCGGAGTGCTCCTTACCGCGACGCTGCTGCTCGTCTCGTTCGGCTTGGTGACGCTCTACTCGGCGAGCCTCTTCATGGCCCAGCGGCAGGGGCTGCCGGACTGGCACTACGTCGTCCGTCAGGCGGGCGGCGCCCTGGCGGGTCTGTGCGTGCTCTGCGTGTGCGCGCACGTGCCGCACCGGACCTGGCGTTACGCGGCGTGGCCGCTCGTGCTGGTGGTCGCGGCCCTCCTCGTGGTCTTAATCCTTCCGGTCACGACGGCGGTGGCTCCCGAGATCAACGGCGCTCGGCGCTGGCTCGTCATGGGCGGTGTCACCGTGCAGCCCTCCGAGCTCGCGAAGCTGGCGATCGTGGTGTGGACCGCCTCCTTCGCGGTCCGAAGGGCCGACCGGTTGAACAGCCTCACGCGCGGGCTTCTGCCCTTCCTGCTGGTGGCGGCCCTGCTGGTCGCGCCCATCGTCGCCGAGCCGAACCTCTCGGCCGCGTGTCTGGTCGCGCTCTTGGGCGGGATCGTCCTGTTCGCGGCCGGCGGCCGGATCGGGCACTTTGTCTTCCTCGCCCTGCTCGCCCTGCCGATCCTGAGCGCGCAGCTCGCCGTCTCCTTCCGCACGCGCCGCATCGCGACGTTCCTCGAACCCGGATCCGATCCGTCCGGCGCCGGTTTCCAGGTGCACCAGTCTCTGGTGGCGATCGGTTCGGGTGGGCTCACCGGGGCCGGGTTCGGAGAGGGGCGGCAGAAGTTCGGCTTCCTCCCCGAGGCGCACAACGACTTCATCTTCGCCATGGTCGGCGAGGAGTGGGGTCTGCTGGGGGTGGTGTTTCTGATGGCGCTCTATGCCGCCATCGTGGTCGTGGGCGTCCGTGTCGCCCGGAGCGCGTCGGACGAGTTCGGCCAGCTGCTCGCCCTCGGGCTCACCGGGATCGTCGGCCTGCAGGCGCTGCTCCACATGGCGGTCGGCCTGGGTCTCGGACCCGTGACCGGTCTGGCGCTGCCGCTCGTCTCGTACGGACGCTCCAACCAGGTGGTGACCCTCGCGGCGATCGGGATCTTGATGGCCGTCAGCCGGGCGGCGGACGCGGGGCGGGCGGGCGCGGGGGGTGGCCGTGCATGAGGAACGGGGCGCGGTGGTGCTGTTCTCGGGAGGCGGCACGGGCGGGCACCTCTATCCCGCACTGGCGCTCGCCGACGCGCTGGTCGCGCTCCGCCCCGACGTGCGCCCCTTCTTCGTGGGCTCGGAGCGCGGCTTGGAGGCACGCGTGCTCGCGGAGCGCGGCGTGCCGCACGCGCTGCTGACCGTGCGCGGTCTCGCCCGCGGGGCCCTGCTGTCGAACTGGCGCGTCGGCCCGGCGCTCGTGCTAGCGCTGTTGCAGGCGCACCGCGTGTACCGCCGGCTCGATCCCGTGCTCTCGGTCGTGACCGGTGGGTACGCGAGCGGCCCGTCCGGGCTGGTCGCGGCGGTTCGCGGTGTGCCGCTGGTCGTTCAGGAACAGAACAGCGTGCCCGGCCTCACCACGAGGCTGGTCGCGCGGAGCGCGCGTCAGATCCACCTGGCTTTCCCGGAGGCGGCCGCTAGGCTGCCCGCCCGGGCCCGTTCGCGCGTGCGCCTGAGCGGCAATCCGATCCAGCCGCCCGTGCCGATCGACCGCACGGAGGCGCGCCGGGCGTTCGGGCTCGCGCGCGAGTCGTTCACGGTCCTGGTGCTCGGAGGCAGCCAGGGGTCCGCAGCGCTGAACGCCGCCGTGCTCGATGCCGTGCGCCTGCACCCCGAAGGGGCGGTCGACGGCTCCCGAGTTGCGCTGGAACTGCTCTGGTCGACCGGCACGGCGCACGCGGTCGGCGTCGACGAGGCGCTGGCCGATCTGGGCGCGCCCTCATGGGTGCACGCGCTCGACTACGTGCGCGACATGCCGCCCGCCCTCGCGGCCGCCGATCTGGCGGTGAGCCGCGCCGGCGCGATGGCGACCTCGGAGTTCCTGTCGTGGGGGCTCCCGGCGCTGTTGGTCCCCCTACCCAGCGCGGCGGCCGATCATCAGTCCTGCAACGCCGTCGCGCTCGCCGCCGCCGGTGCCGCGCTGCACCTGCCCGAGGCGGAGCTGTCGGGCGAGCGGCTGTGGTCCGCGATCACCGCGTTGGCTCTCGACCGCGGCCGGCTGGCCGAGCTCCGTGCGGCCGCGCGGGCGCGCGGGCGGCCCGACTCCGCGCACCGGATCGCGACGGCCCTGGTCGAGCTCCTGCCGTCTCCTATGGGTGCGGCGTCCGCATGAACGCCCCGGACCTGATCGGGCTCGCTCGCTCGGGGTCGGCGCACTTCGTCGGCGTGGGCGGGGCCGGCATGTGCGCGCTCGCCGAGCTCGTGCTCCGCCGCGGGGGCAAGGTGAGCGGCTGCGACCTCGCGCAGAGCCCCGCCGTCCGGCGGCTGGAAGGACTGGGCGCCGAGTTCGAGGCCGGACACGCCGCACAACACGTCGACGGGGCCGCCGTAGTGGTCGTCACGGCCGCCATCGCGGACGATCATCCGGAGGTCGCGCGTGCGCGCGAGCTGGACATCCCGGTGCTCAAGCGCGCCGTCGCCCTGGGCTCGGTCGTCAACCGGGGGCGCGTGGTGGCGGTCGCCGGCACGCACGGGAAGACGACTACCAGTGCGATCGCGACCGGGATCCTCGCGCAAGCCGGGCTGGATCCGACCGGCTTCGTGGGAGGGACCGTCGTGGGATGGGAGGGCAACCTGCGCCCCGGGGGCGGCGATCTCTACGTGGTGGAAGCGGACGAATACGACCGGTCGTTCCACGCGCTCGAAGCCGATGTCGCCGTGGTCACGAACGTCGAGGCCGATCACCTCGATGTGTACGGCGACCTCGAGGGCGTCGAGGAGGGCTTCCGCCGCTTCCTCGACAGGGTGCGCCGGGGCGGGCGGATCGCTGTGTGCGCCGACGATCACGGCGCCTCGAGGGTGCTCGCGGGCGCGGGCGCCGAGGGCTACAGCTTCGGACTCTCGTCGGGCTCGCAGTTGCGCGCGCTCGACGTGGACGCCACCGCCTCGGGGACGCTCTTCCGGGTGATCGAGGACGGGTGGGCGGCCGGTCCGTTCGCGCTCCGCGTGCCGGGCCTGCACAACCTGCGCAACGCGCTCGGCGCGGTCGCCGCCGCCCGCTGGCTTGGGGTCGGCTGGGGCACGATCGGCGCCGGGCTGGCGGCCTACCGCGGGGTCGAGCGCCGCTTCGAGCGGGTCGGCGAGGCCGGCGGCGTGACCGTCTTCGACGACTACGCGCACCACCCCACCGAGATCCGCGCGACGCTGGGGGCGGTCAGGGCGTTCCATCCGGGCCGCCGGCTGGTGGCGGTCTTCCAGCCGCATCTCTTCACCCGCACGCGCGATTTCCATCGCGATTTCGGGGCCGCCCTCAGCGAGTCCGACGTCGTCTGGTTGACAAGCGTGTTCGCCGCGCGCGAGGAGCCCATAGCAGGGGTCAACGGCGAGTTGATCGCGACCGCGGCGAGGGTAGCGGGAGCCGGGGAGGTGCACTACGAGGGCGCGCTCGATGAGCTGCCCTCCGCGGTTGCCGGATCGCTTGAGCCGGGCGACGTGGTGGTCACGCTCGGGGCCGGCTCCATCGGGGAGGTGGGCCACGAACTGCTCGCGCTCGCCCGCGGCGCCGGGGTCCCGGAGAGCCACCATGCGTAGGCCGGGGCGCTTCGTGGGATGGGCGACGGCAGCGATCCTGGTCGGCTGGGCGCTCTCGTGGGCACTGCCGCTCCTGCCCGAGGCGCTGGCCCGCTCGGGCCTCTTCCGCGTAGGGCACGTTCGCGTCGAGGGCGCCCGGCGTCTGAGCGAGCGGCAGGTCGTCGAGCTGGCGGCCGTTCCGGCGGAGGCCAGCCTTTTCGACGATCCGCGTCCCGTCGCCGAAAGGGTCGAACGTCATGGGCTCGTCCGCGAGGCGGTGGTCACGCGCCGTCTCCCCGCCACGCTGGTCGTGAGGGTCGTCGAACGCGAGCCGGTCGCACTGCTGTCCGACTCCGTGCTCGAGCCCGTCGACCGGGAGGGACGCCGGCTACCGATCGATCCCACTCGGCTGCGCGTCGATCTGCCCCTGCTCAAGCCCGGGAGGTCCTCGCGGGCGGCGGTCCCGCTCGCTGCACTGGTCCCCGCCGCAGGCGAGATCGCGCGCCTGGCCGAGACGGAGCCGACGCTGTGGGCCAACATCTCCGCGGCGACGGCCGAAGACCGGCGGCACGTGGTCCTGGACCTGGCGGAGCCGCCGGTGCGGCTACGCGTGCGGATTCCGCTGACGCCACCCCGTGTGCGCGAGGCGCTGGCCGTCCTGGCCGATGCGACCAGCCGGACGGGCGCGCCTCCGGTGAGCCTGGACCTGCGTTTCGCCGACCAAGTCGTGGTCGCGCGAGGGGAGGACGACTGAGATGCGAACAAACCTGATCACCGGCCTGGACATCGGTGCGACCAAGACCTGCGCTGTGATCGGCGAGGTCTCGGGCGAGCCGCGGCGCCAGCCCCTGCTCAAGATCTGCGGCGTCGGCTCCGCCCGCACCACGGGAGTGCGAGGCGAGTTGATCACGAACATCGAAGCCACCACCGAGGCGGTGCGCCAAGCGCTGGAGGAGGCGGAGCTGATGGCCGGCGCGACGGTGGAGCGCGTCTACACCGGCATCGCGGGTGAGGACATCGACGTGCGCCAATCGATGGGCGTCGTCGTCGTCCCTGGCGACGAGGTCTCGGCGGGGGACATGGAGCGCGTGCACGTCGTCGCGCGGGCCGTCGCGCTTCACCCGGACCGCGAACTGCTGCACGCAATCCCTACCGACTATCAGGTGGATGACCAGAGCGGCATCAAGCACCCCATCGGGATGGCGGCCGTGCGACTCGAGACCGAGGTCCATCTGGTCGCGTGCTCCGCAACCGCGGCGGCCAACATCCGCAAGGCGGTCGGCAAGGCGGGCTACGGCGTGCAGGAGCTGGTGCTCGAGCCGCTCGCCGCCGCTCACGCCGTGCTCGCCGAGGACGAGAAGGAGATTGGCGTGGCCATGGTCGACCTGGGCGGCGCCGCCACGGAATTCACCGCGTACCGCCGGGGGCGCTTCCAGCACGTCGCCGCGTTCGACATTGGAGGCGACGCCGTCACGGCCGACCTGGTCAAGCGGCTGGGCGTACCCTGGGCCGAGGCGCAGAAAGCCAAGGAGTTCTACGGCGTAGCCGTCGCCGCGATGGTCGACCCCACCGAGATCGTGGAGATGCCCGGCCCGGCGCCGGGGCAACTGCGCAACGTCTCGCGCGAGATGATCGCGCAGGTCGCCGAGCAGCGCCTGGAGGAGATCCTCGGACTGGTGCGCGAGAACCTCGATCACCACGGGCTGCTCGACGAGCTGGGGGCGGGGCTCGTCGTCACCGGCGGCAGCGCGGCGATGCCCGGCGTGGCGGAGCTCGCGCAGCAGATCTTCCCCACGCCCGTCCGGGTGGGGGTGCCGAGCGAAGGGCTCACAGGCCTGGCCGACTCCGTCGCCCGTCCGCGCTTCGCCACGGCGGTCGGCCTCGCGTTGCACGGGCTCGAGCGCTTCGCGGAGACCGGAGAGGGTGCGTCGACGGTCCGTTCGGGCGTGTTCACCAAGGTGGGCTCGTGGCTCAAGGAGTTCTTCTGACGATAGACGGCGCCGCCCGGCGTCCCCGTGTCCGACGGCGTGACCTCCCCGAGGTCGCGCGAACACACCATCCGTGGAGACATTACCGATGATGACATTCGAGTACGAGGAAAGCGCGATTCAGACCGCCCAGATGAAGGTGGTCGGTGTGGGGGGAGCGGGGGGCAACGCCGTCAACCGCATGATCGACGAGAACTTGGAGGGTGTGGACTTCCTTTCCCTCAACACCGACGTGCAGGCGCTCACGAGCTCGCGTGCACGGGTCACCCTGCAGATCGGGAAGAAGCTGACCCGGGGGCTCGGCGCCGGGGCTCGTCCGGAGGTGGGGCGCCAGGCCGTGGCGGAGAGCGCCGACGACGTGCGCCGTGAGCTCGACGGCGCCGACCTCGTCTTCATCGCGGCGGGGATGGGGGGAGGAACCGGGACGGGCGCCGCCCCCACGGTGGCGGAGATCAGCCGTCAGCTGGGGGCGCTCACGATCGGGATCGTGACCCGTCCCTTCTCCTTCGAGGGGCGCAAGCGCGATCGGCAGGCCGCGCAGGGGCTGGCCGAGCTGCAGGACGCCGTGGACACGCTCATCGTGGTGCCCAACGACCGCATCCTGTCCGTCGTTCCGAAGGGCACGACCTTCAAGGATGCTCTGAAAAAGGCCGACGAGGTGCTCCTGCACGCCACCCAGGGCATCAGTGATCTGATCCGTGTGGGCGGGGAGGTAAACGTCGACTTCGCCGACGTGCGCACGATCATGGCCTGCCGTGGCCCGGCGCTCATGGGCTCGGGGTTCGGCGAGGGAGAAGGCGGTGCTCAGGAGGCGGCCCGGGCGGCGATCAGCTCCCCGCTGCTGGGCGACGTCTCCATCCGCGGAGCCAAGGGCGTGTTGCTCAACATCACCGGGGGGACGGACCTGGCTCTCGAGGAAGTCACGTCGATCTCCACGCTCGTGCAGGAGGAGGCCGGAGACGAGGCCGAGATCATCTTCGGGGCGGTCCACGATCCGGCACTCGAGGGCCGCGTCCGCGTCACGGTGATCGCCACGGGCTTCATGACCGCCAAGGAGGACAAACGGGTGATCCGGCCCGAGTTCCGGCGCGCGACCGGGCGTCCCGCCTCTCCCCGGCCGTTGCGGGAGCCCGTGCGGGCGGGAACGGCGGCCGGGCACGCGGCGGGCGGCGGGGCGGGCGGGACGCCGCTGAACAGGCGCGCCGAGCGGCCGCACCGCCTCGTGACCCGCGAAGAGGTCCGCGAACTCGACATCCCGACCTTCGTGTGCCGCCGGATCGGCTGACGCTATGGCGGGACGCCCAGCGGGGACCTAGGATTCCGGATCCTAAACCACGAATCCATGGTCCGCTTCCTATCCCGCCACTACCTGCACGTGCTGCTCGGCCTGGGCGGCGTGCTACTTGGCATCGGGGCCCGCTTCCTGACCCCGTCGCCGGTGCCGGACGTGGGCGTCGTGGAGCCGGTGTACGCAGCGCCGGTCGAGCGCGTGGAGGTTCGCAGGCTCGGGACCGACCAGACGCTCGGGCAAGTGCTCTGGGAGTTTGCCGACGCCAACGAGCAGCACGCGCTCGTGGTCGCCTTCCAGGAGCGGGCCAGCCCCCGGCGCATGCGGGTCGGTACGCAGATCAAGCTGCGCTACCACTCGATGGAGTCGTCGTTGCGGGGCGTCGACGTGCTGCTGAACCCGGACTCGACCGTGCGCCTGACGAGGGACGGGACGGGATGGACGTCGCGGGTCGTGCGGACCCCCACGCGGACCGACACGCTGTTGGTGGCGGGCGAGATCGAGGACATGCTCTGGAACGCGGTCGTTGGCAACCCCGCGCTGGCGCAGCTGCCGGTCAAGGACCGGGCGCTGCTGATTCACCGCCTGGACCAGGTCTTCCAGTGGCAGATCGACTTCTCTCGCATGATTCGCACCGGCGACCGCTACCGCGTCGCGTTCGAGCGCGAGGTCAGGCCCGACGGGAGCATGCGCTCGGGCCGCCTGATCTCGGCGGAGCTCGTGAACAGGGGTACGCGCTTCCACGCGGTGTGGTTCGACCCGGAACACGACGGTAGCGGCACCTACTTCGATCTCGACGGGCAGTCGGTGCAGCGGGCGTTCCTCCTGAAGCCGCTCGAGTACCGCTACATCTCGTCGCGCTACACGAACTCGCGTTTCCATCCCATCCTGAAGACGTGGCGCTCGCACCGGGGCGTCGACTACGCGGCCTCCCGCGGCACCGAGATCATGGCGACGGCCGACGGCGTCGTGACGCTGCGAGGCCCGCGGGGCGCGCTGGGCAATGCGGTCGAGATCCGCCACGCGAACGGGTTCACCACCCGTTACGGGCACATGAGCGGCTTCAACGCGGCCGTGACGGTCGGCACGAGGGTCAGGCAGGGACAGGTGATCGGCTACGTCGGCTCGACCGGTCTGGCGACCGGCCCGCATCTCCACTACGAACTCTGGAGGAACGGCCGCCCGATCGATCCGCTGGGAGTCGATCTGCCGCCGGGCGACCCCGTGCCGTCGGATCAGCGTGCGCGTTGGGAGGGGGAGCGCACCGCCCGACTCGCCCTGCTCGATCGCGCGGCGGTGGGCGTGTTCGCGGACGCCGACGCTCCGGGGGCTCCGTCGGTCGGCCGCGAGGGCGCGGCCGGCCAGGAGGCGGAGGAGTAGGCCGGGGCGGGCTTCTCTTATCTTAGGGCCGTGAAGCTGCTGCTCTTCCTGGTCCTGGGCGCCGCCTCTGTGGCATTCGCCGTCTGGGTCTACCGCCGCCGTGAGTTGCCCGTTCCGGGTCGCTGGATCCCGGCCACGCTCCGTGCTCTGGCGCTGCTGCTCGCGCTGCTGCTGCTGCTCGATCCCCGGCTTCCGACCGCGGTGGGCAGCGACGCACGCTGGGTCCTGGTGGACAACTCGATCAGCATGTCGGTCGGCCCGCCGGGAGCCGTCCCCTGGGACAGCGCGCGGGTGCTGGCCGAGGGGCTGCGCGCCGAAGGCGCCCGGCTCCTGCGCTTCGGCCATGCGCTCGTCGAGGCGGCAGGCGACAGCGCGCTTGCGGCTCCGCCCGGTGACCGGCGCTCGCTGCTCGTGCCGGGGCTCGAGCGCGCCGCCGAGATGGGCGCGCGCGAGGTTGTCGTGCTCTCCGACCTCCGCTTGGAGGACCCGGTCGAGGTGCGCGCGGCGCTCGCACGGCTCGGGCTGAGCGCCCGCTTCGTACCACTCGGTCGTGAGGTTCGCAACGCGGGAGTCACCGAGCTCGCTCTGGCCGCCGACCCGAGGCGCGACGAGCCCGTGGAAGGCCTGGCGACCGTCTTCGCGAGCGGTGCCTCGGCCGCGGATTCCCTCGTGGTGGAAGTGCGCGAGGAGGGGCGGCTCGTATGGAGCGCTCGCGCTCCGGCGCCGGCCGCCGGACGCCTGGTCCGCCTCCCGCTCACGCTGCCGCCGCCCGCCGCCGCACCGGACGGAGGCGAAGTGCGCTATGAGGCGCGCGTCGCGCTGGAAGGAGACGCGTTCGGCGGCGACGACCGGATGGTCGCGTACGCGCTCGCGGACGCCCAGGAGGGAGCGCTCGTCGCGGTCTCGTTCTCTCCGGACTGGGAGTTCCGGCACCTGCTCCCCGCGCTCGCGCTCGCGACCGGCTTGCCCGCCAGGGGCTTCGTGCGTGCGGGCGACGGCTATCTCCCGACCGGCCCGGGCGGCGGCCCGCCGCTCGGCCAGCAGGAGGTGGCGGGGCTCGCGGAGCGGGCGAGGCTGGTCGTGCTCCACGGGCTGGGAGCGCAGACTCCGGCCTGGGCGCGGCGGATCGCGGCGGAGGCTCCGCGCGTGCTGGTCTTCGCGAGCGACCCGGACGGAGCCCGGGCCGCCGGCATCGGGGCGGGCGGCGCGCGGGCCGGAGAGTGGTACGTCGGCGCAGAGCCGCCGCCGTCGGCGATCGCCGGGG
>CAZYLN010000003.1:109435-112916 GCA_964648975.1 uncultured Gemmatimonas sp. | reverse complement strand
GGCGCGGGTCCCGCTCGGCAAGCCAGGCCCGCACCCCGCCGCTCACCGGGCCCCCGCCCCCGCGAGGCGGCGCACCGCCGCCGCGCCGGACACCAGGGCCTCGTCGATCGCGGCCGGATCCGACACGCCCGCCTGAGCCATGTGCGCCCGGCCTCCGCCCTTTCCGCCCACGCGGTCCGCCACCTCGCGGATCACCTGGTCGGCGCGGACGCCCCGGCGGATCAGGTCGTCGCTGACGAACGAGAACAGGCTGTGCTTGCCGTTCGCCGACTCGGCCGCCACGACCGCCACGCCGCTCTCTCCGGAACCGAGGAATCCGTCGCCCCACAGGCGGGCGTCGTCGGCACTGCGGACGCGCAGGCGGAGCGCCCGGTAGCGGAACGACCGGCCGGCCACCTCGACCGTGGCGTCGTGTACGGCCGTCTCGCCGCCGCCGCCCCGTCTGAGCTCCTCGAGCAGCCGCTCGAGGGCCGCGCGCTCCTCCACCAACTGCCGGACGCGCCGGACCAGATGGACGGGCTGGGTACGCAGCACCGCCGCGGCCTCGGCCGCGCGGGCCTCCACCTGCCGGAAGTACCCGAACGCTCCGGGCCCGGTCACCGCCTCGACGCGGCGCACGCCGGCGGCCACGCCGCTCTCCGACAGGATCTTGAAGAGACCGATCTCGCCGGTGTGGCGCACGTGCGTGCCCCCGCACAGCTCCAGGCTCACCTCGGGGATCCGGACCGTCCTCACCACCTCCCCGTACTTCTCGCCGAACAGGGCCATGGCCCCCAGTTCCAGCGCCCGCGAGTGGGCCATGTATTCGATGCGCACGGGACGGTCGGCCCAGATCGCCTCGTTCACCCGCTGCTCCGCCCGGTCCCGCTCGGCCGCCGTCATCGGCGCTCCGTGCGCGAAATCGAACCTCAGGCGGTCGGGCGCCACGAGCGAACCCCTCTGCACGACGTGCTCGCCCAGAACCGCCCGCAGGGCCGCGTGCAGCAGGTGCGTGGCGGTGTGGTTGCGCTCCGTGTCGTGCCGCCCGGGCGCCACGGCGGCGGCCGCGGAGACGCTCGCCCGGCCGGGCAGGGATCCGCTCAGCGGGCCGCTCACGGCGCTCCAGCCCTCGACCCTTCGCACGCTGTCGACCGTCAGCTTCCAGCCGGCGCCCACGACCTCGCCCAGGTCCGAGACCTGGCCTCCGGCCTCCAGATAGAACGGGTTCTCGCGCAGGACGAGGGACGCCCGATCGCCCTCCACGCGGAACGCCAGAAGGTCGGTCCTGCGCTCGCACGTGTCGTAACCGACGAACGTCTGCTCCGCGGCGCCGTCGAGCACGCTCCAGCCGTCCAACCCCTCGGCACCTCCCGCCACCGGCGCCGCACGCTCTCGGTCGGCCCGGCTGCGCGCCCGCTGCCGCTCGAGCGCCTCCTCGAACCCGCCGACGTCCACGCCGTATCCCCGCTCCCGCGCCATCAGCTCCGTCAGGTCGAGCGGGAAGCCGTGCGTGTCGTAGAGTCTGAAGGCGTCCACGCCGGCGACCGTGCCCGCCGGCCCGCCGTCGCGCAGCGGCGCGACCCGGTCGAAGAGCGCCATGCCGCCCTCGATCGTCACCAGGAAGCGCTCCTCCTCGGCGCGGGTCTGGCGCGCCAGGTGCTCCCGGCGTTCCCCGAGCTCCGGATACACCGCTCCCATGGTGTCCACCGCCGCGTCTACGACGCCCGTGAGCGTGGGTTGGCGCCGGCCCAGCAGCCACGCGTGGCGCACCGCGCGGCGCAGGATGCGGCGGAGCACGTAGCCGCGTCCGTCGTTCGCCGGAAACACGCCGTCGGCCAGCAGGAACGCGACCGCGCGGGCGTGATCGGCCAGCACGCGGTAGCTGATGGCCTCCGCGCTCCCCGGCCGGTACGGCCGGCCCACCAGCTCGGCCACCCGGTCGAGGAGCGGACGGAAGATGTCGGTGTGGAAATTCGAATCGACGCCCTGCAGCACGGCGGCCAGCCGCTCCAGCCCAGCCCCCGTATCTATGGACGGAGCCGGCAGGGGCGTGAGCGTCCCGTCCTGGTCGCGGTCGAACTGCATGAAGACGAGATTCCACAGCTCGAGCACCTGCCCGCTGTCGCCGAGCGCCAGGAACTCCGCCTCCGACGGCACCGCCCCCCGCCGCTCCGCCTCGGGGCGAAGGTCGTAGTGCACCTCGGAGCACGGGCCGCAAGGGCCCGTGTCGGCCATCTGCCAGAAGTTGTCCTTGTCGCCCAGCCGGTGGATCCGGCCCGCGTCGACGCCGACCTCGTCGTGCCACAGCCGGGCGGCCTCGTCGTCGGTGTGATGGACGGTCACGAAGATGCGGTCCGGATCGAGTCCCAGCTCGCCCACCAGCAGGTCCCAGGCGAAGCGCAGCGCGTCCCTCTTGAAGTAGTCGCCGAAGGAGAAGTTGCCGAGCATCTCGAAGAACGTGTGATGCCGGGCCGTCTGGCCGACCTCCTCCAGGTCGTTGTGCTTGCCGCCGGCGCGGACGCATTTCTGGGAGGTCGCGGCGCGCGCGAAGTCGACCTTCTCCTGGCCGAGAAAGACGCGCTTGAACTGGACCATCCCGGCGTTCGTGAACAGCAGCGTGGGATCGTCGGCAGGGACCAGCGACGAGCTGGCCCGGATCGCGTGGCCGCGCTCGCCGAAGAAATCGAGGAAGCAGCGGCGGATGTCGTCTGCCTTCATCGCAAGGACCTAGGTGCGGCCGGGAGACGGAGGGAAGCCCAAGCTAATAGCACGTCGCCCTTCGCCATACGCTCGGAGGATCCGTCCGACCGGCCTGCACGAAAGAGGGGCGCAGCCGGGAAGGCGACGCCCCGGCCGGCGCGGAGGGGGCCGGCCTCAGTCCGGTGCGGCGCCCGGACCGTACTCGCCGGACGCGGTCGCCGGCGCGCCGGGAAGCTCGAGCGCCGCCCGGACCTGGGCGTCGATCTCGTCCCGGACGTCGCGGTTCTCCGTCAGGAACTGGCGGGCGTTCTCCTTGCCCTGCCCGAGACGGAGGTCGCGGTAGGAGTACCACGCCCCGGACTTCTCCACCACTCGAAGCTCGGACCCCAGGTCGATCAACAGCCCGCTGTGACTGATTCCCTCGTTGTAGAGGATGTCGAACTCCGCCTGCTTGAACGGCGGCGCCACCTTGTTCTTCACGACCTTGACGCGGGTGCGGTTCCCGACCACGTCCTGGCCGTCCTTGAGCGCGCCGATCCGGCGGATGTCCATCCGGCAGGAGGCGTAGAACTTGAGCGCGCGGCCGCCCGAGGTGGTCTCGGGATTGCCGAACATGACGCCGACCTTCTCGCGGATCTGGTTCGTGAAGATCACCGCCGTGTTCGATCGGCTGACCGCGCCCGTGAGCTTTCTGAGAGCCTGGCTCATGAGGCGCGCCTGGAGCCCCACGTGGGAATCGCCCATCTCGCCCTCGATCTCGGCGCGCGGAACGAGCGCGGCGACCGAGTCGATCACGACGACG
>CAZYLN010000003.1:0-109425 GCA_964648975.1 uncultured Gemmatimonas sp. | reverse complement strand
GGAGCGAACGAGGGTGTCGGTGATCTCGAGGGCCTGCTCGCCCGTGTCCGGCTGCGATACCAGGAGGTCGTCCACGTCCACGCCGAGCTTGCGCGCGTATCCCACGTCGAGCGCGTGCTCGGCGTCGATGAAGGCCGCGACGCCGTCCGCCCTCTGGGCGTTGGCGATCACGTGCAGGCAAACGGTCGTCTTGCCCGAGGACTCAGGCCCGTAGATCTCGCTGATGCGCCCCTGCGGGATCCCCCCTACGCCGAGGGCCGCGTCGAGGTTGAGCGCACCCGTGGAGATGGCCTCGATGCGGACCCTCAGGCTGTCGTCACCCATGCGCATGATCGCGCCCTTGCCGTAGGAACGCTCGATCTGGCTGATCGCCGTACTCAGCGCCTTGTGCTTGTGCTCGGCCATCCTCTCGTCCCTCTTGGCGTTCGTCCTGGGATCGGTCATCTCCGCCGTCGCCATCGGCGCTCTCCGAAGGGGTGGTGGTCCTGGGGCGCACGCCCTCGGAGGGCAAGGTAAGGCAACCGAACAAAAAGCGAAATCCCCGCGTGACGGGCGACGGGCGGCCGGGGTGGCTCCGCCGCGGGAAGCGGAGGCGCTCCGGAGGACAAGCCGGCGGCCCGCCGCTCGACGCGGCCGAGCGTTCCGGAAGACGTGCTCATCCGCGTGGCCTGCGGGAAAGCGAGCGGCCCGCCCGGTCGCAACCAGGCGGGCCTCTCGACGGTGTGCCCGGGCGGTCCCTCCGCGCGGCTATCCGCGCGTGGGCCTGAGGTTCTCATACATCTGCCAGACACCGGGTCGCACCGGCACGTACAGCTGCCGGTACGGCCGCTCCCCGTCGCGGCGGGCGAAGAGCGCGACGCCCTGGTACTCGCCGACGCGCATGATGTCGGGGCACTCCAGGCGGACCGGGTCTCCGGACTGCTGGTACGACATCTGCTCGAACGTCAGGGGCTCGTCGCCCTCGAACCATGCCCGCCCCTGCGCGTAGTCGCCCGCGAAGCCCACGCCGCTCTGGCGGAGCTCGCGGAGCGAGGCCCGGGACGGGCCGACCAGCGTGTCTCCCTGCTGGGTGATCTGCACGGTGACGGCATCGCCGGTGGCGAGGCAGATGTCGGTCGGCTCGCCGGTGGGCAGCGGCGGAGCGACCTCGCGGGTGACCATGATCGTGTCGGGCGGGGGCGCGGGGAGCTGGATGGTGTCCGAGGCCGGCCGCTCGATGAGCTGCGCTCGGCACAGCACGGAGTCGCCGCCCGGGCAGAGGGCGAGCGAGGCCAGCACGCCGAGCTTCGGGCTGCGGTAGACGGAGACGCCCTCGGTATAGTTCACGCCCAGGTGGTGCACGCCCACGCGGATCCAGTTCAGGTCGAGCTGCGCCCCGAGGTTCAGGTCGAAGCCGTTCCAGTCGCCGGAGAGGTTCAGGAGCCCGTGCTCGCCCAGCCCCACATGCACCGTGGCGCCCCCGAACCAGCCGTTGGAATCCACGAAGCTGTACCACGGCAGGGAGGCGCCCGACCTGAAGAGCCCGTTCCCCCAGCCCAGGCTGAAGGTGAAGTCGTGCATCGGCAGCCAGGCGTTGTCCAGGCCCTGCAGGAACGCCGACGCCACGGCGTAGGACGTCCACTGGGTATTGAGCTCGTGGTCGGGGCCGTAGCTGCGGAAGGTGTTGTCGGGAAACCCGAGGCGACCGGTCGCGTGCGCGCCGCCCGAGCCGTAGTCCGGCTGCGTCACCGTCCTGAGTCCGACCGCGAAGCCGAGGCCCGAGCTGGCAGCGCCGGGACTCAGTAGGGCCAGTTGGCCGAAGGCGCCGGCCAGCGTTCCGCTCCCCCCGCCCGCTTCCCCATCGTTCAGCGAGTGGAGCACGACGCCCAGGTCGATGCGGTTGAAGAGCCCGAGCGCGACCGCAGCGTCCTGGTAGAATTCCTCGAACGGCCCCGAGGTCCCGCTGATCCAGCCGTGCTCGGACACGGCCAGGTTGTTGTCGATGTCGACCCAGAACCCGGACGCGGTCCCGACCAGCGCCAGGTGGGGCAGGACGGCCGCCGAAGGCACGTCGACGTGACCCGTCCCCCAGCGCGGAGTGGTCGGCATCTTCGTGGTCTGCGCGCCGAGGGCCGGGGCGAGCGCGAACGACACGGCGAGTGCCGGGATCCAACACATGCGACGCTGAAGGACCTTCATCTTCCTGGGTTCTCCATCCCGTATAGAGGTGGCCGCGTGAGTCCTTGTGCGGGCTGCAGTTCGAGTGGCGCGCGCCCGTCCGAAATCCGGGCGAGAACGTGTTCCTAGGCGGGCGCCTGGGCGGACCATTCCTTCAGGGACCACAATATACGCTCGACCCCCTCGTCGTCCACGTCCCGGTGGGTGACCGCGCGGAGCCGATTCTGCCCGTATTTGAGCGCCAGAATCCGCCGGGCCTGCAGAAACCTCAACAGCGCATCGACTTGTGCGTCCTCGCCGTCGACCATCACGACGTTCGTCTCCGGGGGGACGACGCTGAATCCTGGAAGGGCCGAGATCCCCCGGGCCAGGCGCTCCGCCCGCGCGTGGTCCAGCGCGATCGCTTCGCGGTGATGCTCCAGGGCGAACAGCCCCGCGGCGGCCAGGATGCCGGATTGGCGCATGGCGCCCCCCAGCCGTCTTCTGACCCTCCAGGCCTCCTCCATCAGGTCCCGGGGACCGGCGAGCACCGAACCCACGGGGCAGCCGAGGGCCTTGGACAACGCGACCATCACCGTGTCCGCGTGACGCGCGTAGTCGGCCGGCCGGAGTCCGGACGCCGCACACGCGTTCCACAGGCGCGCGCCGTCCAGGTGCACGCCGACGCCGCGGTCGCGCGCGAGCTCGGCCACCTCCGAGGCGTGCCGGAGCGGCATGACGCGCCCGCCCGAGGAGACATGGGTGTTCTCGACCGCGACCGCGCAGCTGCGAGGCAGGTGAGGCTCGGGAGGATTGAGGGCGTCGGCCACGCGCTCGGCCGTGAGCAGGCCGTCGCCCGTCTGCACCGCCCGGAGCTGGATGCCGGACAGGGCGGCGGCCGCGCCCTCCTCGTAGACCAGGAGGTGGGCGTCGGCCTCGACCACGACTTCCCCGCCCCAGCGGGCCAGCACCGCGAGCGCCGTCTGGTTGGCCATGAGGCCGGACGGAAACAGGAGCGCGCGCTCCTTGCCCAGGAGTTCGGCGATCCGCTCCTCGAGCCGGCGCGTGGTCGGATCGCCGCCCAGCGCGTCGTCGCCGACCTCCGCGCTCGCCATCGCCTCCCGCATCGCCGGGGTGGGGCGGGTGACCGTGTCGCTGCGCAGGTCGACGACCGGCTCGTGCGCGTCCGCGGGACCGCTCATGCCGCGGTCACCGGCGCAGGCCTCCCGCTGCTCACTCGTCGCGCAGGCGCCTCTCGACCCGCGCGAGCCGGCGCGCGATCGATACGACCCAGCCGCCGATCAGCAGCCACGCGACCGCGTACGCTATGAAGACATGCCAGTAGGCCCGGCCCAGCGTCTGCCGGCCGAGCTCGGTGGCCTGGGCCAGAGCGTCGGCGGGCACGAGCAGCGCCGCCCAGGCGGCCGCCACCGCCCAGCGCCTCACGTCGCCTCCCGGCGCGCGAGCCGGACGTCGAGGGCGCGGCGGCCCCGCTCCAGCCCGTAGCGGAAGCCCATCACCCCCGCGAAGACCACCGTCAGGGAGAGCACGCCGACCATCAGAGTCATCAGCATATCGGGGTCCAGGTTCATCGGCTGCCGGGTGTCGAGCACGACCGGCTGCGGGTGCAGGGAGCGGAACCAGAGCACGCTCACGTGGATGAGCGGGAGGTCGAGCGCGCCCACGATCGCGACGACCGCCGCCAGGCGCGCGCCCCGCTCCGGGTCCTGCGTCGCCCCGCGCACCATGAAATAGCCGAGGTAGATGAACCAGAGGAGCAGCGTCAGCGTGAGCCTCATCTCCCAGGTCCAGTACGTGCCCCACGCGATCTTGCCCCACAGCGAGCCCGTGATCAGGCCCACCGTCGTGAGCAGCATTCCGCCCTCCGCCGCGGCCACCGCGAGCATGTCCAGGCGCTCGTCGCGGAGCCAGAGGTAGATCGCGCTGCAGAGCGCCGCGATCCCGAACGCGAGGAAGGCCACCCAGAACGCCGGCACGTGGATGTAGAAGATCCGCTGCACGATGCCCATGGTGACCTCGGTGTTCACCCAGAAGAACACCATCCAGTGCAGCACGACGACGAGCGCGAGGCCCGTCAGCGCCAGGGCCGCGGACGCATGGCGGATCCCGCTGCCCGGCGGGCGCGCGGCGAGCTTGTCCACTCGGCTAGTCCTCCACGACGTAGCGAAAGAGCACCGCCCCGGCGGCCAGGGCGCCCAGGGCGAACGCCGCCAGAATGCGCAGGCCGCCCTCGATCTCCTCCAGCGGGCGGCCGACCAGGATCCGGCCCGTCGCGCCCGTCCCGTAGATAACCACGGGCACGAGCAAGGGGAAGAGGAGGACGGGCAGGAGCGTCTGGCCCGTCGCCGTTCCGGACGAGACCGCGCTGAACAGAGTGCCGACGGCGACGAACCCGAGCCCGCCGAGCGCGAGCGTGGCCACGAGCAGCAGCGGGCGCCCGCTCCAGTCCTGGGCGAAGAACAGCCCGAACACGCCCAGCACGAGCAGCGTCACCGCCAGCACGATCACGTAGTTGGACAGCACCTTGCCGAGGAACAGCGCGTCACGCGGAACGGGCGTCAGGAGCACTCCCTGGAAGGCTTCGTCGCGCGCCTCGAGCTCGAAGGTCCGGCCGAGCCCGAGCGTGCCCCCGAAGACGATCGTCACCCAGATGAGCGCCGAAGTGATCTGGTCGGGACGGACGGCCGTCCAGTCGATCGCGAAATTGAATAGCACGCCCGCCAGGACCGTGAAGCCGGCCATGGAGCCGAAACGCTCGCGGCTCTTGAGTTCGATCAGCAAGTCCTTCCACGCGATCGCCCAGACCTGCCGGAGGTAGGTCATCCGGTGACCGCGGCGGCGGGCGCCGTGCCCGTCTCGGCGCGCTCCACCGTCTCCCGGTAGAAGGACTCGAAGTCGCACGCCGGCACCGCGTCCGCCGCTCCCGCCCACGCGAAGCGCCCGCGCACCTGGATGGCCGCGCGGTCGGCCAGCCCGAGCCCCTGGGTCAGGTTGTGGGTGACCAGCACGACGGTCCGGCGCCCGTCGCGAAGCGCCCCCAGCACCCGCCGGAGCACCGCCGACGCGTGGGCGTCCAGGCCCGTGTAGGGCTCGTCCAGCAGGACCACGTCGGGGTCGTGCAGTAGCGTCCGCGCGAGCCCCAGGCGCTGGCGCATCCCCCGCGAGAACGTGTTGACGGCGTCACGGGAGCGCTCCAGCAGCCCGACCTCGCCCAGCAGCTCGACGATGCGCCGCTCCGCATGAGGCAGATCGTACAACCTGCCGTACAGCCGGAGGTTCTCCCACGCCGTCAGGTGTCCGTAGAGGAAGGTCTGGTGCGAGAGCACGCCGATTCGGGCGAGGCAGGCCAGGCTCCCGGGCACGAGCCGCTCGCCCCCGACCCGCACCTCCCCGCGCGTGGGGCGGAGCGCCCCGCTCAGCAGCTTGAGCAGGGTGGTCTTGCCCGCACCGTTGGGTCCGAACACGCTCAGGAAGCCGCCCGCCGGCAGGGCGACGTCGACGCCGTCCACCGCCGCCACGCCGCCGAACTCGCGCACGAGCCTGGCGGCCTCGAGGGTCGGCTCCGTCACGCCGGCTCGGGCCTCGCCGCCCGGTCGCCGCCGGATCCGTCCGGGGAGGCCCCGATCCGGACGGCCGTCCCGAGAGGCGACCCGCAGTAGGCGCAGAAGCGGCTCGTCGCCTCGTTGGCGCTCCCGCACGCGCCGCACGTGCTTCCGCTCTCGAGCCCGCTCCGCAGGCGCGCGATCTCCCGCTCGACCGGTGAAGCGTCCGCCCCGAGGGAGGTCTCCGCCTCGGCGGCGGCCAGCGCGTCCAGCGCCTCGGCGGCGAGCTCGCGCCGGAGCGTGCGGTAGTCCTCCTGCCCCAGCTTCCCGGTGGCGCGGTCGTACTCGACGTCGCGCAGAGCGAGCAGGGCGATGCGGCGGCGGGACTCGAGCTCCGTGGGCTCGTCCTCTTCCCGGGAGAGCGAGGCGTAGAGCCCCGATGCCATGGGCTGGACGAGGTAGACGACGACCGCCGTCACCAGCAGGACGGCACCGATGATCAGGGTCACGGGGCCCCGGAGTGCTTCAGCTGGCGGTTACGGCGGTGGCGGGGGCACGGGCCGGGAGCGCCGCGGGCTCGGGGACGCGCGCGCGCCCGGCGGGCGCGCCCGGCCACATCGCGATCAGCCCGCCCAAGGCCACGATCATGCCGCCGTACCAGATCCAGCCCACGAGCGGGTTCACCAGGAAGGTGAACGTGACCGTCTGGGCCTCCGGCTCGTTGGCGAGCGCGCCCCTGAGGTCGGCGACGTCGGAAAGGATGACGTAGAGGTCCTCGAGGAAGGACGAGCGGAAGTCCACCTCGGTGGTCGGCACGTCCTCCTGGGCGACGAGCGCGCGCCGCGCGGTGGTCAGCGTTCCGGCGGGCCGCCCCTCCTTCTCGACGCGCAGCAGCGCCTCGACCTGCCACGCCACGTTCTCGATCGGGTTGGCACCGGCGAGCGTCGTGCTCATCCCCTCGTACGTCAGCGTGTAGGTGTGCCCGATCGGCGAGGGCACCGTCGCGACCTCCCCGGGGTCGAGCGTCTGCCGCAGCTCCGACTTGAACGCCTCGCCCGCGAAGCCCGCGAACATGACGACGACGCCGGCGTGGACGGTGTAGCCGCCCCAGCGGCGGCGGTTGCGCCCGATCAGGTGCACGAACGCACGCGGCCACCTCTCCTGCTCGATGTGCGCGCGCGCGCGCGTGCCCTTGAAGAACTCGATCACGATCACGCTCATCACGAACGCCGCGATGGCGAACGTGGCGAGCGCCATCCCGTGCCGGGCACCGGCCACCCACAGCGTGGCGGCGGCGGCCAGACCCGCGAGCACGGGCAGGGTGAAGTTCTTCTTGAGGTTCCGCTTGGAGGCGCGCCGCCAAGCGATCACCGGGCCGATGCCGGTGAGCGCGAGGAGCGCGAGCCCGATCGGGATGTTCACCGCGTTGAAGAACGGCGGCCCCACCGTGATCTTCTCGCCGGTGAGCCCTTCGGACAGCAACGGCAGCATCGTGCCCCACCACACGGCGAAGAGCACGCCGAGCAGGATCAGGTTGTTGAAGAGGAATGCCGATTCGCGCGAGAAGAAGGACTCGATCTGGTTCTCGCTGCGCAGCCGCGGCAGCCGCCACAGCACCAGCACGACGCCGACGGCGATGATCGCCGACATGAAGCCGAGGAAGATGTAGGCGATCCTCAGCTCCTGGGCGAAGGAATGCACGGACTCGATCAGCCCGGAGCGCGTCAGGAAGGTCGCGAAGATGGTCAACAGGAACGTGAGGATCACGAGGCTCATGTTCCACACCTTGAGCATCCCGCGATTCTCCTGGATCTGGACCGAATGCAGGAACGCCGTCGCGGAGAGCCACGGCAGCAGCGAAGCGTTCTCCACGGGGTCCCAGAACCAGTAGCCGCCCCAGCCCAGCTCCTCGTAGGCCCAGCGCATGCCGAACACGATGCCGTTGGACAAGAAAAACCAGGAGAGCAGCGTCCAGCGCCGCGTGAGCGTGATCCAGCGCGAATCGAGCCGTCCGCTGAGCAGGGCGGCGATCGCGAACGCGAACGGGACGGTGAACGCGGTGAAGCCCAGGTACAGCGTCGGCGGATGGATCGTCATCCAGTAGTTCTGCAGCTGCGGATTCAACCCCTGCCCGTTGGCGGGCGTGAAGCCGAGCCTCTCGTACGGGTTGACGTCCGCGAACAACAGCACGATCAGGAAGAACGACGCGATCGAGCCGAGCACGCCGACCACGTACGGCATAAACTCGCGGTTCCTGCGGCGGTTCGACCACACCGCGATGGTCGAGAACAGCATCAGGAACAGGAGCCAGAACACGAGCGAGCCCCGCTGCCCGGACCACAGGCCGGCGAACTTGTAGTAGGTCTGCAACTCGCGGTTCGAGTAGCTCGCGACGTAGAGGTACTCGAAGCGGTCGTTCAGGAAGGAATCGATGATCCCGAGCGAGGCGAGCGCGGTCAGGAAGAAGACCGCATAGATGCTGCGCTCGGCGGAGAGCTGGAGGTCGCCGCGCTGTCGGGCGCCCGCGACGAACGCGAGGACCGTCCCCCAGATTGCGACGGGGAGGGCGATCCATAGAGCCAGCTCCCCGAGGATGTTCACCCGGCGGCGAGCCCCTCCGGAGTCGCCTCGTAGCGGCTACCACACTTGGTGAGCACGGTCATGGCCTCGAAGACGCCGTCATCGCGGAAGCGGCCCTCGATCACGGCGTCGACGACCATCTCGGGACTGTCGGTGAACGTGTCCGGGAGATCTCCCGCGTACTCGACCGTGAAGGTCACCGCTTCGTCCTCGACATCGTGCACGACGAAGCGGTGAACGTCGACGGCCCTCTCGTACGTGCCGGGAACGACCCGGCCGCCGACCTTGACGCCCACGTCATGGAACGTCGGATCGTCGACCACCCTCGCGTACAACTCGGTCGGAGTGAGGTAGTAGACCATGGTCTCGCTCACTCCGGTCCAGATCAGGTACGTGACCACGAGGCCGACCCCGACCAGTCCAGCGAAAAACCGACCGTGCTTGGGCATCCTTGCTCTCTAGAGTGGCGACGCCGTCCGGACGGCCCGCGCGGGACGGTCGACGAGGCCGTAACCGGGGCCGCTACACAACGGTTTCTAGTAGTCCGGCCCGCGCCTCAGGTTCCTTTACTTGAAGGGAATCCTCCGCATTTGGAGGCGCTCCGTCAACCGGCGGCCTCGCGGCCCTCGCGGGCGGCCTCCAGCGCCCAGCGGGCGGCGGCGGCGGGCCCGTCGGCCACAGGCAGGGCCACGCCGGCCACCGGCGGCTCTCCCAGGATCACGACCGGCCGTCCGATCTTGCGCGCGAGCGCGATCTCGGAGAGGGTCCCCCACTCCCCGCCCACCGCGATCACGGCCTCCGCGGCGCGAACCACCAGCACGTTGCGACCCTCCCCCATGCCGGTCGCCAGGGGAAGATCGGTCCAGGCGTTTCCCTCTCTCGGCTCCCTGCCCGGCAGCAGCCCGACGCTCGTTCCTCCGCCGTCGCGGCAGCCGCGCGCGGCGGCGGCCATGATGCCGCCGAGCCCGCCCGTGATCAACACGGCGCCGCCCTCCGCGACGCAGCGGCCGACGGCGTAGGCGGCCTCCTCCACCGGAGCCGCTGCGGTACCCGCGCCGATGACCGCCACACGGAGCGGGGGAGTCCGGCCGGAGCCATGCCGGCCTTCGCTCACGAGGCGTTCGCGGCCCAGTCGCGCGCGGCTCGGACGGCCCGAGCCCATCCCCGGAGCAGCCGTTCGCGCTCGCTCGCATCCATGCGCGGCTGGAACACGGCGGGCTCGGCGCCGGCGCTCAGGAAGTCGCCGGCCCGTTCCCACACCCCCGCCGCCAGCCCGGCGAGCGCGGCGGCACCCATGGCGGTCGTCTCCACCGCGGCCGGCCTCCGCACGGGAACGCCCAGGATGCCCGCCTGGAACTCCATCAGGAAGTCGTTCATCGCGGCGCCTCCGTCGACGCGCAGCTCGGTAGCCGCGACGCCCGAGTCCGCCTCCTGCGCGCGCAGCACGTCGGCGGTGGCGTACGCCATCGCCTCCAGCGCGGCGCGCACGAGGTGCTCACGCCGGCTCCCACGCGTGAGCCCGAACACAGCGCCGCGCGCTTCGGGCTCCCAGTGGGGCGCGCCCAAGCCGACGAACGCCGGCACGATGTAGACCCCCTCGTTGTCCGGCAGGCTCCGGGCCAGCTCCTCGCTCTGCCCGGCCGCCTCGATCAGCCCGAGCTCGTCGCGCAGCCACTGCACGGCGGCGCCGGCGATGAAGATCGAGCCTTCGAGAGCGAACGCCGGCCCTCCCGTCTCGTCGCAAGCGGCGGTCGTGAGGAGGCCGTGCTCGCTGGCCACCGCCTGGCTGCCCGTGTGCAGCAGGAGGAAGGCGCCGGTGCCGTACGTGTTCTTGGCCAGGCCTTGCGTCCAGCAGCCCTGGCCGAAGAGCGCCGACTGCTGGTCACCGGCGACGCCGGTCACCGGGACCTCGAGCCCGAGAGCGTCCACCGCCGCGACCCCGAAGTCGCCCGAGCTGCGACGGACTTCGGGCAGGAGGCCGGCAGGGACCTCGAGCAGGTCCAGCAGCTCCGGATCCCAACTCGCGTCGCGGAGCGCGTAGAGGAGGGTGCGGGAGGCGTTGGTGTGGTCGGTGGCGTGAACCTCG
Organism: uncultured Gemmatimonas sp.; assembly: GCA_964648975.1. Lineage (GTDB taxonomy): Bacteria > Gemmatimonadota > Gemmatimonadetes > Longimicrobiales > Gaopeijiaceae > UBA2988. Next base: position 99,060 of record CAZYLN010000003.1, on the reverse strand, counting down.
CCGCCGCTCAGCCGGGCGATCAGCCAGCTGTCGACCGTGCCCGCGGCGAGCCCGCCCGCCTCCGCGCGCTTGCGCAGCTCCGGATGCTCTCGCATGAGCCACGTGAGCTTGGTGCCCGAGAAGTAGGGATCCAGCACGAGGCCCGTGCGCGCCCTCACGGCCGGCTCCTTGCTCGCCTGCTTGAGCTCGCGGCAGATCGGGGCCGTCCGCCGGTCCTGCCACACGAGCGCGTGATGGACCGGCTCCAGGGATTCGCGGTCCCACAGCACGACCGTCTCGCGCTGGTTGGCGATACCGATGGCCCGTACGTCCGCGCCCGCGCGGGTCCCGCCGGCGCCCGCCCGCTCGAGGGCCCGGCGCGCGACGCGCCGGGTCACTTCCCAGATCTCGAGCGCGTCGTGCTCGACCCAGCCGGGTCGCGGGAAGTGCTGCGTGAACTCCGAGTAGTCCCGGCCCAGCACCCGCCCGTCCTGGGCGACCACGAGACAGGTGGTGCCGGTCGTGCCCTGGTCGATCGCGAGGACGGCGGGGGTGGCCATGCCGGACAAGCTGCAGTCGCGGCACGCTTCCGCAACCCGCCCCCCGCGTGCCCGGCGAAGCGGCGCTCAGATCCGGCCGGTGGGCGCCAGGCTTCCGAAGTCGTAGCGCCAGCCGGCTCGCTCGAGGAGCCGGACCAGGGCAGCCACCGGCAGGCCGACCACGGTGTAGTAGTCGCCCTCGACCCCGTCGACCAGCGCGGCCCCGAGCTCCTGGATCCCGTACGAGCCCGCCTTGTCCAGCGGCTCGCCCGTGGCCACGTAGCGGCAGGCCGCCGCGTGGTCGAAGGAGCGGAAAAGCACGCGCGTGCTCGAGACGGTGACGGCCGTGACGCCGTTCGGCTCGGCCAGCGCGAGACCCGTGTGCACCTCGTGCTGGCGGCCGGACAGGCGCATGAGCGTGGCGACGGCGTCGTCCCGGCTGGCGGGCTTCCCGAGCACCTCGTCGTCCAGCGCCACCACGGTGTCGGCACCCAGCACGAGGGCGTTCGGGCGCATGGCCGCCACGGAGAGGGCCTTGGTGCGCGCCAGTCGCTCCACGTGCGCCCGCGCGGCCTCTCCGGGCCGCAGGCTCTCGTCCACGTCCGCGGGGATGACCTCGTGGTCGAGCCCGAGCATGCGCATGAGTTCGCTGCGCCGGGGCGAGGCCGACGCCAACACGAGCGGGAGCGGCATGCCTCCGCCCACTAGCGCTCCAGCACGAGCGTGACCGGGCCGTCGTTGACCAGCTCGACCTCCATCATGGCACCGAACTCGCCGGTGGCGACCGTCCCGGCGGAGCCGGCCCGCAGCAGCTCCACGAAGCGCTCGTAGAGGGGAACCGCGAGTTCGGGCGGGGCGGCGCCCACGAAACTCGGGCGCCTGCCCTTGCGCGCATCGCCGTAGAGCGTGAACTGGCTCACCACCAGGACGTCGCCGCCCGTCTCCCCCAGCGAGCGGTTCATCCTTCCATCGCCGTCGGCGAACACCCTGAGCCCCAGCACCTTGTCGGCCATCCAGGCCACCACGGCCTCCGTGTCGTGGTGGGCGAAGGCCACGAGGAGCAGCATTCCCGGGCCGATCCCGCCACGCACACGGCCGGAGACGGACACCTGTGCCCGGCTGACGCGCTGCAGCACGATACGCATGGCTCGCGAGCGTTCTCCTCACGCTCCGGAGGAAGCGGGCCGGCCCCGGCCGCCCGCGGGCTCGCGGTCGGGAGGCATCCGGTCGGAAGCCGCACGGTCTCCGGAGGAGGCCGTCGCGACGCCGACGATCCCATAGTGCGCGGGCGGGGCACGAAAAGTCACGCGATGCGCCCCCGCTTCGCCCGAGCTCGCGGCTCCCGGCACGCCGGCGCTACCGGCCCATCAGCTCGAGGAGCGCGACGACCGTCGACTCGACACCGGTCTTGACGGCCGGATCCGGCGCGATCTTGAACAGCGGGGAGTGGTGACCCGCCACCGGCGGGCCGCCCGCGCGCTCGCGCTCTAAGTCCTCGGCAGGCGTGCCACCGACGCGCCAGAACACGCTGGGGATCTCGGGGTCGCGCGCGAAGTAGCCGAAGTCCTCGCCGCCCATGCCCGTCGGCGGCTCGCTGATGAGCACGTCGGAGCCGAGGGCATGGGCCCACGCGCCGCTCAGCCTCCGGGCGAGCGCCGGATCATTGAACCCGGGCGGCGTGGTCTCCTCCAGCACGTGAACCTCGGGCAGCAGCTCGTTGGGCAGGCCTGCGGCCCGGCCCATGTTGCGGGCGATCCGCCGGATTCCCGCCAGGAGCAGGTCGCGCGTCTCGGGGTTCGTGTTGCGCACGGTCAGCTGCAGCCTCGCCTGGTCCGAGATGATGTTGTGCTTCGTTCCGGCGTGGAAGGAACCGACGGTCACGACGCCGGGCTCGCGCGGAGCGAGCTCGCGCGATACGAGCGTCTGCAGCGCCAAGACGATCTGGCTCGCGAGCACGATCGGGTCCCTGCCCTGATGGGGGCTGGCGCCGTGCGAGCCGATGCCGTGCACCACGACGTCGACCATGTCGACACCGGCGTACGTGCTGCCCTCGATCAGATTGATCTGGCCGGCGACCGTCTCGGCCGCTACGTGAAACCCGAGCACGTAGTCGGGCTGACCGAAACGCTCCCAGATCCCGTCTTCCCGCATCGCGCGCGCACCGAGCCCGCGCTCCTCGGCCGGCTGGGCGACGAGCATGAGCGTGCCGCTCCACTCGCCCGGCCGCCGGGCCATCTGCCTGGCCGCGCCGACGAGGCTCGTGATGTGCACGTCATGCCCGCAGGCGTGCATGACGGCGACGACGTCGCCCGTGATCGGATCCCGCTGCGTGGCGGTCGAAGCATAGGGCAGGCCGGACCTCTCCTCGATCGGGAGGCCGTCCATGTCGGCGCGCATCATGACGAGGGGACCTTCGCCGTTCTCCAGGAGGGCGACGAGCCCCGTGCCTCCGACGCCTTCGGTCACCTCAAAGCCGGCGGCCCGCAGCTCGGCCGCCATCCGCGCCGCGGTCTCGTGCTCGACGAGAGAGAGTTCGGGGTTGCGGTGGAAGTGCTCGAACAGGGCGGCGAGATGAGCCTCGTAGTCGGAGGCGATGTCGTCGGCGAGGGCCTGCGCGGCCGCGACCTGCGGCAGCGCGGCGAGCATCCACACCGAGGCGGCGAGCCCCATGGGCAGTCGGCCGCCCGTCCAGGACGGACGGGGCTCCCTCGACGACGGCGGGTCCCGCTGAAGCGGACTTGTCATGGCTCCTCCGGTTTGTTCTCTGGAACCCGATTGATGAGGGCTTGGGCGCAGCGTCTCGAGACGTGGTGCCTGCCGTCCGGTGCCGGGGGCAGGGCGACCTCTCACTCGACGGTGACGCTCTTGGCGAGGTTGCGGGGCTGATCCACGTCGCAGCCGCGCAACACGGCGATCTCGTAGGCGAGCATCTGGAGCGGAATCGTCGTGAGCACAGGCTGCAGCCACGGCAGCGTCTGCGGCACCTTGATGACGTGGTCGAGCTTGCCGGCCAGCTCGGTGCCCCGGTCGCTCACAACGCCGATGATGCGGCCGTCTCTGGCCTTCACCTCCTCGACGTTCGAGACGACCTTGCCGTAGACCGGATCCTTGGGCGCGAGCACGACGACCGGCATGTCCTCGTCGATCAGCGCGATCGGTCCGTGCTTCATCTCCGCCGCCGGGTATCCCTCGGCGTGGATGTAGCTCACCTCCTTGAGCTTGAGCGCGCCCTCGAGCGCGACCGGGAATTGGTAGCCCCGGCCGAGGTAGAGGAAGTTGCGGGCGCGGCTGTACGCGTGCGCCAGCTCGCGGTAGACCTCGTTCGAGGCGAGGATATGCTCGACCTGATCGGGCAGCTGCCGCAGCGCGTGCACCATCTCGCGACCCTCTCCGATCGACATGCCGCGACGGCGACCCAGATAGAGCGTGAACAGGGCCAGCGCGACGATCTGGCTCGTGAAGGCCTTCGTCGAGGCCACGCCGATCTCGGGACCGGCGTGGAGGTACATGCCGAAGTCGGTCGCGCGCGCGATCGACGAGCCGACGGCGTTGACCACGCCCATCGTGCGGGCGCCGCGCTGTTTGAGCTCGCGCAGGGCGGCAAGCGTGTCGGCGGTCTCGCCCGACTGACTGATCGCCATCAGGAGCGTACCGGGCTCGACCACCGCGTTCCGGTAGCGGAGCTCCGAGGCGTATTCGACCTCGACCGGGATGCCCGCCACCTCCTCCAGCATGTATTCGCCGATCAGCGCCGCGTGCCAGCTGGTCCCGCACGCCGTGATCAGAATGCGCTTGACCTTCAGCAGGTCCTCGTCCCGAAGCGTGATTCCGCCGAGCCTCGCCTCGCCCTCCTCCTCGAGCAGCCGGCCGCGCATCACGTCGCGGAGACTCTTGGGCTGCTCGAAGATCTCCTTGAGCATGAAGTGCTCGAATCCGCCCTTCTCGATCGCGCCGAGGTCCCACGTGACCTCCTGCACGTCGCGCGAGACGGCGCCGCGCCGAAGGTGATAGGTCCGGTAGCCGTCGCGGTCGAGCACGGCGTAGTCGTCGTCGTCCAGGTATACGACGTCGCGCGTATGCGCGATCACGGCGGCCGCGTCCGACGCCACGAGGTACTCGCCGTCCTTGCCGATGCCCAGCAGGAGCGGACTGCCGTTGCGCGCGACGACGAGCTTGGCGGGATCGCGGGTCGAGACGACCGCGATCCCGTACGCCCCCTCGACCTCGCGCAGCGCACGGGCCACGGCGCTCTCGAGCGTCCCGGCGCCCCGCCTGAAGGCGTGGTCGATCAGGTGGACCACCACTTCGGTGTCGGTCTCCGAGCCGAACCGGTAGCCGAGGCCGGCCAGCCTGCGGCGGATCGCGTCGGCGTTCTCGATGATGCCGTTGTGTACCAGGGCAATCCTCCGGTCGCCATCCACGTGCGGGTGGGCGTTCGCTTCGTTCGGGGCACCGTGCGTCGCCCAGCGCGTGTGCGCGATCCCGCACGTGCCCCGCAGGGTCTCGGCCGCCATCGCGGCGGCGACCTCGGCGATCTTGCCCGACCGCTTGACGGTCTTGAGGTCGCCGCCGTCCAGGATCGCGACGCCCGCCGAGTCGTAGCCGCGATACTCCAGGCGCCGGAGCCCCTGGAGCAGGACCGGCCCGGCTTGCTGTCGACCCACGTAGCCCACGATTCCGCACATACCTCGAATACCCTCCCACCGGTCTGATCGGCCGCACGACGGCCGCCGCCGCCGGGCTACCCCTCAAGCTAGGCCTTGGAGCCTCTCCGCCGCAGCCTTCGCGAGCGCCTGCGCTGTCGACCGGTCGGGCGCCTCGGCAATCAGCCGGATCACGGGCTCGGTCCCGGACGGGCGCAGGTGGAGCCAGGCGCGCTCGCGCGGCCAGTCGAGGCGCAGTCCGTCGCTGTCGTCGCTCTCCTCGGCGGCCAGCTCCTCGGTGAGCGCGCGATAGGCCTCGCCCAGCGCCCCGCGCGGCAAGGAGAGTTTCTCTTTCACGATCCCGTACGACGGCCATCTGGCGACCGCGTCGGATAACGACGCCGCCTCGTCGAGGAGGTGCTGGAGGACGAGCGCCGTGGCCGCCGGCGCGTCCCGGGTGCGGTGCAGACGCGGATGGATGACGCCGCCGTTGCCCTCTCCGCCTACCACGGCGGCGAGTTCCTGCATGCGGGCGGCGACGTTCGCCTCGCCGACCGGGGTCCGGAACAGGGGGCTGGCGAAGGAAGCCGCCACGTCCTCGACCACGCGGCTGGTGGAGAGGTTGGTGACGACGGGGCCGGGCGTCCGCCGCAGGACCACGGCCGCCGCGAGCGCCAGCGTCAGGTCCTCACCCGCGGGCCGGCCGGCCGCGTCCACGAGGGCGAGGCGGTCCACGTCCGGGTCGACGGCGAGGCCCAGCTCGGCCCCGCTCTCGACAACGAGCGCGGCGAGCGGGCCCAGGTTCGCGGCCGTGGGCTCGGGGTCGCGGGGGAAGCGCCCGTCCGCCTCCAGCCCGATGGCGCTCACCCGGCAGCCGAGCCGCTCGAGCAGCTCCGGCATCACCCGCCCGCCCGCGCCGTGGACGCAGTCGAGTGCGACGTGGAAGCGCCGCTCCCTGAGCGCCGGAAGGTCCAGCTCGGGAAGGGCCGCGATCGCCTCCAGGTGGCGGCCCCACGCGCCGCGGTCCGCCCTGACCTCGGCGATCGCGGCCCACGGCGCGCGCGGAGGATCGTGGCTGCGCAGGTAGGCGCGGAAACGCCCCGAGAGCTCCCGGTCCAAGAAAACCCCCTCGCCGACCGCGAACTTCATCGCGTTCCATTCGGCGGGGTTGTGCGACGCCGTGATCCCGATCCCGCCCGCTGCGTCGTGGTGCCGGGTCGCAAGCAGCAGCGTCGGGGTCGGGACCACCCCGACGTCCACCACGCGCGCGCCCACCGACTGCAGCCCCGCCAGCGCCGCCCGAGCCAACATCGATCCCGACGTCCTCGAGTCTCGGCCGACGCACACCGTCCGGCCTCTGCCTTCCGCCGCGAGGAAGGCGCCGAACGAGGCGGCCATCCCCGCGACCAGCTCGGGCGTGAGTTCCGCTCCCACGCGGCCGCGGAAGCCGGAAACCGAGACCATCAGCTGGGAAGGCAGCTCCATGGGCGTGCCCTGACGGGGAGTGTCGAGATGCAGGCGTCCGGCACGTTGGGAAGACCGAACCGGAAGCGGCCGTCTGCGGGAAGCTCACGAGGCCGGAGGTCCGGGTCAATCGCTGCGAGCCGCCATCGCCCGCGCCGTCCCCTCCCGGATCGCCCGGGCCTACGCGCTCGGCGCGTCGCCCGGCGGCCGGGGCCACGAAACCCCGGGTAGCGGGGTAGCGTAGCTCATGCGTACGGTCCCGGGCGGGCCGCATCGCCCCTCAGCGGGAGTGCATCATGGCGCAGACGACATCGGGCGGCGACGGGCCGGAGCCTCGCAGCCGCCGGATCCTGACCCAGATCGCGCCGCGCGCCTGGGAGCATCCTGCGGATCGCGCCGCGCTCGCAGCACTACGCCGGATCCCCATGTTCGACGAGGTGCTGCGCACGCTGTTCGGCGTCTTCGGCGAGAAGTCCGTGCGCCTCGCCTTTCAGGCCAACGCCGTGCGCGTCTCCCCCAGGCAGTTCGGGCGCGTGCACGGGCTCTATCAGGAGGTGGCGCACACGCTGGATGCGCCGATGGCCTACGACGTCTTCGTGTCGCAGACGCCCATGGTGAACGCGGGCGCCTACGGAATGGAGCGCCCGTTCATCATCCTGAACTCGGGGACCATCGAGCTCCTCGACGACGGCGAGCTGAGCTTCGTCCTGGCCCATGAGCTGGGGCACATCATGTCCGATCACGTGCTCTACCGGACGATGACGGTCTTGTTGCTGCGGCTCTCCGCCATGGGTTTTCCCGTCGTGGAGGTGGCGGCGCGAGCCTTGCTCGTGGCGCTCCTGGAATGGTACCGCAAGAGCGAGTTGTCCTCCGACCGCGCCGGCCTGATCGCGCTTCAGGATCTGGAGATCGCGATGCGCGCGATGCTCAAGATGGCCGGCGGCGGCACGAGCCACGAGACGAATCTCGAGGAGTTCATCCAGCAAGCCGAGGAGTATCGCTCGAGCGGGGACATCGCCGACCAGGTCTACAAGGTCCTCAACCTGGTGGGTGCCACCCATCCGTTCTGGGTGCTTCGGCTCGCCGAGGCGCGCGACTGGATCGAGGGCGGCGAGTACGACCGCATCCTGAGGGGGGAGTACACCCGGCGGGCGGAGCCGAACCCGGACTACCAGGAGGACCTCCGCGAGGCCGCCGAGGCCTACGCCCGGGGGGCGCGCGACATCTTCGATCAGATGGCCGGAGCCGTGCGTGCGATGGGCGACTCGATCGCAGGCGGGATGAGGCGCTGAGCGAGCATTGTCCGGCAGGCAGCCGGGGCGGGGGCGGCAGCCGGCCAGGGTTCGGCAGGCGCCGACTCGCTTGCGTTCTCCGGCGGTCCGGCTACGCTACGGCGCGGCATCGCGGGGGCCGCGCGCACGAGGCGCTGCGGCGTGGCCGTTGCGGGCCGCCGTCCACCTACAGCCGAGTGAGGCCGTGCGGATACTGATCGTGGGCAGCGGAGGCCGCGAGCACGCGCTGCTGTGGAAGCTCCACCAGGACCTGCCCCCCGGCGGGGAGATGTGGGCCACGCGCCCGAACGGGGGGATGCGGGCGCTGGCCCGGGCGGTCCCGATCGGTCCGGACGAGGTTGAGGCGCTGTCGGGCTGGGCAGCCTCGCAGCGCATCGACCTGGCGGTCGTCGGACCCGAGGCTCCGCTCGCGGCGGGCCTCGCGGATCGCTTCCGGCAGAAAGGCGTCCCGGCCTTCGGACCGAGCGCGGACGCCGCCCGGATCGAGTCCAGCAAGGCCTTCGCGAAGCAGCTGATGGTGGAGGTGGGCGTTCCCACGGCGGCGCACCGCACGTTCCGCGACCGGGTCGAAGCCGAAGCGTACGTGCGCGAGCGCGGCGCGCCAATCGTGGTGAAGGCGTCCGGGCTGGCGGCCGGCAAGGGCGCGGTCGTATGCGACACGATCGGGGAGGCCGTCCGCGCGCTCACCGCGATGCTCCGCGAGCGCGCGTTCGGGGAGGCAGGCCGCGAGGTCGTCATCGAGGAGAAGATGGAGGGCGAGGAGCTCTCGGTGTTCGCCGTGACCGACGGCGAGGAAGCGCTGCTTCTCCTGCCGGCGCAGGACCACAAGCGCATCGGCGAGGGGGACGTCGGGCCGAACACGGGCGGGATGGGCGCCTACGCGCCCGTATCGCTGGCGACCCCGGCCGTGCTCGACGAGGTGCGCGAACAGGTCCTGCGCCCCACGCTGCGCGCGCTGGCGGAGCGCGGCTCCCCCTTCCGCGGCGTGCTGTACGCCGGCCTCATGCTCACCCGCGAGGGAGTCAAGGTCGTGGAGTTCAACTGCCGGCTGGGCGACCCGGAGGCGCAGGTCGTGCTTCCGCTCATGGAGAGCTCGCTGCTCGCGCTCATGGCGGAGGTCGCCGAGGGGGGCAACCTGAGCGGCCGGAGGGTCGCCGCGCGGGCCGGTGCGGCGGTCACGACCGTACTCGCCTCGGAGGGCTATCCGGGCAGCTATCCCAAGGGCCGGCCCATCACGGTCCCGACCGCCCTCCGGAACGCGCGCGCCGACGACTCGGACGTGCTGCTCTTTCACGCCGGCACGGCGTTGCGGGACGGCGAGCTGGTCACGTCGGGCGGCCGCGTCCTCGGCGTGACCGCGATCGGATCCACTCTGGCCGAGGCGGTCGCTCGGAGCCGCGTAGCGGCGGAAGCGATCGAGTTCCAGGGCAAGCAGTACCGCAGGGACATCGGCTGGCGCGAACTGGCGCGCGGCGAGCGCACGAAGCCGTGACCGGCGCGGGCGGGACGCCGGCCGGCGGCGACGACGCGGCGAGCGTGGACGCCCCGGGTGCGGCCCGGAAGCCCGGCTGAGCCGGCCTGCCCGTGCCCGAGCTGCCCGAGGCGGAGACCATCGTGCGAGGCATCCGCCCGCTGATCTCCGGTCGACGCGTCCAGGACGTCGAGGTCGTCCACGCGGACGTCGTCACGGGCACTGCCCCGCGGCTGAGCCGCTCGGTGACCGGGCGACTCATCACGGGCGTGGGGCGCCGCGCCAAGAACGTGCTGCTCGAGCTGGACGGCGGCTCGGTCGTGTGGATGAACCTCGGCATGACGGGCGGCGTACTGGCGCTTCCGCAGCCCCGCTCAGCCGAGTACGCACGGGTCCGCTACGGCGTCCGCGCCACGCATCCCGCGGTGGTCTTCCGACTGGAGCGCGGGATCGATCTGGTCTACGACGACAGCCGCCGCTTCGGCCGCATCCAGGTGCTCGCGCCCAACCAGTCGGCGGACCGCGCCGCCGCCTTCGGTCCCGAGCCTCTGCAGGCGTCGTTCACCTCGGACGACCTCTGGCGCGCACTGAGGACATCGCGCGCCCCGGTCCGCTCCTGGCTCCTCGACCAGCGCAAGATCTCGGGGGTCGGCAACATCTACGCGGCCGAAGCCTTGTTCCGCTCGGGCATCCATCCGGCGCGCCGGGCCCGCACGATCCGGCGCCATGAGGCGGAGGCGCTCCTGGCGAGCCTGCGCACCGTTCTCACCGAGGCGGTGCAGGCGGGCGGAACGACGATACGCGACTATCGCAACGCCCTGGGGCGGCAGGGCGGCTTCGCACCCAGGCTGCAGGTCTACGCCCGGGAAGGATCGCCCTGCACGCGGTGTAGCACTCCCATCAGCCGTTTGGTATTCGGCAATCGTTCGGCCTTCCTCTGCCCCGAGTGCCAGCCGCGGCGCGCGCGGGGCCAGCGGAATCGGAGGAGTCGCCTTCCCTGATGGACCCGATCCGATCGCGCACGATGTCTACCGCCCGCTTCGCGTTCCTCTGGGCGTTGATCGTAGCGCCCGTCGCGACCCCCGGCGGGCGGCTCTCCGCGCAGGTGCCCGAGACGGCGCCTCGCGGCGACCGGCTGCCCGTGCGCGAGGTGACGCTCGCCAACGGCATGCGCTTCCTCGTGCTCCCGCGGCGCGGGGCGCCCACCGTCGCGTTCGTCACGCAGTACGCCGTGGGCGGGGTCAACGAGCACGCCGGTACGACGGGGATCGCGCACCTGCTCGAGCACATGCTGTTCAAGGGGACGTCCAGCATCGGGACCCGCGATCCTGACGCCGAACTCGAATGGTTTCGGAGGATGGACGCGCTCCACGACTCGGTGCTCGCGGCGCGCGCCGACCCCGCGGCGGACTCGGCGGCCGTATCGGCGATGGAGGCGCGCCGGCGCGCGCTGCAGGACAGCGCCCGGGCGCTCGTGGTGCCCAATGAGCTGGACGACATCCTGAGCCGTAACGGGGCGCGGAACCTCAACGCGGCGACGACCAACGAGTCCACGCTGTACTACGTGGAACTGCCGGCCAACCGAGCCGAGCTTTGGTTCGTGCTGGAGGCCGATCGGATGGCCGATCCCGTCTTCCGCGAGTTCTACGCGGAGCGCGACGTCGTCATCGAGGAGCGCCGCACGAGGGTGGAGACGAGTGCGGGGGGATTGCTCTACGAGGCGCACCTCGCCGCGGCCTTCGCAGCGCACCCGTACGGTCAGCCCGTGGTAGGCTGGATGAGCGACCTGCGCGCCCATACGCGCGAACGGGTGGCCGCGTACTACCGCCGCTACTACGGACCCGCAAACGCCGTCGTCGCCATCGCCGGCGATGTGGATCCCGATCAGGTCGAGGGCTGGATTCGCCGTTACTTCGCCGCGCTTCCCGGCGGCGAGCGGCCGCCGCCCCTGCTGATAGAAGAACCAACCCAGCGCGGCGAGCGACGCGTGGAGGTGCGCTTCGACGCCGAGCCCGCGGTACGCATCGGCTGGCACACGGTGGACGTGTTCCATCGCGACGCTCCCGCCTTGGTCATGTTGTCCAACCTGCTCAGTGGGGGCCGCACGGCTCGGCTCTACAAGTCGCTGGTCCTGGACCGCAGGCTGGCGACGTTCGTCGGCAGCTCGCTGGGGCCCGGGGAGCGATACCCGCGCCTGTTCGCCGTCGAGGCGTATCCGCGCTATCCGCACACGACGCTGGAGGTCGAGGAAGCCGTCTACGCCGAGATCGCCCGCCTGGCCGAGGACGGTCCCGAGGAGGCCGAACTCGAGCGCGTCAGGAACCAGCTGGAGGCCGGTGCCGTGCGCCGGCTCCGGACGAACTTCGGCCTTGCGCTGCAGCTCGCGGGCTCCCAGTCGCTGTTCGACGACTGGCGGACCACGTTCCGGCTCGAGGAGCGGATGGCGGCGGTCACGGCTGCGGACGTCAAGCGCGTGGCGAGCACCTACCTGACGGAGGAGAACCGGACGGTCGCGACCCTGGTTCCCACCGCCACCGGAGCAGAGGCGCCGTGAGCCGCCCGCTCCGCCTGGTCCTCCAGTGCGTGACCGCTCTCTGCGTGGCCGCCCCGGCCCTCGCCCAGCAGACGGGCCGGGAGGCGGCGCTCTCGCTCGGCTACGAGCCGCTCCAGTTCAACCCTCCCCGAGCGGACGAGCACACGTTGTCCAACGGGGTCAGCGTGCTCCACCTGGAAGATCCCTCGCTGCCCCTGGTCACCGTGACCGCCCGTTTCCGCGGCGGCTCGTCCCACTTCCCCCGGGCCTACTACGCCGCCGCCAGCGCGCTCCCGGCGCTGCTCCGTTCCGGCGGGACCCAGAGCCTGCCCCCCGACTCGCTCGACGCGCTCCTCGAACGGTATGCGATCACGACCTCTGTCGGAACCGGAGGCGAGGCCTCGTTCGCGACCATGAACTCGCTGACGCGGCACCTCGACGTCGGGCTCGAGATCTTTGCCGACATGCTGCGACGTCCCCGCTTCGATTCCGCCCGCGTGGAGGTCTGGCGCGGCCAGCAACTCGAGAGCGTGCGGCGGCGCGCGGACAACCCCAACAGGCTCGCGTTCAGCGAGTTCAACCGCCTGCTGTTCGGGGATCATCCGATAGGGTGGGAGATGGAGCCGGCCGATCTGGAACCGGAAGACGTCGCGCGCGAACGACTCGAGTGGCTGCACCGGCGCATATTCTGCCCGGACAACCTCATCCTGGGCGTGACCGGTGACGTCTCCTGGACGGAGATCGAGCCGCGGCTGGAGCGGCTCGCGTCCGACTGGGACGCGTGCGCCCAGCCGCTCGAACGCTCGCCCAGACCGGACATCCGCACCGAGCCGGGCGTGTTCCTGATCCCGCGCAGCCTCCAGCAGAGTGTCGTGGTCATGGCGCACACCACGGAGGTGCGGCTGGGCGACACGCAGGACTACTTCGCATCGCGCATCGGCGCCTCGATCCTGGGCGGCGGAGGGCTGTCCAGCCGTCTCATGACGCGACTGCGCACCGAGCGAGGTCTCGCATACAGCGCGTCGGCGCTGTGGACCACGCCCATCACGTATCCGGGCCTGGTGGGGGCCGTCACGCGCATCAGGACGGAACAGACGGTGGAGGCGATCAAGCTCATCCTGAGCAGCATCGGCGAGATGACCGAGACCCCGCCGGCCGCCGCAGAGGTCGAGCGCAAGGTGGCGGAGATCGTCAACGGATTCGTGTTCAACTTCGAGTCTCCCGCACGCATCGTCGCCCGCCAGATCACCTACCGCTGGCAGCGGCTCCCGGACGACTGGCTCGACCGCTTTCTCGCAGGCGTTCAGGCGGTCGACCCCGACGACGTGCGACGCGTCTTCCGTGACCACGTGGCGCCCGAGCGCATGGTCATACTGGTGGTGGGCGACCCGGAGCAGATGGATGTGCCGCTCGAGGCGCTCGGCGACGTGACGCTGCTCCAGATCCCGGAGCCCCCGGACACCCGCCCCGGGGACTGACGGCTACCTTCGCGCCACGTGCAGCGCCGCGATCCCGCCGCTGAGCAGGGCCCAGCGCGGGTCGGCGAACCCCGCCGCCCGCATCCTCTTCGCGAGCTCCGCCGGGTCGGGAAACGTGCGCACCGACGCCGACAGATAGCTGTACGCCCATGCGTGGCCCGAGAGCCAACGCCCGATACGGGGCAAGAGCCTGCGGAAATACAGATGGTAGAGCGCCCGAAACAGGCGGTTGGGCGGCGTGGTGAAGTCGAGCACCACTAGGCGAGCTCCGGGCGCGAGCACTCGGCGAAGTTCCCGGAGGCCGGCGTCCAGGTCGGCGAGGTTGCGCATCCCGAAGCCGACCGTGGCCCCGGCGAAGCTGCTCGGCTCGAACGGGAGACGGAGCGCGTCGCTGCATACGGGGACCACACTCGCTCCCTGCAGCTTGCGCAGACCCGTGACGAGCATCGGCTCCGCGAAGTCGGAAGCCACGACCAGGCCGGTGAATCGGGGCCGGAGCGCGAGCTCCAGGCTCAGTTCGAGGGTTCCGGCGCAGGCGTCCAGGTAACGGCCTGCCGGACGCTCCTCCCAACCGAGAGCGTCGACCGCGCGCCGCCGCCAGTAGCGGTCGATGTTCAGACTGAGCAGGTGATTGAGCAGGTCGTATCTGGGCGCGATCTCGGAGAACAGGCGCCGCACCTGCCGTCCGCGCTCCGCCCCGGACCGCGGGTCGGCCGGAGATCGATTCGCGACATTCACGGCCTTCGGACCTCCCCGACGTCGGCCAACCCCTCGTCCGCATGTCCGCCCGACCAAAGGGGGAGGCGCCGGTGGGCGCGAGCCGCCGGCCGAGTCCCCAGAACCCGCAGCGCGCCGCCCCGCTCGCGGACGCTGCATCTTTTGCCTCGCAAGCCGGTAGTAGGGGGTCGGGGGGGGCGATCGGCGTCCCCAACGGACGGGACACAAGCGCGGCCGCGGCCGGCCGCGAGGAGGCTCAACGTGCTCAGCTCCCTGCTCACTTTCTTCGTCGTGGGCTTTGTGGCCCTGATCGTGGCGGGCCTCGTTCTGGCGATCGTCGGAACCGTGTTCTCGCTCACGCTAGGCCTGGCCGGGTTCCTTCTCTTCAAGGTCGCTCCGATCCTGCTCGTCGGGTGGATCATCGTGAAGTTGATCGAGAAGACGCGGGCGCGGGACCAGCTGACGGAAGCGGACCGGAAGTGGCTGGAGGAGAGCTGACCCTCAGCGCCTGAGCAACCGGACCGGCTCGCCCCGCTCGATCCCGAGCGCACGCGCCGCCGACCCGTCGCGCACGGCGATCTCGATCCGGTCCTCCGAGTCCACCAGCGCCAGCACGGCGCCCGGCGCTACGTCTCCGTAGGCCCGGACGAGCTCGAGGCGCCGTCCGGCGACCTCCACGACCCCGCCCGACTCCGCCCAGCCGCCCGGGAGGTTGGTCGTCAGGTTGCCGAAGCGGTCGCGGCCGATGACCTGCCCCTCGGCCGCTCGGCCCGTCCGCGACGCCACCGCCTCCGCCAGCAGGACCGGGTCGTCCACCGGCGTGCCGAGCGAGTCCAGCCCGCGACCCGCCGCGAGCGTGGCCGCAGCGGGCGCGAAGAGGTCGCGCGCGTGGAACGTCGCCGAGGGGGGGCCGCCCCGTCCAACGACCCGCTCGTCGACGCTTACGCAGCGCGCCCCCTCTGCCGACGACAGAGCCGGGCTGAGCACCCCGTTGTCCGGCCCGACGAGAAACCGACCCGACGCCGAGCACGCGAGGGCCCGGCGCGCGGTCCCGACCCCCGGATCGATCACGACCAGGTGCACCGTGCCCTCAGGGTAGCGCCTCCAGTAGCGCGCGACTGCACGGGCAGCCGCTCGCGTGTCACCTCGGGGCACGTCGTGCGCCACGTCGTCGATCGGCACGCCAGGCAGCGCGGCAGCGAGCACGCCCTTCACCGCCCCGGCGAACCCGTCGCGCGTCCCGAAGTCGGTGAGCAGCGTGACTCTCCCGGGACCGGCAGCCGCGCTCACCGGAGCGGCCTCCAGTGGGTCGCGTCCAGCAGATCCGACACCAAGGCGCCGCCGTCTTCTCGGGACGCCTCGAGCTCGGCCAGCGTCAGGCTGCCGTGGGCGCTTGCGTCGACCCCCCGGTCGCGCAGCACGCGCAGGACCTCCGGGTAGTCGCCCACGAGCACGTGGAGAGGCAGCCCGAGCAGCCCGTCGCGCTCCGGGCGCGGTCTGGGACCGGGTCTCATGGCCGTCTGGGCAGGGCCTCCAGCTGCTCGCGGAGCGTCCGGGCGAGCGCGCCGAGCGCGCGACCCGCCGGCGCATCGGGATCGCTCAACACCGTCGGCCGTCCGCTGTCGCCGGCGGCGACGACGGCCGCGTCCAGCGGCACCCGCCCGAGGAAGGGCACGCCCGTCTCCGCCGCCAGCCGCTCTCCGCCCCCGCTGCCGAAGACGTCGATCTGTTCCCCACAGCGCGGGCACGCCCAGCCCGCCATGTTCTCGATCACGCCGAGCACGTGCGTCTCCACCCGCTCGAACATCTTGATCCCGCGCCGTACGTCCCCGGTGGCGACGTCCTGCGGGGTCGTGACCATGAGCGCGCCGTCCAGATTGATCGTCTGCACGAGCGACAGCTGCGCGTCGCCGGTTCCGGGAGGCATGTCCACGATCATGACGTCGAGGGCACCCCACTCGACCTGCTCGATGAACTGTTTCAGGATCCCGGCGATGAGCGGCCCGCGCATGATCGCGGGCTGCTCCCTCTCCAGCAGGAAGCCGAGGCTCATCAGGCGGACGCCGTGAGCCTCGAGCGGCTCGATCCGCTCCTGTCCGCGCTCGCCGGTCACCCGGGGTCGGCGCACCTCGCCGAACATCAGCGGGATGTTCGGGCCGTAGATGTCCGCGTCCAAGAGCCCCACGCGCAGGCCACCCGCCCGGAGCCCGGCCGCCAGGTTGGTCGCGACCATCGACTTGCCGACGCCTCCCTTCCCCGAGCTCACTGCAACGACTCGCTCGACGTCCGGCAGCAGCCCGGGCTTGGGAGTGGGCGCCGGGACGCTCCCCGGCTTGAGGCCGGATTGTCCGCGGTTCGGCTCGGCCCCCGCCAGTTTCGGGAGCTGCACGTTGACCTTGACCTCGGAGACCCCGACCAGACCTTCGACCGCCTCGCGCGCGGTCTTGACGAGCGTGCCGGGGTCGTTCGGCCGGAGGTGGAAGGAGAAGCGAACGCGCCCACCGGGCTGCACCTCCAGGTCGCGTACCCTCCCGCTCTCGACCAAGTCGGCCCCCGCTGCCTCCCCGCCCACGCGGGAGAGGGCGCTCATTACCGAGCCCTTCAATTTCGCGACATCCATGGCGTATCACTTTGGCGGACGGGCGGACGAAAAAAAGCGCCGCCCCCGGAGGGGCAGACGCGCGCGACAAGGCCGTTCCACTGCCCGGTCAGACCGTGGTGACTTCCACGACCCCCGGTACGGCACGCTTGACCCGTGTCTCGATACCCTCTCTCAACGTCATCATCGAGATCGGACAGCTCTCGCATGCACCCATTAGCCGGACCTCGACCCGACCTGCGCGCTCGTCGTAGCTGAGCAGCTCCACATCGCCGCCGTCCGCCTGAATGGCGGGGCGGACCGATTCGAGCACCTCCTCGATACGCGCCCAAGCCGACATTGCGGGTCCCTCCCACGTACACGTTGAGCAAAATTTACCGGCCGAACGGCGCATCGGTCAACCGAAGCAGGCGCATGGTCCATGGACGCTTCCAGTGAACCACCGGGCGGGGCGATGCGACACTTCGGTGCCGAATCGGTCGCGCCAGAGCCGTCCCGAGCCCCCCTTCCGGCCGGTGGGACGGCGGCCCGCGGGACCGCGGCCGCGTGGAGAGAGAGCGGAGGCGCGAGGTGTGGGGCGTGCCCCCCCAAGGGTGGCTACGGTGCACACACGGAGCCACGGAAGACGCACTCCCGCACGCGCCAGGGGACCTGACAGGGGGTGCGGAGTGTAGGCCCGCCCGATGAGCGGATCAATCCGAGTACCTCCGCCGGCCAACGAGCCGGTCCTCTCCTACGAGCCCGGGACAGCCGAGCGCGCCGAGGTCAAGTCCAAGCTGGCCGAGTTCCAGAGCGCGCGGATCGACATCCCCCTCGTCATCGGCGGCCAGGAGGTGCGCACCGGCCGCACCCGGCGCGCCGTAGCGCCGCACGACCATGGGCACGTCCTGGCAGACTGGCACATGGCCGGGCCCGCCGAGGTCCGACTCGCGATGGATGCGGCGCGCGAAGCGTGGAGCCGGTGGTCCGCTACGCCGTGGGAGGAACGGGCTTCGATCTTCCTGCGCGCTGCAGAGCTCCTTGCCACGAAGTGGCGCGCAACCGTGAACGCGGCGACCATGCTGGCGCAGAGCAAGACGGTTCATCAGGCCGAGATCGACGCGGCGTGCGAGCTCATCGATTTCTTCCGTTTCAACGTCTGGCTCGCCGAGCGCGTCCACGAGGATCAGCCGCTCTCCGGCCCGGGCGTCTGGAATCGCGTCGAGTATCGACCGCTCGAGGGCTTCATCTACGCGGTGACGCCGTTCAACTTCACGTCCATCGCGGGGAACCTCGCGAGCGCCCCGGCACTGATGGGCAACGCCGTACTGTGGAAGCCCTCCAGCGCCGCGGTCTACAGCGGCTATCAGCTGATGCGGCTCCTCGAGGCCGCAGGGCTTCCGCCCGGCGTGATCAACTTCGTCCCCGGTGACGCGGCGGAGGTCACCGAAGCGCTGATCGGTCACCGCGGCTACGCGGGACTCCACTATACCGGCTCGACAGAGGTCTTCCGGTCGCTGTGGAGGGCTATGGCCGCCAACCTCGAAGGCTACGGCGGCTATCCCCGCGTCGTGGGCGAGACGGGAGGCAAGGACTTCATCCTCGCACACGCGTCGGCCGACCCGGACGCGCTCGGGACCGCAATCGTCCGCGGCGGTTTCGAGTATCAGGGGCAGAAGTGCAGCGCGGCCTCGCGCGTGTACGTACCGGAAGGAGTCTGGAGGGAAATCGGCCCGACGCTCGCCGACCAGATCGAGTCGATCCCCATGGGTGACGTGACCGATTTCCGGAACTTCATGGGAGCGGTCATCACGCGTGAGGCCTTCGACAACCAGCGCGGCTATCTCGAGCGCGCACGGCGGGCCGCGGGCGTCGAGATCTTGGCGGGCGGTCAGAGCGACGGCGCCACCGGCTGGTTCGTGCGGCCGACCCTGATACGGGCCGATGATCCGGGCTACGAGACGATGTGCGAGGAGATCTTCGGCCCCATCGTGAGCCTCTACGTCTACCCCGACGATGCGTGGGACGACGTACTGCGGCTCGTGGACTCCACGTCGCCCTACGCGCTCACGGGCTCGGTGTTCGCGACGGACCGGGACGCGATCCAATCCGCGCACGAACGGCTCCGGCACGCCGCCGGAAACTTCTACGTCAACGACAAGCCGACCGGTGCGGTGGTCGGCCAGCAGCCCTTCGGTGGCGGGCGGGCGAGCGGCACGAACGACAAGGCGGGCTCGGTCATGAACCTGCTGCGGTGGGTCTCGGCCCGGACCATCAAGGAGACC
This sequence comes from uncultured Gemmatimonas sp., assembly GCA_964648975.1. Lineage (GTDB taxonomy): Bacteria > Gemmatimonadota > Gemmatimonadetes > Longimicrobiales > Gaopeijiaceae > UBA2988. The sequence goes on along the minus strand of CAZYLN010000003.1, from coordinate 80,081 downwards.
TTGGTGCCGCCGACCGACTACCGTTACCCGTACATGGCGGCCGAGTAGGCCGACCCCTTTCGGACCGGGGAGAGCGCCGCCTCGAAGTAGCGCCCCGGTCGCGCGGCCGCTCGCCCCTCATCCGACTCCAGGGGGTCCCGCGCCGCGCTCGTCCGCGCCCGCCAGTCGGCTGAGCGAGTGCACGGCGCCGGAGACGGCGTCCGCGAAGACCAGCCGGCGCCGCACGAGTTCCGTCAGTGCCGACCGCTGGCTCGTCTCCGGCAGCGCGTGCTGCAGCTCGTGCGCCGCGATCCGGCCGCGCGCCTCGACCACCCGCCAAGCCGCCTCCTGCTCTTCCGAGCGATTCCCGATCAGGCGATAGCAGCCGCCCTCCCCCTGCGCGACCGTGGCCAAGCGCTGGCGTTCGAGCACGACCTCGATGGGCTCGCGGTGGAGCTCTCGCACGCCGCGCATCACGAAGTAGGCATCTCGCGGCCTGTCCGACTCCAGATAGCGGGCAAGCAGCTTGGCGACGACCTCGTCGGCGCACGAATAGTCGAGCACGGTCACCTCGGAGAAGTCGATGAGCGAGAACGCCTTGTCACCCGCCTCCGCCAGCAGGCTCTCGATCGCCTGGCGTACGGCTCTGCCCGTCGGACGCGTTACGAGGTGCGAGTAGAGAGTGGCGACACTGCGCTGGACCAGGCTGCCCACGTCGATCTGAACGGGCGGGAAGGCGGGATCACCGTTCATCGCCCGCACGGGCCGGAAGGATGATCGTGATCTGCGCGCCGGGAAACGGCTGCATCCCGTCCTTCAGGGGCGGGGTGTCGTCCCAGCCAGGGACGTCGGCGATCCGTGCGCCGCCGCTCCGGATGCGTATGGACCCGTCCCAACGGCGCACCTGCTTGCGGATCTGCTGGATGCCCTGCCCTCGGCCGGAGTCGGGGAAGCGCGTGAGTCCGTGGATGAACGCGGCCTCGAGGGCGGTCGCGTCACCCCAGCGGTCGCCGAAGCGAGCCGAGTGCTCCTGCGCCAGCGAGCCCCGGAAACCGCGCCCGATATCGGACACCGCGATGACGAGCACGTGCTTCCCGAGACGCTTCTGCCATCGGTACGCCTGAGCGGCCACCCAGCCAGGCGCCTCCGCGTGTTCCAGAATGTTCTGGCAGACCTCGGACAGGATGACGCTGAACTGCACGACCGCGGACGCCGGATAGCGGAGCGTACGCGACAGGATCTGACCGGCCCGGCCCTGCACCCGGTCCACCACCTGGTGCACGTCGGTGTTCGTGGCGATGGGCGTGATCTCCAGCAGCACATCCGACTGAGCGGTCGTCGAGCGACGCGGGTATCGACCCGACAACTCGACGATCCCGTCGGCCACTGCGAAGAAGCCGACCCGCGCCAAGTATCCCAGGACGTCGCCAACCTCGGGCAACTGCAGTCGCGGCGCGGCGCCCGTCCGCTCGCGCAGGTAGGCGCCCGCAGTCAGCAGCGCCACGATCCCGCACGGGTCGACCCAGCGTACACGGCGGGCGTCCAGCAGCGACTTGCCGTCGCCGGCGGCGGCGAGGTCGAGCAAGTCGTCCGCGGCACGATAGTCCAGCGACGCCGGAAGGTCGATTACGCGCAACCTAGGGCTCGGTAGCGGGGATCAGCTCGGACTGGCCGCTCGGCGCAGGCCGACGCTCAACGATCGGGGCTCGCCGGCAACAGCAACCCGCGCAGGTGGCGGTGCAGCCCGGCGGCACCGCGGTATTCGACGTTTCTCGCGGCGATGCGGTTGGCGACAGCCATCGCCGCCTCCAGCCCCTGCCCGGCGAGCAGCCGAGCAAATAAGGTGGAGCCCCACACGTCTCCGCAACCGGTAGGGTCACCGCGCCTCGGTTCGCCTGCGGCGAGGATCCGGCCGCTCCGCGCCGGGCCGACGACGCCGAGTCGGCGCTCCGCCGGCCACGCAAGCGGGTCGGGACGCAGGCCCGGCCCGGCAACGTAGGCCGCACCGCGCGCGCCGAGCGTCACTGCCATGAGCTTGAGCCCGGCTCCGACGCTCCCGGCCGCCAGGGCCCACGGATCCTCCGAGCCGCCGCCCAGCAGCTCGAACTCGTCCTCATTCACCTGGACCGCGTCGAAGCACCGGAGCCAATCGCGCCACAGCGGCAACTCACGAGGAACGCGGAGTCCGGCCGGGCCGAGTCCCAGGAAGAGCGAGTGGAGGTCCGCGTAGATCGGGCCATCGTAGCCGTCGCGCAGCGCCCGCGCGGTGTCGAGGCCCAGCTCGAAGCCCGAGATGAAATTGACGTAGACCGCGTCACAATCACGCACGAGCGGCGCAAGCTCGGCCCACGACCACGGCGGCACACCGCCCTCGATCCGCTCGGTCCTGCGCGCCTCGCCCCGGTAGCGCAGCTCCACGCGGTGGTTGGGCTCGGGCACCACCGTGACACCCGGGTCCACGCGAACACCGGGGATCCGCCGCAGGAAACGCAGGGCTCGCTCGGAGAGATCCCTGCCCACCTTCACGAGGGGTCTGACCTCCCATCCGTCCGGCAGGGAGGCGCAGAGCGCCTCGAGAGCGTATCCGATGCCGCCCCACTCCTGGATCGGCTCGGACCGGCCCTCGCCCACGATCGTGTCCCACACGAGCGTGCCGATCACCCCGAGCCTGAGCGGTGGCGCCACGGACCCGACCCCGCCGTGTCAGACCGAACCGAACGCCGCCTTCTTGAACATGGCGGCCGCGCCGATCACGCCCGCCGTGTCCGGCAACTGGGCCGGAAGGATGCGGCAGGCGTCGTAGGCGGAGCGGAAGGCGCGCCGGCGAACCTCGGTGCGCAGCGGCGCAAAAAGGTGATCGCCCGCGCGCGTGACGCCGCCGGCGATGACCACTGCCTGGGGATTGAAGACGTTGATCAGGTTCGCGACGCCGGCCCCCAGGATCTTGGCCGTCTCGAACATCACTTCGTTGGCGTAGGCGTCGCCCTGCACGGCCGCCTCGTACACGGTCGCGGCCGTGATCCGGTCCGGGTCGCCGCCGGCCAGGCGGGTCAAGATCGACTCGGATCCTGCTTCGATCCCCTCGCGTGCCCGAGCCGCGATGTTGGGTCCGGAGCAGTAGGCCTCGAGACACCCGTAGTTGCCACATTTGCACTTGCGGCCCGTGAACTCGATCGTCATGTGGCCGATCTCCCCTGCGGCGTCCGAGGCGCCGTGCAGGATCTCGCCGTCGAGAACAATCCCCCCGCCGATGCCGGTCCCCAGCGTGATGCCGACCAGTTGGTCGACGTCACGCCCGGCGCCCAGCCACCATTCGCCGTAGGCCGCACAGTTCGCGTCGTTGTCCAGCTCGGCGCGGATGCCGACCGCCTCGCTCAGCAAGTCCCGGAGGGGGAGGTCCCTCCAACCCAGGTTGGGTGTGTTGATCACGATCCCGGTCTCGCGGTCCAGCGGGCCCGGTGAGCCGATACCCACGCCCGCTATGTCGGCGCTCGATCCGCCCTGGGAAGCCAGGCACTCCTCGATCGCCTGTTCGACCATCTCCGCCACGCGTTTGATGACGAAGGCGGGTCCGTGCACGGCCTCGGTCGGGAGCGTGCGCAGGCCCGCGGGCTGTCCGCCCTCCAGGGGCACTACGCCGACCACGATGTTCGTGCCTCCGATGTCCACTCCGACGATCCATCGCGGCGCTCCGCTCACGTCGCCTCCCATGGCGGGTTGGTGGTAGCCTCGGGCAGCTCGGCGATCCCGCGCACCGCTCGCGTCCGTCCGCTGATGGCCAGCTCCCGCCGGAGCGCCCGCTGGCGGGCCATCACCGCTCGGTCCCGGTAAGGGCGCCCGTGGTCAAGGTGCAACACGACGGCTCGGTGGCGCACCTGCGCGCCCCTGAGGCCGAGATTCTCCAGCCGCTGTCCGAACTCGCGGTCGAGCCCTCCGTACTGGAAACCCAGATCGAAGCCGTTCACGGCGAGCACCGCCTCCTTCCACGTGGACGCATTCATGCCGTTCCAGGTCGCCCGCGTCGGCGTGAGACGATCCAGCAGCGTCGGCAACGCGCCGGGCGGCCGCACGCGCAACAGCGCGTGGCGCGCTCCGACGCCGCGTCTCACGAGCGGGACGCCATCCCAGATCCAGCCAACCCGGACGTCTTCCGGCGTCAGGGCCGCGGACAGGCCGGCCGGGAGGCGGACGTATCCGCCCGAGAGGAAGCGCCCGGGTCGCGCCAGCCGCCGATGGGTGGACACGAAGTCCGGCCGCGGCACGCAGTCACCGTCGGTGAAGACCAGGTACTCGCCCTGGCAGCGGCCGATCGCACGGTCCAGGATCTCGGTCTTTCGGAACCCTCGGTCCGAGTGCCAGACGTGCCGGATCGGCGGCCCGCCGCGCCGCGCCTCGGCGATCGCGGCAGCCGTCTGCGGACCCGAGCCGTCGTCGGCCACCACCAGCTCGAAGTTGGGGTCGTCCTGCAGCGCGTACGCAGCGAGCACGAGCGCCAGTTCTCGGGGCCGTTCGTACGTCGCGACGACGACGGAGATCCGCATCGCGCATGCGTCACCCGCCAAGCGAGAGCACGGCGAGGAAAGCCTCTTGAGGGATCTCCACGGCTCCGACCTGCTTCATCCGCCGCTTTCCTTCCCTTTGCTTCTCCAGGAGCTTGCGCTTGCGCGTGATGTCTCCGCCGTAGCACTTCGCCGTCACGTTCTTCCGCATGGGCTTCACCGTTTCACGCGCGATGACCTTGGCTCCCACCGCGGCCTGGAGCACCACCTCGAACTGCTGGCGCGGAATCAATTCCTTGAGCTTTGCCGTGAGATCGCGCCCGTACTCGAATGCCTTGTCACGGTGCAGGATCACGCTGAAGGCATCCACGGGGTCGCCGTTCACTAGAATGTCGAGCTTCACCAGATCGCCCGGACTGTAGTCCAGGAACTCGTAGTCCATCGCCGCATAGCCGCGCGTCAGGCTCTTGATGCGGTCGTAGAAGTCCAGGACGATCTCGGCGAGCGGCAGCTCGTAGTCCAGCTCGACCCGCTCCTCGTCCAGGTAGCTCATTCCCCGGAACACGGCACGGCGCTCGTGTGCCAGCTTTTGGACGGAGCCGATGTACTGGGCCGGCGCGACGATCCGGACGCGGACAATCGGCTCGGCGATCGACTCGATCCGGCCCCGATCCGGCAACGCGGTCGGGCTCTCGATGATCTGCTCGGAGCCGTCGGTCAGGCGAGCGCGGTACTCGACGTTGGGAACCGTGTTGATCAGCTCGACACCGAATTCGCGGTCCAGGCGCTCCTGCACGATCTCCATGTGGAGGAGTCCCAGGAATCCGCAGCGGAAACCGAACCCGAGCGCGACGGAGGTCTCGGGAACGTAGTGTAGGCTCGCGTCGTTGAGCTTGAGGCGCTCGAGCGCGTCGCGCAAATCCTCGTAGTTGTCGGTGTCCGTCGGATAGAGGCCGGCGAACACCATCGGGCGTACCTCCTGATAGCCCGGAAGGAGCTCGCCGGCCGGGCGCCCGGCGTCAAGAATCGTATCGCCCACGCGCGTGTGGGATACCTCCTTGATCGCCGCCACCACGTATCCGACCTCGCCCGGCCCGAGCACAGGCTGGGCGACCCGACCGAGCCGCATGTAGCCCACCTCCGAGACCTCGTAATGCGCGTCGACCGCGCCGAAACCGATCCTCATGCCGGGCCTGAGCGCCCCGTCCACCACGCGAATGCTCGGCACGGCACCCAGGTACTGGTCGTAGTAGGAGTCGAAGATGAGCGCACGGAGCGGCGCGCTCGGATCCCCGCTCGGGGGCGGCGCCCGGCGAACCACCGCCTCCAGCACATCGTCCACTCCGATGCCCTCCTTGGCCGAGGCCAGGATCACGGTTTCCGGGCTGATCCCGAGCAGCTCGGACAGCTCGGCGCGCCGACGCTCGGGCTCGGCTCCGGGCAAGTCGATCTTGTTCAGAACCGGTACGATCTCGAGGCCCGCGTCGAGCGCCAGGAAGAGGTTGGAGAGCGTCTGCGCCTGAGCGCCCTGGCTCGCATCCACCACCAGGACCGCCGCCTCGCACGCCGCCAGCGACCGGGACACCTCGTATGTGAAGTCCACGTGCCCGGGCGTGTCGATCAGGTTGAGCTCGTACGCTTCGCCGTCCTGCGCCCGATAGTCCATGCGCACGGCGTGGAGCTTGATCGTGATCCCGCGCTCGCGCTCCAGCTCGTTGCTGTCGAGGACCTGCTGGCGCATCTGGCGTCGTGCGAGCGTGCCGGTCCGCTCGAGCAGGCGGTCGGCGAGCGTGCTCTTCCCGTGATCGATATGGGCGACGATGCAGAAATTGCGGATGTGGTCCAGGCGCACGGCCGTTCCTGAGCGTCCCCTGAGCAGTTCGGGCGTCGTCGTTGCGAGCGGGGTGCAAAGCCCGAAAACATAACCGTCCGCCGCCGAGCCGATCAATCGACTCGGTGCGGCGGAAGTGCCGCCCGGTCTTGCACTTGTCGTCACGGGGGCCGGTATCGCCGGGCGCCCCGAGGACGGCGCGGCAGGCCACCCTGCCGGTCAGTCGGTCAAGACCGCTTCTTCGATCAGGTGGCGCTGCTCGCGCTTGTGACTGCCCGGCGATCCGGTCGCGGGGCTGGCCGACTCCGGACGGCAGACGAGGCGCGAGAACAGTCCGGGAAACCGTGCCTGGAGGTACCACCAGGCACCCATGTTCCCGGGTTCCTCCTGCGCCCACCAGACTTCCGCGTCTCGGAACGGCGCCAGGGCCCGGTTGACCGTCTCGAGGCTGAGCGGATAGGGCTGCTCGAAGCGGATGATGGCCATGTCGCCCCGCTCCGCTTCGTCCAGGGCAGCGCGCAGTTCGTAGTAGAGCTTGCCGCTACAGGCGACCACGCGCCGCACGCCACCTGGCTCGATTCCCGGATCGCCCAGAATCCTCTCGAAGCGCCCTTGCGACATCTCCTCCAGGCCGGACACGGCCTTGGGATGGCGCAGCAGGCTCTTCGGCGACATCACGATCAGGGGCTTCCGCCATGGGCGAACCATCTGGCGGCGCAAGAGGTGGAAGTACTGCGCCGGCGTGGTCGGGTTGACGATCTGGATGTTGTCCTCGGCCGCCAGCTGCAGGAACCGCTCGAGCCGGGCGCTCGAATGCTCCGGCCCCTGGCCGTCGAACCCGTGCGGCAGCAGCAGTACCAAGCCGCTCCACAGGCTCCACTTGTCTTCACCGCTCGTGATGAACTGGTCGATGATTACCTGGGCGGCATTGACGAAGTCACCGAACTGCGCCTCCCAAATGATCAGACCGTCCGGAGCCTCCAGGCTGTACCCGTACTCGAAACCGAGCGGCCCGGCCTCCGAGAGCGGGCTGTTGTGAATCTCGAAGGCGCCCTGGCGGCGAGAGAGCCCCTGGAGCGGGAGGTAGGGGAATCCCGTCTCGGCATCGCGCACGACGGCGTGCCGGTGTCCGAACGTGCCGCGTTCGCTGTCCTGGCCCGTCACGCGTACCCGGTATCCGTCGAGCAGCAGGCTGCCAAGAGCCAGCGCCTCGGCGGTCGCCCAGTCGATCGGCCGGTCGCCGGCCGCCATCTCGCTGCGCCGGCCGAGCAGGCGGACGATCCGCGGATCCGGCGTGATCTCCGCCGGCGTCCTGCCCAAGTGCTGCAGGATGGCCCGGAGGCGATTCGCGGGCACGCCAGTATCGATCTCCGGGACCTCCGCGTCCGAACCCAGATTGTAGCCGGACCAGTCGCCCGTCACCTGATCGCCCACGTAAATGTAGTCCTTGCTCCGGGCCGAAGCCAGTTCCTTCTCGAGGTGCTCGCGTCGCTCGGTGGCGATCCGTTCCGCTTCCTGCTGCGTGATGCCGCCTTGGTTCAGAAGGTGCTGCAGGTAGGCTTCTCGAACGGGCTTGCGCTCGCGGATGGCCTGATAGAGGAGCGGCTGCGTGAAGCTGGGATCGTCCAGCTCGTTGTGGCCCCGGCGCCGGTAGCCGTACATGTCGATCACGACGTCGCGCCGGTACTCGTTGCGAAAGTCCAGCGCGAGCCGGACCACCTGGGCCGTGGCCTCAGGGTCTTCTCCGTTCACATGCAGTATGGGAATCTGCAGCATCTTGGCGATGCCGCTGGCGTAGATCGCCGAGCGGGCTTGCCACGGGGTCGTCGTGAACCCGATCTGGTTGTTGATGATGACGTGAACCGTGCCGCCGACCGAGTAGCCCGTCAGTTGACTCATGTTCAGCGTTTCCTGTACGACGCCTTCTCCTGCAAACGCGGCGTCGCCGTGGAGCAGAACGCACAGACCGTGCCTTCGTTCCTCGTCACCCCTACGGTCTTGGCGGGCTCGCAGGCGACCGACGGCCACGGGGTCGACGAACTCAAGGTGGCTCGGATTGAAACACAGCGACAGCGGCAGATGCTCGCCGCCGGAACTCGTCCATCTGCCCCGGTAGCCCAGGTGGTACTTGACGTCCCCTCGCCCTTCGTAGTGCTCCTGGTCTGCATCGGCGAACTCGCGGAAGATCTCCTGGACGCTCTTGCCCACGACGTTGGCTAGGACGTTCAGGCGACCGCGGTGCGCCATGCCCATGATGATGTCGCTGACGCCCTGCTCACAGGCTCGCTCGAACAGCAGGTCGAGCAGCGGGATCAGCGTCTCGCAGCCCTCCAGTGAGAAACTCTTGGCGCCAACGAACTTCTTGCGGATGAAGTCCTCGAAGGTCGTCGCATCGGTCAGCTTGGTCAGGATTCGCAACTGAAGCGCCAGCGAGAGGTCGACACGGTTGCCGGTGGGCTCCATCCGCTGCTGGAGCCATTCGCGTACCGCCAGGTCGTCGATGTGCATGAACTGCACGCCGATCGAACGCGTGTAGGTCTCACGGAGTCGGTCCAGGACTTCGCGGGGCGTGTCCAGCGCGCAACCCGAGAGCGTGGTCGGCGAGATCCTCTGGTCCATGTCCTGCGGCCGGAGACCGTAGTAGGCCGGCTCCAGCTCAGGGACCTCGTCGGGGGCGATCTCCAGGGGATCGACGCGGGCCACCACATGGCCCCGGACCCGGTAGGCCCTGACGAGCTTGTCGACGCGGTGCTGAACGTCCGCGCCGACGGGGGACTCTTGCCTTGGATGCGACGGGTCCGATGATTTGCTCACTGGCACTTCCGTGGATGCGCCGTCCGGCCTAAGACGCCGGCCCGGCAGAGGGCTCCCCGGAAGACATCCGGGTCGTTCATGCGTTCCGCAGACGGATCCTCAACCACGGCGACGTCAATGGATGAAGGCTCCAGACACGACTCGACGCGCTTGATCGATCGTCGCGGACCGCCGACTCTCGCCGGCGAGAATAGTCCTTGCGGTGTGACGAATCCAGTCGCAGGCGCTCAGGCAGGTTTCCCCTCCCGGGGCCAACATCTCCTTCCGGCGTCCTCGGCGCCCTGCCCCGCGCCGAGCGTCGCGCGGATGGCCTCCGTGTTGCCGCGCCGAGCCCGACCCGTCTAGCTTTGGGGCCCCCATGACCGCCACGGATCGCGCTTCCGTCCTCCATCGCCAGCGGGGCCGGCTCGACCTGCTCGACCCGGCGGCGCTGGCCCAACTCGGTGGAATCGAGTTCGTCGCGAGGCAGGTGGTCGAGGGATTCTTGAAGGGGTTGCATCACTCCCCGCACCGCGGCTTCTCGGCGGAGTTCGCCGAGCACCGCGCGTATCAGGCGGGCGACGACCTCCGCTACATCGACTGGCGCATGTACGGGCGCTCTGACCGCTATTACGTGAAGCAGTTCGAGGAGGAGACCAACCTGCGGGCCTACCTGCTGCTGGACGTGAGTCGCTCGATGGGCTGGTCGTCGGACTCGATCCTGCCGACGAAGCTCTGGTACGCGAAGACGCTGGCCGCCTCGCTCGCGCTCATCTTGCTGAGACAGGGCGACGCCGCGGGGCTGGTCACGTTTCATGACCGGATCGATTTTCAGATGGCGCCGCGCGGAGGTCGGCGCCAATGGCACGAGTTCGTCAGGAGGATCGGGCCACTCGCGCCCCAAGGCGGGACCTCGGCGCAAACGGCGCTGCGTGATCTCGCGATCCGGCTGCGCCGAAGGGGGCTGGTCGTGCTGTTCTCGGACCTGCTGGTCGATCCGGACACGACGCTGGATGCGCTGCAGTATCTGCGGCACCGCGGGCACGAAGTCCTCGTCTTCCACCTCCTCGACCCGGGAGAGCGCGAGCTTCCCGCGACGGCCGAGGCCTGCTTCTACGACCCCGAGACCGATGAGGATTTGCAGGTGAAGGTGGCCGACGTGCGGACGGAGTACCGCAACGCGCTCTCGACGGCGCTCGCAGAGTGGGAACGGAGCCTGCGCCCGCTGGGGATCGACTACGTGATACTGGACACCGATCAGCCCCTCTCGCGTCCGCTGCGCACGTATCTGAGGAAGCGCGAGAAGCTCGGGTGATGCGACGTGGGCTTCCTTAACCCACTGTTGCTCGCCGCTGCGGCCGCGATTGGCGTTCCGCTTCTCCTGCACCTCTTCCACCGGCACGAGAGTCGGCGAATCCCCTTCCCCGCCCTCCGCTATCTGCTCCGGACGGAGCGTGATCACGCGCGACGGATTCGGTTGCGCCAACTCCTCCTGCTCCTGCTTCGCGTGAGCGTGGTCCTGCTGCTCGCGCTCGCCGCCTCCCAGCCGTTTCTGCGGAACGGAGACGGGGCGCACCCGAGCACCGCGCTGGCCATGATCCTCGACAACTCGATGAGTTCCGGTCGCGTGGTCGACGGAGAGAGAGCACTGGACCGTCTCAAGCGGGTCGCCCTCGCGACCGTCGATCTGGCCGACGACGACGACCAGATCTGGGTGCTCCGCGCGGGAGACCCCTGGGACGTGGCCATGCCGGGGAGTCCGGCGGACGCTCGCGACCGGATCGCGGGGACGGAGGTGAGCGCTGCGGCTTCGGATCTGGCGCGCGCGGCCGGCCGCGCCGCCGGCTTGGTGCGCCAGGCGGGGCTTGACGCCGCGGAGGTCCACGTGCTCTCCGACCTGCAGGTGACGGCTCTGGGCGAGCCCCTCGATGTCCCGCCCGATGTTCCGGTGCTCGTATTCGGTGGCACAGGAGGCGGCACCGCCGCCAATCGGTATCTGGGCGAGCTTCTGATCGGCGGAGGACTGCCGCCGCTGGCGAGCCGGCCTACGGATCTCTCGGTGCAACTCGGAGGCGACACGGTCGAGGCGCCACTGCGCCTCGTCGTCGAAGACCAGATCCGGGCTGCGTCGATCGTTCCGCCCGGGGCCACGGCCACGCTTCCGTTCGGGCCGTTCGGCGAGGGCTGGGTGTCGGGTTACGTCGAGACCGACCCCGACGATCTCGTCGGCGACAACAGGCGATGGTTCGCGCTCGCGGTTGCACTGCCCCCCGACGTGAGCGTGCGCGGGGCGGGTGAGGACGCATACTTCCTTCTTGAGGCGATAGAGGTTCTCGAGGAGGCCGGGCGGCTGCGCGCTGGCAACGCGGATCCGGACGTGGTCATCGCGGGCGAGGGGGCGGGGGCTGCGGAAGTCCGGACGGGACGCACGGTCGTGGTCGTGCCACCGGCCGACGCCACCCTGCTCCCGGCCGTCAATCGACGCCTCGCGGAGGCGGGAATCCCGTGGCGCTACGAGGTCAACGAGGCGCGCGGAGATGCGCGCATCGGGCAGAGCCGCCTCCGCTTTCCCCTGGACGACGTCAGCGTCGCAGGGGGCTACCGCTTGGTCGGCACGGCGGGGGCGGGCCACGAGGTCGTCGTCCGCCTGACGGACGGGTCTCCGTGGCTCGTGGCCGGGGACACAGAAGGCGGACCGTACCGCCTCGTCGGCTCGCCCCTGGAGCCCGATGCCACGAGTCTGCCCGTCACGGCCTTCATGATCCCGCTCCTCGAATGGCTGGTCGCGCCGCCGGGCCGCGGGGGTGGATCCCACGGGGTCGCCGCGGGGACACCGCTCGCGCTGCCGCAAGCCGCCACGGCAGTCGAGACCCCAGAAGGCATACGGCATCCGGTGGACGGCGCGCAGGATTTCCGCGCGACGCGAACGTCCGGGATCTACCGCGTGCTCGCGGGCGATAGCGTGCTCTCGCTGATCGCGGTGAACCCTCCGGTCCGGGAATCGCTGCTCGAGGCGGCCGACCAAGCGCGCGTGGCGAGCGCCCTCGGGACCGAGGCCCGGGTGATCGCCGACGTCGGCGCGTGGACCGAGGCCGTGTTCACGGAGCGGCGGGGGCGCGAACTGGGGCACGAGCTGCTGATCGCGGCGCTTCTGGTGCTCGTCGTCGAGAGCTGGGCGGCCGCGACCGGGGCCGGCACGGCCCAGCGCCGGCGAGCCGCGGCACCAACGGCCTCAGGCTGACGTGGCCCCCGGCTCCGCCACTGGCGACATCGCGCCCAACGCCATTCTCGCCGCGATCGAGTCCTGTTCACCAGTCCGCGAACTGGCCCGCAGCATGCCCCGTCCGGGCCGTCGGATCGTGGTGAGCGACACTCCCGGATCGGCCCGCACGGCCCTGGTGGCGGCGCTCCACAGGACGACCGGCCGCGTGCTCGTCTTGGTCGCGGCGGAGCCGGCCGGCGCGGCGTCAGCCCAGGCCGATCTGGAGGTGCTGCTCGGGGAAGGCGCGTCCGCGCTCTATCCACAGCGAGAAGCGCTTCCGTACGAGTCCGCCGAGCCGCACCTTGAGATCGGCGGGCAGCGGGTGGAGGCGGTCGAGGCGCTTTTCTCCGCACGCGTCCGGCTCTTCGTCACCACGCTGCGCGCGCTTCAGGAGCGAATCCCGGTGCCCGACCGCCTTGCCCGGCTGCGGCTGACGCTCCGCCAGGGCGAGGAGCGGCCGCTCGCCGCACTCGTCCAGGCGCTGGAAGAGCGCGGCTTCGAGCGCGTCGCGCTCGTGGAGGAAGTGGGGCAGTTCGCGGTCCGGGGCGGACTCGTGGACCTGTTCTCTTTCGGCGCACCGGAACCCACGCGGATCGAGTTGTCGGGCGACGAGATCCTCTCCATTCGTACCTTCGACATCCTCGACCAGCGCTCCACTGGCAACCTGAGCGAGACCCACGTGTTGCCGGTGGACTTGGTCGGCGGCAGTGACACTCAGCCGGGCGTCAATCGGTCGCTTCTCGAGCTGTTGCCGCCGGAGGCCGTGTTGGTACGCACCGGCGAGGGGTCCTGGCCCGCTTCCCTCCGACACACGTGGGAGCAGGTCGAGCGGTTCCACACCGAGCTGCTCGACCAGGGGCGGCACGCACCGGTGCCGCGCGAACTCTTCCTCGACCCCGCGGAGGCGGAACGCATGCTGGGCGCGTTTCCCTGCCTCGAGCTGAGGGAGCGCGGCAGCGGCGACATGTCGCTGGGCTGCGAGCCGCCGCCGAGCGTCGAGCGCGACATGGAACGGCTGGGCGCTCTGTTGCGCGAGGGAGCCGCCCGGGAGACGCGCACGCTCCTGCTCTGCGACAACGAGGGACAGGCGCAGCGGCTCGAGGAAATCCTTGCAGACGCGCGCGGCAACCTGCCGGCCGACGCGCAGGTGGCCGTCGGCGCACTGGAGGGCGGCTTTGTGCTCGGATGCGTGCGCCCCCGTCTGCGCGTGCTTACCGACCACGAGATCTTCCGCCGCGCGCGGCGGGTCCGCCGCGGCCGCCGCTTCCGCGGGGCCGTGGCCCTGGAGAGCTTGGCGCAGCTCACTCCGGGGGACTGGGTGGTTCACCTCGATCACGGGGTCGGGAGGTTCCTCGGGCTCGAGCGCATCACCGCCCGCGGGCAGGACATGGAGTCGCTGACCATCGAGTACGCCGGCGGAGAGATCCTGCGCGTGCCCGTCTATCGGCTAGACCTTGTCGAGCGCTGGGTTGGAGAGACGGAAGACGCCGAGCCCCCGCGAGTGCACCGTATCGGGGGCAGACAGTGGAAGATGTTGCGCCGCAGGACCGAGGCAGCGATCGAGCGGATGACCGCGGAGCTGGTCCAGCTCTACGCGCGCAGGGAGGCGGCGCGACGGACACCCTATTCGCCAGACACTCGGTGGCAGAAGGAGCTGGAGGCTTCCTTTCTCTACGAGGATACGCCCGACCAGCGGCGTGCGACGGCGGACGTCAAGCAGGATATGGAGTCGTCCCGGCCGATGGATCGACTCATCTGCGGGGACGTCGGCTACGGGAAAACCGAGATCGCCGTGCGCGCCGCCTTCAAGGCGGTCCAGGACGGCAAACAGGTGGCCGTCCTCGCACCCACGACCATCCTTGTGGAGCAGCACCGCCGCACCTTCGAGCAGCGACTCGCGGACTATCCGGTCGAGGTCGCCGCGCTATCGCGCTTCCGGGGCGCGGGCGAGACCCGCTCGCTGCGCGAACGCCTCGCCGCGGGCCGCGTGGACATCGTCATCGGCACCCATCGCTTGCTGTCCCCGGACGTCGAGTTCAAGGATCTGGGGCTCGTCATCGTGGACGAGGAGCAGCGGTTCGGGGTCAAGCACAAGGAGCGGCTCAAGGAGCTGCGCATTGCAGTGGACGTCCTGACCCTGACGGCGACACCCATCCCGCGTACGCTCTATCTCTCGCTCAGCGGGCTTCGCAACCTGACGCTGATTCGCACACCCCCGCGCGACCGCATGCCCATCCTGACGAACGTGGTCCCCTGGAGCGACCACCTGGTCGGTCAGGCCATCGCGCGCGAACTGGACCGCGGCGGTCAGGTCTTCTTCCTGCACAACCGCGTCGAGACCATCGAGTCCGCAGCCGATGACATCGCGCGGCTCGCGCCCGACGCACGCATCGATGTCGCCCACGGGCAGATGGCCCCGCGCGAACTCGAGGATGCCATGGGCGGGTTCGTCAGCGGGCAAGTCGACGTGCTGGTCTGTTCCGCGATCATCGAGAACGGGCTCGACGTGCCCAATGCCAACACGCTCGTCGTCGACCACGCGGAGAGGTTCGGCCTGTCGCAGCTCTATCAGATCCGCGGGCGCGTAGGGCGTAGCGACCGCCGTGCGTACTGCTACTTGGTGGCTGCAGCCAACCTGTCGGAGGAAGCAGAGAGGCGGCTCAAGGTGCTGGAGCACTACACGGAGCTTGGCAGCGGATACTCGGTCGCCCTCAAGGACCTGCAACTGCGGGGGGCGGGCAACCTGCTAGGGGCCGACCAGTCGGGCTTCGCCAACGCCGTGGGGCTGGACGTGTATCTCCGCCTGCTGGAGAGCGCTGTCGAGAAACTGCGGGGCAAGAGCGCGGACCGCGAGCATGACGAGCCCGAGGTCGCCTTGGGCGGTTCGGCGTTCTTGCCCGACGGATACGTTTCCGATCCCGGACAGAAGTTGCATCTTTACCGGCGCCTATCGCGTATCAGCGGCCACGCCGAGGTCGGGGAACTCAGGCGCGAGCTGGCCGACCGCTTCGGTCCCCCGCCGCCCGAAGTGGAGCGGCTGCTCGACCAGGCGACGCTGCGGCTGCTCGGGCGGACGCTGGGAATCGAGCGCATCCTGGCTCGGGGCCGGAGCGGGCGAATCACGTTCGCGCCGGGAGTCGTGCCGCGCCTGACGAGCTTGGAAAGGCCGCTGTCGAACCGACAGGTGGAGGTGAGCGTGAAGCGGATGTCGCCGCTCTCGCTGGAACTGGAGCAGATCGGCCCGTTTTCCCTCACCGAGACACTGGTGAAGGCCCTGGCCGCGCTGGTCGAGAACCGGGCCGCGGCGTAGTCCCGGCGATTCGTCGAGACCGAGTCGACGAAGAACAGGAACCGAGTGACGGGGGGGCGCCTCGACCCCTGCCGCCCCGTGACGGGAGCGAGCAATGAAGGAACTGCGCTGGATCGTAGTCATGGCTGCAGCGGTGACGGCCTGCGATCGCGGGCCGGGCGAAGGTGTCGTAGCGACGGCCGCCGGGCACGAACTCGATGTCGGCGAAGCGGCAGCGCTCATGGAGCTCCTGCCGCCGGACATCCCGACCGGCCAGCCCGAGATCGTGATGGCCGTCGCGGACCTCTGGATCGACTACACGCTTCTGGCGACCGCGAGTGCGGAAGACAGCACTCTCGCGGGGGTTGACTTCGGGCCGCTCATCGGCCAGCAGCGCGAGCTCGAGGTCATCTCGGCCCTGCGCGATTCGGTCATACGCGTGGACACGGCGTTGAGCGAGGAGCAGGTGCGCCGGCGCTTCGCGCTGGAGTCGCCCGGTGCCCGCGTGCGCGCGCGCCATATCCTCCTGCAGCCACCGCAGGGCGCCACCCAGGCTCAACGCGACAGCGTGCGAGGTCTCGCCGACGATCTGCTGGAGCGCGCCGGGGCAGGCGAGGACTTCGAGGCGCTCGCCCGCGAATACAGCACCGACGTCACCGCGCAGCAGGGCGGCGATCTCGGCTTCTTCAGCCGCGGGGAGATGCTTCCCGCGTTCGACTCGGCCGCGTTCGCGCTGGAACCCGGCCAGATATCCGACGTGGTCACGACGCTCTACGGCTACCACATCATTCGGGTCGATGCGAAGGAGATGCCGAACTTCGATTCGCTCGGCGCGGAGTTCCGCAGGAACATGCAGGTCGAGATGTTCGTCCGGGCGGAATCCCTCTACGTGACCGGTGTGGAGCGGGACGCGGGACTGGAGATCGCCGAAGGAGCGGCCGACGCCGTCCGGGAAATCGCCCAGAACCCGGCCGCGCGCCTATCCCGAAGGGCTTCGGGGCGGGCCCTGGTGACCTTCGAGGGCGGCGAGCTCACGGTCGAGGAGCTTCGCACTTTCATGCAAATCCGCGATCCCACCTATCGGCAGCAGGTGCGGCAGGCGAGCGCGCAGCAGATCCAGGACAATATCCTGAAAGCGCTCGTCCGCCGCGAACTGCTGGTCAACAGAGCCACCGCTCTGGGGATCACGCCCACCCAGTCCCGCATCGACTCGTTGGTCCAGTCGTTCCGTGACGAGTTCCGCGGCGCAGTCCGCCAACTCGGACTGGTCGGTGTCGAGCCGGCCCGGGACGACGAGACATCGGAGGAAGCGCTCGAGCGGACGGTCCACGAGCTGGTCAGCCAGGTGATTCGGCAGGAACGAGACGTGGTCCCTCTCGGGGCGGCCATCTTCACACTCCGCCAGCAGTACCCGGCGGAGATCATCGAGGCCGGGGTCCAGAGCGTTGTCCAGCAGTTGGTACAGACCGGTGGAGCGGCGCAGCCGGATCCGCTCGGCGCGCCGCCCGACGACACGGCCACCTCAGCTGAGCCGGACGGATGACGGAGGCGAGGAACCCCTCCCGGAAGGGTGTTTAGAACGACCTGATGAGACCATTTCTCGCTGCTTTCGTCACGCTCGCGATCTTGCCGGTGACGGCCGGTACCGCCGCGGCCCAGGTGCTGGTGCGAACCGACAACGGCGCCGTGATCGAGCGCGTCGTGGCGGTGGTCGGCGACTCCATAGTGACGCTGACCGAGCTTCAGGAGTATGTGCTCACACTGCGCGCGCAGGGGCAACTGCCCAACGATCCGGCTGCCGTGGCTGAGATCGAAGAGGACGCCCTGGAGTCTCTGGTCGACCAGCTGGTGATTCTCCAGGCGGCCGGTCAGGACTCGACCTACATCCCCGACGCGGAAGAGATCGAGGACCGGGCCGCTCAGCTCATGGAGCTGACGATCCGGGACATGGGCGGCAACAGCCAGTTTCAGTTGGCGCTCTCCCAGGAGGGTATCACACAGGGCGAGTATCGCGAGCTGATGAAGGAGCGAGTCCGCCGCGAGCAGATCCGCCAGCTCTACCTGGCGTCCAACCTGCGAGACGCCGGACCTGTGACCCTCACTGAAGCAGAGGTCAGGGAAGCGTTCGAGCGGCTCCCCCCGGAGGTCGTGCAGCACCCGGATCTGCTCACGCTTCGCCAAGCGATCATCACGCCGAACGCGTCGGATTCCGCGTGGGCCGTAGCCAGGGAGGCCGCCGAGAGCTTGCTCGAGCGGGTCGGCGCCGGCGAAGACTTCGCGGAGCTGGCCCGCGAGAACAGCGCGGACGGCTCGGCAAGCGCCGGAGGAGACCTCGGATGGTTCCGTCGCGGACAAATGGTCCGCGAGTTCGAGGAGGCCGCATTCCGCATCCCCGCGGGACAGGTGAGCCAGCCGGTCCGCACCGAGTTCGGATGGCACCTCATCAAGGTGGAGCGGACGCGCCCAGGGGAAGTCAACGCGCGCCACATCTTGATTCGCCCCGAGACGGGCGAGGAGACCGCCGGGCGCGCGCGGGCGCTGGCGGAGGAGGTAGCGCGCCGCGCGCACGCGGGCGAGGCCATCCGAGGTCTCATCGACGAGTTCGAGGCCCGAGTGGAAGGAGTGCCCGACTCGGTTGCCGTGCCGCGCGCGAACATGGCCGAGCTGTTGCCTCCGTCCTATCAGCAGCCCTTGGCGAACGCGGAGCAGGGCGACATCGTGGGCCCCTTCCCCTTCCCGATGGGCGGCGAGACTGGCTGGGTCGTCGTGGAGGTCACGGAGTATCGGCCGGCCGGCCGGTACTCGTTCGAGGAGGTGCGCTCGCGCATCGAGGCGCAGCTGACCGAGCAACGGCAGATCCAGCAGCTCCTCGACGAACTGCGCGAGCGCACATACGTCGACATCCGGCTCTGAGGCGTCGGCGGTGCCCCGGGATCGCCGTCACGCTGGGCGATCCCCGGGGCGTCGGACCCGAGGTCGCGGCCGCGGCCGTGCGCCAGTTCCTGGCGGAGTATCCGGACGATTCGGTCCTGTTGCTGGGAGCACGCGCCCAGGATCCCGGTCTTTGCGAGTACCAGGACGTCGGCGACTGGGACGGCTCTGAGGCCAGCGCCGGCGGCGTGGCTGGTGCCGCCGTCACCGCTGCCGTGCGGCACGCCCTGGAGGGTGCGGTGCGCGCCGTCGTCACGGCGCCGATCCACAAGCCCGCCCTCGCAGCCGCCGGGATCGAGGCGAGGGGTCACACGGAGCTGTTGCGTGATCTGACGCGTGCGCCCGCGGTGGGCATGCTCATGGTCGCGGAGCGGACCCGGCTCGGCTGTCCGCTGCGCGTGCTCCTCGCTACGACGCACCATCCGCTCCGCGCCGTTCCCCTGCTCGTCACGACAGACTTGCTGATCCAGCAGACGGAACTCCTGGCCGACGGGCTCCGCCTCGACTGGCGCATCAAGGAGCCGAGGGTGGCCCTGTGCGCGCTCAACCCGCACGCGTCCGACACCGGACTCTTCGGCGACGAGGAGGCGCGGGTCTACGCACCGGCCTTGGCGCACCTGCGCACCCGCGGAGTCGCCGTGACGGGGCCGTTTCCAGCCGACACCGTCTTCCGGCGGGCACTCGCCGGAGAGGCGGACGCGGTGCTGGCTCCGTACCACGACGTGGGCATGGCCGTGTTCAAGACCGTGGCCTTCGGCGACGGTGTCAACGTGACGCTCGGACTGCCTTTCATTCGCACCTCCCCGGACCACGGCACGGCGTTCGACATCGCGGGAACCGGACACGCCGATGCCTCCTCGATGCTGGCCGCGCTACGATTGGCCCGTCGGCTGGCTGCGAACCGCTTTGACAGTCCGAAGGGCGGTGGGTAGTGTTCTTCGTCGTTTGTTCGGTTCGCCCACCTCCGAACGTCGCCCGAGGCGGCCGATGGTTCGAGCTCGCCGGAGTCATGCCAACGACATCCCGGACCGGCGTGCGCCGCTCGCGAGGTCGCCGGCCGCGATCGCGCGCGCAGACCCGCTTCAAGACGCGGGCGTGGCGGAGCGTCTGCGGATGGTAGCGACGCCGTCGACGGATTCGGCCTCGGGCATCCAGGTCGGTGAGGGAGCGGGCATCGAGTGCCAACGGCGAGCCCGGCGGACCGGGCTATCGCCCGAGGCACAGAGCTCGCTCGCGTGCCGGGGGAGAGCCCTGTGACCTCCCGGCCACACCTCCATCCCGTCTGGGGACACGAGGCGCTCCGCGCCCTGCTGGGCCGGGCAGCGCTGGAGGGGCGCTTGCCTTCCGCTCTCCTGCTCCATGGCCCGCGGGGCACGGGGAAGCAGCGGCTCGCGCTGTGGATCGGGCAACTGATCCTGTGCGAGGCAACCACGGAGGCTTCCCCGGCCCGGCAGAGAGTCCCCGAGCCGTGCGGCACCTGCCACGCATGCCGCCTCGCCCTTGGGCTCCAGCATCCGGACCTGCACTGGCACTTCCCCCTCGAACGCCCCAAGGGAGTCTCGGGCGACCGGCTGTCGGACGCGCTCGAGAGAGAGCGCGCGGATCGTCTCGAGGAACAACGGGTTCAGTCGATCCGCTACGCCGGTCCGGAAGTGCGATCGGGGCCGTCCGGCATCTATCTGGCGGCCGTTCAAACCATCCGGCGCCGGGCGCAGTCGCGTCCGTCGATGGGCCCGGAGCAGGTGTTCGTGATCGGCGAGGCGGAGGAGCTGGTCCCGCAGGAGGCCAGTCAGGAGGCAGCGAACGCGCTCCTCAAGCTCCTCGAGGAACCCCCTCGCGATACCCGCATGATCCTCACGTCGAGCGAGCCCGGGCGCCTGCTTCCGACCGTTCGCTCGCGAACCGTGCCGCTCCACGTCGGACGCCTCCCCAACGAGCGGGTGCAGCGGTTCTTGGAGGAGCAGGCTGGAACCCAACCCGAGGAAGCTCAGAGCGCCGCCCGACTGAGCGCGGGCTCGATCGGACACGCGCTCGGCTTCTTGCCGGTCGAAGGAGAGACCGGTCCCCTGGAGCGGACCCGCAGAAGCGCGCTCGAGCTGCTCCAAGCCGCGCTCTCCTCCCGGCGCGAAGAAGCATTCGCATTTGCGCTCTCGTTTCCCCCGAACCGCGCCCGCCACCTTGCCGAGCTGCTGGATTTCCTCGGCCTGGCCAGCCGGGACCTGGCAGCCCTCGCCGCCGGAGCGGCCGAGCACATGTCCAACCCGGACGCCGCCAAGCTCTTCGGACAGGCGGCCAGCGGCGGCGGCGTGCACGCGGCGAACGCGGTCCGCACACTCGCGGCGGTCGAGCGCGCTCGCGTGCTGGCGCGCGGCAACGTCAACCCCCAGCTGCTCGTGACCGGTCTGATCGAGGAGCTGCGCCAGATCCTGCTCGGCGACCCGGGGCCGGAGGGCGCCCTGCCGTGAGCGCCCCCCGGGAGCCGGCTGAGCGGAGTGGGCTCACGCACCTCGATGCCACGGGAACTGCCCGCATGGTCGACGTCTCGGACAAGCAACCCACGCGTCGGCGCGCCGTTGCCGGGGGACACATCCTTATGACACCGGAGACGGCCCGGGCAATTCGGCTGGGGAACGCGCCCAAGGGAGACGTGCTCCAGGCCGCGCGTCTCGCCGGCATCATGGCGGCGAAGCGCACGGCCGAGCTGATCCCGCTGTGCCATCCCCTTCCCGGCACGACCATTGCCGTCGAGCTGGAAGTGGACGAGGCGCTACCTGGAGTACGCGCGCAAGCGGAGGCCGTCGTGGACGCGTCGACGGGCGTGGAAATGGAGGCACTCACCGCGGTCGCCGTAGCCCTTCTCACGGTCTACGACATGGCGAAGGCTCTCGATCGCAGCATGGAGATCGGGAGCGTCCGGCTGCTCGCCAAGGAAGGCGGGCGCTCCAGCGCCTACCGCGCCCCCGAACCGGGCGGCTAGCACGACGACTCGCCGCAAGCCGTCAGGCTGCCCCGGCCATGCCGCGCAGCCGTGCCGACATCGGTGCCCCGGCCCCACTCTGCAGGAGCGCATCGAGCGGACCCTGCGGCGAAGCACATCGCCGAAGGCTCGCTCGTGTTCTGCGAGCTGACCTCGGTCTACTTCGGGCTCCAAGTGCCCTGTGGCCAGGCGCGGCTACTCCTGCTCCGTCCGGCGCGGCAGGCGGAAGACCCAGCCCCAGCCATTCATCTCCTGTAGAGGGAAGTCCCTGTCACGGCCGGAACCGTGCCTCCGGGCTCGCCTGCCGGCAGCCGCATAACACCGTACGCGAAGAGGACGAGAGCAAGGAATGCGATGTAACCAGTGGACGCATGCATCTCTGGCTGGAGTACCATTCCGAGCGTCACTCCCTCGAACACCCATTGGAACAAGCGAACGAGGGTGCCCTCCGGTGAGCGCGACAGCGCGGACAGGATAATGAACTTCAGCACAAATCCTGAGCCGAAGATCACCAGCAGGCTTCCGAGCAACTGTGACCGGTGCGCCGAGCTTGCCAGCGTGTTCAGGAGCAGTATGAAGAAGAGCACGACAGAGAGCGCGCGAGGGAGACCCGTATCGGGAGTCACGAGGTTGAACGCCTGAGCCGATGCGACAAAGACAGTCAGCAGGATCACAACGCCGTTGACTTGTTCCGGCGTTGAGCGCGACTGGTTCATGAGGTGCTCAGGCGCAAATGTGCGGCATCGCACAAGCGTGCCGACAAGGAACAGCGCCAGCACCAGGGTGAAGAGCGGTGGAGGACGCCAACTCACGTCATCCGCGATCCGGAGGCCTCCGAGCAACGCAACCGTGAGGAACACGACAGGAAGCAGACTCGCCTCGCGCGCAGCCACCGTCATTTGCACCCGCCGGGGATGATGTCAAGGACGCTGACGTGAAGTCCGGCTTCGATCTCGTCCTTCAGCGCCACAGCCGTCGTGAGGTCGAGGCCGGGGTCATCGACAGGAAAATCTCCGTCGCTCGCTTCCGCAATTGCCCGTTCCACTGCCTCGAGGCCTTGCTCAAGCAGCTCGTCGTCCTGGGCAAAGAACTCGCAACCCTCCCGGTAGTAGCTGTAGGCGGTATAGAACTGGGTCTTCGCATCGGACTGGCTCCGGTCCGCGCGGGTAAACTCCAGGCGTGCGGCGACGTAGTCGCTCTGGTGGAACAGAGTTCGTCCGCTCTCGAACGCCTCACGATCCACCTGAGTGATCCCGATCCCAGCGAGTGTCCCGGAGAAGCTCTGCGGCTGGTTCACGTAGACCGCTACGATAAAGGCGATGAGTACTGCCGCGACGACGATGCCGACTATGCGTACGTGCTCGTCTTTCATGTGACGTCCCATATCGAGAGGAGTCTCGCCGTGGAGTCCTGGCAGAGGGCCGCCGCTGCCAACCCTACCTGACAAGTTGAGAGCGACGCGGTTGCCCGACCGACCCGCCGGTTGCCCGTCACAGCCGGGGCTGAAGTCGCGGTCAACAGGGGTGGGCTCGGTTTGCGCAGAGCGACTAAGGTCAGCAGCGCATCAGCGGCTGGCGACGGACCGAAGGTGCGCGACCGGCGCGATCCCGTGTGCCTCCATTACCGCGACGGTCAATGCCGGTGCGTTCCGGATCCGGCACCGCTCGCGCCTAGTACTGCCGCTCCATTGCCTACCGTCCGAACCTGTGCCGTCGGCGCGGAGGCCACGGCAGGGAGAAACATGGATTTGGTCCGCCGCCGTCCGCTGGAGGGGCTACGGATCAGTCATCCCCGATGCTAGCCTGCGCCCGGTGCCGATGTTCCGGCTTGATGTGGAACAGTACGGCTACGACCGCGAGCGCTAGCGCCCCGAGGTCGTCCGTGTGTCCAACACCCGGGATCACATCGGGTATGGCGTCCACCGGCAGGATGAAGTAGCCGACTGCCGCCAAGATGATCACCTTCGCCCTCGTGGGTGTGTCGGTATCCAGAAGGCAGTACCAGAACGCGAATGCGAGCCGGAGGAACCCCCGTCCCAATCGGCGCACGATTGCGCCGACCGACCTCGAGCGCGAAGTCCGTGGTGATCCCCGTCTGCCTCCGCGGTGGATCTCGGCTGGCATGTTGCCAATCTCGTCACTCACTCGACGATCTCCAGAGGCGCCGAGCCAGCGGGAACCGACAGTAGCCGCGATGCGTGCCCGCCACGTCCAGGCGAACATGCACGGCGTGTCTCCTCCAGAACAACGTGCTGCCGGCCCCGTATGCCCGTACGCGCCCGGTCGGTGGGGCTGGGTGCCGCCTTCAAGGGGGTGGACCTCAAGGTGCGGCCCGTCCACCACGACCTCGACAAGCGCGTCCGTGCCCATGTCTTCCTCTGCACGCTCGCCTACTACGTCAAGGCGAGCACAAGGCGCACGCCCGACGGCCCACTCGTCCGCAGCTTCCAGACACTGCTCGATGACCTTGCCACGTTGACCAGAAACCGCGTCAGGCCCACCGTCCCCGGCGCCATGACCGCCGACATGCTCGCACGTCGCACACCGCTCCGGGCCAAGGCCTTCGGTCTCCTCGGCGCCAGCCCATGACCCGTACCCAGTAGCGTACACTCCCCGAACCGATACATGTCCCTATCCCGCAACAACTTGAATCCACGTCGGAACGCCGAACTTCGGCCTAGAGGTGGTAGTTCGGGGCCTCGCGCGTGATGGCCACGTCATGCGGGTGTGACTCGCGAAGGCCGCCGTGCGTTTGCCGAACGAAGGTCGCCCTCTCCCTCAGTTCCGTCAGGGTGGCCGCGCCGCAGTAGCCCATCCCGCTCCTCAGGCCACCCACGAGCTGGAAGATCACGTCCGAAACCGGTCCCTTGTACGGAACCCGCGCCTCGATCCCTTCGGGAACGAGTTTCCGCGCATCGGCCTGGAGGTACCGGTCCGCCGAGCCCTCCTCCATCGCTGAGAGCGATCCCATTCCCCGCACCGTCTTGAAACGCCGTCCCTCCAGCAGAAAGCTCTCCCCGGGTGACTCGTCGGTCCCCGCGAACATCGAGCCCATCATCACCGACTCGGCACCCGCGGCCAGCGCCTTCGTGATGTCTCCCGAGAAGCGGATCCCACCATCGGCAATCACCGGAACGCGCCCGTCCACTCCGACCACGGCGTCCGTAACCGCGGTCAGCTGGGGCAGCCCGACCCCGGTAACGACGCGGGTCGTGCAGATCGAGCCCGGCCCTACACCCACCTTCACCGCGTCGACGCCGCGCTCGACCAGCGCGTCCGCGGCGTCCGACGTTGCGACGTTGCCGGCGACCAGTTGAACGTTCGGCAACGCGTTGCGCACTCGCGCGACGGCCCGCAGAACCCCCTCCGAGTATCCATGGGCCGTGTCGACGCAGAGCACGTCCACGCCCGCATCCGCCAGAGAGCGCGCACGCGTCAGATCGTCGTCGGATGCACCCACTGCCGCACCCACCCGAAGACGCCCGTGTTCGTCCTTGCAGGCATTCGGATAACGTCGACGCTTGAAGATGTCCTTGACCGTGATCAAGCCCTCGAGCCGGCCGTTCTCGTCGACCACGGGCAGCTTCTCGATGCGATGCCGATGCAGCACCTTCTCGGCTTCGTCAAGGGTCGTGCCCATGGGAGCGGTGACAAGATTCTCGTGGGTCATCACGTCTCGGATCGGCCGGTCGAGGTCGGTCTCGAACTGCAGGTCGCGGTTGGTGATGATCCCTACCAGCTTGCCGTCTTCCTCTACGATCGGCACTCCGCTGATGGAGAAACGCGCCATCAGGGCGTGCGCCTGGCGTAGCGAGGCCGACGCGCCCAGCGTGATCGGATGCAGGATCATGCCGCTCTCCGATCGCTTGACGCGGTCGACCTCCTCGGCCTGGCGATCAACGGGCATGTTCTTGTGGACAAAGCCGAGTCCGCCTTCGCGGGCCATCTGGATGGCCATCCGAGACTCGGTTACCGTGTCCATCGCAGCCGATAGCAGCGGAATGAACAGATCGATGCCCAGGGTCACTCGCGACCGCAGGTCCGTGTCCTTCGGATGGACCAGCGAGTGACCGGGAACCAGCAGCACGTCGTCAAAGGTGAGCGCCTCTTTCAGGATGCGTGCGGAGGGGCTCGGTACGCTCTCACGCTCCGGGTCGACGATCCGCACCGCCCGCTGCTGCGCCTCTGCCATGTCCTCTCGTGTGCGTGTCGCGGTCTCAGGCCCGGCCGTCCGGCCGGGTGTCCGCAACGGACAGGACGTCATGCAAAGCGCCCGCTCCCTTGTGCCCGGCTAAGGGCTCAAAGGGACGGGCGCTCGGTTCCGGTCGAGTGACCGCTCTTTCCATGGGACAGCTTAGCCGACCGTCGAGACGGGTGTCAACTCCCCTCGGGCTCTCCGGATGGCCCCGCCGGCGTGGCGTCACCCCGCTCTCCCGGCTGCACGCCCGGACCCGGCGAGGCGTCGGGTTCCGTGCGGCTCTCGTCGGGAACGACGGCGCCAAGCTCCCTGAGGAGCTGCCGGCCCGCGCTTGACACGCCCGACAGCACGCTGTCCGCGGCCACGATGAGCTGGAGCGCCTCCCGGATCGTGCTCGGGCGGACCGCCTTCTGGCGCAGCTTGTCTTCGAAGTCTTCCGCGAACTTCTGCCAACCGCTCGATTCGATGCTCAGGTCGCGCGCGTATTTGGACTCCAAGAACTCGATGAAGTCGAGGACCTGGTAGACCTGTTGGTCAGGCAGGCTCTCGATACGGCGGAGCAGGCGCTGCCGAAGCAGATCATGCATCAGCGGCGCAGCGCCGATCGGGAGCTCAAGACCGTTGGCCTGTCTCGCAGTCCTGCAGCTTCGACACGGCGCCGGAAGCGCCGAAGGGTGGTCGTGCCGCCCACGGCGCGGCTGCCTGTGATCTCTCCCGAGAGACGGGACATCGTATTCTCCGAACGCGTCTGTGGCGGCTCCGTCCTAAAGATAACCGTATCCGGTCGCGCGCGGCCGCCAAAGTCCCCCGTCACTCATGGAGCCCCGTGCCCGCCTCGGCGAACCGCCAGCGGCGGCTGGCCTGGGACCGACGCAAGTCAGCGTCGGACAGGATCAGCGGCCCACGCCGTAACGCCGCAGCGTCGGGTGGGCCAACAACTGCTCAAAGGCGCGCACGCCCTCAGCGCTCACCCTGGAGACTTCGGGGTGTCCGGACCGGAGCGCTCCGCCTGGGATCATGATCTTGACGCGCACCTCCACGGTGGCCGATTCGGGCGGATGCTCTGCGTCGGCCAAGCGGAGGCGTAGCGAGACTGGCGCCCGGTAACTCCGGGGTATCCGCTCCCGGACTGCGCTGGCAAGTGCCGCCAGGGCCTGGCGGGGATCCACAAGCTCCGGACCGCCGATCACCAGCGCGAGGTTGCCCTGAGTGCCGCGCGAGGTCTCGTCCAGGAAAGCATCCACGCTGACCGACTCTTCCAACGCGGCAGCGTGGAAGAAGAGGTATGCGCTGCGCGAGCTCTCGCCTCTCCAGCGCCCCTCGTATTCGTAGCTGGTGGTCTTCTGCATGCCCGAGAGCGTCCATCCCGCGGCCTCCACCCCTTCCGTGACCGCCTCGATGAGCGGTTCGAGAGTGAGCAGCGGCGCGTGTGCCGGACTCATGTGCCGGCTCCCGGGCGAAATGGAGCCTTTTCGAAGGGAGAGCGTGATTGACGGGTCGTCGCGATGAGCGCTATTCTGTTCATAGCTATACCTAGTGACGAGGTTGGGGCGTGATCGCAAAACTCGGAGAAATCCGCGGTTCGGTCGACCCCGTGGAGCAACAGTTGCGGGGAGCGCTTGAAGCTCGTGGTCAGCGCTACACCGCGCAGCGTGCGGCTGTGTACCGCTTTCTGCACGCGACCGACGTCCATCCCACGGCCGAGGAAGTATTCGGCACGGTACGGGGCGAGCTGCCCGGCATCTCCCTCGCAACCGTGTACAAGAGCCTCGAAACGCTGGTCCGCTGCGGTCTGGCCCAGAAGCTCACCTACGGGGACAGCTCGGCCCGCTACGACGGACGTACAGACCCGCACCCGCATGCTCGTTGTCTGGCGTGCGGCCGGGTCGGCGACATTCCGGCTCATCTCCCGTCCGCCGAGGTCGATCGCCTGAGCGGCCGCGTCGGCGCCTTCCGGGTGACGGGCTACCGCGTCGAGCTGACGGGTTACTGCCGCGCGTGCGATCCGGGCGAGGCCACCCAGGCCTGAGGGTCAGGCGCTCGGCCGGTGTCGCCCGCACGCGCGGTGTTCCACCTGGCCGGGCCCGCTCCCTCCGTGCCTCTCGGGGGCCCGGTTCGCGCGCGCCAACTTGCGGCTGGCCCGCCATCGAGGCGCTGATCGCGTCTCCCTGTGGCCGGTAAGACACGTTCGGGGCGCGCGGTCGGGCTCGTCGCGGCGGTGCTCTGCGCGGGCGCTGCGGCCGCGCCGCTCAACGACCTGGTAAGCGACGACCGGGTCAGCGCCCTGCGCGCAGAGCTTGAGCGAGCGCTCGGTGGCCGTTGGCGCCAAGAGCGTTACGGCGTTCTCGCGCTCTCGCTCGAGACCGGCGACACGCTCTATGCACACGGTGCGCGCGAGGCGCTGGCACCCGCGTCGAACCTGAAACTGCTCACGGCGGCCGCGGCACTCCGCTACCTGGGCCCTGAATACCGGTACCGCACGTTCCTGCTCGCCTCGGGCCCAATCGAAGCGGGTCGGCTGCGGGGCGATCTGATCCTCTACGGCACCGGCGATCCCGGCCTCTCCTACCGGTCCCCCGGCGATCGAGCGGCTCCGCTCGAGGCGTTCGCCGACTCGCTCGCGGCCGCCGGCGTGGGCGTCGTCGAGGGCGACGTCGTCGGCGACGGAAGCCTGTTCACGGGCCCCCTGTTGGCGGAGGGCTGGGATACCGCCGACCTGAACGACTGGTTCGCGGCGCCGGCCTCCAGCCTGTCATTCAACGAGAACGTCGTCACGCTCCGGCTGGTGCCGACCGGCCTCGGGAATCCGCCGGACGTGATCACCCAGCCGGCGGGGGCCGGGATTCCCGTGAGATTCATGACTTCGACCCGCCGGGCGGGGCGACGCTTGCTCATCCACCGCACCGATCCGTCGCAGCCGATCACGATCGAAGGCTCGCAGCCCCGGGGAGGGCGCGATACGTGGCGGCAGATCACCGTGTCGGATCCCTCGCGCTATGCGGCCAGCGTGTTCCGGCACGTGCTGGAGAGCCGTGGGATCGCGGTGCTGGGAGAGGTGCGCTCGGTTACCGAGGCGTCCTCCTCCGCGGTCACGGCCCGGCGGCTGTGGGCCCCTGCGATTCGTTCTGATCGGGCCGTCCCGCGCGTGATCGCGAGCCATCGATCCCCGCCGCTGCTCGACTACCTCGTGATCGTGAACAAGGAGAGCCACAATCTCTTCGCGGACCTCGCCCTCAAGACGCTGGGCAGAGTCGTCGCCGGAGAGGGATCCTATGCCGGAGGCTCTCGGGTGATCCGTCGTTTCCTCGCGGAGGAGGTGGGCGCGGACACCGCGGGCTTGCGAGTGGTCGACGGATCAGGCCTGTCGGCGCTCAACCGCGTGAGCGCCGCCACGTTCGTGGACGTGCTCGCCCACATGGCTCGCACGCCGCTGTGGGATTCGTACTGGTCGACCTTGCCCGAGGCCGGCAACCCGCGAGAGCTGCGCCGAATGTACCGGACGCCGGCCGCAAGCAACCTGCGCGCAAAGACGGGAACGATCGCACGCGTGTCGGCGCTGTCCGGAGTCGTGAGCTCGGCCAACGGAGAGCGCATCCTGTTCAGCATCCTGGCCAATGATGTCCGCTCCACCAACGGGGCCAAGCGCTTGGAGGATCGCATCGGCGCGAGGCTGGCGAGCTTCGAGCGGCCCTTCATGCCCGCCCCTCCGGGGCCCGGCCGCGACGCCGCCGATACCAGGCCGGAATCGGGGACGACCACCGGGGCGCCCGCCGCCGAACAGAGCCACACGGTCGCCCGGGGAGAGAACCTCTCGGTGATCGCGCACCGTTATGGGATCGGCCTGGACGCCCTGGTACAGGCGAATCCGGGGGTGACGCCGCGGCGGCTACTGCCCGGGGCGCGTCTGCGCATTCCCGTCCCGGCGCCCGGCACGGGTCCCGCGGCGGCACCTGGGTCGGACATCCGGACGCATCGCGTGAGGCCGGGAGACAGTTTCTGGACGATCGCGCGAGCGTACGGCGTGTCGCCCAGCGATCTTGTCGGGGCGAACCCGGCGGCCGATCCTCGTACGATCCGGCCGGGCCAGACCGTACGGATCCCCGCGGCCTCGGATCGCTGAAGTCTGTGGGCGTGGGGCGATGGGTGGCGCCGAGAGCCAACCGCTAGTGTTCGCCGGCTCCGCGTCCGAGCGCGGAGCGGAGACGCCTCCTCAGTTCGACGTCCGACATGGTCTCAAGCGTCCTGCGGGCCGTACGCTCGCTGTTCCAGCGCACGTCGAGGAGCGCTAGCCCGTCGCCGCCGCCGTCGGGCTCCAGGAAGAAGAAGTAGCGACCCTTGTAGTCCGGTCCCGGTCTCTCGCGCACGCTGGCGACCCAGGCGGCGCCCGATCCGTCCACGAATTCCCTCATAGCGCTCCCCCGGCTCCAGCTAGTCCAGCGTCTTCGGGTCGGAGCGGGCGAGCAAGCCCCCCAAGACGCGCTCGTCGGCCGCCTCCAGCTCACGCTGGGCATCCGCCCACGAATCGGCCGCGAGCTGTGCCTGGCGCATCCCCTCGGCAGGGACCGAGGGTACGAAGATAGCAAAAAACGCTCCCCAGGACTCACGGCCCGCGACCACCTCCCAGGTGCGACCCTCCGGGTCCCGGAACCGGCGCATCAGGCCCCGGCTTGAGGTTCGGGGCTCCAGCGGCGCTCGACGCGCCGCGACCGCACGGACGAGAGACCGGCCGCAGCGGTGCACGGGGGCGTGGCTCGCGCGGAGGGCCTCATCGCCCGCGCGACCACCGTGGTCGGCACTCCCGGGCCCTGCTCCGGCCGGACGCTCACTCAGCCTTCCAGGCGGCGGTGCCGCGCTTCGGGGAACTCGAAAACCAACAGCCCCTCCTCGCTGATCTCCGAGCGCACTCGGAAGCCGTCGTCCATCCCGATCAGGATCCTCTCAGCAGCACCCAGAGACAAGTCCAGGCTCGCCGCGACGTCCGTGACGGTCAGCGTACCTCCGCGTTGGGTCGCCAGCTGGAGCACGCGCCGTTCGAGCGCGCCGCGCAAGGCCTGTCGCCGCTCCCGGAGCGCCTGCGACCCCCAGAGGAACATCGCCACGCCTCCAAGTCCGAGGGCGCTCGCCCCCGCGATCATTCCGGACTCGAGTTCCGCCGCTCCGAGCACGAGCACGGGCACAGCGACCAGCGTCGACAGGGCGCCCAGGACGCGCCGCTTGAGCCCCCGAGACGGGAGCGCCTGCAGGCTCCCTCCGGCCTGCTCGGCTTCCTGCGCTCCGAGAAGCGCGTAGCCCCACCCGAGGCCGCACTGGGGACAGACCTTGTGGCGGCGTCGCAGGAACCAATAGACGGCGCCGCCCATCCCCCACGTGAATGCGCTCACGGCAAGCAGCAGGACCAGATGCCCCGTGCGGCGAAAATAGGCGATGCCCTCGCCCGAGTACCCGCAACCCGGACAGCGCCGGACGGTGGACGGCGGCAGCGCGCCGCATACGGAACAGCGCCGATCCTTCGGCGAGAACTGCTCACCGCAGCCGGAGCAGCGCATATGGAGCCTCAATGAGTGCGGCGGACTTCAGACGTAGTCTCATGGACCTACGCCGATGTGGCACCCGGAGTATTCGAGTCCGGAGACTGCTCCGGCAAGCTATGGGACAGCCCGCTCCAACTCGATCAGGTCGACGATCGGGCTGCCGGTGAGCGCCGACGAGGGCGTCCGCACGCGACCGACCACGGTGATTCGCTCAAGCGGCGCGAGGGCGAGCGCCTCGGCCACACGCTCTGGAGCCAGTGCGACGTATACATAGTTGCCGGACACGTGACGGGTCAGGAGGAACGCCTCGCCCTCCTGGAAGTCGATCCGCACGCTCTCGGCGCGCTCCACTGAGAGGAACTGGAGCCTGAGAAGCACGACCTGCCCCCGATATCGCTCCGGCTCGGCGATCAGTTCGCTCGGCGCCAGCTCGGGCGGGCGGACGTCGGAAGGCCGTGGGTCCTCGGGCAGGAAGGTCCACCCCTCGAGACGCACGCGGACCCAGTCACCCTCGCGCGCGACCACCTGCAGCTCGGTCCCCGCACTCGTCCGGGCAATCGTATCCCCGCTCGGGGCCGCCAAGATCACGCCGCCGGCCGAGTCTGCGCTCTGAACCTCGGCCTGCGCGGTCAATGTATCCGCTTCGGCGCCTGGCCGACGGGCGGGCTCCAAGCCGTCGTCGGCCGGCCGCGCTTCGGAAAGGCCGACGGAGGGGCCCCAGATCCAGGCCACGCGGCGAACCCGGATCCAGCCAGGAATCCGCGCCACCTCCTCAAGGAGGGCGCCGCGCTCGACGCGTCCCAGGACCGGACCCGCGGGCCGGGCGCGCACGTTCTCCCCGGACGCCGCAGACACGACCAAGTCGTAACCGCCCCGGTCCGTGAGCTGAAGCGACCGTGTCCAAATCCAGCCTTCCAGCGCGACCTCGACCCACGCCCCGCGACGGCTCACCACCTCCAGCTCGGTCGCGGCGTCCATGACCGCGACCACCTCGCCCCCTGGTTCGGCGCGCACGTTCTCGCGGACCCGAAGCTCGGCCGCCTGCGCGAGCGCGTAGGTCGGGATCGCGAATACCAGGAGAGCCGCGCCGGGTGCGGAGATGCGCATGGAGAAGGGCTGGCGAAACGAAACCACGCTATGGGGGGTTGAAACGCATCCGCTATCCGGACGCGACCTCGTTGCACGAATGTGAGCGGGGTGGACGGGAGCGTCAACGCGCGTCACCGGCATCCATCCCCCACACTCGAGGCTATGCGAGTCCTCGGTACGTTCACCGGTCTGACAACAGCGGCAGTCGCCTTCTTCGTCGTACCGCAGATACTGTCCGGTCAAACCATCCCGTCGGCCTACCGGTTCATCGAGACGCGACAGGAGGCGGGGCCCTTCGCCGGTTGGATCGCATCCGGCACCGGGCAGTTCGGCTACGGACCGGGCCCGGGCCCGATCTCGGGCGCCCGTTACGAGCTCGGCTTCGGCGGCCCGGTCTCGATTGAGGGAGTCGTGGGGGTCATCGACAGCGCCCGCAATATCGTCGATCCGCGACGAGTGGACGGCGACCGGGTGATCGGCGAGGCCCCCGCCACGATGGCCACCGCGGACCTGCGCCTGAAGCTCAGCGTCACCGGACCGCGCACCTGGCACGGACTCAACCCATTCGTGTTCGTCGGCGGGGGGCTCGCCTGGGATCTCGCGGAGGACAGCGAGCTTGAGGAAGACTTGGCGGAGACCGACCGCTTCAACTTCGGCACCTCCTTCGTGGCAGTGATCGGAGGCGGCCTGCGCTGGTTCGCCACCGAGAGGGTGATCCTGCGAACGGACGGCCTGCTCTATCTCTGGCGACTCGAGGCGCCGGCGGGCTTCCGCGACCCGGACCGTGGTTTCGAGAACGTGGGCCAGTCGGAGTGGGCGAACGCCACGAGCGTCACACTCGGCGTCGGATACCGTTTCTGAGCGGAGACCCGCGGCCGTGTCGCCCAAGCCTCGCCTAACCGGCGCATGACAACCTGGCCCCAGCGCCCCGCCGCGGATTGGCTCGGCGTGACGGAGGCGCGTAGGCGGGTGCTCGCGCTCGTCCAGCCGCTTCCTGCTGAGAGCGCTTCGCTGGACGACGCTCTGGGGTATGCGCTCGCCGAGCCCGTCTTCGCGGGAGCCACGCTCCCTCCCTGGGACAACAGCGCTATGGACGGCTACGCCGTGCGGGGCGAGGACATCACGGGGGCGAGTTCCCGCTCGCCGATCGAACTCGCCGTGTTGGGAGAAGCGCGGGCCGGCGTGCCCTGGGATGGCGAGCTCGGAACGGGCCAGGCGGTCCGCATCCTGACCGGGGCGCCCATTCCCAGGGGCGCGGACTCCGTCGTGCGCGTCGAAGACACGGACGGGGAGGCGCGCGCCGGACGCGTCGGAGTCCGTTCGGATCGTGATCGCGGCCGGAACCGGCGTCCCGGAGGCCAGGACATGCGTGCCGGCGACCATCTCCTCCCGGCGGGCCATCGCCTGGACGCAGCTTCCGTGGCGATCGCCTCGGCCGCGGGACGATCGGCAGTCTCCGTACATCGGAGGCCGCGCGCGGGGGTCTTGACGAGCGGCGACGAGCTCCGCGGACCCGACACTTTCGACGACGTGCGTGCCGGCCGCGGCATCCCGGACAGCAACGGTCCGATGCTCGTAGCCGCCTGTCGCGAGCTCGGGATCTGCGCGGCGCCTCTGGGCCCGGTGGCCGATCGCGCCGGAGCCGTGCGCGCGAGCCTCGAGGAAGCGCGGCACGGGGACCTAGACTTGCTCGTCACGGTGGGCGGGGCTTCCATGGGCGGCACGGACCATTTCCGCGACGTGCTCGGCGCGATGGGCGCCAAGCATGATTTCTGGCGTGTGCGCATGCGGCCCGGCAGCCCCTTTTCCGCAGGTACGTTGCCGCGTGCCGGGCGGGCACCGCTCCCGATCCTCGGGCTCCCCGGCAATCCCGCGTCCGCGTTCGTGACCTTCCACCTGTTCGTGCGTCGGGCTCTGCTCAGGCAGGCAGGCCATCGTCGCCTGGACCTGCCGGTCGTAACCGCGCACGCGCAGAGCGAGCTGAAGGGAGGGGCAAAGCTGACGCACTTCCTGCGCGTGAGCCTCGAGGCGGATGACGGCGGTCTCCTCGCGACGCCCACCGGGCCGCCGGGATCGGGGCTTGTGCGGGGGTTGGCGGGCGCCGACGGCCTCGCGATCGTCCCCCAGGGGGTCGAGCGGATTCCCGCGGGCGATCCGGCGTCCGTGATGCTGCTCCGTTTGCCGTCGGCGGGCGGCCTCACTCGTGCGGAACCGCACGGACCCCAGGGGGAGCGGTGAGTCCGCCGGTCTGGCTCCTCATCGCATGTCTGCCGGCGGCCGGGTGCGCGGTTCCGCGCTGGCCGGTGGAGGGGCCCGTGACTTCACCGTTCGGAGTCCGCTGGAGGAGTGCTCTCCCCGAGGTCCACCGCGGCGTGGACATAGCGGTACCGACCGGCACGGAAGTGCGAGCCATGGCCCCGGGCCGCGTTCTCTTTGCCGGGACCATGGGCGGCTACGGCAATGTGGTCTGGGTCAATCACGGAGGTGAGGTCGTAACGCTCTACGCCCACCTCTCCCGGATTCTGGTCCGTACCGGAGACGGGGTCTCGCCGCGCATGGTCTTGGGGCTGAGCGGCATGAGCGGAGACGCGACCGCCCCCCACCTGCATTTC
The DNA here is from genome assembly GCA_964648975.1 of uncultured Gemmatimonas sp. Lineage (GTDB taxonomy): Bacteria > Gemmatimonadota > Gemmatimonadetes > Longimicrobiales > Gaopeijiaceae > UBA2988. Next base: position 45,091 of record CAZYLN010000003.1, on the reverse strand, counting down.
GAGCTCTGGCGCTGGGGCCGCGAACGCGATCCCGTGCCGCTGCTCGGGGGGCCTCCCTGAGTCAGAGCCAGGGGCTTGGCGCCTGATGCGGACGATCACGTTCCAGCTCAAGGCGCCGCTCGCGGATCCGGGCGTCTTCGGACCGGGGCCGCGCAACCGTGCGCGGAACACCGGGTCCGGACCGCGCGGACCGACTTCGGGTATCGAGATCGACCGGGGCCCCGATGCCCACTCCGGCCAGTTCACTCGGCCGTACCCCGATCGGCCCACGAGAACGCGCATGCGAAGACTCACGCTCTCACTGCTCGTGCTCGCAGGAGGCTGCCGGCCCGGTGGGTCGAGCGACGCTCTCGCGATCACGGACAGCGCCGGCGTGCGAGTCGCACAGAGCGACTACGATCGGCCCGCTTGGCGCATCGGCGACGTCTGGACGCTCAGCGCAACCCCTCGGATCCAGGTCGGCAACCGGATCGGAGACTCGAACCAGCAGCTCTACCAAGTCCGCCACGCGCACCGTCTGCCCGACGGCCGGATCATCGTCGCGAACACCGGGCTCGGCGACATTCGTATCTTCGACGACCAGGGCCGCCACGTCACGACTCTGTCGATGCCGACGGTCGGCGACGACGAACCGGTCAGCCCCGTCCAAGTCTATCCCCTGCCCGGCGATACCCTCCTCGCCATCGGGGCCGACGAGTCGCTGACCGTCTTCGGACCCCAGGGGCAGATCGCGCGCCGCGCTTTCCTCCCCGTCCCGGAGGAGGGCGTCACAGAGACGTTCCAGCCTGTCGGGATGTTCGACAACGGGACGTTACTCTTCCGCGTAGATCTGCCGGACGATCCGGACGCCTCCGGGACCGGCCGCCGCAGTATCCGACTGTTGCAGTACGCCATGGACGGCAGCCTGATCGGGATCTACGGGGACTTCGAGGGCCAAGCGCTGCTCTTTGCGGACCGGGGCGCGTGGATCTTCGGGCCGTCGGCCACTCATACCATTGCGGACTCGACCATCTGGTACGGCACGACGGAGCAATTCGAGCTGCACGAGATCGCCCCCGGCGAACGCACGCTGCAGGTCTTCCGCCTGGACCGCCCCGCCACGGCCGTCATCTCGACCGACCGAACGACGTACTCCCAGGCCGCGCGGGGCGAGGTCAGGGGCACCGACATCGAGGAGCGGATGGACACGACGCTCCGGCAGTCGGTCTTTGCCGACACGTTCCCGGCGTACGACCGGATCTTGGTCGACGACGTGGGCAACCTCTGGGTACGAAACTACCAGTGGTTCGACATGGGATCGGGGTACGCATGGTCGGTATTCGACCCGGCCGGCCGCTTCCTGGGCGAGGTCCGCATCCCTTCGCTCCTGGAGATCTACCAGATCGGCCCGGACTTCGTGCTCGGTCGCATGGCCACAATCACGGGACGCGAGGCCGTCTACGAGTACGGTCTGCTGAAGCCGGAGGAAGAAGGCTCGCCCTAGTCCGTCGTGCGGGCGCTTCGCCGCAGCGTGGTGCCGCGGAGGCGCACGGCCGGTGTCGGCGGACCGCCGAACGAGATCAGGTAGCCGACCGCCATCGTGCCGAGCAGTCCCACCGCGGTCGACCAGATGAAGGGGATGGGCCCCGTGCCCAGCCATTCGTACAGCCGGGGCAGCCCAAGGTCGTTCTCCGTGACCATCAGGACGAGCAGTGTTCCGGCGATCGCACCGCTGAAGGCGCCCCGCCCGTTTGCGTGCCTGGTCAGCATGCCGAGAAGGAACAAGCCGAGAAGCCCGCCCGCGAAGTACCCCATGAACGTCAGGATCAAGTCGATCAGGGGCGCGCCCGTGCGCGAGGAGTAGATCCCGACGCCGATGCCCGCGATCCCCGCGGTAACGACCACGACCTTGGCAAACACGAAGCGCGCCCCCTCCGAGACGTCGGGCCTCAAGCGAACAAGGAAATCCACCGTGAGCGCGGCGGCCAGGGAGTTGAGCGCGGAATCCAGGCTCGACATGGCCGCGGCGAACACCGCGGCCACGAGCGCTCCCTTGACGACGGGAGGAAGCTCCGTGCTCACGAAATGCGGCATCACCTGATCGGCGGTGAGGCCCGCCGGCAGGAGCTCCGGCCAGGACTGATAGAAGACGAAGAGGAAGACGCCCAGCAGCAGGGAGAGAACAACGCCGAACGCACCCGCTCCCACGCCCAGGAGTAACGCGCCTTGGGCCTCGCGTTGACTCTTGACCGTCATGTATCGCTGGACCGGCTGCTGGTTCGTCCCGAACAGCGAGAGCGCGAGCAGCCCGTACCCGAAGACGGCCGTCAACAAACCGGTCCCCGCCATTGGCTCCGCCGTGTGGACGACCTCGAGTTTCTGGAACCGGCCAGCCTCGGCGAGCGCCACCGCCCAGCCCCCCGGCGTCTCGGCCACGACGATCGCAATGGACGCGAGGATGCCGACCGTCATGATGGAGAACTGGATCACGTCGGTCCAGACGACGGCGGAGATGCCCCCCAGCACGGTGTAGACAATCGCGACGACACCGAAGATCACCACGGCCTCTTCCACACTGGTGAGTAACGGGATCACATCGGTGGGGAAGACCGCGGAGAAGAGCAAAGCTGCGCCGAACAGGAGCGTTCCCGCCCTCAGCAGTACGGTCAGGGAGAAGAGAGTGGAGCCCAGCAGGCGGGTCTTGAGGTCGAAGCGCGCTTCCAGGTACTCGTACGCCGTGGTGAGGCCCGGGATCCTATGGAAGAAGGGAATGAACAGCGCGGCCACCGTACCGGCGGCGAGGAGGTCGCCGAGCTGATACTGGAGGTACCACATGTCGTCCGAATACGCGTATCCGGGAATTCCGAGAATGGAGGCGGCCGAGAACGAAGTGGCGATGATGGACAGCCCGGCCGCCCACCACCGCATGCTCCGGTTCCCGACGAAGTAGGCCTCGACATCGGTCTGTTGCCGGTTGGCCCAGGTGCCGATCGCGATCACGGTGGCCACATAGAGCACCAGCACGATCCAGTCCGAGTAGTGCATCTGGCTGTCGGCTCCCCGGAGCGCTCCGTATCCGCCGGCTCAGGCTCGATTCCCATCCCGCAGCGTGCGCCACCCGAAGTAGACGGGGACGCCCAGCAGGATGATGCCGAATCCGAAGGCGGTCGACGCCGGCTGTTCCACGAGCGCGTTCGCCAGAAGCCCCAGGGAGGCCACCAGGAAAGCCAGGGGGACCCACGGGTAACCCACCGTGCGATACGGACGCGGCAGCGTCGGACGCTGGCGGCGCAGCTTGAATACCGCTCCTACGGCAAGTGCATAGAAGGGCCAGATCCCGAGGATGAACGAGTCCGCGAGCTGCTCAAACGTCCGCACGGACACGTACCCGATCCCGAGAAGCGCGGCCAGCATGATCGCCGCCGCAGGCGTCCGGTAGAGCGGATGCACCGCTCCAATGCGTCGGAAGAAGAGCCCGTCGGCGGCCATGGCGTAGAAGATGCGCGGCCCCGTCATCGTTGCGCCGTTGAGCGCCCCGAACGCCGATACCATGACCATCGCCGCGACCAGTGCGGCACCCGAATCGGCGAACACGGTCCGCGCCGCGTCTGCCGCGACGAGGGGCCTTGCGACCATGTCAGGCACGTCGAGCACGTACAGATACGCCGCGTTCACCACCAGGTAGACTCCGAGTATCGTCACCGTACCGCCGAGGAGTGCGCGGGGCAGGACACGGGCAGGGTCACGCACCTCCCCGCCCAGGAACGTCAGGTCTGCCCAGCCGTCGTAGGCCCACATCACTGCGACGAGAGCGATCCCGAAGCCACCCCACGTGGTCGGTGCCAGTGCGATAGGACGTCCGAGGGCCCCCTCGGAAGGGTCGCCGAGCGCGAAGGCGAGCAGCCCCAGCCCGAGGAGCGCCGCGACCTTTGCGGCCGTGGAGGCGTTCTGAACGATCGCTCCCCACTGCAACGACCGGATGTTGGCGGCGGCCAGCACGACGATGGCCACGGCGGCGACCACCCGGACGCCGGCCGTACCCACGGGTGTAAACTCCGCGAAGTACTCGGCGAACAGCACCGCGATCGCGCCTAGGGCCGAGGGCCGGATCACCAGAAGCTCGGTCCATCCGAAGAGGAAGGCGGGCAGCGGACCGTAGGCCTCGCGCAAGAAGACGTAGATGCCGCCCGAGCGCGGGAACAGGACAGCCAGCTCGGCGAGGGTGAGCGCCCCCAACAGCGTGATCAGCCCGCCCACGATCCAGAGAAGGGCCAGCGCACCGACCGTTCCCACGTCTCCTGCGACGGCGCTGGGCACGCGGAAGATGCCGCTGCCGATCGTGGAGCCTACCAGGACCGCCGCGGCGCTCCAGAGTCCAAGCCGCCGGGGCAGCCGTTCTCCAGAAGGTGTGGGGCTGCCTTGCACGTCCGCTCCCGGGGCCGGGGTCAGGCTCGTCGCGGAACGGGTGAGATTAGGGGCGGCGGAGCGTCGTGGAAAGCGGGCCACGGCGCGAGATTTCGGGGTTGCCGATCACGAAGTAGCGGCGCAGCCAGTCCGCAGCCGCTCGCACGCCGATGCGCCCGGATATACCCACGCGCGCATCGGGAAGCCGCCAGCCGGGCCTCACCTCGAGCGGCGGGCACCTCAGATCGTGGCCGTACAGAGCTCCCGTGATCGCGAGCGCCTGACAGAGGCGACCCGGCCCCGAAGCGAGGCCGGTCTCGCGGCGGCGCCGACGAATCATCGTTTCGCGCCCGACCAGAGGGTCCAGCGCGCGCAGCAACACGGCCTGCGGGTCGCCTTCGGATCCGGTGACCACGTTCACGCACCAATGCACGCCGTAGATCCGGTACACGTAGGCGCGACCCGGAGGGCCGAACATGGCGGCGTTGCGCCGGGTTCGGCCTGCCCGTGCCGCGGCATGCGACGCCGGGTCGCGCGGGCCCTCGTACGCCTCGGTCTCGACGATGACCCCCGCCGTCAAGACGCCCCCGACCGTGGAGACGAGGCGAGCACCCAGGAGATCGCGCGCGACGACTTCGACCGGGCGCTTGAAGAACCCGCGGGAAAGCAGCGCCTCCCCGGATTCTGCACCGACTTCCCCTTCCGCCCAAGGGTCGGCCTGTACGCCGCCTGAACTCAGAGGTGCCGGCCCCGCCGACTCGTCCGCCCGCGCAAGCGTGACGGCTCCAGTCCCTCAAGCTCGATGCCGAGGGCGCCCGTCCCCCCCGACGGGTTGTCTCCGGACGAGGCGGGGGTGGCTTCGCCGGAGCCCGGCTCCACCTTGCCGCTTTCCGTCGCGGCACTCGGGGCCTCCGGCGGCGCGGGCGCAGCCTCCCCTCGCGCCGTGGAGACTTCTCCGGCGGGAGCCGAATCGCCTTCCACCGCCGCCGCGGATGACTCGGACCGGGGCCCGGTTTCAAGCGCAGCCTTGTCCGCTCCGCCCGCGGCCGCTTTCCCGCGCCGGCCACCCCGTTCGCGTGACCTGCCTGCCCCGCGAGGACGCCGCTCGCCCGCGCTCCCGCGCGGGCGGCTCGCCCGGCCCCGGCCCTCAGGACTTCCCGCCGCAGCACGCGCCGCCGACGCTGGCTGATCCGTCCCCGGCCCGACCGGGTCGTGCGCGCCTCCCGGAGCGCCCGCCGCGAGCTCGCCCTCCACGCGCGGCACGCGCCGATCGAGATCCGCCTTCCACTGCTCAAGCACGTTCTCCGCGCGCGCCCGGGGAATGACGTCTCGCACGCGCTCGGGCTCCTCCTGAAAGATCCTGAAAAGATCCTCTCCGAGCCCCTCCGCGAGCCTCTCGGCGGTCTTGCGCCCGACGCCCCTGTAGCTGTTGCTCAAGTAGCGGACCTGCGCGTCGGCGTCGGTGGGGAGGCCGAGTGCCAGGAGGTCGAGTGGCTTCTCCGCCTGCGCCTGGGTTGGGGCCGGCGCCGGTGCCGGCGGTGCGGGAGCCGCTGTGCGGGAGCTCTGCCCGTGCGGAGGCGATGGCGTGGGCGAAGGAACCGGAGGCGACGGCGCCGGTTTCTGCGGGAGCAGCCCCAAACGACGACCCAGCGCGGCCAGCACCGATTCCGGTCGCTCCTGCGGCGCCTGCCGCCCAGCACCCGGCCCGGGCGAGGCGGGCTCTGAGCGCGCGCCGTCGACCGGACGTAGCGTCACTTCGAAGTTGCCGTCGTCGCGCTGATGGAGCTCGATGACGTCGTGGTCGTGCGCCTGCCTCAGGAAACGGCTGAACTTGGCGAAGCCCAGGGCAGACTCGTCGAAGCTCGCGTCCAGCTCCAGCATCCTTCGCTTCACGTCGGAGTCCCGAACGGCGCGGCGCCCGTCGGCGAGCATGCGTTCAAGCGCGCGGGTCAGCAGCTCGTACGCAGCACGAAGGGCTGGGCCATCGACGACCGGAGCCGCACTCGCCTCCCTCGCGCGTCGTCCGCGTCCCTGGTCCCTCACCTCCCGACGACTTCGCGACCGTCGCTCCTCCTCGGCCTGGCCTCTGCCGCCAGTCCCCTCCCTGCCCAACCGTCCCTCCTCGCCCGTGCTCCGCACCTCTCCCCGATCGGGCGGCGCCACCACGTACTGCCCGTTCTCAAGCTTCCGAGTCTGGATCAGACCTCTGGAAGACGCTTCCGTGACGAAGCGGCTGAACTTGCTGAATCCGTATTCCTTCTCGTCGAAGCCCGGATCCAAGTCGACCATCACCTGCTTCAGCCGATCGGAGCGCATGACGTCGTCCTTCGCAGCCATGTGCTCGACCGCGCGTTCCACGAGTACCCAAGGGTCGACCGGCTGCCGGTCGGAGTCGGTCGTCTTCCGCAGGCCGGACAGGCTGGTGTAGCTATAGTACTCGTCGCAGTTCTGAACCAGAATGTCCGAGCTGGACTCCTGGATCCCCACTCCGATCACGTACTTCCCGTACTCCTTGAGCTTGAGCACCAAGCTGGAGAAATCGCTGTCGCCGGTGAGCAGGATGAAGGTCCCGATCTCCGGCCGGGTGAAGACGAGCTCGATGCCGTCGATCGCCATACGGATGTCGGTCGCGTTCTTCTTGTTGCTCCCGTAGGCAGGCGCAAAGATGAGGTCGATCGAGGCCTCCGACAGCGGGACGATGTACTGCGGGTAGCGACGCCAGTCCGCGTAGGCGCGCTGGACGGCGACCTTGCCCTTGATGATGTCGGAGTCGAGAAGGTCCTTGAGCTCCTTCGAGAGGTCGCTCCGCATCCCCATCGTGACATTGTCGAAGTCGATGAGGAGGGCCGCGTTGGGAGCCGCGCTCCCGGGCTCCCGGGCGCCCTGGTGGGGCGCCTTAGCCGGATAGATGCTCATGCTGTCGTCGCCTCGCAGCGCTCGTTGTTCTCTCCTGCCGCGAGACCTCCCCACCCGGGTCCACGGCCGAAGCCATGGAGCAGGTCGGGGAAGCCTCCCGACGACCGGGAGGCGTCGCCTCCGGGTCGGCCCCGCAACCGTGCGGGGCGCCTCGGTGCGAAACTGCGACCTGCGCGGTCGCCGAGGTCCGCACCATCAACCAATCGTGTCAGCTCTGCCGCTCAGCCCGGACCGTGCGAGCGAGCTCGGCACGCCGGAGCTTGCCCGTGTCCGTCATCGGGAGATCGTCCCGAAAGCTGACGAGGTCCGGGATCTTGTAGTCGGCCAACGTCACGCGGCACCATTCCATGATCTCGCGGCCGGTGACGATCGCCCCCTCCACGGGAACGATGCAGGCACAGATCGCTTCGCCCAGGGCCGGATCGGGAACGCCGACGACCGCCGACTGACAGACGGCGGGATGGGCCCGGAGCCGATCCTCCAGTTCCCGCGGATACACGTTGAAGCCAGAGCGGATGATAACTTCCTTACGGCGCCCCACCAAGTGCACATACCCTTCCTCGTCCACGATGCCGAGATCACCTGTCAACAAGAAGCCCTCAGCGTCGAACGAGGCCGCGGTCTGCCCCGGCTGCCGGTAGTATCCCTTCATCACGCCGGGTCCGCGTACGGCGACCTCCCCGACGCTCTCGAGCGGCAGTTCCGTGCCGTCGGATTCGAGAACCCGAACGGCGGTCCCGCCAAGCGGCCGGCCCACCGTGTGGCTTCGTTTCCCGCCGGGATCGTCGGGACGCGTGACCGAGACCATGGAGGAGGCTTCGGTAAGCGAGTATGCCACCAGCAGCGTAGGGCACAGCGAGCGCTGCGCGTCGCGCAACAGCTCGTCCGAGACAGGAGCGCCGGCGGCTACGCCGAGGCGCAGGCTACTGAGATCGCGAGACCGGCGGTCCTGTTCATGGAGCTGCGCCGCGAACAGCTGCGGGATCCCGAACTGCACCGTGACGCCGTGCCGCTCGATCAGGTCCAGCGTCGCACCGGCGTCGAACTCGTCCTGAAGCACCATCGAGGCTCCCGCGAGCACCGATCCCAGCAGCCCCGGACCGATGCCGAACACGTGGAAGAACGCCGTGACGCCGACCACCCGGTCGTCCCTCCCTAGACCGATCGCTCGAACCGTCGACGCGGCGGCGTATACCAGGTTCCGATGGGTCAGCGCCACGCCCTTCGGCTTGCCCGTGGTCCCCGACGTATAGAGGATCGCGAAGACGTCGGCCTCGGCAGCCAGCCCCGGCGCGGGAAAGTCGCGCCCGGCTCCGGCGGAGACGAGGTCTTCGAACTGAAAGACCTGGTCGTCGTACCATGACTCGGCATCCCCGACCGTGACGAGGTAGTGAAGCTCCGGAAGCTCGGCGAGGAGATCCTCGAAGAGCTCGAGATAGCTGACACCGTGATGCTCCTCGATCACGACGGCGCAGGTCGCCTCGGAGTGGCGAAGCATGTACTGCAGCTCCAGCAGCGCAAGGCGGGGGTTCAGCGGCACGATCGTAGCGCCGAGCTTCGCCGCGCCGAACATGGTGATCACGAACTCGGGGCACGCGGGCAGGACAAGCGCGATCCGGTCCCCGGCCTTGACGCCCAGGTCATGTAGGGCAGCTGCCAAAGCCTCGGCCCGGCTGTCCGCCTCACCGTAGGTGACCGCTCGTCCCCGCGAGATGAGGAACCGGGCTTCGGGGTCCGTGGTCGCCCGCGCGCTGAGCAGAGAGGCGACGCTAAGGCCGTCTGCGCGCTCGGTCAGACACATGGGGCCGTCCAGGGGGTGCTCGAAACGAGATGCTGCAACCTAGACCTTGTCCGGAGGGGGGTCAAAACACGCCATGAATGGATGCAAATGACGACACGGCATATGGTTGCGGCGTCGCCTCCGCTTCAGGTTGCTGCCGACCAGCGCCCAAGCAATCCGGCGATAGCCGCCTCCTCGACCTCGTGGCTCCAGTGTTCACCTCGGGCGACGCGCCCGAGAGCCTTGAGGAGGACGAAGCGTGCCCGGCCCCGGCGGATCTTCTTGTCGGAACGGAGGTGCGCGAGCACCTGTTGAATTCCCTCCGGCCCGGGCGGTGCGAGGGAGAGCTCCAGGCGGGCCATGAGCCGCTCCAGGCGCTCGCTGGTCCCCGCAGCCGTCACGCCCAGCACCTCCCCGAGGCGGGCCTCCAGAATCATGCCGACCGCGACTGCCGTGCCGTGCGGTACACGGTAGCCGGCCTGCGCCTCCAGCGCGTGGCCCAGGGTGTGCCCGAAGTTGAGGATCTCGCGTGGGCCCGCTTCCCGTTCGTCGTCGCTCACGACCTGCGCCTTGATCTCCACCGACCGAAGTACCGCAGCGCCGATCGACGAGGGGTCCCCTTCCAGAAGCCCGCCAAGGTCCCGTTCAAGGCGGCTCAGGTAACGCACATCCATGATCGCCCCATGCTTGACCGCCTCGACCAGTCCCTGGGCCCGCTCGGTCCGCGGGAGCGTCGCAACGGCCAGCGGATCGACGACCACAAGCCGCGGCGGGTGAAACGCGCCGACCAAGTTCTTCCCCGCCGGAACGTCCACGCCCGTCTTGCCACCGACCGCGGAATCCATCATGGCCACGAGGCTGGTGGGCAGTTGCACCACAGGGACGCCGCGCATGTAGGTAGCGGCCACGAAGCCCGCGAGGTCGCCTGTCACACCCCCGCCCAGGGCGAGCACGGCCCCGTCGCGGCCCATCCCCGCGCCCAGCATGGCGTCGGTCAGCTCGGACCACATTGTGCGACTCTTGCTCTCCTCGCCAGCCGGGAACGTCAGGAGCTCGCACGCCAGGCCGGCGTCGACCATCTCCTGCAGGGCCTTGCGGCCGTACAGCACGGTAACGTTGGAGTCCGCGACCAGGGCGTACCGATGGGCCGGGGCATGCTTGCGGACCAGCGCGGGAAGCCGCTCGAGCAGGCCGGATCCGACGAGCACGGGGTAGTCGAGCCGCCCGTCGCCCGCGCGGACCGGTACCTCCACCACCCGCCCCGCCTCAAGCGCATCGGTGGAGTTCACGGCATCACCGGCCTGGCCACGCGTGCCGTGACTTCACCGGGCCGACCGATCTCGAGCAGCGTGGCGGGCCATCCGTCCACCTCCCCCGCCGCGACGCGCGCCAGCCCAGGCAGTCGGCCCAGGGCAGGGCCGAGCGTCGCCATGAACCGGTCGCGCACGACCTCGTCGTCCCAGACGATCCACCAGGCCAGGGCAGGGCCGTTCGGGGTGTCGACCAGCGCGTACCGGTCCCCGCCCCAGCCTTGTGCGGCCTCGGCCGCGTCCGCACCGACCAATTCCTGGAGCAGGACCGCCGTTTCCATGGCTCCCAGGGTGTTCGTGTAGCGGACACCCCGCTCCCCGACCAAGTGCAGCTCGACCGGCTCGTCCCGCGCGCCCGGTGTGAGCGACCCTCCTGTCGTCACTTGCTCGGTCGAAAGGGGAAGCAGCTCCGCGAGGGGGGAAGGCCGCCCGCCCATGTCCTCCCAGAGCCTCTGGACGAACGCGGTCCCCTCCAGGTACGGAAACAGAACGGCCTCTTGAATCACGAGCGGCGCCTCCGCCAGCACCGGGTACTGCATGCGCATGCCCTGGAGGGCCGGCCGGATCCGTGCGGCGAAGTCGGGGATCTCCCTCAGGTCGACGCTGCCACCCTGAAGCTGGGACGTCACGTACTCGAACATCACCAACGTCGCATGACCCTCGATCGCGGCCAGGGCTGCGGTCTGGCGGTCGTTCCCGCGTTCTCGAGAAGTGAGGCTGTCCAGGTTGGCCGCCTGATCCTGAACCGCGTGCACGAGCTCATGCACCAACACCGTGCGCAGGTCCTCCACAGGTTGGTCGTCCATGACGAACAGAGCCGTAGAGTCCGGATCATAGAATCCCGAGATCTGCTCGGTGTACACGGAGAGCATCAGCTCTCTCAGATCGGTTTCCTCAGGGATCAGGCCGAGGAGGCTGTAGCTCTGGGCGATCGCCGCTGCCTCGTCGCGCGGAAGCTCTTCGTCAAGCTGGGCCCTCAGATAGCGCACCAGCTCTGGCCGCGAACGCCTGGCCACCCTTACCGGCGCCGTGAGCTCGAGGCCCGAGCGCGTCGCGAGTTCCGGGAGGAGCTCTGCCGCCAAGCGCCGGAGCTCAGGATCGTCGCTGATGACCAGAGCGGCGCCGGACTCCTCGCTCAGGTGCCGCGTGCAGGCGAGCGAGAACGCCGTGAGGACGGCCAGGAGAGCGCCCGCCAGCGGCGACGGCCGCCTCACGGGCTGATCCCTGCCACCGGGTCGATCGCGTCCGGACCGGCGACGATCCGGGGTCGGCCTGCCATGCACTCGGCGTTCTCCGCGAGCAAATCGATTGCGCGACCCGTCTCGGGATCTCGCCAGTGCGGAGCAATCTCGCGCAGCGGTGCCAGCACGAAACCGCGCTCCCGCCAGCGCGGGTGAGGCACAACGAGATCGGGTGCGCACACGGTGTGCGCACCGTAGAGCACGAGATCGACGTCCAGCGTGCGCGGTCCGTCCGGGTGGGTGCGACGTCGGCCCGTCGCCGACTCGGCTGCGAGCGCCGTCCGCAACAATCCGCGCGGAGTCAAGCGCGTCGTGCCGATCACGGCCGCGTTCAGGAAGTCGGCCTGAGCCGGCCCGACCGGCTCGCTCTCGTAGACCGAGCTGATCGCCTCGATCTGCACGACATGGCGGAGCGCCGCCACCCCCGCGCGGAGCCAATCCACCCGTTCTCCGAGGTTCGACCCGAGCGCGAGCGCGACTGGCACGGGATAGTCTGGAGCCAGATCGGCGTCGAGCGGACGGGTGGGGGCCGTCACGACGCTCCGGTGGGCCGGCCGTAACGGTCGTCCAGCCGCACGAGATCGTCCAGGTGGGGCGTCGACGCCTCCAACAGATCCGTGTCTACGATCGCTTCGACGCGGTGCACGGTTCCGGGTGACAGCCGGACCGCCTCCCCCGTACCGAGTTCCGTGGCTTCGAGCCGGTCCACGGATGAGCCCGTCGTCAGGCGGATGCGGCCGTCCAGCACGTACATGGTCTCGTCCTTGACCTCGTGGAGTTGGAGCGAGAGTGCCTCGCCCCCGTTCACGTGCAGGATCTTGCCCGCGTATGACTCCGTCTCAGCCCAGATCAACTCGTAGCCCCAGGGCTTGTCGACCCTCCGGACCCGCGCCCTTACCGCCATGACCCGACCGTCTGACCGGCGGGGCAAGCCATGGACTGGGACAGGTTGGGGTTCGTGTCCAACTCGAGCTGAGGTATCGGAAAAGCGGCGTCGTCGCCGCCCCCGACCCCTGCCTTGACCGGAGGGAACAGGTCGATGCCGAACGCGTCGCGCCGGAAGCGCCGCGAGGTGGCCAGCCGATCACCGGTGAGCCACAGCTCCCGTGCACGCTCGTCGGCCACGGTCTTCAGGTCCGTCGCCATGTCGCCGGTCAGAGCGAGCCGGGCGAGCTGATCGGCGGCCCGAGGCAGCGGGACCCTCGAGTGGAGCAGCATTCGCAGGCTGTAGTCGGAGCGCAGGTCGTTCAGGATCTCCTCGGCGAGCGCGTTCTGGCCGCCGCGCACGGCCGCCTCCGCCCGGATCAGCATGGCTTCGATACCGGACGCGATCAGGATCTCGCTGTCCTGCCGCTGATAAAGCGTCTGCAGCATGACGGGAACGGACCGGCTCTCGGAGATGAAGCCGGCCGGCCGGACCGCGATGAGGTTGAGCCCCACGAAGCTCTCGAAGTGCTCCCACAACTCGTTGCCACGGCTCGGCACTTCTCCGCTGCCGATCGTCCAAGCCAGCGAAGATGCATCCCCCCAAGTGCTCGCGTACACCTCGTTGTACTGCGGCGGGGCGTTCTGCGAATACTCGGCGACGTAGCGGAACTCGCGCGGAACGCCGGCCGCCAGGGCGGCCGCGAGGTCGTACTCCCCGAGCCACAGGTGGGCACGCGCCTGGGCTACCAACGCGGCCAGTCGGACCCGCTCGAAGCCGATCACCAAGGCCTCGCCCTCGGCTTCCCTCAAGTGGCCCAGGGCCTGCCGCATGCGGGCGTCGGGCAGCAGAGGCTCGGTCTCGGGATGCACTCCCGTCAGAATGCTCCAGCAGTACAGCTCCGCGAGCCAGATCCGCGCGAGTCCCCCGTAGAGCTTGGACATCGCGATGCCCTGAAGACCGAGCAGCACGATCTCCGAGTAGGCAGGATCCGCAAGGCGGCTCTGCAGTATCAGGAAGGTCGTGTCCGCGAGATGCCGAGCCTGATGGAGCGTCGTGTACGGCGACACCATGAGCGCCAGATTGCTCGGCTGGATGAAACGCTCGTCCACCTGCACGATGCTGCCGGAGGCGGCCGCGATCATCTCGTCCGTCAACAGCGCGGCGTATCGCGCGATGTCGTCCGCCGCCTCGTGGTAGTTGTGAACCACGCCGTTGATGATAGGGGCAATGGCCGCGGGCCCGGCATCGTCGAGATCATCAGGGGTCAGAATTCCGGTCGTGTCGACGTCCAGCAGGCCGTCGCAACCGGCCGCCAACACGGCCAGCGGGAGTCCGATGCGGCAAGCGTAACGGTGTCGGGTGGAACGCTTCATCCTTCGTGGGCTCAGAACGTGAGCGCCAAGCGACCGGTCACGCGCCGCGCCAGCGGCAGCGTGAGAAAATCGGCGCGACCGTTACGGATTCGTCTCGAGTAGTTGATCTCGGGATCGAGGCCGGAATAGCGGGTCAGCAATCCCAGGTTCTCTCCGCTCAGGGTCAGGCTGCCCCGGTCGGCGTTGAGGAAGCCCAGCACGCTCGCTGGCAGCTCGACCCGGGCCGACACGCTCCTCAAGCGAGCGAAGTCGGCGTCTTCGATCCAGGGACCGAACGCTACGTCCCGAGCGGCTGCAGCCTTGATGCGGGCTGCGGGCGTGCGCTGGCCATCCGCGTCCGCTTCGTAGATCTCCGGGCAGGTCCCGCCGTATGGTCCGCCTCCCAGGAAGGCGCATCGATACTGCTGGGTAGCGTTGAACTGTTGATGGCCTCCGGCGAAGCCTACAACGGCGTTCAACTGCAGCCAATCGGAGAAGCCGACCGTGGTGATCAGCGATCCTCCGAACGTGGGGGACGGCTGGCCGACGAAGACGGCAGAGTCGGACGCAACGACCTGGTCGCTCATGACGGAGTAGGTGTGGCTGAAGAATGAGCCGAAGGGATGACCCTCCTGGTGGCGCTGGCTGTTTCCCTCATAGCCGTAGATGATCGGCTCGTCGAGCCGGGTGACCTCGGAATCCAGGTGTTGGAGGAGGAGGCGCGTCTCCCAGCGCAGCGCGGGACGGTCCACGGCCACGGCGCGCAACGTCAGCTCGAAACCGTGATTGCGAACCTCGCCCACGTTCTGGACCTGACCGAGGCGATAGCCGGTCGAGGGCGAAATCGGCCGGTCCACGAAGGCGTCCCGGGTGACCTGGTTGAACCAGGTGAGATCGAGCGCGAGCCGATTGCCCAATGCCGTCACGTCCAACCCTACCTCAAGCTCCTCACCCCGTTCGGGCCTCAGGTCCGGATTGCCGGCGCCGACCAGGACCACGGCGGAGCGGTCGCGGCCGTTGACCGTCACGGACCGCGAGCCAAGCAACTGAAGAGCGGCAAACGGAGCGGGCTCCTTCCCCGACTGGCCCCACGCTCCCCGGAGTCGGAGCGACGTGAGCAGCGGCACGCTTGCGAACCACGGCTCTTCGTGGACGACCCAGGACCCCATCAAGCGCGGGTAGGTTGCACGCGTCCGGTCGTCGCCGAACGTGCTGCTCTCGTCGACCCGTATCGCCGGCGTGAGGAAGAGGCGATCCCGATAGCCGAACTGCTGCTGGACATACACACCGACGGTTCGGCTCTCGCGGATGAGCTCGAACCCCTCCCGCTCCACGGCGCTGGAGACCGTATTGATGCCCGGTGGAAGCGCCCGGCCCACGGAAGACGTGTTCTCCAGCTTGAGGCCGTAGAACTGCCCACCGACGGATGTGGTCGAACGTAGGCCGGCGGCCAGATCCAGGTCGGCATTGACGCCGAAATCGAGTGTGAGGCCGCGTGCGACGCTGTTCCCGACGCTACGGAACCCGAATGACAGATCTTGGAACGGCAAGGTGGGATCGACCGGGATGAACTCCCCGACCTGGTCTGAGAACTGATCGTAGCCCAGAGTGGCCCGGGCTCGCAGGAAAGAGAACGGCTCGTAGTTCACGGTGACGCCACCCGTGAAGCGCTCCACCTCCTGCTCGTTCTCCACCGTGGCCACGTCGTCGAAGGTCCGCGCCTCGAAGAAGGGGTTTTCGGGGCAGAAACCGGCCAGATCGTCCAGCGTGGCCAGGACGTTCACGCTGAGCAGCAGCTGCTGGAACTCGATCGCCTCAGGGCAACTCGTGCTCTGCACGCCGGACACGGGATCCTCCCGCTCCAGCGGAATCGCCCACGGAAAGCCCAGCAATCCGACGCCGATGAAGCCGAACCTGCTGTTGTCGTTCTCGGGGAGCGATGCCCGGCTGCTGGAGAACCCGGTCGACACCTGGACGCTCAGCTCCGCCCCGGGGCTCAGCGTCAGATTGGCCCGCAGCGACCGCTGTTCGAGCTCGTTGTTGGAGAGATTGCCGAGGCGGTCGCTCAGTTCTCCCGAGAGGAAGTACGTGACATTGCCGGCGCCGCCTCGCACGGAGATCCCGTAGGACTGCTCGAGTCCCGTCCTCCACGGGGTTCCGAATTCGCTGCCCGCTCCACCATCCAGGAGATTGAGGCGGTAGAGCGTGTCGGGAACCGGGATGAAAAACTGACCGGGAGGCACTTCGTCAACCAGTTGGGAGACGTCCAATTGCTCACCAAAGAAGGAGCGGGGGTTCCACACGCTCTCGGGCCAATCGCTGACGTCCCAGTTGACGCCCACTTCAGAGTGGATCAGCCACTCGTTGACCCCGGAGCGGCCCCGCTTGGTCGTGATCCGGATTACCCCCGCCGCCGCCTCGGTCCCGTACAGGGTCGCCGCCGAGGGACCGTTCACCACCTCGATCGACTCGATATCATCGAGGTTGAGATCGCTCAGCCGACTCGTCGTCTGACCGCCCACGTCCGGCCCGGAGATCAGGTCGTTGGAGACGCGCGTGCCGTCCACGTAGATGATGGGAGTGTCGTCCAGCAGGAACGAGCCGCTTCCCCGGATGGTCACGGACGGTGTGGAGCCGACCGAGCCCGAACTCTGCGCCACCTGCACGCCGGGAGCGCGGCCTTCCAAGAGGTTGAGCAGGCTGGGAGGCAGCACCTGCTCGAGCTCTCCCTCCACGTCGATGGTCGCCGTCGCGTTTCCGACCTCACGCCGACGCTGCAGCCCGGTCACGGTGACGATCATCTCGTCCAGCGCGACGGCCGACACCGTCATGGCGAACATGAGGTCCAGCGTCTGTCCTGGAGCGAGCGTCACAGACCGCGTTGCCGTCTCGTATCCGAGGCTCTCGATCCGCACCTCGACCGTGCCCGCCGGCACGCCCTCCAGCCGGAATCTTCCCCGTGTATCGGTGAGTGCCCCGATTCCCGTGCCGACCACGGATACCTGAGCGCTGGCGACAGGTGTGAGGGTCTCGGCGTCCCGGACCGTGCCGGCCAACACTCCCGGCTCCTGGCCCCAAGCGGGTCGGGCGACGGCGAGCATCAACAGCGCGACACGGACCACGTCGTACGCTAGGCGGGACTTCCAAGCACAACGCCGTGCTCTCATCTGGACTCCTCCGGCTCCGAGCGTGCCCACGACGTCAAGACACTATCCAAACCTCACCGTTCCCATAGCCCGGGCGCTCGGGGCCGCCGTGACGTTAAGATGGCCCCGGACGCCCGCTCTACCAAGCTGGTCCGGCCCGATGACAGCCGCGTCGCGTCTCCGGCCGCCGAGCCCCGGCTCTCGGGTTACGCCCGGCCGCGGAGGCCGGACCCTCGCACAACTGTTGGGCCACGGTCCCCGGAAGCGCTCCTGCTGCCCCTGCGGGACGTTCGAAAATACCTGCGGAGGCGGCTGGGCGAACGCTGCGGCAGCGGAGCCTGCAGGCCATCACGGCTGGCGCAAGGGGCCCGCGAAGCCCGGTGCCCTCCTGGCCTCCGACGCCCGGACCCGGCAAAGCCAGCTAGTGTAGATTCTGCACGACTTGGACGAATCGTCCGTCCACCCTTGCACACGCCCCCGCTGCCCAGGACCCGCCTCGCGGCCAATGGCCAGAAGACGTATCCGCCGCCGCGCCCGTTGGAATCCGCGCGCCAACCTCTTGGCTCTCGCGTTCCTCTTCGCCGTGGGTGCCGGCATCGCCTGGGGCTCGTGGCAGAACCTCTGCGCGGCCTGTCCGTCCGTGGCCCAGATCCGCACGTGGGAGCCCGAGGAGACGTCCAAGCTCTACAGCCATGACGGGGTGCTGATCGGTGAACTCGGCATCGAGCGCCGCACCGCCGTCTCGCTCGCGGCCCTGCCGTCGCATGTCCCCCAAGCGGTGATCGCGATTGAAGACAAGCGCTTCTATCGCCACGGCGGCCTAGATGTCCGGGGCGTCGCGCGGGCCGCGTTCGGCGTGATGACATTCAACCGCAGGGGTGGCGGCAGCACGATCACGCAGCAGCTCGCCCGGATCATGTTCCAGGAGGACGTCATAGACTTCGAGCGGCGGCTGCTGAGCGGCGGCCTGCTCCGCAAACTCAGGGAACTCCAGGTGGCACTGGAGCTGGAGCGCTCGTACACGAAGGACCAGATCCTCGAAGCCTATCTGAACCAGATCTATCTCGGGCGCGCGTACGGGGTGCAGGCGGGAGCTCGCGCGTTCCTGGGCAAGGACGTGATCGCGATGAACCCGGCGGAGTCGGCCCTGATCGCCGCCATCCTGAACGTGCCCGGCAGGTACGACCCCTTCCGAAGACCCGACAACGCGCTGCAGCGGCGCAATCTCGTGTTGGCCCAGATGGCCGACCAGGGGTACCTGACCGAGCAGGAAGCCGAGCGCTGGCGCGCCGAGCCACTGCCCGCTGAGAGCCAGCTCGCGGGCGGCGCCCAGGGCATCGCGCCTTACTTCCAGGAATGGGTGCGTCAGATCCTGGATTCCATGTACGGACAGGAGGTCTACCGCGGCGGACTCAATGTCACGACCACGCTCGACGTCGCGATGCAACAGGCCGCCGATGAGGCGATGGAGTTCGGATGGCGGCGCATCGAAGACTTGGTGACGTTCGAGCATCCCAAGTACGCGGAATTCGACACCGTTACGACCTTCCCGGGGGAAACCCCTTACCTGCAAGGCGCCTTCGTCGCGCTCGATCCCTACACCGGCGCCGTACGGGCGCTCATCGGCGGGCGCAACTACAGGCAGTCAAAGTTCGATCGGGCCCGGCAAGCGCGCCGCCAGGCGGGTTCCTCCTTCAAGCCATTCGTCTACACGGCCGCCATCCAGAGCGGCATCCCGGCATCGCACATCATCGTGGACGCGCCGGTCGTCTATCCCCAGGTCAGCGGGACGGAATGGAGGCCGCAGAACTACGCGGGCAGGTTCGAGGGGCCAATGACGATCCGAGACGGGCTGCGTCGGTCGGTCAACATGGTGGCAATCAAGCTGGGCTGGGAGGAAGTGGGAATCGAGACGGTTGCGCAGACCGCACGCCGCATGGGGATCACGACGCAGATCGAGCGGTTCCCCTCGACCACGATCGGCGCGGTCGAAGTGATCCCGCTCGAGGTCGCCGAAGCCTATTCCGCCTATGCGACGCTCGGCACGCGCGTCAGGCCTTTTCCGATCGTGCGCGTGGAGAACGCCGAGGGCGAGCTCCTGTGGGAACCGCAGCCAGAGCGTACGCAGGTGCTGGACAGCCTGGTCGCACGACTCATGGTAGACCTGCTCCAAGACGCGGCGAACCGCGGCACCGGCGGGGGAATGCGCACCCCGGGACCCAATGGCGGCAACCTCCCGTGGGAGGTGCCGACGGCCGGCAAGACGGGGACGACCAACGACGGCACCGACGTTTGGTTCACCGGCTTTACGTCCAATCTCATCGCCAGCGTCTGGTTCGGCCTGGACCGTCCCCAGATGATCACTCCTCGTGCGACGGGCGGCGGCTTCGCGGCGCCGACGTGGGGCCGGTTCATGACCAAGGTCTACTACGGAGACAGCATTCCGCCAACCGGAGGGCCGACCGATGCGGGCTCCCTCGAGCCCGACTCCACGGTTGCGCCGCAACCTGATTCCGTCCCGTCCGCCGGGGATGCCGTGGCTGCCGTCCGTTCCGGGGCATCGCTCCCGCTGCCTGATCCCTGGCCCGTTCTACCCGGACTGACCAATCGCCAGGTCGACGTCCGGACCGGCAGGTTGTGGAGCCAGTGGTGTCGGGGCGAGGAGTACACGGAGTACTACATCCCGGGCACAGAGCCGACCGAGATATGCGACGACACCGGCCGCGGTCGATTCCGCCTTCCCCGCATCGGCAGAGGGACCAGCGCTCCGGCCCCGTCGGGCCAGTGGCAGTGACCGGGGAGCCCCAAGAAGGACTCCTCTTCACGTTCGAGACGACCCACTTCGCGCTCTGGGCAGAAGACACCGCTCAAGAGCACGGCATCCCGGTCGACGTGGTTCCTGCCCCGGCCGAGGCCCGAGCGAAATGCGGCATCGCCCTTCGGACCCTCCCCGCGCGCGTCGACGAGCTAGCGTCCGCGCTGCGCGGAGAAGGCGTCACGTTCGGCACGTTCATGCCCGCACGGTGATCCGGCGACGGCACTAGAGCCGCTCGACGCCTGCAGCGCTCACGCGGTGCGAGATCAGCGGCCTGGGCGACACGCTCGAACCTGCGCTGATCTCGACCGAGTCTCGGAGCGCACGGCAGGCGCGCGCCGCGCCGTCGGAGTCGGCAGCGTGTACTTCGCCGATGAGGTCGCCCGGTTCTACATGCTGACCGGGGACAACGTGGAGGACGAAGCCCACGCTCAGGTCAATCGGATCTCCCACTGCGCGCCGCCCCCCGCCCAATTCGACGACCGTCCACCCCAGCGTCCGTGGAGCAATCCCGGCCACGACGCCCGCCCTCTCCGCGGCGCATTCGAGCACGACCGGCGCTCGAGGCAGACGCTCCGGGTGGCCGACTACTGCGGCATCCCCGCCCTGAGCCTCGACCATGCTCGCAAAGCGGTCGAGCGCGCCGCCGCCGTCCAGCGCCTCGGCCGCCGCCGCTCGGGCGGCGGATGGACTCGGCTGAACGCCGCTGACCATCGCCATTTCGGCGGCCTGACAGAGGGTGAGCTCCCGGAGATCGTCCGGCCCGGCCCCGCCGAGGCATTCGACCGCCTCCCTTACTTCGAGCGCGTTGCCGATCGCGCGGCCCAGCGGCCGGTCCATCGCGGTGAGCAGCGCGTTCGTGCGGACCCCGTAGGTCTCGCCCATCTCAACCATCGTCTCGGCGAGTTCCAGCGCGTCGTCCTCCTCGGGCAGGAAGGCGCCGGCGCCGACCTTGACGTCTAGGACGAGCCCCTGGATCCCCTCGGCCAGCTTCTTGCTCATGATGCTGGTCGCGATCAGCGGCAGGGAAGCGACGGTGCCCGTCGCGTTTCGCAGGTCGTACAGGCGCCGATCCAGCGGTGCGATCTCAGCCGTCTGGCCCGTCATCACGCAGCCCACACCTCTAAGCACTTCCTGTATCCGGGACAGGGAGAGATCAGTGCGAAAGCCCGGAATGGACTCGAGCTTGTCGAGGGTGCCGCCGGTGTGTCCCAGCCCCCGGCCCGACATCATGGGGACGCCGAGCCCCAGCTCGGCCGCCAGAGGAGCGAGCACGAGAGATACCTTGTCGCCGATCCCGCCGGTGGAATGCTTGTCCGCGCCGGGAACCGACAAGTCCGACAGGTCGAGCGTTGCGCCGGAGCGGATCATGACCCGGAGCAGAGCCCCCAGCTCGTCGCGCTCCAGCCCATGGAAGTAGACCGCCATGAGGAAGGCGGACATCTGGTAGTCGGTGACCTGTCCTGTCAGGTAGCCACCGAAGAAGCGTTCGATCTCCAGCGCATCGAGCGTCCCGCCGCCGCGCTTGCGTTCGATCAGTCGCGCCGGGATCATCGGCCCCGCCCGCCGCATGCCACCGGGCAAATCGTGCCCGGACCGAGCGCGTTCAGCAGAATGGCTTCTGGGCCCCCTCGACCGGCCGTTCCACGTTCTTCCGGTCGCCGCCGCGCTCGAGCCAGCCTCCGCTCGCGTCGCTGCCGGCCCCGCCGCACATACTGTGCGGCCGCCCTCGCGACTTTCTCCACGGCACCCGTGGAGCCGCACGAACCACGCTGGGGCCGGCGGACTTTCTCAGCGGTTTCTTATCCACCTGGGAGTCTCGCGCATCACGGCCTCGATCTCATCGGGATCGCGCGCGAGCGCGGCGCTCAGCACCTCGTGACCCGCTTCCGTGACGAGCACGACGTCCTCGATCCGGATGCCCAGGTCTTCGTCCGGCAGATAGATCCCCGGCTCCACGGTCAGCACCATCCCCGGTTCGAACGGTGTCAATATCCCTCCCACGTCGTGCACGTCCATGCCGAGCCAGTGCGAGAGGGAGTGGATGAAGTGCGCCGAGCAGGAGCGCTGACCGCAGAGGTCCCCGGAGTTGCGGTCCAGGTAACGGACGGCCGCCTGGTGCGCTACGCCAATGTTGCTCCCCGGCCGAACCGCGGCGATGCCCGCCTCCAGGGCGCCGAGCACGAGCTCGTACAGCTCCCGCTGACGATCCGTGAAGGTGCCGCTCACGGGAGCGGTGCGCGTGATATCGGCCGTGTAGTACCCGAACTCGGCGCCGATGTCGATGAGCAACAGGTCGCCCGTCCGGGTCCTTCGCCGATTCTTGTCGTAGTGCAACGTCGTCGTGTTGGGTCCCGACGCCACGATCGAGGGAAACCCGACGCGTTCCGCACCGCCGGCGCGAAAGACGTATTCGATGGCGGCCTCGATCTCGTACTCGAACACACCGGGCTCGGCGACCCTCCAGGCTTCGCGCTGGGCTTCCATGGTGATCTCTATCGCGCGGCAGAGGCGGCGGATCTCGTCCTCGTCCTTGATCATCCGCAGGCGGGCAAGCAGCGGCGCGGCAGCCTCCGTAGCCACGCCGGCCCGCTCGAACGGGGCCTGGACGGCGTTGCGGTTACGCTCGTCTCCCAGGGAGAGGACCACGCTCGCCTCCATCTCCAGCCATCCGGCGAGATCTTCGTCGAACCTGGACATCGACCGCACGTCCTCGACGCCGGAAATACGGCTGGCCTCCGGACCCGGGCCGAGGCGCCTGCCGGTCCACGTCTCGCTGGCCGGATCACGCGGCATGAGATAGAGGACCACGGCCCCCGGGCCGCCCGCGTTCAGCACGAGCCACCCCTCGGGCTCCTCGAGACCCGTCAGGTAGAAGAAATCGGCGCTCTGGCGAAAGTCGGAATCCTGCGGGTACTCGCTCTCGATGTCCTTCAGGTGATCGGCGCCGATCAAGGCCAGACGTCCGCCGAGCGACTCGACCAACCGTGCGCGCCGGGCGGAAAGCAGGGATTGGGGCACTGGACCGCCGGGCGAGCCTTCCTGTGCGAACAGGCCGGCCACGGGTCCGGCCGTAATCAGCGCAACGACGAGCAGCATTGGCATTGAGGTCGGACGTAGCGGACTCAAGGAGCACTCCTCGGCGGCGGAAGGCCATACGAATCGACGTGGCCCACCCCCCGCGCAGCTTGTATTGTTGTGTCGGCATCGCTGTCGCTTCGGTCGCCGACTCACCTGTACGACGGCGGCCGCCGGACGTTCCGGGTGCGGGCGCCCGACCCCTGCGGAGGCTGGGATGCAGTCGACCGAATCAGCGCCACGAGTCGGCACACGCGATGGCGCGCGCAACGTATCGATTCCTGCGGTGGGCCTCACCGAACTCCGTCGTCAGATGCAACGCGATGCGGGCGCCCTCGCGACGATCCGCGCCTTGCACGCCGCCGGGTACCGCGCCGGGCAGGCGCTGTGGGAGAGCCTGTCCCGAGGATCGGCTCGCGAACCGCTGACCGAGCTCGACGGGAGGGTGTTCTGGGAGCGTCTGTCGGCGCTCCTCGGCGGGCGCGGATGGGGCAGCTTCACGCACCGGACCGTCCATCCGGGCGTAGGGCTTTTGGAGAGCCGGGACTGGGCGGAGGCCGACGCTCACGACGCCGAGCCGTCGTCGTGCAGCCTGTCGACGGGCTTGATGGCAGGGCTGCTTACCGGCGCAGCCGCGGGTCCAATCGCCGTACTGGAGACGAGCTGCCGCACGAGAGGCGCCGAGCGTTGCACCTTCGCGTTCGGCGCAACCCAGACGGTTCACGACCTCTACGGGCTCCTCCTGGCCGGACACTCCCTCGAGTCCGCCCTGTCTTGCCTCCGACGCCCTGGCACCTGACAGTGGCCGGACGTGTCATGGGTGTTGACTTCGGCAAGCGAAGGACCGGAGTCGCGTTGAGCGACCCGACCGGGACCCTCGCCTCCCCGCTACAGACGATCCAGCGCCGCCCGGGACAGCGCTTGCCCGTCGCGGCGCTGGAGTCACTGGCACGTGTGCACGATGTCACTGCGATCGTCGTGGGAGTGCCCTTGAGCCTGCGTGGAGCCGACACCGAGTGGACACGGCGAGTACGCACTGCCGGCGAGGAACTCGCGCGGAGACTGCAGGTGCCGGTGGGTTTCGTTGACGAGCGCTTCACGTCCGTCCAAGCTGAGCGGGCAGTTCGCGCAGCCGGCCACGCCCTGGGTGGGCCGGAGCAGAGAGGCCGCGTGGACCGTGCTGCGGCGGCGGTTATCCTGCAAACATGGCTGGATCGCCGCCCGGACGAAGTACGGTGATTCGGGCGGCAACACTGCTGGGCCTACTGGGACTACTGGCCTGCGACGCAGCGCCGCGCGGCGAGCCGGTGTCGCTCACCATCCCGAGAGGCGCGTCGCTGCGACAGGTTGCCGACACGCTGGTCGCTCGAGACATCATCGACCACGCCCCTCTCTTCCGCGCGTACGTGCGGCTTCGCCGCGCCGACCGGACCCTCAAGGCCGGAGTCTACCGCCTCGCGCCGGGCGAGCGTTGGTCGCAGGTCGTCGACGTGCTGAGCCGAGGGCGGGTGGCGACCCTGCCGATGACCATCCCGGAGGGGTGGCGTCTGACCCAGATGGCCCCCCGGATCGCCGAGATGACCGACCTGCCGCCGGACTCCGTCCACGCCCGCCTCTCCGGCGATTCCCTGCACGTGCGCTGGCGCGTGCCGGGTCCAGGTCTCGAGGGCTACCTGTTCCCCGACACGTACCGCTTCACGCCGGGGAGTTCCCTCGACGCCGTGGTGAGCGCGATGACGGATCGCTATCGGCGCTACTGGACTCGGGACCGGCGTACCCGCCTGGAGACTGCGGACCTCTCCGAACAGGAGGCCGTCACGCTGGCATCGATCGTGCAGGCCGAAGCCCGCCGGGTCGAGGAGATGCCGACGATCGCCGCCGTATACCTGAACCGGATCGAGCGCGGATATCCGCTCCAGGCAGACCCCACGGTCCTGTACGCGCTCGGCGGGCCACGGCAGCGCCTGCTCTATGCCGCGATCGACTCGGTCGCGGACGACCCCTACAACACCTACGCGCGCACAGGTCTTCCACCCGGACCCATCGGCGCTCCAGGAGAGGCTGCGCTCGATGCAGTGCTCGCTCCCGAGGACGTGGACTATCTGTACTTCGTTGCGCGCCCCGACGGCTCTCACGTGTTCACGCGCACCTTGAGCGAACACAACCGAGCGAAGGCGCTGGCCAGGCGAGCTTGGGACTCGCTCGACACGAGTGTGCTGCCCCACCCTCCGTTCGACCAGCCCGCCGTCGGCCCTTCCGGGGGCTGAAGCGTGAGTTCGTCCCCACCCGACCTGGCCTCGGCACTCCGGCTGGTCGTGCTAACTGACTCGACTATGGCAGGCTCCCGCGGAGTACCGGCGATCGTGGAAGATTCTCTGGCTGCCGGTGCGCGGGCGATCCAGCTGCGCAACAAGGAGGTCGATTCCGCTCGCCTCCTCGAGGCCGCCCGAGAGCTGCGGTCGTTGACCCGGCGGTTCGGAGCGCTCCTCTTCGTCAACGACCGGCTGGACGTGGCGCTCGCGGCAGGGGCCGACGGAGTTCACCTGGGCCGCGATGATCTGCCGGTCGCGGCCGTGCGAGCCCAAGTCCCGCAGGACTTCTTGATCGGTTACTCGACCGATGATCCGCTGGAGGCGGCCCACGCGGTCGCCGGCGGGGCGGACTACTTGGGATGCGGCACGGTCTATCCCACCAACAGCAAGGCGGACGCCGGGGAGGTCATCGGTATCGAGCGGCTCGAACGTCTGGCGCGCGCCGTTGCCGTGCCGGTCGTGGGGGTGGGCGGAATCACACCCGCCCGCGCACGGGAGGTCGCGCGCACGTCGGCGGCTGGCGTGGCGGTGATCGGCGCGGTGATGGGAGCAGTAGATCCTGCAGGGGCGGTGCGGGCACTACTCGCGCCGTTCATCGAGCGCGGAGACGTCTAGGGGGCGGGTTCCCGGGTGTCCGAGGCCGGTTCGATTGTGGCCCGCGTGATCCGGTCCCCTTCGCGCAGCTCGTCCACTACGTCGAGCCCGTCGATGACCTGACCGAACGCCGTGTAGGCACCGTCCAGGTGGGGCTGGATCGAGTGCGTGATGAAGAACTGCGAGCCTTCTGTGTCCTTCTCCGTACGCGCCATGCCGACGGTGCCGCGCTCGTAGCGCAGATGCGTCAGCTCGCTCGGGATCCGAAAGCCGGGGTCGCCCAACCCGTCGCCACGCGCAACGTCACCGCCCTGCGCCATGAAGTTGGGGAGTACGCGGTGGAACCGAACGCCGTCGTAGCGCCCGGCGCGCGCGAGCTCGGCCACCTTTTGCACGGTCAACGGGGCTTGGTCGGTGAAGAGCTCCACGGTAACGCTACCGCGCTCGGTTTCGAGCACGAGTCGAGGGTGACGGCCGAGCTCGTTCAACAGCGTCCAGTCGAGCTCTGCGATCGTTGGCTCGGGAAGCGCCGCCAACGCGCGCGCGTCGGCCAGAACGCTGTCCGACCCGAGTGCCCTAAATGATTGTTCTGACAGGAGGCCCGACAGAATCGGAGCGAGCCCGGGATCGCCGTCGCGCAACGCCCGCACGAAGGCTTCATAGTAGAGTCGATGGAGCGACGGTCCCTCGCGCTCTGTTGCCCACCGCACGGCAAGCGCGCGCGCGGCCACCCCTGAGACGAAGCGCGAACCGGACTGGCTGGCTTCGTACAGCGCGCGGGTCGCCCTCTCACCTGCAGCCAGCGTGATCGCGTCGATCGCCGACGGCCAACCGGTCGGGTCGTCGTCGGTGAGCGACTCGAGCCATCCAATCGCCCGAGCGCTCCTGCCCCGTGACGCGAGCACCCTCATGAGCGCACCGTTGGTGAGCCGCTCCTCGGGATGCGCCTCGACCCACCGCTCCACCCGGTCCAGCTCTGCCGACTCCAGGGGAGATCCCAGGAGCGCAGCCGCGGCGGCGTTTCGGACGTGAGGCGATGGATCATCGAGCGCCGTCAACAGCGCCGACCGGTCAAGGGCCTCCGTTGCCGCGGTGAGCCCTTCGGTCGCCGCGACGCGCCCCCTCCACCCCGGCGACTCCTCGAGCCAGGCGCGCGCCCGCTGCTTCCCAGCCGGATCCGGTAACCGGAGCACGGCGCGCAGTAGTTGCACCGCGGCTGGGTCGGTCCGCTCGTAACCCTCGAGAGCCTGGTAGACCTGGTCGCTCCATGCCGCCCAGGACGACTCTCTGAGCGCGTTCGCCAGACCCCAGCCAGCGAACTCCCGTACACGGGCGTCGGAATCGGTGAGGCGGGAGATCAACGCATCGGTCGGACCCTGCGTGGCCACGCCGCGTGCGAGGGTCCGCGCGAGAGCCAGCGTCCCAACCACTCCCACTGGATCGGTGGGTGGCAGGCGCGCCAGCCATTCGGCCGCCGAGATGCGTCCCACCTTGCCCAGCGCCTCGACATGCCGTGTCCTGGCGGTCCGATCCACTTCCCGTTCGGCTGCCTCCACGAGCGCCGTCTCGACTTCGCCTGAGCTTTGCGGAAGTTGTCCCAGCGCGAACGCGGCCTCGGCGCGCACGGCGGGCACGGGATCGGCGAGCGCCTGCAGGAGCGCAACCGCGGCGGCGGGCTCCTGCACGCTTGCCAGCGCGAACGCAGCGCGGGCCCGCACGGTCGCGTCGGGGTCCTCCAGCCTGCGCACGAGACCCCGGCCGTCTCGCGCCGCCTGCAGTGCCAAGACGTCCTGCAGAGCCGGATTCCCGAGGAGGTTCGGAGACGACGGCGTCCGGGCGCCGCCGCGCTCACAGGCGGTCAGAACGCTGACTGTGAGCGCCACGGCGAGCCAGCGGAGCCGAAACCGAAAGGCGTCGGACCGGAGCTGATCGCTTCGACCCGACGCCTCTTTTCGTCCTGTTGGCCCACGCGGCACGGCCGCCCGCCCCCCGAAGGGCACGGACGGCCGTCCGCTCACACCTGCCACGCCTGCCAACTCAGAAGCCGACCGGCGCCTCGTTCGGGTTGCAACCCGTGCCCCGGTCGCTGAGCGACAGGTTCTCGTTGTTGACGTACTCACCTTCGGGCATGAGCCAGCGGACGCCACCAGCCATATTGTGCCCGAATCCCCGGCTCCCCCCATTGTCCCTGGGGAACCACAGGAGGTCGGTGTTCTCAAGCATGGTGTGGAAGTACCGTCCCTCGCCGTAGAGAGCCCGGCGCCGCTCCTCGATGATCATGTAACGGATCTCGGTCGCGTCGTTCGGATCCGCGTACGTGACCAACGGGAGGTTGTCGAAGGTCCGCAGCTCGTTGACCAGGTCGATCGCCCCCTGGCCGCCCATGCCCTCCGCCCGGATCAGCACCATCTCCTTCCAGTTCACCAGCGGGATGTCGTCGGTCACGTCCGCGTACTTCGTGGGCACGTAACCTCTCCCCCCCTTGCCCTGGATCTCCACGCCCCGCGTGGGCACCCGGGTGTCGGGTACTGCACCGGGCGTCACCCCGATGTCGTTTCCTACTTGTAGGTGGTTGGTGTCCTCGGTCCGAATCGGAATCCCGTCATCGCGCACGGCCCGCCCGTCGGGCATGATCCCCAGGAAGGTGTAGCCCGTGAAGGGGAGGATGTCCGGCCACGGCTGGCCCGTCGCCGGGTTGACGCCGCCGGGCCACCAGTCGATCGGGTCGTACGAATCGAGGAAGCCGCCCTGGTTCCGGAGAGAGGCGATGGTGTTCCGCCGGTTTGGCTCCCGGGTCACCCAGGCCATGAAGCCCTGGGGCACCTGCTGGGCGTCGGCCATGGCGCCCGCCATGTCGCCCGCCATCCAGCGGATCTGGGAACGGAGTCCGTACGCCATGGTCATGGCGCTGGAAGAGATCCTGCTGGGCATGGCGAAGTCGCCCGCCGACTGGACCTCGGAGAGCGCCCGGGTGAGGAGGCCCTCGGACATCGACAGGAGCTCGTCCACACGGACCAGCGGACCTCCGTCAATGGCGGCCTCACAGAGGGTCTGCCCCATAAACCCGATCGAGGCCCCTTCGTACATCGAGGAGATGGCCAGGAACTCGCCACGCCGGGGCACCTGCGACACTTCCCACTCGTTCGCGAGCTTGTCGTGGAGGAAATTCGCGAATCTGCGGGACTTGGCGAAGGAGTCGAATACAGCGGAATTGATCGGGAAGTTGTACGGGCCACAGGGCCCGCACATGAAGACCTCGCCGCCGTCCTCGCGACCGAGGGCATAGTCCACGTACTCGTCGAAGCCGTCCTCGAAGTGGGTCACCAGCGTGACCATCTGGGTCTCGGCTCCGGCCGCGTCCTCCAAGGCCTGGTCGGTGAGCTCGGCCGGCAGATCCACGTCCAGGAGGTCACTACAGGCACTCAGCACCCCCACGGCGAGAAGGAGCGCCAGCCCACGCCCCCACCCTGTCCGTCGGGCTCGGTCGGTAAAGTTTGTCATCTCTATGTCCTCCGGCGACTCGATTTCGTATCGGGAGAGCCGGGGGAGAGGCGACGGCACCTCGCGCGCCGCCGCCGCCCCCAAGCTGCTCGGCTTGGTGTGCTTGGGCTCCACCCTTAGCTCAGAAGGTCACGTTGAGCGTCATGTGGACCGTCGTGAGGGGTGGAGTCACCCGGTGGCCCGAGCCGTCGTTCCGGCCGATCTCGGGATCGAGTGGATGCGGCCTCGGGTTGCCTGTGTTCCCGCCCCGGTCTATCCCGAGGTAGTCCTGCTTCACCCACAGGGTCGCGACCTCGCGGGCCGAGAAGGAGAGTGACGCCCTCTCCGCCCCGACCATCTGGGCCAGGGACTCTGGCGGATTGTAGCGCACCCCGACCTCCCGCAGCTTCCAGAAATCGCCGTCGAAGTAGCCCTGTGTGAAGTACGAGCGGTACCGGTCGCCGACGGCGAAGGCCGGATCGCACTGGCAGCGAGCGTCGTAGCTGCTGTTGTAGCGATCGTTCCACGACTGCGTATCGTCATCCTTCATGATGCCGTACGCGCCGTCGAAGAGCGCGTGGACCTGGAACATGTTGTTGAGCAGCGTGATCTGCGGGCTCACGGACCACGTGTAGGTCGGGAAGTTCGGGCCCGCCAAGATTCTGTAGGGGACCGAGGCGCACGGTGCAGGCGGGCCGCCCAACACCACTCCGTACTGCCCAGTCTTGTCGCTCTGGTCTCCGCCGCCGATGACGACGCCCGAGTCGCAGTTGGCCGAGATCGTCCGGCCCCATTCGTCCCGGTGCGGGCCGTTGGGGTCGTACTGGGCGTCCAGGACGTAACGGTCGTCGGTCTGGTTCGGGTACGGCCACCCGATCCGGATGTTGTTGCTGCCAGGGAAGTCGCCCAGCGAGATGATCTCGTTCATCGTGTGGGCGCCCTGGAAGTCCATGCTGAACGAGAAGCTCGGGCTCTCGTAGAGCCGCGTGGAGAGCGTCGCTTCCCAGCCCCAATTGTCGATCCGGCCGACGTTTCGCTGGACCTCGTTGCCGGAGCCGAAGCTCGGCGGAACGATGACGTCCAGCAGGGCGTCCCGGTTCGACTGAGAGAACCAGGTGAACTCGCCCGAGAGGCGGTCCTCGAACAGCGCGTAGTCGAAGCCGAGTTCGATCTCCGTGCCGACCTCCGGACCGACGTCCTGGTTCCCGACGCTGGTCGGGTCGAGCGCCGACCCTCCGCCCATCCCCGCGATCACGCCGAAGGTGTTCACCCCGGCGAAGGTGCTCGGCTGGCGACCCGCCTTGCCCCAGGCGCCCCGCAGGCGGAGCGAGTTGATGGCTTCGATGGTCCAGAAGCCCTCCTCGGAGATCACCCACGTCCCCGACACCTTCGGGTAGACCTCGGGCGCCCATTCCGCCCCACCCTCACGGGCGGTGCCGAACGCCGAGTTGTCGTCCCAGCGCACCGCGCCGGTCACGAAGAGCCGGTCCTGCCAGCTCAGCTGCTCCTGGACGTAGAAGCCGGCCGACTTGTTCTCGACGTAGCTGTATAGGATCTCCGCGCTGGTGACCGGCGTCTGGTTGATCGTCCGCGACAGCGGAGAGGCGAAGTCCTGGCTGTTGTTCGTGAACTCCTCCCGCCGGGTCTCGTAGTACTGGGCCCCCGCCGATGTGGCCGTGCTAAGGTCGTCGGTCAAGTCGTAGTTCACCGTGGCTGACATGTCCACGGTCATCGAAGTGTTGTGCGGCCGCTCGATCTGAATCGATCCGGTCTTGTTCTGACGGAAGTCCCGGAAATAGACCGGCTCCTGCCGCGTGTCGATCGGATACAGCACGCCGTTCTCGTCCCAGCCCTGGTCGAGGCCGACCACGGCCCGCGCCGAGAGCCAGTCGCCTTGCGTGAAGTTCAGCGTGGCGCTCCCCGTGAAGCGCTTGAAGTCGCGCGTCGCCTCGACCTGCTGGTGGTCGGTGGGCAGGTGCTCCTGGAAGCCCAGAATCCGGGGGCAGGGGTTTGTGGTCGGGTCGCCGTTGCTGATCGTCGGGATGCAGTAGCCCACGCCCCAGCCGAACTCGGTGAACATACCACCCTCACCACTGGCGGGATTGCTGAAGCGCGTGTCGCCCTGGATGTAGCCGGCCGATACGTCGAGCGAGAAATTCTCGTTGAACACGACGCCGACGTTGGCCCGGCCACGGAACACGTTGTTCCAGTTGTACCAGACGATGCCGTCGTCCTCGGTGTAGCTCGCCTGCAGGAAGTAGCGCACCGCGGACGTGCCGCCCCGCACGCCCAGGTCGTACGTCTGACTCTGGCCGTACTGGAAGATGTTCTCCTGAGGCCACTTGCCCTCGGAGACGGGACCCTTCGTCCAGTACTGGTTCCAGCACATGGGATCGTCCAGGCTTCTCGCGCAGGCTTCCGTGCCGAGATCCAGGATCTCGTCCAAGTCGCGGGGCATGTTGAAGGCGACCAGCCTGCCGCCCGCCCCTGGGCCGCCGCTCCCGAGATCGGTCCCATCCGGGCTGCACGGCGGCGCGAAGGCGTCGGTACACGTCCACTGTGTGCCGGTACGGCCCTGGGGATCCCGGATGAAGTTGACACCCTGACGGATCGACACATCGAACTGGGCGTCTCCCTCCTGACCCCGCTTCGTGATGATCTGGATCACCCCGGCCGAGGCCTCGGTCCCGTACAGCGTCGCCGCCGCCGGGCCCTTAATGATCTCGATGCTCTCGATGTCCGCCGGGTTGAAGTCGTTGAAGACGTTGACGACCCTCTCTCCTCCCGTCGCCGGTCCGGCCGCTCCGTCGTTGTTGACCCGGATGCCGTCCACGTAGATGAGCGGGTTGCGGCCGAGGTTGAACGTGCCGACGCCCCGGACGTCGACGTCCGCGCCGGAGCCGATAACGCCGTTGACCGCGGCTATCCGGACGCCGGGCGACCGGCCCTGGAGCACGTCCTGGACCTGCGTGAACGACACGTCCCGGGTGAGTTCGGCAGCCGTCACGCTCGTGACCGTGTTCCCGATCGCGCGGCGCTGCGTCCCGCCCGGCGTCCCGGTCACGATGATCTCGTCGAGCCCGAGCGCCTGCTCGGTGAGCCGGAAGTCCGCTACGGCCGTCTCACCGGCAGCCACCGTGACTTCCGCGGTCACGGCCTGATAGCCGATCCGCTCCGCCGAGAGCGTGTGCGTTCCGGCAGGAACGTTGAGCAGCAAGTAGCGCCCGTTCTGCTGTGAGAGCGCGCCGATCCCGGACCCGGCGATGAACACCTGGACGGCGGCCAGCGGCTCGCCGTTCTGCGCGTCCACTACCCTCCCGGTGATCTGCTGCGCCCCGAGCTGCGGCACCGCCAGCAGCAACCCGGCAAGCGCAATCAAACAAGGCTTTGATCGCATGATTCCTCCCTCATGCTGTGTGGGAAATGCGGGTAATCCCACTCGTATTATAGGCACGTGTCAATAGTCACGGCTACCCCCGCGTGTCAAGTTGGTACCGTCCCGGCTACGGGCTGTCCGCCTCCAGCCCCAGACTCCTTAAATGCAGCGGGCCGGGCCCGGAAGCAAAGCTCTCGGACCCGGCCCATTCCGAAAACCGATCGATCATGCCACGATCCCGGAGCCTTGCGGTCTCCTAGCGCTCATTCGTCGAGCGGACCCTGCCCTGTTCGTCCGTCACCATTCCTTCCCACGGCTCCACTTCGGTGCCCTCGCAGTAGTCGCCCGTACCCCGGAAGATGGTGCTGAGGCACCTGATGGGCGAGCCGAGGCTCTGCAGAAGCTCCACGGTTTCAGGGAAGGGAACGCGCTCGAAGTACCCCGCACGCCCTCCGCGGGCCAGATCGGCCGGTGTCTGGCCGAGCACGCTGAGGGCCGTTACGTCGGCACCTTGAGCCACAAGATACTCGATCAGGTCGTTGCCACCCCTCACGGATGCGTAGTGAAGCGGCGTGTAGCCCCAAGAATCCCGCAGATTGACGTCCGCGCCGTGTTCCTCGACCAGATACTTGACGGTGTTGAGGAAGTTGTTCGGCACGGCCATGACCTGCCAAGACCCGATCCCCAGGTAGCCGCCCCCCGCCGCTGCGTGGATGGGATACATGTTGGGTGAGCCCTCGACCCTCGGGATGCCGGAGTCGTCCATGATCCGACCGTCCTGTTGCCGCGCGCCGCGCATCCCGACCTCAGGCCACCGGGTCGGGACGTCCGGGTCGGCACCGTGCGCCACCAGCGTCTTCATGGCCTCCAGATCCTGGGCGAACGTGGCGCGCCAGAACGGCGTCGCGCCCGTGATGTCGAGGCCGAGCTGGCCGTTGAACCAGTTGAAGTAGTAGAGGTGCGTCTTCAGGCGCACGTTCGGGTCTGCCCCCGCGTCCAGCAGTGCGTTGAACACGGTCATGTACTCGGCCTGCTGGAGATCGTGAGCCCGGGGTTGCGGATGCCCGGTGTTGTACGCTCCCCACTGGGTGCGAAGAACAGCGAACAGGGGTGAGACGCCGTCCGTGGTGGTGGCAAGATTCGGATCGGCACCCCGCTCGATCAACTCCAGCGCCAGATCGAACTGACCGTTGAGAGTCGCGATCAGGAGCGGACTGGATCCGTCGCCGCTTACCTGATCGATGTCGGCACCGCCGTCCAGAAGGGTTAGCGCCGTTTCGACGTGGCCCTCGCGGGCCGCGTGCAGCAGCGCCGTCATCCCTCCGGTGATGCCCACCAGCACCTCCCACTGAGGCCGCCGGAGGATCTCGACGTCGCTCTTGAGGCCGGTAGGCGTATTCCACAGCGGCACGCGCCTCGCCAGGGAATCGGGATTGAAGCCGGCCAGAACGTCCTGGATCTCCTCTTCCGAGCTCAGAAACTCCCGCTGTGCGTCGATCGCCGCCTGTTCCTCGGCGGCGGTCAACGTACGGTCGGTCCCCTCTTCGGCGGCATTACGGATCGCTATCCTCGTTTCCTGGAGCCGCCTGATCGCCGCGCGGTCGATAGCCATACGTCTGAGCACGTCCACGACCTCGGTCCGGATCCCGGGATCCGCGCCGTGCTTCAGCAACTCGCGCACCGCTGCCGTGCGGCCGGCCGCCGCCGCGAACATCAACGGAGTCTGCCCGGCCTGGGCCTCCGTGGCGTCCACCGGCGCGCCACTCTCCAGCAGCATCTTGACCGCCTCTTCTCCTCCGGCCACCTGCGCGGCGAGATGCAGTGCCGTCACGCCACTTGTCGACGTTGCGGCGCTCACGTCGGCCCCGGCCGCGATCAGGGCACCAACGACCGGGTCGTGGGCCCCTTCGCTGGCCAAGTGCAGCGGCGTGTAGTCACCGATACGCGACTTGGCGTCTAGGTTGGCTCCGGCGTCGAGCAAGAGCTTCACGATCTCGACGCGCCCCTCCTGGGCAGCGACGTGCAGGGCGGTCAACCCGTCTCCCCGCGCCGCGCTCGGGTCCGCGCCGCCATCCAGCAGGGACTGGACCTCCTCGACGTCGCCCTGCCGCACCGCGTCAACGAGCGCCGGGTCGGGGAGCACGGCGCCGGTCAACAACGCCATGGCCAAGAGCGCCGCTCCCCCAGCCCACCCCGTACGCGGGCTCATGCGCCCGCCTCGGCAGAGACAGCTGCCGGCCCCCTCGGGAAGCTAAGCGGGAACTCGCCCGTGCTGTCACCGAAGCGTGCCATGCCGTCGTGGCCGATCGCCTGCATGAGGCTCACGAACACGTTCGCCATCGGTGTTCCTTCCGGTGCCCTCAGGTGCACGTTCCCCTCCAGGGCGCCGTTGGCGTGACCCATCAAAATCAAAGGACAACGCCGGTGCGCATGCAGGTTCGGATCACCCATAGGTGAACCCCAGACGACCGCGGTCTTGTCGAGCAACGAGGCGTCACCCTCCATGGTGTTCTTCAGCTTCTCCAGGAAGTACGCCATCCGTCCGAGACGGTAGGTGTTGATCAGGTTGAACTCCATGATCGACGCCGGCTGGTTGCCGTGGTGCGACAGCGAGTGGAAGGACTTGTTGGTGCCGCTGTCCGGCATGACCAGATTCGACAGGTCCATCCCCGTCTTGAAGCTGATCACCCGTGTCAGGTCTCCCTGAAGCGCGACCAGCTGAAGGTCGAACATCAGCTCCATGTGCTCGGCCCACTGGTCGGGCACGCCCGAGGGAGCCTCTGGCATGGTGCGCTCGTCACCGCTGTTGTTCTGCTGTTCGACCAGCGCGATTCTCCGCTCGAGCTCGCGGATGTGGGTCAAGTACTGGTCCAGGGCGATGCGGTCCACCGGCGCCAGCTCCCGCTTCAATCCCGCCACGCTCTCGGCGACCCAGTCGAGCAGGCTCTTGTTGGCCTGACGGCGTGCGACGCGGTCTTCGGCCGTGTCGCCCGCGCCGAAGAGCGTGTCGAACACGACCCTGGGCTCGCGGATGGCCGGAAGCGGCTCCGAAGGAGACGCCCACGACAACGCCGTCTTGTAGGCGCAGTGATAGTTGTAGGCGCACCCGCCGCCCGTATCGATGCGCTCGGTCGTGAGCTCAAGCGACGGAAGGGCGGTGTCCTGTCCGAAGCGGTCCGCGTGGACCTGATCCAGCGACTTGCCGATGAAGACCTCCTGCTGGGTCTGCAGCGGATGGGCCTGAGTGAGGAACACGGCCGCCGAGCGATCGTGGTCTCCGCCGACCTCCTCGGACGCCCACGGCTCCGCCATCCGGCAGTCCGTGTTGCTGATGACCGTCAGATACTCCCGGTAGTCCTCGAGGGACCTGAGCTGGCTGTTCTGCACGATCTCGAAGTCGCGCCCGAGGTTCGGGGGCGCGTACAGGTTTTGCGAACCGCCCCAGAGATTACTGCCCGCCGCCCCGTGCGACTCCTCCACGCACACAAGGCGTGTGAACCCGTCGGCCGGATTCCGCCACGCCTTGCCGGCCGGGACCATGGCGTCCATGTACGGGAGCGCTACGGAGACGCCTGCACCCCGCAGGAAGGTGCGCCGTGAAAGATGCTTACCGGTGATGAAATGCATGGCTCCGCCCCCTCAGTTCGCGGTTGTCAGGGTCTGTTTCATCTGGAATACATCGCTCTGCACGATCCCCTCGATGAGCGACGACACTCGGTAGCCGTCGGCCTCGGCCGCCTGCTGGATTGCCCGAATGGTCGGCTGGTCAAAGTACTCTACGGGACGACCAAGCGCGTAGGCGAGCATGTGCTCGATGACGTTCCGCACCAGAGGTATCGGGCGCTTCATGAGCACGTTGACAAGGTCGTTGGGCTGACTGATCTCGGTTCCGTCGTAGAACGTGCCGCGCGTGTCGAGCGGCGCCATGTTCTCGCGGATCCGCCACTTACCGGTCGCATCGTAGTTGTCGAGCGCCAGCCCGATGGGATCGATGAAGTTGTGACAGGAAGAGCATACCGGTGCGGAGCGGTGCATCTCCATCCGCTCGCGCGTGGTGAGCCGCCGGCCCTCGCCGGCACTCGGACTCGCTTCGAACGCCGGGACGTTCGGCGGCGGCGGCGGCGGCGGGGTCCCCATCAGCACCTCCATGACCCACTTCCCCCGCAGCACCGGAGACGTCCGGTTGGCCATCGAGGTGAGGTGCAGCACACCGCCGTGGCCAAGGATACCGCGGCGTTGATCATTCGGGTACTGGACGCGCCGGAAGTGATCCCCGACGACGCCTTCGATCCCGTAGTGCTCGGCGAGCCGCTCGTTGATGAACGAGTAATCGGCGGTGAAGAGTTCGAGCACGCTCAGATCCTGGCGGACCAGGTGATCGAACAGCAGCTCCGTCTCCCGCACCATCGCATCAGCCAGCTGCGTCGAGAATTCCGGATAGAAGAAGGCCTCCGGCCAGTTCTTGCCAATGTCCTGGAGGCGCAGCCACTGATGCGCGAAACGAGTGGCCAGAGCCTCGGACCGGGGGTCCTCGAGCATGCGCTGGACCTGTTGGCCGAGCAGGGCCGGATCCATCAGTGCCCCGCTTGTGGCGACGTCGAGGAGTTCCTCGTCCGGTGAGGAGGCCCAAAGGAAGAAGGACAACCGCGTCGCCAAGTCGACGCTTCCGAGGCGGTAGCTCTCTCCCGTCGCGATCCCCTCGGGCATCCGCTCCAACCGGAAGAGGAACTCGGGCGAGGCCAATATCGCCTGGAGTCCGTTGCGGACGCCGGCTTCGAAGCCTCCCTCGGCTGCTCCGTCATCGTAGAAGCCCATCAGGCCGGC
The DNA here is from genome assembly GCA_964648975.1 of uncultured Gemmatimonas sp. Lineage (GTDB taxonomy): Bacteria > Gemmatimonadota > Gemmatimonadetes > Longimicrobiales > Gaopeijiaceae > UBA2988. The sequence continues at coordinate 7,556 of CAZYLN010000003.1, read as the reverse complement.
CATGTCCACTTCCGACAGAGGCCGGCGGTAGGCCTTGGTGGCCAGTCCTTCGAGAATGGACTGCGCGCACGGCCGCTCGTCCGCCGAAGAGGTCGGCCGGCACGTGAGGATCCTCCGGCGGCTCTCCGTCTCGGACACGCCGGACACGCTGGTGGGGCCGGTGATGACGAGCTCGTTCAGATGTGTGAGCCCGGTCACCCCGTATCGCGAGGCCGATCCGCCCGCGTAAGAAGCCATCGTGGGAATGAACCTGTCCTCGTAGGGCCCGTCGACCACGTCGACGAACGCGGCGGACACTTGGCGCTGGCCCGCGCGCACGAAGATCGGCTCGGTCCGGACGGAGGGGATCTCCGGCGCGTCGTCGCCGAAGAGCCGGCCTCCGCCGTCTCCTCCGTTGTGCTCCAGCTTCAGGAGCGCGACCGGCTCGCCGTCGATGGAGAGGTCGAGATCCTCGAACCAGATGTTGTTGCCGCTCCCGCGGTCGGTTTCGAACTGGAAGACGTACTCGCCGTCCGCCGGGAAGCTGTGCGTCACGGCCATGCCCCCGCGGGTCCCGAACGGCGTGCCCTCGACGTGGTCCCATGCGTGCTGCGAAACCTCAGCCGGATTCTTGTACGCGTGGGAGAGCGACACCGCGGCGGGGTTCCCGAGAGCCAGCCGAGTCACCTCGATGGCGGCCCTCAGGTATCCATCGAGAAGCATCGCGGACAGGCCCTGGGCGCCGGACGCGTTGTCGAAGCTGCCCATGAGCACGTCCGGAGGGAGCCATTGTCCCGCATCGATGTCCAGGGCGAGAAGGTCGTCGACCACGCGCTCGTACTCCGACTGCGTGAGCCGTTGAAATCTGCGCTCACCCAGTTGGGGCGTCGCGGCCGCCTGCGCAGACTCGTCGACGCGCGCCTCAAGCGTCTCCACGAGCGCAAGCAGCGTATCGGCCGTGGGGCGCGGCATGCCGGGCGGCGGCATCATGCCCGCACGCAGCTTGCGGATCATCTTCTCGGCCGTCTCCACCCGCTCCTCGGCTGCTTCGACGTCGAAATCCCGGAGCGTGAGGTTGCCCGTCAGGAGCTGGTCGTTGTGGCAGACGACACAGTAGCGCTGAACCACCTCGTTCAGCGTCGCGGCCGGAACGGGAGCCGCGACCGCTCCGGTGGTCGCGAGGGCCGCGGTGGGGGCAAAGGACCGCGAGCCGGACGCGGGTTGTGCATCCGGGAGGCTGCCGCTCGCCATCCACCAGACAGCGACGGTGACGGCACCGAGAGCGAGTGTCTTCATGCGCCTCTCCTTGGAGAGGTTGCTACGATCTGCCGACCCTCGGCCCATGTCGAGCGGCCCGGCAGACCAGCCACCATCCCCGGTTTATCCGACAAGTGATTGGTGCAAATCTTCCAGGGCATCCGGGTGCCCGCAGCCTACCCCGATGCCAAGAGTACCCACAATCGAAAATAGCGAGCAAGCAAGTTGCCGGTCAAACTCCGCGTGTGTCACGCCGGAGCGCTCAGATAGCACGGGGAGGGCGCCCAAGACCGGGCCCCGCCCCGTGATCCGACACCTGGACGTCCGGCTAGCTTCCGTTCTCCGGCGAACGCCCGCGCGACTTACTTACGGACCGAAGCTGAAGCCTCCGTAGATGGAGTACGACATCGCGGAGGTGAGCTCACCCAGGCAGCACGGTTCCGCCTCTCGAAGGACCTGCGTGGCCTCCGCGCCCAGCTGCGCCCAGTTGCCGCTGATGCCCACGAAGCCGGTCAATCGGGAGTCTCCCCCAAAGCGGAGACGCAGGCCTGCGCTGCCGCCGACGCCCGACTTCGAGAACGAGACCCGGTCACGCTGGAGGTCCACGCCCAGCGTCCCCTCCTCGCGCCAGAAGTCCTCCTGGCTCGCCAGGCTAGAGAGCCCGGCCCTGAGGCTCCCCTCGACCGTGAAGCTCTCCGAGCGCCGGCCCAGCAGGTCGGCCAGGATTCCGGCCTGGAAGCGCCATTGGTTTAGGTTGGGCGTGCCGTAGTAGGCATGGCTATTGTAGTGGTCCCAGTCCACGCCAAACGTGAGATCGACGCGGTCCTGGAGGGGAAGCGCAGCCTCCGCGCTCACCGTCGCCCCGTGCTCGAAGTAGTCGTCGAACGTGCCCACCGGGATCACCCCACCGGCCCAGAAACTCCACGTCACGTCGCTCAGCTGCGCCTGGGCTGCCGGCGCCGCGCCCAGTGCGAGGACAAGCACAACGATCGAGCTCCACATCGCTCGATGCTTCATTTAAGACCTCCTCTCCGCCGCGCGGAGAATGAACATTGATGTCGCCGGGCAGCCGCCCGCGCTTCGAGCGCGGGCGGCTGCCCAAGAAGTGAGATCAGAAGCCTGTGGGCGCCACGTCCGACGCGCAGCCCGTCGCGCGATCGGACTCCGTCAGGTTCGGGTTCAGGAGGTACTCGTTCGCCGGCATGAGGAACTTCACACCGCCCCCGTACGCCTCCTGCTTCTCCAGATTTCCCCCTCCCCCCCGCGGGAACCACAGAATGTCCGTGTTCCGGAGCATCGTATTGAAGAAGCGCCCCTCGACGAACAGCGACCGGCGCCGCTCCTCGACGATCATGTAGCGGATCTCCTCCGCGTTGTTCGGATCCGCGTAGGTGACCGGCGGAAGATCCACGCCCAGCTGTTGGCTCTCGAACGCCCGGACCGCGTTCACCCGGTCGATCGCGGCCTGGCCGCCCTCGATCTCGGCCGCGATCAGCTGCATCTCCTTCCAGGTGACCCACGGGAAGTCATCGGACTCCGACCTCCACTTGGCCTGAAAAAGCCTGTCCTCACCGCTGCCCTGGAGGATGTCCCAGGTGTGGGAGACCCGGGCATCACTGACCGCGGTCGCCTCCAGGCCCGGATATTCGTCCGGGCCGAAAACTGCAGCGCGCATGCCGCCGTCGGGATCCGTCGTCCGGATCGGATAGCCCGCATCCGTCACCGCCCGGCCGTCCGGCAGGAGGCCGAGATAGTGGTAGCCGGTGAACGGGATCGGGGTCGGCCACGCCTTTCCGTTGAACGGCGGACCCACCCACCAGTCGATCATGCCGTAGAGCTCGACGAATCCGGTCGTCTGCGTGTGGTTGGCGACCAGGTTGAACCGGACGCCCGGGTCCCGGTTCCCCACGGCTAGGAAGCCCTCGGGCACCCGCGCCAGATCGGACATGGCGCCGGTATCGTTGCCCATCATCCAGCGAATCCGCGCGCGCAAGCCGTGCGCCAGCGCGTTCGCGCTGGACGCGATCCCGTGCGGCAGCGCGAAGTCACCCGCGCTCTGGATCTCGCTGATCGCCTGCGTGAGCCGCTGCTCGGCCTGGGTGTACACCTGCGTCGGCGTCATCAGTGCACCAGCGTCGATCGTGATCTCACACAGATGGTCGGCCATCACCTCGAGAGTCCCGCCCGCGTAGATCGAGGCGATCGCCAGATACTGCGCCCGCTGGGGCACGTCGGCCACGGTCCAATCGTCGGTCAGCTTGCCGTGCAGCTGGGCAGCGAAGCTCCGGCTGATCGAGATGGGCTCATAGAGCTCGCTGTCGATCGTCTCGGGATACTCGCAGAAGTCAAACACACCGGGGCTCTGGAGGAGCTCCTCGCAGGCGGCTTCCTGCCCGTGCGAGCGCGCTACCTTCCAGTTCCATCCGTTTTCGAAGTGGCCGATGACCGTGTTAACCAGCGTCGTGGCCCCGGCCGGATCGTTGACGGCGTCGTCACCGAGCTGGGCCGGCAGCTCGACCTCAAGCAGGTCGTCGCAGCCGCTCAGGGCTCCGAGCGAGAGCGCGAGGGCGAGGGCGGTGCCCGCCCGCCGTCCCCATGCCTTCCATCGAATGCGTTCCATCGAGTTCATCATGTATGTCATGTATGTCGCACCTCCGGCGATTCCTTGTCCTGGTTCACGAGCGGTTTGAGGGGGGATCGGCGGCCGTCGCCGCCGATCCCCCGCAAGCGTTCCGCCTCAGAAGCTCACCCGCAGGGTCGCGCTCATCACGGTGTTGGGCGGCATCGTCCTCCAGGACGCGCCCCCCGCGTTCGCCCGCCCCTGCTCTGGATCCTCCACGTTGAGCCCGAGGCCGGGGATCTCTCCCTCGATGGAGCCCGTGCCCGGGTAGATCTCCTCCTGCTTCTGCCAGATGATCCAGAGGTCGCGCGCCGACAGCGACAGCGACGCGTTCTCCGCACCCAAAACGCTGAACGCCGACTCGGGCAGGTTCCAGCGAACGCCGACCTCGCGCAGCTTCCAGAAGCTCGCCTGGTACTGGTCTCCCCAAGAGCTAGTGCCCCGCCGCGAGGTGTAGACATACATCGGATCCGACTGGTCGCGGGAGTAATAGTCGTTGCTGTAGCAGCCCATCTGCCCGCACCCCTGGTTGCTGGACTGGAACCGCCCGTAGGCTCCGTCGACGAGCACGTGGATGGCCAGGGTATTCATGAAGTTGATGCTGGGATTGATCGACCACCTGTACCTGTCGAACGCCCGGCCCTGGAAGATTCGGGGTGAAGCGTCCCGGCAGTCCACCAGCGAGCCACCCGGCAGCACACCGTAAGCCTGCGGGGTGCTCGGCGACCAGGGCTGCTCCTGACCGTCGATCTTGACGATCCCGCCGTCGCACATCCCCGATATCCGTCGACCGTAGCTGTCGGCCCTGTCACCATTCGGATCGTACTGGGCGCTCTTCACCCAGCGCCTCATCGTGTAGCTCGGGTACGGCCAACCGATCCGGACTGTGTTGTTGCCCGCGAACTCGCCGAGATCCTTGATCTCGTTGTCGACCAGCGCGCCGGTCATCGCGACGTTGAACTGCACGTCCTGGCCCTCGTAGACGCGGGCGTTGACCATCGCCTCCCAGCCCCAGTTGTCGAGCCGTCCCAGGTTCTGGTCCCGGCTACCCGGGAAGCCCACGCTCGGCGGAATGATCACCCCGAGCAGCGCGTGCTCGTTCTGCGCGTTGAACCAGGTGAACTCGGCCGAGAGCCGGTCCTCGAACATAGCGATGTCCAAGCCCAGCTCGAGCTCCGTGCTCACCTCCGGACCCACGTCGGGGTTACCGGGGCTTTCCGGATTGAGGATCGCGTTCCCGCCCGGTCCGGGGATCACCCCGTACTGGTTGCGCCCGGCGAACGCGTCCGGCTGGCGACCCGCCTTGCCCCACGCCCCGCGCAAGCGAAGCGAATTGACCAGGCCGAGGTTCCAGAAGCTCTCTTCGGAGATCACCCAGGTCGCCGAAACCTTCGGGTAGTACTCCAGGTCGAAGTCGGATCCGAACGCCGAGTTGTCGTCGGCCCGGATCGCGCCGGTCAGGAACAGCCGGTCGTTGAAGCTCAGCTCTTCCTGAACGTAGACACCGAGCGACTTGTTCTCGACGAAATCGAAGCCAAGCTCAACCAGCGACGGTGACGTCTGGTTGATGGTCGTGGAGAGTGGAGACGGGAACCCGATTCCCCTGTTGTTGAAACTCGAAAGCCGCCTGAGGTAGTACTGCGCGCCCACGGAAGTAGACGTCCCGATCGCGTCGGTCAGCTGGATCCGGGCAGTCGCGGAGACGTCCGCGCTCAGGTTCGTGGTGGTCGGCTTCTCCAGCACGAGCTCCCCCTTGGTGGTCCCCCCCCCACGCTTCGGATAGACTGAGGGAAGATTGACTTCCAGGGGGAACAAGTTGCGGTTCTCGTCCCAGGATTTGTCCACGCCGACGATGGCGCGCGCAGAGAGCCAGCCTCCCGTGGTGAAGTTCAGAGTCCCGCTGCCTGTGAACTTGTCGTACTCGCGCGTCACCTCGAGGCGAGACACGTCAGTCGGGCGATGCTCCTGGTAGCCTGGGAGCCGCTCGCAGTTGTTCTGGCGGTTGACGCGGGGCACACAGTGCCCGTTGCCCCACACCAGATCCTCCCAGATGCCCCCGTCGCCGCGGGCCGGCGACCCGAACCGGGTATAGCCATCGACGTACCCGGTCGAGACGTCGAGCGTGAAGTTCTCGTTGAACACGACGCCTATGTTGGCCCGTATGCGGTAGGTCTCGTCAGTGTTGTAGTGGACCACCCCTTCCTGGTCGTCGAAGTTGCCCGAGAGGAAGTAGCGCAGGTTCTGCGTGCCGCCCCGGACGTTGAGGTTGTAGCTGCGGGTGTGGCCGTACTGGAAGGTCTCCGGGTTGGGCCACACGACCGGATCGGGAACGAGGTCTTTTTCCTTACCGGAATACGGATCGACCGTGTTATAGAACCATCCCTCGGCGAACAGTCGGTTGGACTCGTGGTACGCGTTGTAGACCACGAGACCCTCGCCCTCGCGGCACGGCGGGGCGAACGTGTCCAGGCAGGAGAACTTCTCGGCGACGCGGCCCGCCGGGTCGCGCAAGAACACGGTGCCCTGCGTTATCGACGCGTCGAACTGCGCCGCGCCTTCCGCACCCCGCTTCGTGATGATCTGGATCACGCCGGCCGAGGCTTCCGTCCCGTACAGAGTTCCGGCCGCCGGACCCTTGATGATCTCGATGCTCTCGATGTCCGCGGGGTTCAGATCGTCGAGCGGGTTGACCTCCTTCTGGTCGCCGAGGGTAGGCCCGGTGTCCATGCTGTTGTTGACCCGGATCCCGTCGACGTAGATGAGCGGGTTGCCGCCCACGTTGAAGCTGCCGACCCCGCGGATGTCGATCTGCGAGCCGGTTCCGACGTTCCCGCTCGAGCGGGTGAACTGGACGCCCGGGCTACGGCCGCCCAGAAGCTCCTGCATGTTGGTAATGGCCACCGTCTGGGTCACGTCGGCCGCACTCACCGAGGTGACGGCGTTCCCGATGGCGCGGCGTTGCGTGCCGCCGGGCGTCCCGGTGACGATGATCTCGTCCAGGCCGAGAGCCTCCTCGGACAGCGCGAAATCCTGAACGACCGTTTCACCGGCGGCCACGTTGACCTCGGCCGTCACCGACCGATAGCCGATGCGCTCCGCCGTCAGCGTGTGCGTGCCTGCGGGCACGTTCAGCAACAGGTAGCGCCCGTTCTGCTGCGAAAGGGCGCCGATGCCCGACCCGGCGATGAACACCTGGACCGCTGCCAGGGGCTGGCCGGTCGCCTGGTTGACCACTCTCCCCGTGACTTGCTGGGCGCCCAGACCGGGAGCGATCAGCAGGAGCGCGGCCGAGAGCGCAGTTATGAGACGAAATCTCGATTGCATGTGGATTCTCCTGAACATGTGGGCCACAGACGTACGTGTTTACGACACCTGCCGACTGCTTGCCTGCTGACTGAGGATTTCCGTGGCTCGCCTCCTTAGTTGATTGGCGGAAAAGCAAACCCGTGCGCCCGCCGCGGACGGAAGCTTGTGCGAAAGGGTGGCGCACTCAGTTTTTTATTTGCGGGGGCAACCTTCGGCTGTCAACCCACCGCGTAGCATGTCCCAATGATAGGGGACCGCTTCTGCCGGTGGCAAGATGTTCCCCTTGGGCGGTTTCGGCGTTGGGGTTGGGCTGGCGGCGGCGTACTCTCCCACCGGGTCTCCCCGGCAGTACCATCCGCGCTGAGAGGCTTAACGGCCGTGTTCGGGATGGGAA
>CAZYLN010000002.1:32197-170038 GCA_964648975.1 uncultured Gemmatimonas sp. | reverse complement strand
CGCCGTCCTGGCGGCCGCCCCGGCGAGCGCCCAGGAGGCGGCGGGGCCGCTCGCCGCCCGGTCGCCGGGGCAGGGCGGCGAGATCACGATCCACGCCGTTCGCCTCGACGAGCCGCTGGAGCTCGATGGCGCTCTGAGCGAGGCGATCTACGGCGACGTGGCCCCGGCCTCGGGATTCATCCAGCAGGATCCGGACAACGGCGCCCCGGCGACCGAGGAGACCGAGGTCTGGGTCTTCTACGACGACCGGAATGTCTATGTGGCCGTGAGGGCCATGGACAGCCGGCCGGAGCGAATCGTGGCCAACGAGATGCGCCGCGACAACCGAAACATCTGGCTCAACGACAACGTCATCATCGTCCTGGACACGTTCCTCGACCGGCGCAGCGGATACTTCTTCCAGACCAACCCGTTGGGTGGAGTGCGCGACGGACTGGTCCTCGACGAAGCCACGAACAACTTCGACTGGAACACGGTCTGGGACGTGCGCAGCCAGCGGGCCGGGCAGGGGTGGAGCGCCGAGATGGCGATTCCCTTCAAGTCGCTCCGCTACGCTCCGGGCCGCGAGCAGGTATGGGGCTTCAACGTCCACCGGGTCGTGCGCTCCAAGAACGAGTTCAGCCTCCTGTCGCCCGTGCCCCGGTCGTTCAACCGCAACGGCGTCTTCCGGCTGGCCTCGGCGGCGACCCTGGTGGGCCTGGAGGCTCCGGACGCGACCAGGGCCCTGGAGTTCCGGCCCTACGCCATCTCGACCCTCCGGACGGACAGGGACGCCGGGGTTGACCGGGATCTGGACGCCGACGTCGGCCTGGACGCGAGGTACGGGGTCACGAACAGCATGAGCCTGGACCTCACCTACAGGACCGACTTCGCCCAGGTCGAGATCGACGAGCAGCAGGTGAACCTCAGCCGCTTCAGCCTGCTGTTCCCCGAGAAGCGGGATTTCTTCCTGGAGGGGCAGGGCGTCTTCGACTTCGGCCGCGCCCCCGCGGGGGCGCGGCCCGGCGAGGGGGGCCCCGACCCCACGCCGGTTCTGTTCTACAGCCGCCGGATCGGCTTCACGCCCGAGGGGCCGGTTCCCATCCGGGGCGGTGGCCGGCTCATGGGGCGAGCGGGTCCGGCGTCGATGGGAGTCCTGAACATCCAGGCTGAGGAGGGGGACGGCGGAACGCCGGGCACGAACTTCACCGTGGCGCGGGTCAAGTCGAACCTGTCGGTGGGAAACAGGGTCGGTGCCCTGGCCACCTATCGGCGCCCGTCCGGCGGCGGCGACGGCTCGAACCTCGCGTGGGGAGCGGACGCCGACCTTGCACCGGCCCGAGACCTGTGGCTCAGTGGCTACTACGCCAGGACGCGGACCCCGACCGGGCCGGGCGGAGAGAGCTACCTGGCACGGGCCCAGTACGACGCCGACCGGTACGGACTCCGGCTCGAGCGCCTGAAGGTGGGCGCCGCGTTCGATCCGGGCGCGGGTCTCCTGCGGCGGAGCGGCTTCGTGCGTTCCCTGGTCCAGGGCCGGATCAGCCGGCGACCCGAGTCCCTGGCCCTGGTGAGGCGGATCGGCTTGGACGCCGGTCTCGACCACTACGCGAACGAGGCCGGTGCCCTGGAGACCCAGCAGGAGCGCGTGAGGCTGCAGGTGGATTTCCAGAGCAGCGACGTCGTCTCGGTGGCCTACTCCCGGAACTTCGAGTCCCTGCCGGAACCCTTCGCCGTTGCCCCTGGGCGGCTCGTGCAGCCCGGGCGCTACCGGTTCCACGAAGTGTCGGCCAGCGTGGAAGCCGGGTCGCACCGGCGGGTGAGCGGTTTCGCCAACGCCAGCCACGGCGGTTTCTACACGGGGCGCCGCACCCAGATCGGCTACAGCGGACGCCTGGAGTTCGGCCCGCGGTTCAGCCTCGAGCCCCGCATCTCGCTGGACTGGGTGACGCTGCAGGAGGAGAGCTTCAGGGTGACGCTCTTGGGAGCGCGAACCACGCTGACCCTCACGCCCCGTAACTTCGTCAGCGCACTCGTGCAGTACAGCTCCAGCACCGAGATCGTGGAGACCAACGTGCGTTGGCGATGGGAGCTGCAGCCGGGGACGATCCTCTATGCGGTCTACACGGACGCCCGGGCCACGGGTGGGGCCGGCATGCTCAACCGCTCGTTCGCGGTCAAGTTCACGCGCTTGTTCCGCCTCTGAAGGGGGGATTGCTCCCCGCCGCCCCGCCACCCGTGGCTGGCCTCTAGAGGCTACTTCTCGTTGTCCAGCACCACCACTTCAAACGGGAGTGTGCACTCCAGCCTGTCCTGCAGCCAGATCACGACCTCATGCCGTCCGGGCTTCCTGAATTCCAGTTGGTTGATGCACAGTGTCAGCCGTATCTTCGCGCTCTTGCCGATGGGCGTCGGTCTGCCGCTGGCATCGGACGTCAGCTTGCCGTCCGTCGTGAACAAAGAGCCGCCGTCCTGGTCCCTTATCGAGATCTTGCTGGTGAAGTCCCTGCCGACTTCGGCGGACTCCATCTCGATCTCGAAAGCGAGATAGAGCGTCGGATACGCAAGGGGCAGCTTCACCACGCGGATCTGGTCGAAGATGCCCATGACGCAGAGCTTGCCCGCTTCCGTGTTGGCGGCGTAGTCGCAGAGGTGGGCGAAATTCACTCTCATGGGGATGGATCTCTATTGCACGACTCGTTCACGATGAAGGTCGCAGCGGCCACCATCATAACATACGCTGCGCCCGTTCTGGCGCGGTAACCGCCTGCCACCCGGCCTTGCGGACGCCGGCGTCTCGGGCTGCCGCCTTCGCTCCGCCTGCACTCCCGGGGACGACTCGCGCCCGGGCGGTCCTTAGAGGCCCCTCGCGCGCAGGTGCTCGTCAGGGCCCGTGCCGAACCGCCAACGACAAGATTCGCACACGACTCACCGGTCGCATAGATTGCCCTCCGTCGTTCCGCACACGCTCACGTCAACCTGGGCCGAGCCATGAATCTCACGCGCCGCCACGCCATCACCCTGTCGGGCTCCGCCCTGGCGGGAGCCTCCCTGGGACTCGGTCATCGCGAGGAGCTCTGCGCCCAGACCCTGCCCGCCCGGCAGGCCGCGCAAGAGTGGCCGTCCACCCTGGTCGAGCGTCCCCAGCGGAGCGGATTCCCGGCGGCGCTGCCGCTCAACCCGGACGGCTCGGCTCCGGAGCACGACGAGAGCGAGGCCGGAGCGATCACGATGCCGCTCATGTGGAGGACGCCAGACCGCACGACGCCGGTAATCGACTACGACTACAGGAACATGGCCATCCGCGTGGACACGCGGGGACTCGCCCGCCTGGGCGGCACGCTGCGGTTCTCCGACCTGGAGCCGCTCCCGCGTGTCCAGGGCACGTATCTCCTCCAGTGCGGGGCGCCCAATCCGCGCGGGATCGTGAAGTGGGCGGGCGTTCGGTTTAGCGACTTCGCCGACATGCTGGGGCTCGACCCGGGCGTGCACTATGCCCGCTTCATCGCCTCCGACGGGTTCTACGTGGACGAGAACATGGACACGCTCCGCCATCCGCAGGTGATGCTGGCCTGGATGATGAACGACGAGCCGATCCCCCCCGACCACGGTGCGCCGCTGCGACTGATTGTCCCGTTCCGGTACGGGAACCGGAGCATCAAGGCGATCCAGGAGATGATCTTCTCGACTCCGGGGTTGCCGCTCTTGGAGCTGCCCGGCTAAGCCCGACGCGAGCACCAGAGGGTACACGTCGCTGCCGAGTCAATGCTCGATCCCGTAGAGCTGCGCGCGCTGATCGCTCCGCACCGCGTCGACGACGGGGCTCGCTTCCGGCTGGCCGACCACGATCCTGCCGACACCGGAAGGTTCGCCCGCGAGAGCAAGGGCGAGGCCCGGGAACTCCTGGACAAGAGTGTCGAGTGGTTGGCGGAGGTCCAGCAGAAGCTCTACGCCTACAACCGCTGGTCGCTGCTTCTGGTGCTCCAGGGGATGGACGCGTCCGGCAAGGACAGCGCCATACGGCACGTCATGTCCGGGGTGAATCCCCAGGGGTGCGAGGTCCACTCGTTCAAGGCACCCTCGAGTCAAGAGCTCGACCACGACTTCCTGTGGCGACACGCTTGCTGTGTTCCGCCGCGCGGACGGATCGGCATCTTCAACCGCTCCTACTACGAGGAGGTTCTCGTGGTGCGGGTGCACCCGGAGATCCTGGCGAGTCAGCGGATGCCGCCGGAACTGCTGGGTGATGACCTCTGGGCCGCCCGATTCGAGGACATCAGCAGCTACGAGCGCTATCTGGGTCGCAACGGGATCATCGTGCGGAAGTTCTTCCTCCACGTCTCCCGTGAGCGGCAGCGCGCGCGATTCCTCAAGCGCTTCAGGGAACCGGAAAAGCACTGGAAGCTCGACATTCACGACCTGCGGGAGCGGAAGCGCTGGGACGAGTATCAGCATGCGTACGAGGATGCCATCCGCCACACGGCCACCGTGCCCGCGCCCTGGTTCGTCGTTCCGGCCGACTATAAGTGGTATGCGCGGTTGATTCTCGCAGCCGCGATCGTTGACGCCGTCCAGGACCTCAACATCAGCTACCCCGAGATCGGGGGGGGACGCCGCAGCGAGCTCGCCGAGGCGAGGGACGCTCTGCTGGCGGAGAACTGAGCGCCCAGCGTGGCGGGCTCCGGCGCGCGCCACGGGCGGGCCGCAAATCCTGGGCTTCACGGATTCGGGGGTCCGAGCAGTCTGCCACGGATCCGGCAGAGCCATCTTCAGACGACCCGAGAGACTGCTCCGGAGGCATCATGCGTCGGCTCACGCTTCTTCTGGTCCTGTTTCTCCCCGCGTGCGGCTGGTTGGAAGGGCAGCGCGAAGCCGCGGCGCAGGCCGCGCGCCAGGCGACCCTGGCCGAGATGGAACAACTGTTGTCACGGACGCTGCGCGCGGCGGACGGGATGGCCCGCTCGGCCGACCGCATCTTGCGGCCGCTTCCCGTCATGACCCCGGTCGAAGAAGCGGCGCTGCGCCGGTTTCTGAACGCATCGCACGTTGCCCGAGCGCGGGCGCTGGGCGTGCGCGTGCCGGACCGGGTTGCCAGGGACTCGCTGCTCGACGCCGGCCGCCTGGTCCGCCTCGAGGACAGCACCTCCTACTGGATCGTGCGCCCGGGCACGTCGCCGGCGTACGTAGTGCCCGAGACGCGCGCTCTGCTCGAGGTGCTGGGAGAGCGCCTGCAGGGGAGACTCCGCGAGATGGGGCTTCCGCCCTACCGGATCGAGGTCACCAGCGCCCTGCGCACCTCCGTTCGTCAGGCACGGCTGCGGCGAACCAACGCCAACGCCGCCGCGGGGGTGAGCTCGCACGAGTTCGGGACGACGGTTGACCTCTCCTACGCCGCGTTCGCGCCCCCGCCCGAGGTGTCCCCGGAGCTTCTCGAGTCTGCCCCCCCGGCGCTCCACCCGCACCTCGAGCGGATCGTCGACCTGGCGATGGAGTCGGTGTCGGCCCGCAAGTCCCGCGAGCTCGGGGCCATCTTCGGCCGCGTGCTGCGCGAAGCGCAGGCCGAGGGACTGGCCTTGGTGATCTACGAACGGCAGCAGACGGTCTATCACGTCACCGTCGCGCGAGCGGTCGATCGCCCCGCCGCGGTGCCGGCGGCACAGGCCGGTTGAGGAGCGGAGCCGCCCCGCGCATGGCAGGCGCCGAGCGCGGCGTCGGGTCGGAACGGCGCCCCACGGGGCGGGCCCCCGTCAGTCGCTCACCACCCGGGCCGGATTCGGAGCCAGCGATGGGCCCGGCCCGGCACCTGCGGGGTTCCCTGTACCCTGGGGTCCGGGCCGTCTAGGTTGGAGGGAACCTGCCGAGCAGCCAGGCTCGGCCCGTCAGCGGCTCACAAGGCATGCGCCACTACCTAGATTTCGCAGCTACCTCTGCTCGCCGTCCGCCGTCCGTCGGCCGGGCCGTCGCCGCCTTCTTGACGGAATGCGGTGCCAGCATGGGCCGCGGGAGCCATTCGGCCGCCCTGGAGGCGGAGCGTACGGCCTTCCGCTGCCGCCGCGCCGTCGCGCGCGTGCTGGGCGTTCCCGGTGATCCCGGAAGGATCGCCTTCACGTTCAACGCCACACACGCCCTCAACACGGCTCTCTGGGGTCTCCTGGGGCCGGAGGCGACCGTGGTCGTCTCGCAGTTCGATCACAATTCGGTACTCCGCCCCGTACACGCTCTCGCGCGAGAGCGCGGCGTTCAGGTCCGTATGCTCGGCGGGACGCCCGAGGGGTCCGTCGACTTCGACGGCGCTCGGCGCGTGTTGGAGGGTGCGGACCTGCTGGTGGTCAATGCGGTCTCCAACGTGCTGGGCGTACGGCTCCCCGTGCGGGAGCTGGCGGCGGCGGCCCACGACGCGGGTGCTCTGGTCCTCGTGGACGCCGCCCAGTCGGCCGGCCACATCCCGTGCGATCACGCGGCCGACGGCGCCGACCTCATCGCGTTCACGGGGCACAAGGGCCTTCTCGGGCCCCAAGGCACGGGCGGGCTGTGGGTGCGCGAAGGCGTCGAGGTCCGTCCGCTTCTTCGGGGCGGCACGGGCGGCGACTCCCTGAGTCGCGAAATGCCGCCCGCGATGCCCGACCACCTGGAGGCCGGCACAGGGAACGCGGCCGGCATTGCCGGCCTACAGGCGGCGTGCGAGTTCGTGCTTGCGCGCGGCATCGAGCCGTTGCACCGCCACGAGTCCGCGCTCAAGGCCCGTCTGCGCAGCGACTTGTCGTCGATTTCCGGCGTGCGGGTGCACTCGCCCCCCGCCCCGGATGGCGCTGGAGTGGTGACCATCACCCACGACCGGATCGCACCGTGGGATCTGGCCGAACGCCTTGATCGCGAGTTCAGCGTGCTCGCGCGGAGCGGCCTTCATTGCGCGCCGGAAGTCCACCGGATGCTCGGCACGGAGAGCACCGGTGCCTTGCGCTTCTCGCTCGGCTGGTGCTCGACGACTGCCGACGTCGATCAGGCGATCGCGGGAGTCGAGGCGATCGCCCGCCCGCGGGTCGTGCGGGCCTCTTAGGGATCGCCCCCCGCGCCGTCATGCGTCTGTTCATCGCCGTGAACCTGCCCAAGGAGGAGCGCGACGGGATTCATGCCGCCGCCCGCAGGTTGCGCGAGCGCGGGCTGCCGGTTCGCTGGATCGATCCCGATGACTACCATCTCACGCTGAAGTTCCTGGGCGAGGTGAGGCCCGACCGCGTCGATCAGATGGGGTCGATCCTCGGTCGCGTCGCCGCTGGCAGTCCGGCCTTTTCCGCCAACCTCACGGGTTTCGGAGCGTTTCCGACCGTACGCCGGCCGCGTGTGCTGTGGGTGGGCATAGAACCGACCCCCGCCCTTCGGTGTCTCAAGCAGGACGTGGAGTGGGCGCTCTCCAACGTCGGGCTCGAGCGGGAGACGAGGGCGTTCCATCCCCATCTCACGCTGGGCCGGGTGGAGCGCGAGAACGGCGCGGGCGCCTTCCGTGGCCTGGACGAGCTGATGGCCGAGTTGACGTACACCCGCTCGATACCGGTGAATAGCGTCGAGCTCATGCGCAGCCAGACGTCCAGGAAGGGACCCGCCTACACCGTGGTATCCAGCCATCCGCTGGCGGGCGGCTGAACGCCACCGCGCGCATGCGCCCGAGGACAGATCCATGATCGGTCGGCCGCCGGGGACGCTCGGCACGGCAGTGTTCCTGGTCGCGGTCGGGCTGCTCGCGGCCGGCGTGTGGATCACGTGGCCCCGGGCGGCACCTCCCGCTGACGTCGAGCCGCCGCCGGCGGCGGCACCGAGCCCGGCGGAACCAGCGGCACGGAGCCCGACGGAGCCAGCGGCACCGAGCCCGACACAGCCAGCGGAACCGAGCCCGGCGCTCGCCCGGCAGACCCTCGACCGCCTCGAACAGTTCCGGACCGGAACAGCCGGGCACACGCTGGCCCTCGGAGGCGCCGAGATCACGAGCGTGCTGCGCTTCGCCGTCCCCGGGGATCTCCTGACGGGGGTGAGCGATCCCGAGGTGCACCTGGCAGGGGGCCAGGTCACACTGTCAGCGCGCGTGGCGGTCGGCGCGTTTACGGAGCTCGCCGCGCTCGGTCCGGTCATGGGACTCCTGCCGGATACCGTGCCGGTGCGTCTCGAGGGGGCGCTCGCACAGTTCGCCCCACAGTCGCTGGCCTTTCGGGTGGACCGGCTTGAAGCCGCGGAGATTCCGTTGCCGGAACGCCTGGTTCCCGAGGTCCTGCGTGCGCTCGGGCACGCCCGACCGGGAGGGATGCCCGGCAACGCGCTGCACGTGCCGCTGCCAGCCGGGATCGACTCCGCCTACTTGGTGCGCGATTCGCTGGTGCTGTCGGCCGGTGGCTGAGCGTCGCGGCGGCCGGCTCACGGTTCGAGAGTGTCGCGGCCGGCAAGGCGTCGCCTCCCGCGAGCCCAACGCGCCCGGTACGGAAGGGGACGACCGCGGCAGACGCGCGGCCACCCCTCGTCCGGCGCGGGCCGGGTCGGTGATAGACTGATTGCCAGCGGGTAACGGAGTGATCACGCGGGTGGTTGCGCATCGGCGCGCGCCGCCCAATCATGACCCGTGGTGCAGCACTCGCCTCCGTCGTGTTGCAGACGTTCGCCCCGCGCCCGGTCGGTTCAGGTTTCACTGGTAGACAAACCGAGTCTCTCCTGCCGATGACGGTTACGTCCAGCCGCAGGGTTTCCCCAGACGCTTCTCTGGACCGGTACCTCAAGGAGATCAGCGTCTACCCGCTGATCGACCGCGCCGAGGAGATCAGGCTCGCTCAGGACATCCGTGGAGGGGACAGCGCGGCGCTCGACAAGCTCGTGCGCTCCAACCTGCGGTTCGTGGTGTCGGTGGCGAAGAGGTACCAGAACCAGGGCGTTCCGCTATCGGACTTGATCAACGAGGGCAACCTCGGCCTCATCAGGGCGGCTCACAAGTTCGACGAGACGAAGGGCATCAAGTTCATCAGCTACGCGGTCTGGTGGATCCGGCAGGCGATCCTTCAGACGCTTGCCGAGCAGAGCCGCATCGTCAGGGTGCCGTTGAACCGGGCGGGGACGCTGCACCGGATCGGGCGTCGCAGCTCGACGCTGTTCCAGGAGCTGGGGCGCCAGCCTACCGCGGGGGAGATCGCCAGCGATCTGGAGGTCCCCGAGGAGGAAGTCGCCCGCACGCTGGCCATCGGGCAGTCGTACCTCTCGCTGGATGCCCCCGTCGCCGGCGGGGACGACAATCGTCTCCTCGACTGTCTCCACGACCAGTACGCGGCCGGCCCCGAGGACGAAGCGTGCGAGCACGCCCTCAGGCAGACCATCGAGGATACCATGTCCACGCTCAAGCAGCGCGAGGCCAAAATTCTCAGGCTCTACTTCGGACTGGATGACCAGGAGCCGATGACGCTCGAGGAAATCGGCGCCCTCCTGGGGATCACCCGCGAACGAGTCCGACAGATCAAGGAGAAGGCGCTGCTCCGGCTCCGGCACGCCTCGCGCGCGCGGTTCCTCGAGACCTTCGTCTAGTAACCGGACCTGGCGATCCGACGCCCGTGGGCGGGCTCGGAATCCCGCCTCGCTCCGGCCCTCGATCCCCGGCCGTGGCCGCGGCCGGCTCCGGCGTTCATCGCCCGCCCGCCCCCGGCCGCTCGCTTGCAAGTCGTCCTCCGCGTCCCTGCGGCAGCCGGACCGCCGCTGATCGCCGTTGACACCCCCACCCGGCTCGGATATGGTTCAAAGCTATGTTGCCCACAGATCTCGAACGCGCATGACGACGTACACGCCCAAGG
The DNA here is from genome assembly GCA_964648975.1 of uncultured Gemmatimonas sp. Classification (GTDB taxonomy): domain Bacteria; phylum Gemmatimonadota; class Gemmatimonadetes; order Longimicrobiales; family Gaopeijiaceae; genus UBA2988. The sequence goes on along the minus strand of CAZYLN010000002.1, from coordinate 160,244 downwards.
TCAGCGACATCGAGCGCCGGTGGTGGCTCGTGGACGCCGCAGAGCGGCCGCTAGGACGTCTGGCCAGCGGGATCGCGCGAATCCTCCGTGGCAAGCACAAGCCAGTCTTCACGCCTCACCTGGACACCGGCGACCACGTCGTGGTGGTCAACGCATCTCGGGTGACGCTCACGGGCAGGAAGACCGATCAGAAGCGCTATTTTCGCCACTCGGGCTACATGGGAGGAGAGCGTTTCATCCCGTTTCGCCGGATGCTAGCCACCCGCCCCGAGCGGGTGATCGAGCTCGCTGTCAAGGGAATGATGCCCAAGAACGCGCTCGGAAGGAGCATGGTGAAGAAGCTGCGGGTCTATCCGGGCGCCGAGCACCCGCATCAGAGTCAGAAACCCCAGCCCCTTGAGATCTGACGCGATGGCGGATCCGGGACAGGTTCAGACCGTGGGGCGGCGAAAGGCGGCGGTTGCCCGCGTTCTGCTCCGGCCCGGCAGCGGCGTCTGGTCTGTGAACGGACGCTCCCTGAAGGAATATTTCCCCCGCCCGAGCCTTCGCAGCCGCGCCGAGGAACCGCTGATCGCCGTGGAGGCCGAAGGGCGCTTCGACATCCTGGTAAGGGCCGCCGGAGGTGGTCTGACGGGCCAGGCCGACGCCGTGCGCATGGGCTTGGCGCGCGCTCTGGTGGCCTTCGACGAGGAGCACCGCCGACCGCTGCGCGAGAGGGGCATGCTCACGCGCGATCCTCGGAAGGTGGAGAGGAAGAAGCCCGGGCGCCCCAAGGCCCGCAAGCGTTTTCAGTTTTCCAAGCGGTGACCATCTCGCCGAGGCGAGCGCCAGCATCTCTCTCCGCCTTCCTCTGTGGGACGGCGGGCCTTGGGGAATCTGGGACCGGGGCGCGCAAGCCCTGAGTCGCGGGACCGGCGTGACTCTGCCCGCCGGGCACACTGACGGGGCGTAATCGGCCCCACGGGAAGCGAGGACGGATGGAGCAGGTGCAGCTCGATCAACTCCTGGAAGCGGGTGTCCACTTCGGGCATCAGACACGCCGTTGGAATCCGAAGATGCGCAAGTTCATCTTCACGGAGAAGAACGGCATCCACATCATCGATCTGCGCAAGACGCTGGATCGCCTCCGGGCCGCGCAGGGCGTTGTCCGCGGGGCGGTGCTCCGTGGTGAGCGCGTGCTCTTCGTCTGCACCAAGCGACAGCTGAGCCCGATCATCGAGCATGAAGCCCAACGCTGTGGAGCGTTCTTCGTCACCGAACGCTGGCTGGGCGGCATGCTCACGAACTTCGACACGATCCGAAAGCAGATTCGGCGCCTGAAGGAACTCGAGCGCGGGCAGGAGGAGAACGCCTTTGAGTTCTACACGAAGAAGGAGCGTCTGCTGCTCGATCGCGAACGGCTGAAGCTTGAGAAATACCTGTCCGGGGTGAAGGACATGGCTCGCCTGCCTGCGGCGGTATACATCGTGGACGCGCGCCGGGAGATCATCGCGGTGCGTGAGGCCCACCGCCTCGGCATCCCGGTCCTCGCCATCACGGACACGAACGCGGACCCCGACCTGATCGCCTACCCCATCCCCGGCAACGACGATGCGATCCGCTCGGTGGGCCTGATCACCGCGGCCATCGCCGACTCCATCGAGGCCGGCCGGCGGGAGGCTCCGGAGGGCGAGCGCAGTCGCGTCGAGGAGCTCGAGGCCACGACGTACTCCACCGAGACCGGGGAGAAGACCGCCGAGGCCGCCAGGGAGGAGCGTCCTGCCAGGCGACGGCCGCGGCGCAAGCGGCGGCCCCGGCCCGAGGTCATCGCTCAGCACCTGAAGACCGGCGAGGGCGAGGACGAGGGGCGCGAGCAGGCGGAAGAGGAGTAGGAGGCGCGCCGCGGGCCCCGGAGTCTTCAGGTAGGGCCCGATAGTGGGACCGGGAGGCGGGAGCCGGACGGCGGCCGAGGCGCTGCCTCTCCGGGCTGCCGCCTCTTTTCCTAAGCGTACACAGCCCAACAACCGACGGGAGTCGATCGCAACATGAACACGAGGCAGATCTCTGCGAAGGAAGTGAAAGCGCTCCGTGACAGGACCGGCGCCGGGATGATGGACTGCAAGTCCGCGCTGCAGGAATCCGCTGGCAACATGGAGAAGGCGATCGACATCCTGCGCACCAAGGGCGCCGCGAAGGCGGCCAAGCGTGCGGAGCGCAAGGCGGCCGAGGGAACCATCGGCGCGTACTTGCATCACAACGGCAGGGTCGCCGTGATCGTGGAGCTCAACAGCGAGACCGATTTCGTCGCCAAGAACCCGGAGTTTCAACGACTGGCGAAGGACCTGGCGATGCACATCGCCTCGGCGGCGCCGGTCGCCGTGAGCGCCGACGACATACCCGCTGCCGAGGTCGCGCGCGAGCGCGCCGTCTACCTCGCCCAGGTAGCCGAGGAGGGCAAGCCCGAGCACATCCGGGACAAGATCGTGGAGGGGAAGCTCCAGAAGTGGTTCAAGGAGAGCAGCCTGCTTGACCAGGCGTTCGTGAAGGATCCGGAACGGACGGTCGGTGAGCTGGTCGAGGCCGTCTCCGCCAAGACGGGGGAGAAGGTCTCGGTCGCGCGCTTCGTGCGTTTCCAGGTGGGCGGTGCCTGAGGATGGCGTGCTCCGCGTCTTTGGGCTTCATCCGGGTGTCGAGGGCCTGAACCATGGGGGGTGAGTACCGCTACACACGCGTGATCCTCAAACTGTCCGGGGAGGTCTTGGCGGGCGAGCAGGGCTTCGGGATCGAACCGTCCGTCGTGGATCGTCTCACGGAGGAGATCAAGGCCGTTCACGAGATGGGCGTGTCGCTCGGTGTCGTGATCGGCGGGGGCAACATCGTCCGCGGCGCGCTCGCCAGTCAGCAGGGCATGGACCGGGTACAGGCGGATCACATGGGCATGCTGGCCACGGTCATCAATGCGCTCGCTGTCCAGGACCTCCTCGAGACCAAGGGCGTGGACACGCGCGTGCTGACGGCAATCCGGATGGAGGAGATCGCGGAGCCCTACATTCGGCGGCGTGCGCTGCGCCACATCGAGAAGGGACGCGTGGTGCTCTTCGCGGGCGGCACCGGCAACCCCTACTTCTCCACCGATACCGCTGCGGTCCTGCGCGCGACCGAGATCGAGGCCGACGTGGTCATCAAGGCCACGAAGGTGCGGGGCGTATACACTTCGGACCCGGCGACGGACCCGGGCGCAGAGTTCATTCGCACGATCAGCTTCCGCGAGGTCATGACACGGGAACTCGCGGTGATGGACGCCGCGGCGGTGTCCCTGTGCAAGGAGAACGGGCTGCCCATCATCGTCTTGAGCCTCGAGGATCGCGGAGCGGTCGCGTCGGCGATCCGGGGGGAGCCGGTCGGCACGCTTGTGTCCTAGGACCCCGGCCGCCTTACATTCGGCAGCTGCAGAACTGCCCATTTCTGACCGCGAGGACAGGAGATGTCGTCGATCGAACAGGCTAGGTCCAAGATGGATGACGCGATCGAGGCGGTAGCGCACGAGTTCGCGACGGTGCGGACGGGTAAGGCCACGCCCGCGCTGCTCGACACGGTGCGGGTCGAGGCCTACGGCGCCAAGATGCCCTTGAACCAGGTCGCGACGGTCGCCGCGCCGGAGCCGTCGCTCCTGGTGGTTCAGCCCTTCGATCCGTCTCTGATCCGTGATATTGAGCGTGCCGTTCAGATAGCCGATCTCGGGCTGAATCCCGGCAACGACGGCAGCCTGATCCGGATCCCGATCCCGCCCCTCACCGAAGAGCGCCGCAGGGAATACGTGAGGCTCCTCCACAAGATGGCCGAGGACGCTCGCGTGTCGATCCGTCACGCGCGCCACGAGGCGCGCGACGACGCGAAGCGGCGAATGAGGGATCACGAGATTTCCGAGGACCACGGCCACCGCGAGATGGACGAGACCCAGAAGCTGACCGACGAGGCGATCGCCCGGGTGGACGAACTCCTGAAGCGCAAGGAAGCGGAAGTGATGCAGGTCTGAGGCCTGCTCGCTTCGCCTCCCACCGCTGCCATGCCGGCCGAGCCGCAGGACCGGTCCCGCCTGCGCGGGAATGTCCGCCGCCGCCGCGTTCGCTGCTTCGGCCGCGTGCGCGCGGGCTAGCGTTCTCGGAGGCCCGTTGGCTGTCGGCGAGCTACCGAGGCGCGTGCTGGTCGCCGCGGTCGGGGTCCCCGCCGTGCTCGCCGCCCTCTACTTCGGCGGTTGGATCTTCGCGGGTTTGATCGCCGTCACGGCCATGCTCGCCGCCGCCGAGTTGTACGGCCTCGCGTCGGCACGCGGAATCGAGCCGTTCGGACCGGCCGGGATGGCTGCCTCCGGGGCCGTGGTGCTGATAGCGGCCGCCCTTCCCACGCCTGGCGCCGCCGCCTCGGCGATCCTCACGCTGCTGGTCGCCGTGACGCTGGGCTCGCTCGCCGCTGCGGCGTGGCTGCGTACGCCGGCCGAGGGGCTCATCGCCTCGGTAGCGGTAACGGTGCTGGGCGTGATCTACGTGGGGTGCACTCTGGCGTTCGCCGTCTTCCTGCGCGGTGTGGCGGCCGAGGCCCCGGAGCGGGGCGACCCGGGTGCGGCTGTGGGCTTCGTGCTCCTCCCCCTTGCCGCCACTTGGGTCGGGGACAGCGCGGCGTACTTCGCCGGGCGGAAATGGGGACGTAGAAGGCTCTTTCCCAGGGTGAGCCCGGGGAAGACCGTGGTGGGCGCCGTAGCCGGGTTGATCGGATCGGCGGTCACCGGCGGTGCGGTGGCAGGGGCAGCGCTGTCCACGCTGCCTACGCTGCCCGTGTCCGTGCCCGCGGGAGTGCTGATCGGGGCCGTGCTGGGTCTGGTCACGCCCGTCGGCGACGTGGCGGAATCGGTGCTCAAGCGAGCGGCCGGGGTCAAGGATTCGGGCCGCCTGCTGCCCGGCCACGGGGGCGTGCTCGATCGTACGGACGCGCTCCTGTTCGCTTTCCCGGTTGCGTACGGCCTTCTGATGCTCATCGGCGTGATCCGGTGACGGCGACCGAGTCCCGGCCCCTGCGCGTCGCCATCCTGGGCTCCACCGGCTCGATCGGAAGCAGCACGCTCGAGGTCGTGCGCCGGCACCCGGCGCGTTTCGAGATCGTCGCGCTGGCAGCACACCGCTCGCGCGTGGAGTTGGCCGCTCAGGTCCGGGAGTTCGGACCCCGTCGCGTGGTCGTGGCCGACGAGCGGGCAGGCATCGGCGGCGATCCCTCGGGCGCGCGCTGGGAGGTCGGGTCGGATGCGATGCTCTCGCTCGCGGCCGATCCAGACGTGGACGTGGTCGTCAACGCGCTGGTCGGCGCGGTCGGGCTGGAACCCACGCTGGCGGCGCTGGACGCCGGCAAGCGCCTCGCGCTGGCGAACAAGGAGTCGCTGGTCGCGGCCGGGCCGCTGGTATTGGAGGCCGCGGAACGGGGTGGGGGCGAGCTTGTGCCGATCGACAGCGAGCATTCGGCGATCTTGCAGTGTCTCGCGCGATCGGACCGCACCGACGTCGCGCGGCTGGTGCTGACCGCGTCCGGCGGCCCGTTCCGCGGGTGGAACCCCGCCGCTCTGGAAGGCGTACGCCCAGCGGATGCACTGCGACATCCGACGTGGGAGATGGGCGCCAAGATCACCGTGGACTCGGCGACCCTCGCGAACAAGGCACTCGAAGTCATTGAGGCCCACTTCCTGTTCGGCGTGCCGTATTCCGCCATTGACGTCGTCGTCCATCCCCAGTCGATCATTCACTCATTCGTCGAGTTCGTGGATGGTTCGGTGCTCGGGCAGATGGGGTTTCCCACGATGGAGCTGCCGATCCTGTACGCGCTGAGCCATCCGGCACGGGTCGGGGACGAGCGGCTGCGCACCTTCGACCCCGTTCGCGCCGCCCCCCTCACGTTCGAGGCCGTGGACCGCGACCTGTTCCCGCTCTTCGAACTGGGGATCACGGCTGGGCGTCGCGGGGGGACGACGCCCGCGGCGTTCAACGCGGCCAACGAGATCGCGGTCGGGGCCTTTCTCGACAAGCGCCTTTCCTTTCCGGGCATCCCCGCAGTGGTGCGGGCGGCCCTGGACGAGCATCGCTCCGGGCCGGCCCGGAGCGTCCGGGACGTTCTTGAGGCGGACCGCGCCGCACGCGCTGCCGCGCGCCGCGCGGTCGAGAGAGCGAGGCCGGAGGTTCGGGGATGACCACGACGATCGTCGCCACGATCATCGTGCTGGGCGTCCTCATCCTGGTCCACGAGCTCGGCCACTTCTTCGCCGCGAAATGGGTGGGCATCGAGGTCCAGCGCTTCTCCATCGGCCTGGGCCCCCGCGTGTTCGGCGTCCGCAGGGGCGAGACGGAATACGTGCTCTCGGCCGTCCCGCTGGGCGGATACGTGAAGATGGGCGGAATGGGCGACGAGGTCATGGAGAAGATCGAGGGCGGCGCCGAACAGGCGCGTCCTCCCTCCGAGCGAGACTTCGACGCCAAGCCGCTTTGGGCCCGGGCCTTCGTGATCTCGGCCGGCGTGATCATGAACATGGTGTTCGCGTTCGTCACGTACTCGACGGTGAACGCCGTTTGGGGAGAGCCCGAGCTCACCAGCACACGGATCGGAATGGTGCGCGAGAGCACGCTGCCGCCCGGCACCGAGGCGCTCGCGGAGATTCCTATCGGGGCATCGGTCGTTCGCGTCGGGGATCGGGCCGTCGAGACGTGGGGCGACCTGACCGGGGCGCTCGCGGAGATGCCCGCCGGTTCGGTGTACGTGGAGACCGTAGAGCCCGTGCTGCGCGTGCTCGTGAGGCTTCCCGCGGGCGAGGCGGAGCGCGTCGCGCTGGTGGGCTCCCTGGGGGACTGGGTCGACGCGGGCGTGGGCGCCGTGGAGCCCGGATCGCCGGCCGACCGGGCCGACCTGAGGGCGGGAGATCGGATCCTGACCGTCGACGGGGAGGCCGTGGCGAACTGGGGCGAGTTCGTGGATCACATCCGGGCGCGGCCGGAGCAGCGCGTGGAACTGCTGGTCGAGCGGGAGGGAGAGCGAAGTCTCGCCACGCTCACGCCGGAGGCCACGACGGAGGTGGATGCGGAGACCGGCGAGGAGCGCACGATCGGCAGGGTCGGCATCTACAATCCCGTGGGCGAGACAGCCTACAGGAGGGTCGGCGCGTTCGAGGCGCTGCGCCTGGGCGTGCGCGAGACGGTTGGGGCGACGAGCCTGATCGTCGGGTTCCTGGGCCAGCTGGTCACCGGAGGCATATCGCCACGGACGCTCGGGAGCATCGTCACCATCGGTGAGGTTTCGGGCCAGGCCGCCGAGGCCGGGATCGAGGTGTTGCTCAACTTCATGGCGTTCTTCAGCGTGAATCTGGCCGTGCTCAACCTGTTGCCCATTCCCGTGCTGGACGGCGGCCATCTGCTGTTCCTCTCGATCGAGGCGGTGCGCGGGCGCGCCCTCTCGGTCGAGCAACGGTTGCGGTGGTCAAACGTCGGCCTGCTGATCGTGTTGGGCATCATGCTGCTGGCCCTCTCCAACGACTTCCGCAGGTTCTTCGACTTCTGAGCGCGTCGGTGGCTCAGAGCAGGCTCAGCTGACCCGGTCCGCACCGCTTCCTCAGCGCTTCCACATCGAGCCAAGGTCCGGGCGCATCCTGCTCGGCCACGTCGAGCCATCCGCGCCAGCCCGCGCGCGCCAGGGCGTTTCCCACCACCTCGCGGGCGAGCGCCGGATCGTTGCAGCGGGTGGAGAGGTGCGCCAGCAACACGCCGGTGAGGCGCGGATGGGCCAGCTCGACGGCGAAGCGGGCTGCCGCGTGATTGGAAAGGTGCCCATGGCTCGAGGCGATCCGGTTCTGCACCGATCGGGGATAGACGCTGGTGCGTAGCATCGTCTCGTCGTGGTTGGCTTCGAGCACGAGGAAGTCGCAGTTCGAGAGCGCGTATCGCACGCCGGCCGTGGGACGGCCCAAGTCCGTCGCGATCCCGAGGCGGGCTCCCGTCGCGACGTCGACGAGCGCGACCGCCACCGGGTCGGCGGCGTCGTGCGCCGTGAGGAACGGTTCCACGCGCAGGCCCCCTACGACAAAGGGCTGGGCGACCGCGTAGGTCTGCGTGCGCTCCTCGCCGCGGAAGAGCGCGCGGCAGGCCTCGTACGTCAGCTCGGTCAGGTGGACGGGCGTGCCGTGGCGGCGCGCGAAGACGCCGACACCCCGCGTGTGGTCGGCGTGGTCGTGCGTGATGATGATCGCAGAGAGCTGGCGCGGATCGACGCCGACCCTGCCCAGCCGGTGCTCCAGGTCCCGGGCGCTGAAGCCTGCGTCCACCAGGACCCGGGTGCCCGGAGCCTCCACGATGACCGAGTTGCCGGAGCTTCCGCTGCCGAGGCAGCAGATTCTCATCTGGGATTCGCCTCGTGGTCGCGGGCGGCTCTGGCTCGCTCGGCGGCCCGCGTCAGGACCTGGCGGATCCCGGAGCTCAGGCTGACCCCACGCCTGTCCGCGGCCACCGCGGCCGTGCGCAGGAAACGCTCGATGCGGTGCTCCACCAGCCTGTCGCCCCTGCCCCACGAGAACGGAGGGACGCTCGCGGGGGGCATCGCCCCTCCGTGAATGCTCGTCGCGGCCCCGATCACCGTTCCCGTGTTGAGGAGGGTGCCGATGCCCGTGCGGACGTGGTCGCCAACAAAGGCGCCGCACTTGAGAAGACCCGTGTCGATGTCGCCCTCCGGGAGACGCACGCGGACGGAAGAATACGTGTTCTTGAGGTCGCTGTTGCTCGTGCCGGCTCCCAGGTTCACCCAGCGACCGAGCACGGCGTGGCCGAGGTGTCCGTCGTGGCGCTTGTTCGAGCAGCCCAGAATCACCGAGTTCACGACCTCGCCGCGGATCACGCATGCCGGCCCGATCGACGAAGTGCCGACCGCCCCTCCCAACACGGTCGAATCGGGGCCCAGGTAGAAGGGGCCGCTGACCCGGGCCGGTCCCTCGACGCGGGCGTTCCTGTCCAGCCAGATGGGGCCTGCCCGCGTGTCGAGCACTACGCCGGGTTCCACCACGGCATGATCACCGAGCAGTACCGCCCGGTCGCCCACGACGTGGACGTCGGTCAACTGGAACGCGTCGTTGTGGCGCGTCTGCGCGGCGATGTCCGCGGCGATCCGCTCCGGGTTTCTGGCCATGAGATGCCATGGACGCTCCAGCAGTCGCCCGGGCAGGTCGAGCCGCACTCCGTCGCCGGGCTGCAGGGCGGCGATCCTGTCGGGGCTGGGCCCGGCCGCGCCCGCCGGGACGATCCAGCCTGCCACCCTACCCTCGACGTACAGCGTGGCCGGCTGGGCCGGCAGCTCCCGTGGCGCTCCCTCGAGCGCGGCCCGCACGCTCAGGAAGACTCGGTCCTCTTCACCGTCATCGACGGGCGGCACATGCGGCGGGGCCCCCGGTTCGTCGAACCCCTCCAGGTGAGCAGCGCCCATGTAGCCCGTGCTGGCCACTCCCAGCACGCGTTCGGCACGCTCGCGCAGCAGGAGAGTGCCGTAGAGCAGCTCGCCGACCGGCCGCGTCTCGACGAAGGGCGTCCAGCGCAGCGACAGATCGTCGTGACAGAGGAGGAGCTTCACTCGCAGCGCGCTCAAGACTGCGCCTGGCGCACGCCCTCCGGCAGGCGCTCGAGCAGCCGCTTGAGGTCGGGAGCCAGATCTCTACGCATCACGAGGGTCACGCCCTCGGTGCGCACGGCCACGACGTCGTCCAGGCCCCAGAGAACCAGGGCGCCGTGCTCCGCGTAGACGATATTGTTCGATCCGTCGAACACGTGTCCGGCGCCGACCACGACGTTCTCGCCGGCTCCGCGGCCGCGCCCGCGGGCCAGCCCTTCCCAGCTTCCCACGTCGTCCCACGAGAACGGAGCCACGATGCCCCCTACCGCGTCCGAACGCTCCAGCAGCGCCTTGTCCACGGTCACGGCGTCGACCTCGGCGAAGAAAGCGTGCGGATCGCCGGCGTCCAGGTGGCCCATGCTCCCTGCGATCTCGGGGGCGTGCCGCTCCATCTGGCTCAGGAAGACGTCGGCGCGCCACGCGAAGATACCCGTGTTCCAAAGGTGCCCTTGGGCGATCAACCGGTCCGCCGTCGCGCGGTCGGGCTTCTCCCGAAAAGAGGCCACGCGGAACGTCGCGACGCCTTCGGCAGGCGACAGGGGATCGACCGGCCGCAAGTAGCCGTAGGCTGTCTCCGGCCTGGTGGGCCGGACACCGACGGCCACCAGCAGGCCCTCGCGGCGCGCCAGCTCGGCGGCCGCCCGGGCGCCCTTGACGAAGGCGTCCGTAGTGTGGATCACGTGGTCGGAATGGAGCGAGAGGAGCACGGCCTCCGGGTCGGCCCGGTGCGCCATCCAGGCGGCCCATGTCAGTGCCGCCCCGGTACCGCGAGTCTGCGGTTCAACCCAGCACTGGTCCTTTCCGAGCGAAGGAAGGGCGCTTCGGATCGATCGGGCCAACGCCTCGCCGGCGAGGACCCGGATGCGGTCGTCGCTTGTCAGCACGCGTGCGCGCTCCACGGTCTCGACGACGAGCGGGCGAGGACCGCCCAGCGGAAGCAGTTGCTTGGGACGCGTGGGCGTGCTTGCCGGCCAGAAGCGGGAGCCGACGCCACCGGCTAGGACCGTGACCCACAGGTGGGGGTCAGACGCGGTCGAGGATTTCTTCGATTCGGGCAAGCAGCTTCTTCGGGCTGAAGGGCTTCGTCACGAAGTCGTCGGCGCCGAGACTCAACGCTTCATTCCGACCGGCGTCCTGCCCTTTGGCAGTGAGGACCACCACAGGCACCCCCCGCCGGTGCTCAGCTCGCGCATGCGGTCGAGAACCCCGAGGCCCACGGCGCCCGGCAACATGAGGTCCAGCAGGACCAGATCGTAACCGCTCGGGCCCTCGAGGCAGCCGAGCGCGGCCGGGCCGTCTTCGGCCGTGTCGACCACGAACGACGCGGCCTCAAGCAGGGTGGTGAGAAGTCGGCGCACTTGGGGCTCGTCGTCCGCCACTAGGATACGCCCGCGGACCGAGCCGTTGGCAGCCGGTTCGACCATCGTCGCGCGTCGCTCCTGCGCCGACCGTTCCGAAACAATGGAACCTACCGGGCCAGTGGGGTAAAGTCAAGGAATCAAGGGCTTTCCGGGATTTTGGCGCGACCGCGGACGGCCCGGTCCCAGTGTCGATCGTCGCTTCCGGTTCGGTCCGGGAGCATGCTTTTTCGTCGGCCCCGGATGGCCGTTCCCTCACATTCAGTTGGGATGCTCGACATGGCTCGTGCCGGAGTCTTCGGGGCGCTCGCCGCCGTCTTGGCCGTTGCCGCATGCGACGACGACGCGTTCCTGCTCCGTTGGGACGCTTCCCCGGACACGGTGGTCCTGTACTCGCTCGCGCGCGAGGATCTCGACCTGCGCTCGGCGTTCAACTTCAACCAGCGCGTGACGGTGTCCATCGAGCGCCCGGGCGCGGCGAGCCTGTGGGACGTGGCGGTCGACACCCGGGGCAGCGAGCTCGTTCTCGTGCCTCCCGGCGCGGTGGGCATCGAGTCGCGCGCCCGCATTGCCGAGATCCCGGGGCAGAGCTTCGGGGACGTGGAGGAGGCTCCCTCCGACACCATGCTCTACTCCCGCGATACTCCCGTGCCGGCGCGTCTGGGGAGCGTGTACATCGTCCGTACGGACTCACGCTCGCAGACGCTGGGCGGTGGCTGCTCGTACTACGCGAAGCTCGAGCCGCTCACGATCGACGTTCCGATCGGGCTCCTGGAGTTCGTGTTCGACGCCAGCCCGGTCTGCAACGATCGGCGCGTCGTACCCCCGGACCTCTGATCTCGGGCTTCCCCCGTGCTTGACCTCCGCGCCCTCCGGGCCGAACCGGAACGGGTGAAGGCGGCGCTCGCCCGCCGCGACCCGGGCCTGTCCGAACTGCTCGACGAGGTGCTCGCCCGTGACACGGAGCGGAGGGCCGCGATCACTGAAGCCGATGGCCTCAAGGCCCTCCGCAACGAGGTGTCCAAGGCGATCGGCGAGCGCAAGAGGCGGGGCGAGGATGCTGCCGACAGCGTCGCCCGCATGCGCGACGTGGGCCGACGCATCGCGGACCTGGACGCTTCGGTCGCGACCGCGGACGAGCGCATGGAGGAGCTGCTGCTCGCCATCCCCAACGCGCCCCTGGACGAGGTGCCCGATGGAGGCGAGGAAGCCAATCGGATCGAGAAGCGCTGGGGCGAGCCGCGGAGCCTTCCGTTCATGCCCCGCCCGCACTGGGAGATCGGCGAGGCGCTCGGGATCCTCGACCTGCCCCGCGGGGCGCGCGTCTCGGGTTCCGGTTTTCCCTTGTTGCGGGGCGCGGGCGCACGGCTGCAACGCGGCCTGATCGACTTCTTCATCGACGTGCACGCGACCGAACACGGCTATGAGGAGCTGCGAATCCCCTACCTCGTCACGTCGCGAACGATGACCGGGACGGGACAGCTCCCGAAGTTCGCCGACGAGGCGTATCACGTGGAGCGCTACGACCTCTGGCTGATCCCTACTGCCGAGGTGCCGGTCACCAACCTGCACCGTGATGAGCTGCTCGCGGCCGATCGCCTTCCGCTCTGCTACACTGCCTATTCGCCCTGCTTCCGAAGCGAAGCGGGCGCGGCCGGCAAGGACACCCGCGGACTGCTCCGGGTCCACCAGTTCGACAAGGTCGAGCTCGTGCGCTACGAGCGGCCGGAACGGAGCCGCACCGCCCTGGAAGAACTCACCGGCCACGCGGAGACGCTGCTTGAGCGGCTCGGCCTCGCCTATCGTCGGGTCCTGCTGGCGGCAGGAGATCTCGGATTCGCCGCGGCGCTGACCTTCGACCTTGAGGTGTGGGCTCCCGGCGTGGGGCGCTGGCTCGAGGTCTCCAGCTGTTCCACGTTTACGGACTACCAGGCGCGGCGCGCCAACGTGCGTTTCCGCCCCGGCCACGGAGAGAAGCCCGAGCATGTCCACACGCTGAACGGGTCCGCCCTGGCGCTGCCCCGTGTGATAGCCGCCCTGCTTGAGTCGAATCAGCAAGCGGACGGCTCGGTGGTTGTGCCGGAGGTGCTACGCAGCTACGTCGGATTCGAGCGCATCGGACCGCCCGTCTGACCGACGCGCCTGACCCGGGACGTTACCAGGGAGCGAGAGGAGGGCGATGCCGCGCATCAAGTGGCCCGTGGCCCTCGCCACGGCCTTCGTGCTGTTGCTCGGGTCGTACGTGCTCTACACCCAGCAGATCGTGCGTGCTCTTCGTGAGAACGCGGAGACGCTGACGGAGATATACGGTGTCGTGCAGGAGGGGCTCACAAGCCTGCCGGGCGGCGAGGTGCAGGCGCTGTCCAGGCTCCAGGAGATCATCATCGCCTCGGGCGTCCCCATCGTGCTCACCGGCCCGGGCGACACGGTCTACGCGGCTCGCAACCTGCCCTTCGAAGTGGACCTCGATACGCCGGAGGGTCAGGAGCGCGCACGTGCGTACGTGCGGCGCCTGGACGAGCAGCACCCACCGGTGGGCGTGCCGGACGCCTCCCATCTTCACTACGGCGACACCCCCGAGGTGCTGCGGCTTCGCTGGATCCCGTGGCTCCAGGCCGCCGGGCTGCTGCTCACGGTCGTCGTCGGCTTCACCGTGATCCGCTACCAGAGGCGGGCGGAGGGTGAACGGGCCTGGACCGCGATGGCGCGTGAGCTCGCGCACCAGTTGGGGACGCCCATCAGCTCGCTGCAGGGCTGGCTGGAGCTCCTGCGGATGCCGCGCCAGGAGCAACCGGACGAGCTCGCCGAGGGCGATATAGCGGAGGGAATCGAGGAGGACCTGCTTCGGCTCGGACGGATCAGCCACCGCTTCGAGTTGATCGGCCACGAGACGGAGCTTCGGCCAACCCCGCTCAAGGATGTGGTCGGCGACCTGGAGCGCTATCTCCACAGCCGGCTCCCCCGCTTCGGCCACGGGGTCGAGCTCCACGTGGATGTCCCCGACGACCTGCCGCCGGTCAAGGGCAATGACGTGCTGCTGACCTGGGCTCTCGAGAACGTCGTCAAGAATGCGCTGGACGCGCTCGCGGGTCGCGGGGGCCGGATCACGATACGGGCGCGCGAGCTGAGCGAGAGGCGATGGGTCGAGCTCCGCATCCAGGACGACGGCCCGGGCGTTCACACCGACGTGCGTGACCGGCTCTTCGAGCCGGGCGTCACGACCAAGAGCGGTGGCTGGGGCGTGGGGCTGGCGCTCGCACGCCGGATCGTCGAGGGCCTGCATCGCGGACGGATAGAGCTGTTGGACACGCCGGGCGGGGGTGCCACCTTCCTGTTCCGACTCCCTGTGGCGGAGGCTTCCTGATCCATTCGACGAGCCCGTGGCATAGCGCCTTGACCGACGGCTACCTGGGTTCCCTCAATCCCGAACAGAGGCGGGCGGTCGAACATTTCGAGGGGCCCCTGCTCGTGCTCGCCGGGGCCGGCTCGGGCAAGACACGCGTGCTGACGACACGGATCGTTCACTTGATCCGCGAGCACGGCGTGCCGCCCGCACGGATCCTGGCCGTCACGTTCACCAACAAGGCGGCCGGCGAGATGCGCGAGCGCGTCCACCGGGCGCTGGGCGGCGAGCCTTCCGGGCTCTGGCTGGGCACGTTCCACTCGATCGGCGCCCGCTTGCTGCGCCGCCACGCCGAGTTCCTGGGCTGGAGCAGCGCCTTCACCATCCTGGACGCCGAGCAGAGCCTGCAGTCGATCAAGAGGACTCAGGAGGCGCTGGGTATCGACGTGAAGAGGTGGAATCCCGCCGCGGTTCGCGCCGAGGTGAGCGGGGCCAAGAACCAGCTGGTCTCCCCGCAACGCTTCCTCGAAGACAACGCCGAAGCGTTCGACCTGTTCGTCCGTAACGTGGCGCGCGTCTATCCGGCCTATCAGGCGTCGCTCAGGGATCAGAACGCGTTCGATTTCGATGATCTGCTGGTGAAGCCGGTCGAGCTCTTCGCCGCATTTCCGGACGTGCTCGAACGCTACCGGAGCCGCTTCTCGTTCGTGCTGGTCGATGAGTACCAGGACACCAATCACGCACAGTTCCGCTTGCTCGAACTGCTCGGCAGGCCGCTCGGCAACCTCATGGTCGTGGGTGACGACGACCAGTCGATCTACGGGTTCCGGGGCGCGGATATCCGTAACATCCTCGACTTCGAGCAGGCGTTCCCGGGCGCCCGCGTGGTGCGACTCGAGCAGAACTACCGCTCCACTTCCGCCATCCTCGACGCGGCCAACGCCGTGATCAGCGAGAACGTGCGCCGCAAGGGCAAGACGTTGCGAACCGAGCGCGAGACCGGCGACAAGATCGCCCTGGCGGAGGCGTTCGACGAGGCTGACGAGGCGCGCTGGATCGCCGGCGAGGTTCGGGCTCGCCGCGAGGGCGAGCCCGCGCCGCGCAACTACCGCGACTTCGCCGTTCTGTACCGGACCAACGCGCAGGCACGCGCCCTGGAGGAGGGCTTTCGTCGCGCGAATCTTCCGTACCAGGTGGTGGGCGGCGTGCGATTCTACGAGCGGCGCGAGGTCCGGGATGTAATCGCATACCTGCGGCTCATCTCGAATCCGAGGGATGCCGGCGCGTTCGAGCGCGTCGTGAACTATCCGCGCCGCGGTGTCGGGCGGACTACGCTTGAGCGACTGCAGGCGTTCGCTGCCGTCGGCGGCGTCCCCCTCCTCGAGGCCGCGGCCGCGGCCAACCAGGCAGGCGACATCCCCCCCGGCGGCGTCCGGAGCCTCAAGGAGTTCGCGCGACTGATGCAGCGCTTTTCCGCACGGGCGGCTATCGCGCGCGTGGGGACGCTGATCGACGAACTGGTCGGCGAGCTGGACCTGCTGCGCGTGCTGCGCGAGGAGGGGCCGGAAGGCGAGGACCGCGCCGAGAACGTCCGGGAACTCATCGCTGGAGCGGTCGGCTTCGACGCGGAGCTGATCAGGGACGGAGGGGAGGACGAGGAGTTCGACGGCTTCAGCGACCTCGATCTATTCCTCCAACAAGTGGCGCTGGTGTCCGATCTCGACCAGCACGATCCCGATTCCGACGCCGTGACGCTGATGACGCTCCACAACGCCAAGGGTCTCGAGTTTCCGGTGGTCTTCATCGCCGGCCTCGAGGACGGCCTTTTCCCCCTGTCTCGCACCTACAACGAGCCCGAGGAGATGGAGGAAGAGCGGCGGCTGTTCTACGTCGGCATCACACGTGCCCGCGACAAGCTCCTCCTCGTGCGGGCGCGCAGGCGGCGACGGGCGGGGGAGATCATGCATGGCCGACTGTCTCCGTTCGCCGAGGCTGTTCCGGAGTCCCTGATCGAGCGGCAAAGGACGCGGCGGCTCTCAAGCGAAGCGTTTGCGACGCCCCGTCCCCGCCGGCGCGGGCGCCTCCCGGAGGGGCAAGAACGCGACTTCGTCCGGTACGGAGAACTCGAGCAGGACTACGATCAGGACGCCCCGCGTCTCGTCGAGGGCGAGCACGTCGTCCACGCTACCTTCGGCTCGGGCAGGGTCGTGGAGGTCAGCGGATTCGGTCCCGATCTCCGCGTGACGGTCGAGTTCGAGCAGGCGGGGCGGAAGAGACTGTTGGCCCGGTACGCGAAACTCGGGAAGGGCTACTACTGAGCCTCACTCTCGGACGTTGTCGCGTGTTCCTCGAAGGACGGAGCCTCGCGGCGCGGGGCGGATCGTCGACTCGGCGCTACCGTGTCCGGGCCCGCCGTCTCCACCATCCCGGCGCGGCCAGTAGACCAGGCGCTCGGAGGGGAAGGGGAAGAGGTCGTCTGCCATCTCGCGCAGGACCCGCGGGTTCTGCGCCGCGCCGTCGGCCAGCGCCATACGGCGCACCCTCTTGCTGAGCCCGAGATTGAGTTCACCCACCGGATCGAGCCCGGCCGGGGAGGAGCGAACTCCGTTCGCCAGATAGTCCACGACGTAGTCGAACGAGTACGCTACGTAGCGGTTGACGTCCGAGTCCGGCAACTCCCACCGCGAACGCTCAAGAAGGTTCTCGAAGACCTGTCTCCAGCGATCGTCGCTCTGGAGGCGGAGCATGCCACGAAAGATCCTCCGGTTCGTGCGGAAGCTGAACATCGTGCGCGCGAGGACCACGTCGAAGAGTTCGTCCGCCTCGGAGTGATCGTGGTCGACGACGAGCCTGCGGGCCTTGACGACGTATTCCTCGCCCACGTGCACGTCCATGCGGTGCTCCCAGTACGCGTGCCCCATTCCCTGGCTGGCGCTGGTCAGAAGGAGTTGCCTGGGCACGAAGACGTTGTGAGCGATCGTGTCGGCCGCGAGGTGTGCGAGGTAGCCCCAGGCTACGGCTCGCAGACGGCCGGAGTCCGCACGCGCCAGTATCTCCTCTCCGAGCCTCCAGCTGTGGCAGTGACGGCCCTCCGGTACGTACTTCTTCGCGAAGGAGATGTCGGCCGCGACCGAGCCGTAGAGGAAGTGTGTGGGCCACCGCTCCAGCAGGGCGCGCAACGCCGGAGGAAGCAGCCACAGGGCGGCCAAGACGGCCTCGCCCAGGGCCACGTGCGTGCCGGGACCCCAGGCGTACAGCGGGGCAGGAAGCAGAATCGACCAGCTCAGAGCGAGCAGTGCGGCTCCCAGCACGGATCGCCCGCCCAGGCTCAGGCGCCGCCCGAGCGGTGGTCTTCCCCGGGCTCCCCGTCTCCGGCTGGCTGCTCCCGCCGAGGCAGCGCCAGCCCGTCCTCCTCGGCCACGCCGCCGGAGTCCGGGTCGGCGAGCTCGGGCCCCGATCCGCCACCGCCGAGAGAGCGCGTGCCGGCGCGCAAGCCGCGGGCGGCGGCGGCCGAGGCGACGACGAGGTCCTCGGCCTCGGATTGGACCACTTCCAGCAGGGCGTCGAACCCCTCGACCCTGCGCTCCATCCGGTCCGAAGCGGACCGCACTCGCTCGGAGAGCAGGCGCAGCGAGTCGCCCAAACGCTGTACGTCGGAGCGCAGCCTGCTCGTGATGAACTCGACATCAGCGGCCGCGTCGCGGCTCTGGTCGAACATCGGGTTGAGGCCCTCATGGACCCACCCGGTGAACTCCCGCACCGTCGTGTCGATCCTTCGCAGCTGAACGAGCGCGAATATGAGACTGAGCATGATCACGACGACCGCAGCCGCGAGCCCGATGTCCGCGAAAGCAGAGGCTGTGCCGAGGTTGTCGCGCGCCTGTAGCATGACGACGGTGTCCGCCATCTGCAGGAGGTCGAGGGTGCTGAAGTGGAACATGGCCTCAGTCTACCCGTTAGCGGGAAAGGAGAGCCAGCCCAGGTCCCCGGCTGGCGCCTGCCGGCTTCGCGTCCGCCGCACGCGACGCGCCGAGTTGCTGCACCCCGACAACCCCGGATATGTTCGGGGTCCGGACGCCGCCGGCTCCCGTCGCGCGGACGCGCCGGCTCCGTTCGCTCCTCCACCGATCCGATGCCCGCTTTCATTGTCGAGGGTGGCCACGCTCTGACGGGTCGCGTTCGCCCCGCCGGGAACAAGAACGCCGCCCTCCCCTGCGTCACCGCCTGCCTGCTGACGAGCGAGCCGATGACGCTCGGCAACGTACCGCGCATCCTCGACGTCGAGAACCTGCTGGAGATCATGGAGTCTCTCGGAGCCGAGGTGGCGTGGACCGCTCCGAACACGGTACGGATCGCGACCTCAGGGGTGAGAGCCGGCCATGTAGACCGCGAGATGGCGGCCCGGATCCGCGCATCGCTGCTCTTGGCCGGTCCACTGCTTGCGCGTCTCGGCGACGTGAGGCTCCCGCCCCCGGGCGGTGACGTGATCGGCCGCCGTCGCATGGACACGCACTTCATGGCCTTCGAGGCTCTAGGCGGGCGTGTGCATCTGGACAGCGGCTGCCACATCAGGGCCGACCGCCTCGTGGGCGCGAACGTGTTTCTCGACGAGCCCTCGGTGACCGGAACCGAGAACGCGATCATGGCTGCCGTCCTCGCCAAGGGTACGACCCTGCTCAGGAACACGGCTTCGGAGCCGCACGTCCAGGATCTGTGCCACATGCTGAACGCGATGGGCGCGCGGATCGCCGGTATCGGCACCAACGCGCTCGTAATCGAGGGGGTGGACGAGTTGCACGGCACCGAGTTCCACATCGGCCAGGACCACATCGAGGCCGGTTCGTTCATCGGGCTCGCCGCGGTGACGGGCAGCACGATTACGATCGAAGACACGCCCCTCCGTCACCTGGACTCGATCCTGCTGGGATTTCGTAAACTGGGGGTCGAGTGTCACCCGGAAGGGGACGATCTGGTGGTGCGCGGTGGCGCGGACCGCGTGATTCGGCAGGACGCGTTCGGAGCGGTACCGAAGATCGATGACGGGCCGTGGCCGGCGTTCCCGGCCGATCTCACCTCGATCATGGTGGTCACCGCTACCCAATGCCACGGGACGGTCTTGATCCACGAGAAGATGTTCGAGTCGCGTATGTTCTTTACCGACAAGCTGGTAGCCATGGGCGCACGCATCATCCTCTGCGATCCGCACCGGGCGGTGGTAGTGGGGCCGGCGGCCCTGCACGGCGGGACGCTCGAGAGTCCCGACATCCGGGCGGGGATGGCCCTGCTGATCGCCGCTCTCAGTGCCCGGGGGACCAGCCGCATCCGCAACATCAGCCAGATCGAGCGCGGCTACGAGCGCATCGATGACCGGTTGCGCGCGCTCGGCGCGCGTGTCGTGCGGGAAGACTAGACGAGGGCTCAGTCAAGGAGGACCTGATGGAGGGAGCGGGAGGAGGCCACGGGGAGGATACGGGAGAAGGCGCGCGGTCGCGGCGCAAGGGACGGGGCGGCAGCGTCTCGGACGGAATCCAGCAGGGTCTCGCCGTCCTGTCGGCCCTCAAGGAAGTGCTCGAGGAGACGCTCCGAGAGACCCGCGACCGGGGGGAGGCCTCCACTGGACGCGCCAAGGAGGCGTTTCGGTCGGCGGCCGCGCGGGCCCAAGAGGCGGCCGGCGAGGCCCGCGAACGATTCAACCTTGTCTCGCGGACAGACTTCGAGCGGCTCCAGGAGCGCGTGGAGGAACTCGACCGGAGGCTCAAGGATCTTGAGGGCGCCGCACGGGTTCCGGACCCCGTGGCCTCCCGGCCCGAGCGCGATTGAGCATCTGCGTTGGCAAGGATGGTTCCGTGACGGCCTCGGGGCGGACTCCCGCCGCGCGCGCCGTGGCTTGAACGGCCGGGTACCCTGATCTATATTTGACCTCTGTTCGAGCCGCCCCCCTCCGGGGCGGCTGTTTTCGGTAGTGGGGGAGCGGGCTCGCCCCCGCTTTTTTGTTCGCCTTCGTCCGGGTTCGGGCCGAGGCGGAGATGGCTGACGAGGCGGTGGCTGCGCAGGGAGGAGAGGCCCACCCATGGACCGATTGGTGCCGGAGGTGGCCGGGGAGCTGGAAGCCCGGATTGATGGACTGGGGTATGAGCTGGTCGACGTGCAGTGGTCCGGCACTGCCCGCAGGCCACTGGTTCGGATCCGCATCGACTGGCCCGGCAGCGGGCGCGGAGCGGCGCCGGCCGAGGGAGTGACGGTTGAGGATTGCGCTCGTGTGAGTCGGGCGCTTGAGGGCTGGCTCGATGGCCTGCGAGCGATGCCGGAGCGCTACGTGCTTGAGGTTTCGTCGCCCGGTGTCGACCGACCCCTCAACCGGGCGCGCGACTTCAGGCGTTTTGCGGGACGTACGGTCGCCGTGAAGGGCGATGGCCCGCTGGCGGGGCGCGCCACTCGGCTCGAAGGGGAGTTGTTGGGGTTAGCCCAAGCCGGGACCGGGGAAGAAATCGTGCGCTTGCGACTTCATGGCGGAGAGGAGGTCGAGATTCCCCGCACCGAGATCACGGGGGCGCGTCTGGTCTGCGAGTGGTAGCGGGGGCGGGAGGACGAGCCGGAGAGGAAGGACTTATGAATACAGGACGAACGGTCGCGGCGCTGCGCGATGTGGCATCCACCAAGAACCTGAGCCGTGACGAGGTCAACGAACTCCTCAAGGACGGGATCCTGGCGGGGCTCGCGCGCATCTACGGGCCGAACGTCCAGGCGGAGATCCGGATCGACGAGACGGCCGGCGATGTGGAGATCACCGTGCTGCGGCGTGTCGTCGAGATGGTCGAGGACAGCTCGTGCGAGGTCTCCCTCGAGGAAGCCCGATGGGACGACGATTCGTTCGAGGTCGGCGACGTGATGGAGATCCCGATCGACTTCGCTCAGTTCGGCCGGAACGCGGTGATGGCCGTGAAACAGCGGATCGTGCAGCGGGTCCGCGAGGGCGAGCGTCAGCGGATCCGCGAGGAGTTCACCGATCGAGTCGGCGAACTCCTGTCGGGCGAGGTGCAGCAGATGGAACGGGGCAAGATCGTGGTGATGCTGAATCGCTCCCGCGACGCCGAGGCGATCATCCCGTGGAAGGAGCAGAATCCGCGTGAGCGTTTTCGCCAGGGCGATCCGATCCGTGCCGTGCTCAAGAAGGTCGAGGAGACCCCGAAGGGACCGCGACTCATCCTCTCGCGGGCGGATACGCTGTTCGTGGCCGCGCTCTTCAAGCTCGAAGTGCCGGAGATCTACCAGGGAATCGTCGAGATCAGGGAAATCGCGCGCGAGGTCGGGGGGCGCATCAAGATCGCCGTTCTGAGCCGGGACGACTCCATTGATCCCGTGGGTGCATGCGTCGGCCTCAAGGGCTCCAGAGTACAGGCCGTGGTGTCGGAACTCGGCGGTGAGCGCATCGACATCGTGCCCTGGCATCCCGGCACCGAGGTGTTCGCGCGCCGCGCGCTCGCACCCGCCCGGGTGGCCAAGGTGATCAGCAGTCCCGAGCGGCAAGTGATCACGGCAATCGTGGACGAGGATCAGCTGTCGCTCGCGATCGGTCGCAACGGCCAGAACGTTCGGTTGGCGTCACAGTTGATCGGGTGGCAGATCGACCTGTACGGCTCGCGCGAGTGGCTTGAGAAAGGCGCGGATTTGTCGCTCTTTGGCGATCGCGACGAGGAGCAGCTCGAGATGGCGGACTTCCCGCTACGCGAGCTCGATCTCGCCGAAGCTACTCTGGCGGCTCTGGAAGCGGCCGAATACAATACATTTCTCGACATTATCGACTTGGAACGCGGTGACTTCCTGCGCATCGAGGGCCTGTCGGAGGAGGAGGCCGACAGGCTTGTCTTGATCATCGACGAACTGACGGTCGTCGAAGGCGACACGCAGGCCGAGGAAGCGGACCAGGCGGGAACAAGAGACGAGCCGGCCGGGGCTTCCCGTGAGGAGGCGTCGGCCGGTTCATCAGATACCCCGGAAGCCGAATAGGCGCAGGTCAGGGCCAGTGGCGGGGATGGGCAGCACGAGCTCTGACCTACTCGCTCTGCTCGGAATCGCCCACCGGGCCGGTACGGTGGAGCGCGGCATGGCTGCGTCCCGACGAGCCGTCCGCGAGGGCCGCGCGCACTTGGTGCTGGTTGCGGAAGATGCGTCCGCCCAGCAGCTGGAGAAGCTCGCACGGCTCTCGGGGCACCGCGACGTGCCGCTTCGGCGCATCGCGGCCGGGCACGCGCTCGGTGCGGCGCTGGGGACTGCGCCGTTGTCGGCCGTCGCGGTCACGCGGCGTCGGTTTGCCGAGTCCATAATCGGGAAGTTGCCCGACTAGGCGGGAGAGGGAAGTGAGCAGCGCGGCTGCGGTGTGGGCGGGCACCGTCGGTAGACTGGAGGACAGCGGGGCGACATGCGTGTACTCGAACTAGCCAGGGATCTCAGGGTCGATACGGAGGCGCTGCTCCAGCTCCTGCGGGAGATGGGCATTGCCGTGCGTGGCGCGTCGGCCCAGGTCGTGGAGGCCGACGTGGCCCGCGTCATCGCGCGCATGGAGCGCGGGCGCCGGGCGGGTGCGAAGGACGCTGCCGAGGCAATGCAGGCCGCCGTCGAGGATGCGGCCTCAGGTCCCAGGCGTCGTCGTCGCAGGCGCGTGCAGACTGTGCCCGAGCCCGCGGTGGAGCCGGAGCCGACGGCGGAGGCGGAAACGGAAGCGGAAGCGGAACCAGAGCCGGTCGTGGAGTCCCAGCCGGTGGCGGAGGCGGAGCCGGCAACCTCGCCCGTGGTTTCGGCGAATGCCGAGGCGGCGCAGGCCGTGGAGGCGGAGGCCGCGGGACCCGAGCCGCCGCCCGCCGCCGCTGCTTCACAGAGCGAGGCGGTGTCCGACGAAGGTGCCCCGAGTGGCGAGCGCGTGGACGTTGGCGGGGAACCCGCCGTGCCTCCCGCCCCGGACGCGTCGACGCCTGACACTGCGCAGGACGAGGCCGCCCAGCGTCAGGACGAGGAGGAGCAACAGCCCGGGTCCGAGGCACATGAGGATGCGTTCGCGGCCGTCCTTCCGCCATCCGATGAGGTCGCGGGGGAAGATGGAAGGGTGGCGGAGGGCGAAGCAGGACGCGCCTTCCGAAAGCCCACGCCGGCGGCCAGCGCCGGGTCCGGAGGAACGGTGCGGATCCAGGCCGAGGGTTATACGGCGGACGGGCGCAAGAAGAGCTCCAAGGAAAAGAAGAGGGCAAAGAAGCGCCAGCGCGTGGATCAGGATGCCGTCGCCGAGAACATCTCGCGCGTCATGGCCGAGATCAAAGGCGGGGGCAAGAAGAGACGGCGCAAGGGTGCCGGTCAGACGCGTGAGGAGCTTGAACTCGCCGAGCTGGAGGCACAGGAAGAGGCCGAGCGCGAAGCCAAGACCGTACGTGTGAACGAGTTTCTCACCGTGGCTGAGCTCGCGGAGCTAATCGACGTATCGGCGACCGTCATCGTCGGCTCGGCGTTCAAGAGCCTCGGCTTGATGGTCACCATCAACCAGCGCCTCGACTTCGACCAGATCGAGATGTTGCTCGACGGGTTCGGGTTCCGCGCAGTGCGGGAGGAAGCGTACGTGGGCGCTGCGCCCGAGGAGGTCGAGGAGGAGGAGAGTCCAGAGAGCCTCCGGCCACGGCCGGCCGTGGTCACCGTCATGGGTCACGTGGATCACGGGAAGACGATGCTGCTGGACCGTATCCGCAAGACCAATGTGGTCGCGGGAGAGGCGGGTGGCATCACGCAGCACATCGGTGCCTACCACGTCCAACTCGACGACGGGCGATCCCTCACGTTCCTGGATACTCCCGGCCATGCCGCCTTCACGGCCATGCGTGCCCGTGGCGCCGACATAACCGACATCGTCGTTCTGCTCGTTGCGGCCGACGATTCGGTGATGCCGCAGACGATCGAGGCGATCAGTCACGCGCGCAACGCCGGTGTGCCGATGATCGTGGCGATAAACAAGGTCGACTTGCCGACTGCACGGCCCGACCATGTGCGTCAGCAGCTGCTCCAGCACGACGTCCAGGTGGAGGAGTTCGGCGGCAGCGTCATGTCCGCCGAGATCTCGGCCAAGACGGGCAAGGGAATCGACGACCTGCTCGAGAAGATCCTGCTTCAGGCCGACATGCTGGAGCTCAAGGCGAACCCGGACCGTGAGGCTCAGGGTGCCGTGATCGAGGCCAAGCTCGACGTGGGCAAGGGACCGGTCGTGACCATGCTCGTGCAGCGGGGCTCGCTCGAGGTCGGGGAGGATTTCCTGGTCGGCTTCTATTCGGGACGAGCCCGGGCGCTCCTGGACGAGCGCGGTCACCAGGTGCAGAGTGCCGGTCCCGGAATCCCTGTGCAGGTGCTGGGCGCGAGCGGGGTTCCACAGGCTGGCGACACGTTTCAGGCGATGACGGCCGACAAGGCCAACGAGATATCGGCCACCCGGCAGCGCCTTGAGCGCGAGAAGCAGATGCGCGTGAAGGAGCGCGGGATGAAGCTCGGCGACTTCTCTCTGCTGGTGGCCAAGGGTGAGGCTGGTGGCGTACTGCCGGTGATCATCAAGGGCGACGTGGACGGCTCGGTCCAGGCGGTTGCCGACGCGCTCGAGCAACTGGGCACGCCGGAGGTTCAGGTGGACATCATCCACCGGGCCGTGGGCGCCATCAACGAGTCTGACGTCCTGCTGGCCGGGACCTCGGGCGCGATCATCATGGGCTTTGGCGTGCGGCCCGACGCGAAATCGCGGCACCTTGCCGAGCGCGACGCCGTCGATATCAGGCTCTACGACGTCATCTACAATGCGGTCGACGACGTAAGGGCGGCCTTGGAGGGAATGCTCTTGCCGGAGGAGAGGGAGGCCGTTGTGGGATCCGCCGAAGTGCGCAAGACCTTCCGCATCAAGGGCGTCGGAACGGTCACGGGCTGCTACGTGACCGAAGGCGTGATCGAGCGGAAGGCCAGGGTACGGGTGATCCGCGATGGAGTCGTCGTGTACGAGGGCGAACTGGCCTCGCTCAAGCGCTTCAAGGACGATGTCAAGGAGGTTCGCGAGGGCTTCGAGTGCGGCGTCGGGATCGCGAACTACAACGACGTCAAGGTGGGCGACGTTGTCGAGGCATATCACGTGGAGTCGGTGGCGCGTACGCTGGCGGGCGTGGCCGCGGGCCGATGACGCTCCGCGGGCCCGCGGGCTTGGGGGCCGGACGCTGCGGCCGTCCAGGGGATGCTCCGGGTCCGCGCTGACGAGTCTCTCGCTCTGTCCCTGGACTCCGTCTTCGCATGGTGGTGGGCATGATGCGGTGGGACCTCTCGCTGCCCGGGGTCACTTCGCTTAAGGACAAGCGCGCGATCGTGCGCTCGCTCAAGGATCGGATCCACCACCGGTTCAGAGTCTCCGTGGCCGAGACGGATTGTCACGACCAGTGGACGCGCACGCAGCTCGCCGTGGCGATAGTGGCCACGGACTGCGGCCACGCCGAGGACGTGCTGGATAAGGTTGATCGACTGATGGCTCGGGAGACACGCGCCCTAGTGCTGGAGCGTCGTCGCGAGCTGTACTGAGATCGCCCGGAAGGCGCGAGCGACCTCGGACCTCGGGCGCACGAAGCGCGTCCGCCTGTTTGCCCTGGCCCCCGACTACGCCGGCGATCCCAAGCCTATGGCCAACCGAAGGACCGAACGGCTCAACGAGCAGCTCCGCAGAGAGATCTCGGACATCTTGCGCCGCGATGTTCGC
This sequence comes from uncultured Gemmatimonas sp., assembly GCA_964648975.1. Lineage (GTDB taxonomy): Bacteria > Gemmatimonadota > Gemmatimonadetes > Longimicrobiales > Gaopeijiaceae > UBA2988. The sequence goes on along the minus strand of CAZYLN010000002.1, from coordinate 134,131 downwards.
GACCCGCGCGTCGGGGCCCCTACCGTGACGAGAGTGGACGTCACATCGGATCTCTCCGTGGCCCGCGTGTACGTGCGTCTGGGGTCGGGCCGGGCAGGGGATCACCACGCCTTGGCCGGACTGCAAGCCGCCGGCGCGTACGTACGCCGTGAACTCGGAGGCCGGATCCGGCTGCGCCACGTTCCCGAACTTCGCTTCACGGCCGACCGCACGCTGGAGCATGCCGGCCGCATCGAGGAGCTGTTGCGCGAGGTCGGGCCCGTACCGGGTCAACAGGACGTGGCCGAAGCCGGCGGAGGCGAGGAGGACGAGTGACCGATCTCCCCTCCCCGTGCGGTGTCCTGCTCGTCGACAAACCGGGCGGTCCGACGTCGCACGACGTGGTCGAGCGGGTTCGCCGAGTACTGGGTACACACCGTGTGGGTCACACCGGCACTCTCGATCCATTCGCGACCGGGCTGCTCCTGCTGTGTGTCGGGCCGGCCACTCGCTTGGTCGAGTTCCTAACCGGGCTGCCCAAGCGCTACCTAGCCGGTATCCGGCTGGGGGAGAGCACCACGACGGACGATCCAGAGGGCGAGATCTCGGCGACGTCGGAGCGGTGGCGCGCCCTAGATCGTGCCCGCGTGGAGGGCGCTCTGGCGTCCTTCCGTGGCAGCTTTCTTCAGACGCCGCCCCCTTTCTCCGCGAAGAAGGTGGCGGGCCGGCCGGCGCACTACCGGACGCGCAGGGGCGAAGTCGTAGCGCTGGCGCCGGTTCCGGTCGAGGTCCACGCCCTCGAGCTGGCGAGCTGGAACCCCCCGGCGCTCCAGCTCGACGTGCTCTGCTCGGCGGGAACCTACGTGCGCGCCCTTGCGCGCGACCTCGGGGAAGCGCTGGGAACCGGCGCCCACCTGAGGACCCTTCGGCGCATCGAGGTGGGACCTTTCCGAGTGCGTGAGGCGCTGGAGCTCGTGCAGCTTCGTGACGAGCGAGCCGTAGCGGGCGCGTGGCTCTCGCCCGCCTCGGCTCTCGGGCACCTTCCGCGCGTGGCGGTCGGTCCGGACGAGGCGACTCGCCTCGCGCGTGGCCAGGCAGTCCCGCTGTCGGAGCGAGACGCCGCGCTTCCCGACGGTCCGCTCGCAGTGGTGCAGGGGCAGGAGCTGGTAGCGGTCGCCGAGCGAGCGGGAAAGCGCCTGCGTCCGCGGAAGGTCTTCGCCCCCGCGCAGCCGGAACGATGAGCACGACCCCGTTCGACACGGGCCTCCCTCGCGATCACGGCATGGTGGTGACTGTCGGCACCTTCGACGGCGTGCACCGCGGCCACTGGGAAGTGCTGCAGGAGATCCGGCGGAGGGCGGCGGACACCGGACGCCGCAGCGTGCTGCTCACGTTCGACCCGCATCCGCTCCGGATCGTTTGCCCCGCGCACGCCCCCCCGTTGCTCACGACCCCGATCGAGAAGAAGGAGATTCTCGCGGAGAGCGGGCTCGACTACGCGGTCTTTCTGGCCTTCACCCCTGAGCTGTCGCGCTACGAACCGCGCCGTTTCGTCACCGAGGTGCTCGTGGGCCGGCTGGGGGTCGACGAACTCGTGATCGGCCACGACCACGGCTTCGGCCGCGGCCGCTCAGGCGGTGTCGGGACCCTGCGCAGCATCGGTGAGGAGCTGGGGTTCGCCGTCGACGTGGTGCCACCGGTCACGGTAGGGGGCGAGCCGATCTCGTCCAGCCGCATTCGCTCTGCGCTGCGAGCGGGCGACGTCGAGGCCGCGGAGCGCGCCCTGGGGCGTCCGTACGCCGTTCGCGCCTTGGTGGTGCGGGGTGAGGGGAGGGGCCGACAGCTCGGGTTTCCGACCGCGAACCTCGCCGTCTCGTCGAGCGACAAGCTCCTTCCGGCTACCGGGATCTACGCGGTATACGCCATTACTCGGGCCGGCTCCTACGGCGGCGCGCTACATCTCGGGCCTCGGCCCACGTTCGCCGGTTCTCCACCGACGATCGAGCTCCACCTGCTCGACTTTGACGGCGATCTCTACGGTGAGGAGGTCCGGGTCGACTTCGTCCGCCGTTTGCGCGACGTGCGACCGTTCGACGGGGTGGGCGCCCTGATTGCACAGATGCGTGAGGACGTCGAGGAGGCCAGATGCGTCCTCGGGGTCGCGTGACGCGCGCCGGATCCGCTGCCTATCGACGGAGCCCGGCCCACGGGCCACTTCAGCCTCAATTCGGTCGTTGAACGAAACTCAGGGTTTACCCGGACCCGGGCCCGGCGCTAGACTAGTCGGCTTACATCGTCGCCTCCGGGCACCAACCCCTGCCCGGTGCGGCTACGCTTCCCTTGCAGCGCAGTCTCCTGCGGAGGCACCGGATGTCCGTGGACAAGGACGCAGTGATCAAGAAGTACCAGAAGCACGACGGCGACCGGGGCAGCGCTCCGGTCCAGATCGCCCTGCTGACCGCCCGCATCGAACATCTCAAGACGCATTTCGATCAACACAGGAAGGATCACCACAGCCGCCGTGGCCTCCTCAAGATGGTGGGCAGACGCAGGCGGCTTCTCGACTACCTCAGGAAGACCGACGTCGACCGTTACCGCGAGTTGATCGCGGAGCTCGGGCTGCGGCACTGAGGGTTCCGAGTCGGCGGCGGCCGGGAAGGCCGTCGCCGACTCGCTTTTCGACCACCTGCCGCGACGAGCGGCCGGGGCGAATTCCGCCCCATACGACGCAGAAAGCGGAAGAGACCCGACGATGACAAAGAGGATCGAACGTCACTTTGCCGGCCGGACCCTGAGCCTTGAGATCGGCCACATGGCCAGGCTTGCCGCCGGCTCTTGCCTGGTTCAGTACGGAGATACGGCCGTGTTATGCGCCGCGACAGTGCAGGACAGCGCCACGCATCTGCCGTTCTTTCCCCTGACGGTGGAGTACCGAGAGAAGAGCTACGCCGCCGGAAAGATCCCGGGCGGCTTCTTCAAACGGGAGGGTCGCCCGGGCGAGAAGGAGATTCTCGCCGGTCGCCTGACGGACCGGCCCTTGCGGCCCATGTTCCCCGACGGGTTCATGCACGAGACCCAGGTCGCCTGCTTCATCATCTCGGCCGATCAAGAAAACGATGCGGACGTGCTGGCCCTCATGGGCGCCTCGGTCGCCCTCAACATGTCGTGCATTCCCTTCAATACTCCGGTGGCTTCGGTGCGGGTGGGCCGTATCCGCGACAACTGGCTGCTCAACCCGACCTTTCAGCAGCTCGAGTATTCCGACATGGACATCGTCGTGGCCGGGACCGAGGACGCGATCCTCATGGTCGAGGGCGGCGCAATAGAGGTGTCCGAGGCGGATATGCTGGAAGCGCTCAAGGTCGCGCACCGGGGAATCAATGAGCTGATCGGTATCCAGAGGGAGCTTCTGGCGGGCCATACCGTCCCCGACATGTCGTGGACTCCGGTCCGGCCGGACGAACAGCTGGCGAGGCGCGTCGAGGAGCTCGCGAACAAGCGCGTGGCGGAAGCACTCGCACTTGCGGACAAGATCGAGCGACAGCAGGCGATGGCCGCCGTACGTGACGACGTCTTCACTTCGCTCCTCGACGACGAGGAGGGCTGGCGCGAGTACGGAGCTCAGGTCGACGAGGTGCTGCGCTCGATCGAGAAGACTACGATGCGCCGCACGATTCTGGAGAAAGCCGAGCGCGCCGATGGCCGGGGAGTCGATCAGATCCGCCCCATCACGTGCGAGATCGGTGTGCTACCTCGGACGCACGGCTCCGCGCTGTTCACCAGGGGGCAGACCCAGGCGCTCGCGGTCAGCACACTGGGCACTTCCTCGGACGAGCAGCGAATCGACTCCATCGATTCCGTGGAAGAGGTCACCAAGTCGTTCATGCTGCACTACAACTTCCCGCCCTTCGCGACCGGAGAAGCGAAGCCCTATCGCGGCACCGGGCGTCGTGAACAGGGGCACGGCGCGTTGGCGGAGCGCGCGATCCAGCCTCTGCTGCCGCCCTACGACGAGTTTCCCTACACGATCCGCGTGGTCTCCGACATCCTGGAGTCCAACGGTTCCTCCTCGATGGCTTCGGTGTGCGGGGCCTCTCTCGCGCTCATGGACGCCGGCGTGCCGCTGCGCGCTGCCTGCGCGGGCGTCGCGATGGGGCTGATCAAGGAAGGCGATCAGGCCGCCGTGCTCACCGATATCCTCGGGATCGAGGACGCGCTCGGCGACATGGATTTCAAGGTCGCGGGAACCCGCAAGGGCATAACCTCGATCCAGATGGACATAAAGATCGAGGGCCTGACGTTCGAGATCATGGAGGAAGCGCTCGGACGAGCCCATCACGGCCGCCTGCACATCCTCGACGTCATGGACCAGACGATGTCCCAGCCGCGTTCCGAGCTGTCGAGGTGGGCCCCCCGCATCACGACGATCCAGATTCACCCGGAGAAGATCGGGGAGATCATTGGACCCAAGGGCAAGACCATAAGGGCCATCCAGGACGAATCGGGGGCGAAGATCGAGATCGACGACGCTGGCCTGGTCAAGATCGCCGCGGTCAGCATGGAGGCGAGCAACCGAGCGCGGGAGATGATCGAGGCGATAGTGAAGGAGCCGGAAGTCGGGCGCATCTATGAGGGGCCGGTCAAGAATACCACGACCTTCGGCGCCTTCATCGAGATCCTGCCCGGCACCGAAGGGTTGTGCCACATCTCCGAACTCACCGAAGGACGCGTGGAAAAGACCGAGGACGTCCTCAGGAAGGGTGACATCACCAAGGTCAAGCTGCTCGCTATCGACGAGAGGGGACGGCTCCGCCTGTCGAGGAAGGCGGCAATGGCCGAGCTCGGACAGAGCGGCGGTCAGGGCAGCGTGGTGCCAGAGCCAGCGGGCACCGGCCAAGGGTAGGGCCCGCAGCGGGAAGTGCGTGAGCAGCGGCGTTCCTCAAGCCGGCGTGCCGAGTGATTCAGACGCCCCGCTACGCCTTCGAAGCTTCGCACGGGCCTGCCGGGACGCATCTGCATCAAGGGCCGGGCGCCCTGCCAGGGTCGTGAACTCCGCAGAGGGGAAGATCGCGCCGCAGAGGGCGGCGAACACGGGCGGGATCGAGCGAACTCCTCTCGAGCGCTTGCTCCAGGGGTCTGCCGCCTCATGAGCCGGTCACCCGATGATCACGAACCCGTGGTCCGCTTTCAGCGTCTTTCCAACAATCCCGATCTTCCCCTGCCCGCTCGTGCCACGCCGCACGCGGCCGGCTACGACGTTCGTTCGGCTGAGGCCGTGAAGATCGCGCCCGGACAGATCGCGCTGGTTCCCACCGGCCTCGTCATGGAACTGCCGGAGGGCGTCGAGTGCCAGGTGCGGCCTCGTTCGGGACTTGCCCTCAAGCACGGGGTCACGCTGCCCAACAGCCCCGGCACCATCGATCCCGACTACAGGGGTGAGCTGCGCATCGTGGTTCAGAACCTGGGCTCCGACCTCGTGCGCTTCGAGCGTGGCGAGCGTATCGCCCAGCTCGTGTTCGCGCGGTTTGAGAGACCCCGCCTGGAGGAGGTTGCCCGGGTCGGGGAGGGGACGCGCCGCGAGGGCGGGTTCGGCAGCACCGGCCGCGGCTGAGCGTGGCGTGCCCCCGGAGACTCGGCCCGCGATTCCGGCAGCTCAATGGGATCTCCCGCGCTGAGGCGCGATTGCTCCAACCCATTGCGGGATCGTTCCTTGCAGCGTGTCGGGGGTCCGTTTAGCTTCATTCGTTCTTCCCCAAAGGCAGCGTGCCCGCGGACCCTCTCACGTCCGGACCGGAACGGTACTTGTCGTCAGGCTGGCTGGCCCGAGGACGGCTGATCCCCGTCAACGACATCGCCGTCGACCTCGGCACTGCGAACACGCTCGTACACGTCAAGGGCGAGGGGATCGTCCTCAACGAGCCATCGGTGGTCGCGGTCGAGCGCGGGTCGCGTCGCATCCTGGGGATCGGTCTCGAGGCCAAGCGAATGCTCGGCCGCACGCCCGAGGGCATCGAGGCGGTCAGGCCGCTCAAGGACGGCGTAATCGCGGACGTGGACGTGACGGAAATGATGCTGCATCATTTCCTGAAGCAGGCCACCGCCAAACGCTTCTTCCGCGTCAAGCCCCGTGTTGTGGTCGGCGTGCCGTCGGGCATCACGGAGCTGGAGCGGCGCGCGGTCCGCTCGTCCGCGAAGGCGGCGGGCGCGAGGGCCGTCTACATGGTGGCCGAGCCCATGGCGGCGGCGATCGGCGTCGGCCTGCCCGTCGAGACCCCGACCGGAAACATGGTGATCGACATCGGCGGCGGTACGACGGAGATCGCGGTGATCGCGCTGTCTGGTATCGTGTCGAACACGTCGATTCGGGTGGGCGGCGACAAGCTGGACACTTCGCTCGTCACCTTTCTGAGGAAGAACTACAACCTTCTCATCGGCGAACCCACGGCGGAAGCGATCAAGGTGCAAATCGGATCGGCGTTCGAGGCGGGCGACGAACGGGAGATGGACGTGAAGGGACGAGACCTGGTCTCCGGTATCCCGAAGACGGTGAGCGTTCATTCCCAGGAAACTCGGGAGTGCCTTCAGGAGCCGATCCAGGCTATTGTGGAAGCGGTCCGGCGCGCGCTGGAGATCACACCTCCAGAGCTGTCGTCCGACATCGCGGACCGAGGCATCGTGATGACCGGGGGCGGTGCGCTCCTCCGTGGCCTCGATCGGCTGCTACAGCATGAGACGAGCCTCCCGATACACCTGGACGAGGAGCCACTCACGTGTGTGGTGCGGGGTGCCGGTCGGATTCTGAACGACATGACCAAGTACCGAGGCGTACTCGAGACGTGACGGATTGACCCCGCCGGGCGGGGACCCATGTCAGCCTATTCCAACCAGTCAGACCTTGCGGGCGGCCGCCGCCAAGTGACGGAGACGGTGCTCTTCGTGGTCGCTGCGCTGGTCATGACCTATCTTCCCGCTTCGGCTCAGCAACAGGTCGCGTCGTTCTTGCGGAGTACCGTGCTGCGGCCGTTCGCCGAGACCCAGGAGGCTCTCACGGTGGTGCGCGAACGGGCGAGCCGACTCGATGACATTCAGCCGCGCTTGGATTCGCTCGTTGCCGCCATGACTGCCCAGGGCGGGTTGGCGGAAGAGAATCGCCGCCTGCGGGGGTTGCTCGGTCTCTCCGACAAGCTCGGCCCCGTGTTCCGCGCGGCGACCGTCGTCCGTGCCGGAACGACGGGGGCCGAGAGCACCTTCCTCGTGGGGTTGGGATTCGCAGACGGCGTGCAGCCGAACGCACCCGTCATCAGCGCGCGGGGCTTGGTGGGCGTGATCCGCGACGTTCGGCAAGACCATGCCGTGGGGATGGACTGGACGCATCCCGACTTCCGCGCCGGCGCCATGACGGCCGACGGCACGACGTACGGCGTCGTGGAGACCCGTCGGGGACGCTTCCGCGAAGAGGACCGGCTCATGCTCAACGGAACGGCCTTCAATGCGCAGGTCGAAGACGGAGCCTTGGTCGTGACCAGCGGGCTCGGCGGGGTCTTCCCGCGCGGCGTCCCGGTCGGGCTCGTCAACGGGCTCGCCGAGGCCGAGGGCGGCTGGCGCAAGAGCTACTGGCTGACACCGCTGGCCGAGCCTGGCTCGGCAACCCACGTGCTCGTCGCCGTCGGGACTCCGGAAGGCAGTCCCATGGATCTGACGCCGGCGTTCGCACCCGATTCCTTACTGGGCGAGCAGGAGATCGTTCTCTCGGAGCAGGCCAGGGCGGACAGCCTGCGCCTGTTCTCGGACAGCCTCGCGAGGCTCGAGCGACGGCTGCGGGCGCTCGGCGACCTGACCGAGGGAACGCGGACGGGTTCGGATGTTGACCGCGCGAGTTCGACTGCCCGGGTAGTGGCCCCGGCTCTGGCACAGCCTCCGCCCACCGCGGTGTCGCCGTCCGCGCCGGCACCGGAGATCCGCGTGCCGGTGATCCGGCCGACCGTGCCGCCGCCCGAGGCCGGGGCCGCGACTCCGCCGCGGGGCGATACGGGTCGGCGCTTGCGGGATACCCTTTGACGCCCGCCCGGGGTGCGTAGGCCCGCGCGGGCGATCCGCAGGTGAGGGAGCCGTGGCGGGTGTGGACCGCGGTCTTCGGACTGGCCTTCCTACACTTCCTGCTCCATCTCGGCCTGGGTCTGGACGACGTCGCTCCGGACCTGTTGACGGTTGCTCTGCTGCTGGCGGTTCGCGAGGTGGGAATGGGCACGGCGGCGGGCATCGGATTTGCCTTCGGCCTGCTGTTGGACGCCTTCAGCTTCCGTGCGTTCGGTGCCAACGCCGTGGCCATGACGCTGCTTGGAGCGGCAGGGGCGCGGACGCGCGACTGGTTCGTGGGCACCTCGGTGCTCTTCGTGACTGCCTACGTCTTCCTCGGCAAGTGGGTCAAGGACCTCCTGCATTGGGTGATGGTAGGAGAAGGAGTGCGTGAGCCGTTCGTACGGTCGATCATGATTGTCTCTAGCCTGGACGCAGTATACGCCGCTGCGGCCGGCGTTATTGTGGTCGCGATCATGGGAGCCAAGTCGGAGTCGCTCCGATGAACACGCAAGACACGCTGGCAAGTCGTCGCCGCGCACTGGGGGCCGTGGTCGGGCTGTTCGTCCTATTCGGTGCCCTGGCTACCGGATTCTTCCGCGTGCAGGTCCTGGCGTCCAGCACGTACAAGCTCCGGGCTGACGAGAACCGGCTGCGTCGGCTGGACGTGGCCGCTCCCCGCGGCACGGTCTACGACCGTAACGGCCTCGTCATTGCCGATAACGTTCCCGGCTACACGGTCACGATCCTGCCGGCCTCCTACGACTCCGTCATCGGGACCGTGACGGAGCTTCGCCCCTATCTTCCGCTCTCCGATCTGCAGGTCTCGCGATTGGAGGCGAGGCTCAGGCTCTACCCGCGCCAACCTCTCGTGGTGACCTTGGACGCAGGCCTCGAGGCCGCCATGGCGGTGATGGAGCGGCGCGCAGAGTTTCCCAACGTCTATGTGGAGATGCGTCCGCAACGCCGCTATGTCCACGGTCCGGCCGTTGCGCATATCCTCGGATACATCGGCGAGATCACGGCGGAAGAACTGGCCGACCCGGCCTTCCCGCCCGAGGACTACGAGCAGGGCATGATCATCGGTAGGACCGGCGTCGAGCGCGAGTACGATGCGATCCTGCAGGGGGAAGCAGGGGTGCGGTTCGTGGAGGTGGATGCCCTCGGCCGGATCGTCGGGGACTTCGCTGGGTCGACGTTCCGCGCGAGCGTTCCCGGCGAGGATCTCCGGCTCACGTTGGATCTCGAGTTGCAGCAGTGGATCCACAGCATCTTCCCCGATGACAAGATGGGTGCGGTGGTCGCCATCGATCCGGCCGACGGAGGCGTGCTCGCTCTGTACTCGGCTCCCACGTTCGATCCCAACGAGTTCGTCAGCGGAGTCGATCCCGGATTATGGGAGACGCTGAACACGGATTCGTTGAAGCCCCTGTACAACCGGGCCGTGCTGGGCCTCTATGCCCCGGCTTCTACATGGAAGCTGGCCACGGCCGCGATCGGCCTCGAACTGGGTGTCATCGACGCGGACGACCACATGCCGATCCCGTGTTCGGGGGGGATGACCTTCGGTAACCGGTTCTGGCGCTGCTGGAGGCCCGGAGGACACGGTTCGCTCGACGTGGCGGGTGCGATCCAGCATTCCTGCGACGTGTGGTTCTACCAGCTCGGCATGAGGATCGGCCTGGAGCGGCTGCTGAGGGAGGCCACCGACGTCGGCTTCAGCCGGCGCTGCGGGATCGATCTGCCGGAAGAGGAGGAGGGCGTCTTCCCGGCCGGCCCGGAGTTCTGGGAGGAGCGCTTCGGCTACACGCCGAACGAGGGCGAAGCCCTCTCGCTCGCCATCGGGCAAGGTCCAAACTCGCAGACTCCGCTCAAGATGGCCCAGTTCTATACGGCGCTTGCCCGGGACGGCTCGGCGCCGGCGCCAAGCGTGTTCCTCGGGCGCACGGACGAGCCGGAGGGATGGTCGCTGAACGTGGACGCCGAGGATCTGGAGGTGCTACGGCAGGGGCTCCGCCAGGTGACGGGTCCGGGCGGCACCGCGCACATGTCGTCGCTCGAGCACTGGGACCTGATCGGCAAGACCGGTACTGGTCAGAATCCCCTGTCCCTGCAGGGTCTGGCCGAGGACCACGCGTGGTTCGCGGCCATCGCGGGCCCGCCGGGTGGTGACCCCGAGGTCGTGGTGGCCGTACTGGTTGAGCACGGCGGCGGCGGATCGGCAGTGGCCGCTCCGATCGCCGCCAAGACGGCCGACTTCTACTTGCGCCGCAAGCACGGCATCGTGGTGGACACGATCCAGACCCTGCGTGAGCACCTGATGGTGGGGCGATCCTTTACGCCGCTGAGCCAGCGCCAGAGCGCGACTCCCTGAGCCCGTGCACGGACTCTTCCAACGGTGGGCGGTCGACACACGCTTCGTCTCAAGTGTCTTCCTCTTGTCGCTCTTCGGGGTCGCCATGGTGTACTCGGCAGGCGCCATCAACACTCCCGATCCGGTCGTCACGGAGGCGTGGCGTCGCCAAGCGCTGTGGCTGGCGATAGCAATGGTCGGTTTCACGGTCGTCTCGCGCATCCACCTGCGCTGGTGGGAATGGAGCGCGACTCCAGCCTACGTATTCGCGCTGGTCCTGCTCGCTTCGACGCTGGTAATCGGGACCGGGGGCACGGGCACGGCGGAGGGCACGAAGAGCTGGATCGATCTCGGCCCCGTCCGCTTTCAGCCCTCCGAATTCGCCAAGCTCGCGACCGTGCTCGCCTTGGCACGGTTCCTGTCGACCAAGGACCAGCCACCCGCCAGCCTCCGCGACCTACTCACTCCGAGCGTTCTGGTCGCGGCTCCCCTCTGTCTCCTGATCTTGCAAGGCGACCTCGGATCCGGCATGGCGTTCGTCGGACTGCTCTTCGCGATGCTCTACTGGGCTCGAACGCCCCTGCTGCTCCTCTTGTTCGTGATGAGTCCGGTGCTTGGGCTCGTCTTGACGTTCGACACCCTCGTGTGGTCGGCATATATCGGTGTCCTGCTTCTGGTGCTCTACCTCTACCGCTACCGCCTCTTCCTGTACGAATCTGCGGCGGTTGTCGTTGCGAACGTCGCGGCAGGTGCGATCGCTTCCCCGCTGTGGCACTCTCTCAGGCCTCACCAGCAGAATCGATTGCTCGTCTTCCTGGATCCGACTGTCGATCCTCGCGGTGCAGGCTACAATCTGATGCAGTCCAAGGTTGCTATCGGTAGCGGAGGCCTGACCGGAAAGGGGTTCTTGCAGGGCACGCAGAAACGCTTCGACTTCCTGCCCGAGCAGCACACCGACTTCGTGTTCAGCGTGATCGGCGAGGAACTAGGGTTCCTGGGAGTGGCGCTCGCGCTCGTGCTTCTGGCGCACATCCTGTATCGCTTGGTGCGCATGGCCGAGGGGGCCAACGATGCCTTTGCTGGCTTGGTGGTCTTCGGTATCTTTGGAGTTTGGCTCGTGCACATTTGTGTGAACACCGGGATGACCATGGGGATGTTTCCCATCACGGGCATCCCGCTTCCATTCGTGAGCTACGGCGGCAGCTTCCTCCTCGCCTCTTGGCTGGCCGCGGGGATGGCGGCTCGGCTCGCTCGCGAGGAATAGCCGGGCGGTCGCTCCCGCGGCCCCCGACCGCGGAGGCCGATGGCTTGGTTCCGGAAGGAAAAGAAACCGCTCCGCTCGGCCGAGCGGCGCGATATCGCCGCAGACGTCTTCGTAAAGTGCAAGGGGTGCGACGAGATTCTCTATCGCGAGAAGCTCGTCCAGAACCTGCAGGTCTGTCCGAGTTGCGGCTTCCACTTGCGGATCGCCGCCGACGCGTACGTGGAATTACTTCTCGACGAGGGGAGCTTCGAGGAGTCGGATGAGCACCTGCGTGCGGCGGACCCCCTGGGCTTTACGGACCTGAAGCCCTATCGGCAACGCGTGGAGGCGGCCGAGCGTGCCGGGCAGGCAGAGGCCGTGATCACGGGTACGGGCGAGCTGCAGGGCATCGCGGTGGCCCTCTCGGTCATGGATTTCCGCTACATTGCCGGCTCGATGGGATCGGTCGTCGGCGAGAAGATCGCGCGTTGCGGCCGAGTCGCGCTCGAGCGGAAGGTGCCGATGATCGCCGTCAGCGCGTCGGGTGGTGCGCGCATGCAGGAAGGGATCTACTCGCTGATGCAGATGGCGAAGACCTCGGTGGTGCTCGCGCGCCTGCACGAGGCGGGCGTCCCGTTCGTTTCCGTACTGACCGATCCGACTACCGGGGGTGTGACCGCGTCCTTCGCGATGCTGGGGGACGTCAATCTCGCGGAGCCGGGCTCCTTGGTCGGCTTCGCGGGGCCCCGCGTCATCGAGGAGACCATCAAGCAGGACCTTCCGGAGGGCTTCCAGCGTGCCGAGTTCCTCCGCCGACACGGAATGATCGACCGGGTCGTGGACCGGCGTGGGCTCAAAGCCGAGATCGCGCGTCTGCTGCGGCACATGGGTAACCTCTGGGAGAGCCCCGCCTGAGTCCAAGCGATCTGGCGGACGAGACGCGTCCGGCCCCGGAGTCGCTCGACCGACCGTTCGGCGACCCGCGGGTCCAACGGCTCTTCCCGGCCCTGGCCACCGGGGTCAGCTGGAGCCTCGGGCGAGTGCGGGCTGCGCTCGCCGAGCTCGGCGAGCCGCACCTACAATATCCCGTGCTTCACGTGGGTGGCACTAACGGAAAGGGCTCGGTGGCGGCCATGGCCGCCTGGGTCCTCGGGGCCGGCGGGCGGCGTGTCGGCCTCTATACCTCGCCCCACATCTGTTCGTTCGACGAGCGGATCCTGTTGAACGGTGCGCCCGTGCCGGAGGGTCGCATCCAGCGATACGCCGACGAGCTGCGGGCTCCTCTCGCGCGCAACCGCCTGACGTTCTTCGAAGCGGCCACGCTGCTCGCTTTCCAGACCTTCGCGCGCGAGCGTGTCGATGTAGCGGTCTTCGAGGTGGGGCTCGGAGGCCGACTGGACGCGACGAACGTTACCCGACCCGTCGTGACGGTCGTTACCAACGTGGCGCGCGATCATACGGAGTACCTCGGGCACACGCTCCAGTCGATCGCCGCCGAGAAGGCCGGTATCGCCAAGCCCGGAGTCCCGTTCTTGACCGCCGAGCGCGATGCTGACGTGACCCGGGTCATGGCAGACGTGTGCACGGAGCGCGATGCGCCGTTCGAGGTGGTCGGCGCCGAGCGGCTCACCGACGTGCGCATCGCGCCGGAGGGGACGGAACTGGTGCTCGCTACGAAGCGCTGGGGCGAGCTGCGCCTGACGACCCCGCTTGTCGGAGGGCACCAGGCCACCAACGCGGCGCTCGGCGTCGCGGCGCTGGAGGCACTCCCGAGGCGACTGCGCCCGGACGCTGATGCCGTGGTGCGGGGCATCGCCGAGGTGCGCTGGGCGGGTCGCAACCAGGTGAGGCGGGGTGTGGACGGGACGTGGCTCTTCGACGTCGCGCACAACCCTGCGGGAACACGATCGTTGGCGGAAGTCCTCGACCGCGTGGCGCTGCCGCGGCCGTTCGTGGGGTTGGTGGGCATCTTGGCGGACAAGGAATGGATCGACATGCTCGTACCGCTCTGCGCTCGCCTGGAGCGAGCGTTGCTGACCGTGCCCGAGTCCGCTCCCGCTGAACGACGGTGGGATCCGCTCCGCGCCGCCGCGCGCGTGCGCGAGCAGAACGCGGACGGATGTGTCGTCGAAGCGGTGCCGGACTTTGGTCGAGCCCTTGAGGCCGCGCGCAGTGCCGCCAGCGGAGGCACCGTGGTCGTGACCGGGTCCGTCAACACCGTTGGGGACGCGATGCGCAGGCTCCACTGGTGTTCCGGGCTCCGGAACGCGTCGCATTCGTAGTTGTCCAAATACTCCCTTGTGGTAGATTCCGGCCGCCATGGCCAAGGGGTTCCGACGGTTGCCCGGATTTCGGGACTTCGCTCCCGAGGACTTCGCAGCCCGAGCGCACGTCTTCGAAGTCTGGCGCCGGGTTTCTCGGTGCTACGGTTTCACGGAGTACGACGGTCCTCCGTTGGAGCCGCTCGACCTCTATGTCGAGAAGAGTGGACGCGAGATCGTCGGGCAACTGTACAGCTTCAAGGACAAGGGCGAGCGGGACGTCTCACTGAGGCCGGAAATGACCCCTTCGCTCGCGCGGATCCTCGCGGAACGAAGCCGCTCCGTGCCGAAGCCCATCCGATGGTTCAGCGTTCCGCAACTGTTTCGTTATGAGAGGCAACAGCGGGGCCGGCTGCGCGAGCACTTTCAATGGAACGTGGACATCGTGGGCGAGGAAGGAGCCGCGGCCGACGCCGAGATCCTCGCCGTCGCGCTCGATGGGTTGCGCGGGCTGGGGTTCACGGACGCGGATGTCCGGGCGCGGGTGTCGGATCGACGCCTGCTCACGGCATTGCTGAGAGCTCTGGGAGTGGGCGAGGCGCGGACGCTCGAGGCCTTCACGGTGATCGACAAGCTCGAGCTCGAGGGGCCCGAGCGAAGCCGCGAGCGGCTGGCGAACGAGGCCGGGATGAGCCCCGAGGGGGCCGCGGAGCTGCTCAGCCTGTTGGCTGGCGGGCTCGGCGACGTGAGCGCGCGGTTTCCGGCGGATGCAGACGTTACCGGGGCCGAGGCCCGCTTGCGCGAGTACTTGGCGACACTCGAGGCCATGGGGCTGGGGGCATACGTCGAGCTGGACCTAAAAATCGTGCGCGGGCTCGCCTACTACACGGGGATCGTCTTCGAGATCTTCGATCGGAAGCGCGAGCTGCGCGCGATCTGCGGCGGCGGTCGCTACGACCGCCTCTTCGAGCTGATGGGGGGCAGCCCGCTCCCCGCAGTGGGGTTCGGCATGGGCGACGTTGTGCTGACCGAACTGCTGCGGGAACGTGCGTTGCTGCCTGACGCTACGCGCTCTGTCGACTACTACGTGGTGCCGGTGAGCGCAGAGCAGCGGCCGCGCGCGCTGGAGCTTGCGCACGCACTCAGGGCGCGGGGACGTTCGGTGATGTACTCCCTCAGGCAGCAGTCGGTAGGGAAACAGTTCAAGGTGGCCGCTGCGCAGGGGGCGCGCGCGGTGATCGTATTGGGACCGGCCGAGCTGGAGCGCGGCGTCGCAGTGGTCAGGGACATGACGTCGGGCGAGGAGTGCGACGTGGGTCTCGAAGAACTGGTGGCCGATGAGCGCTGACAAGAGGTTTACCCCGCGAGAGCGGGACTTCGCGGCCTGGTACAACGAGGTCGTCCTGCGCGCCGAACTGGCCGATTACTCGCCGGTCCGCGGCAGCATGGTCATTCGTCCGTGGGGTTTCGGCATCTGGGAGCGGATGCAAGCTGCGCTCGATCGGATGTTCAAGGATACGGGTCACGAGAACGCCTACTTCCCGCTGCTCATCCCGAAGAGCTTCATCGAGAAGGAAGCGGAGCACATCGAGGGGTTCAAGCCAGAACTGGCCGTCGTCACCCATGCGGGCGGGAGAGACTTGGAGGAGCCGTTGGTCATACGCCCCACGTCGGAGACCATCATCTACTCGATGTACGCCAAGTGGGTGCAGAGCTACCGCGACCTTCCGATCCTTCTGAACCAGTGGGCCAACGTGATGCGCTGGGAGCTTCGGACCCGGCTGTTCCTGCGCACGGCCGAGTTCCTGTGGCAGGAGGGCCACACGGCGCATGCAACCGCGGATGAGGCCCAAGAGGAGACCCTCAGGATACTTGGAGTCTACCGCGATTTCATGGAGCAGTGGATCGCCATGCCGGTCATCACCGGGCTCAAGACGGATTCCGAGAGGTTCGCGGGCGCCGTGCGGACGTACAGCCTCGAGGCGCTCATGCAAGACAATCGGGCCCTCCAGGCCGGAACGTCACATTTCCTGGGGCAGAATTTCTCGAAGCAGTTCGATCTGAAGTTCCAGAGCGTAGAGGGGAGGGAGGAGTACGCATGGAACACGTCCTGGGGGGTCTCCACCCGCATGGTCGGGGGGTTGGTGATGACGCACGGCGACGACGACGGGATCGTCGTGCCGCCTCGGTTGGCGCCGACACAGGCGGTGCTCGTGCCCATCGTCAAGGGCGATGACACGAGGGCGGAGGCGATCCATCGCAAGGCCGACGAGTTGCGGGGAATGCTCGCGGCCCGGGGCGTACGCGTCAAAGTGGATCGCCGCCCCCACCTGAGTCCGGGTGCCAAGTTCTACGAGTGGGAGCGCAAGGGGGTACCGTTCAGGATGGAGCTGGGCCCCAAGGACTTAGATAAGGAACAGGTGGTGCTCGTACGCCGGGTTCCGCTCGAGGACGGCCACAGGAAAGAGTTTCTCTCCCAGCCGCAGGCCGTCGCGACGCTGCCCGATCGGCTCGAGTCGCTCCAACGGGATCTTCTCCGGCGCGCGGCCGTCCGCCGAGAAGAAAACTCCTACCGCGGCGTCTCCGAATGGGGCGAGATGAAGGAGGTCCTGGAGACCAGAGGCGGCTTCGTCTACACCGGATGGAGCGGCGACCCCACGGTTGAGGAGCGAGCCAAGACGGAAATGAAAGCCACCATCCGGGCGATCCCCAGCGAGGAGTTCCGCTCCACCCCGGCCCCGACAACGTGCATCGGCGGGGGCCGGGCTTCGAAGATGGAGGTGGTTTGGGCGAGGGCGTACTGACGACCCCGTTTCCGCGCTTGGACGGCGCGCTCCACGCCGGCGCGGTGCCTCTCTCAGATCTGGCCGAGCGCTTCGGCACACCCCTCTACGTATACAACCTGGAACATGTCGAGGCGCGTTACCGTGCTATCGAGCAGGCCTTCCGGGACGTGGACCACCTGATCGCGTACTCGGTCAAGGCGAATGGCAGCCTGGCCATCCTAGACCGGTTGGGTCGCCTGGGGGCGGGAGCGGACATCGTGAGCGTGGGAGAATTGCACCGCGCCCGACGGGCCAGCATTCCCCCCGACCGCATCGTGTTCGCCGGCGTAGGGAAGACGGAGGCAGAGATGCGTGAGGCGGTGGCAGCCGGCATCTACGCTTTCAACGTCGAGAGCAGGGGCGAGCTGTCGCGGTTGGACGCCGTGGCGTCCGCGCTCGGTGTGGCGGCTCCGTTCGCTGTGCGTGTCAATCCGGATCTGATCTCGCCCAGCCCGCACGAGTACACCCGCACCGGACACGCGGAGACCAAGTTCGGGGTTCCTGTCCCGGAGACGCTCGAGCTGTACCGATGGGCGCGTGAGCGCCCGTGGCTGCGTGCGCGGGGAATCGACGTGCACATCGGCTCGCAGATTCTGGAGGTGACCCCGTACAGCGAGGCTCTCTCTCTCGTGCTCGACGTCGAGAGGACCCTGCGCGAGGAGGGTGACGAGCTGGAATTCGTCGACATCGGCGGCGGGTACGGCATTCCCTACGACGGAGAGCCCCGCTTGGTGATGGAGGATCTCGCCGACGTGATCCTTCCTCTCGTCCAATCCTCAGGACTCCGGTTGATCCTTGAGCCGGGCCGCTTCATCGTGGGCGAGGCGGGCGTGTTCCTGACCCGGGTGGAATACGTCAAGCGGGTGGGATCGAAGTGGTTCGTGATCGTGGACGGGGGAATGAGCGAGCTTATTCGTCCGAGCCATTACGACGCCATCCACGTCGTCGATCCCGTAGTATCGCCCGGCCCGCGTCCGGTCGAGTTGGTGGACGTGGTCGGGCCGATCTGCGAGACCGGAGACTTTCTGGCGCGTCGGCGCCCTCTCGAGCTGCCTGAGCCAGGCGAACTGCTCGCCGTGTACGCCGCGGGAGCGTACGGCTTCACCATGGCTTCCAACTACAATGCGCGGTGCCGCCCGGCCGAGGCCCTGGTCGAGGGTGATCGCGTGCATCTCGTCCGCCGTCGCGAGACCGTGGAAGACCTGGTGCGCGGCGAGTCGATCCCGTGGTCAGGAGTCGGAGGCCAGGGGGCGACGTCGTGACACACCCGCACGACCGGATCCTGATCCTCGACTACGGCTCGCAGTTTACGCAACTCATCGCGCGGCGAGTGCGCGAAGAAAGGGTCTACTGCGAGATCCACCCTGCGGGCCGCCGGCCGGCGTGGGTGCGGGCCTGGGAGCCGAGCGGGATCATCCTTTCGGGCGGCCCGGCCTCGATCTACGACGAGGGCGTCCCCACGGCCGATCCCGAGCTGCTCCGCCTGGGCGTTCCCGTGCTCGGGATCTGCTACGGCATGCAGTTGATGGCGCATCTCGAGAATGCGGCCGTGATCCACGGCAAGCGTGAGTACGGCCGCGCCGAACTGAGAGTGGAGGAGCCAGGAGCCTTGTTCGATGGCTTCGAGCCCTCCGAGCGGACGGTTGTCTGGTGTTCGCACGGCGACCACGTGGACACCCCTCCGGAGGGATACCGCGTGCTCGCGTCCACGGAAGCGCTTCCTGTGGCCGCGTTCGGCGATGCCTCCCGGAGGCTCTACGGGGTCCAGTTCCATCCCGAGGTGGCGCACACGATTCGGGGCGACGAGGTGATCGCGAACTTTCTCTTCGGTATCTGCGGCTGCGAACCTACCTGGACGGCCGGGGCTTTCATCAAGGATACCGTGGCGGCGATACGGCGCCACGTCGGTGAGGACGACCGCGTAATCTGCGGACTCTCCGGGGGCGTCGATTCCTCGGTAGCGGCGTCACTCGTGCACCGGGCCGTCGGCCAACGACTCACCTGCGTGTTCGTTGACAACGGATTGCTGCGCAAGCACGAGCGCGACAGCGTCGAGCGCACGTTCTGCAGCCACATGCACGCTAGGCTGGTCGTGGTCGACGCGGCCGACCGGTTCCTGGCGGCGCTGGAGGGAGTGAGCGACCCGGAGCAGAAGCGGACCAGAATCGGCAACACCTTCATCGAAGTCTTCGCCGACGCCGTGCGGGAGGAGGGCTCTGGGGCCCGCTTCCTCGTGCAAGGCACGCTCTATCCCGACGTCATCGAATCGCTCTCGCCGAAGGGAGCTCCTTCGGCGACGATCAAGACCCACCACAACGTGGGCGGGCTCCCGGCTGATATGCCCTTCGAGTTGATCGAACCGCTGCGCGAGCTCTTCAAGGACGAGGTGCGCCACGTGGGTCGCGAGCTCGGGCTGCCGGAGGAGTTCGTGGGTCGTCACCCGTTCCCGGGGCCGGGACTGGCTGTCCGCGTCGTTGGCGAGGTTACGCCCGAGCGACTGGACGTGCTGCGCGAGGCGGACAGCATCTACTTGGAGGAGATCCGCTCGGCGGGTCTCTACGACGACATCTGGCAGGCGTTCGCCGTGCTCCTGCCCGTCTATTCGGTCGGCGTGATGGGCGACTCGCGAACATACGAGAATGTCGTGGCGCTTCGGGCGGTCACTTCCCGGGACGGCATGACCGCGGATTGGTACCCGTTCCCCGCGGACGTGCTCGGCCGCATGAGCACGAGGATCATCAACGAGGTCAAGGGCGTGAACCGTGTCACGTACGACGTGAGCTCCAAGCCTCCCGCAACGATCGAGTGGGAGTGAGCGGCACGTGGCCCGTATCGTCGACATCCCGCCCCGTCCCGGACTAGACGAGTACGAGGCGGTCGGCCATCTGTCGCATGCGGTCCGCGAACTGCGAAGTCGCGGCGAGGCGGCCCGGAAGCAGCTGGGCGATCGCACGGTCTGGATGGTGAACTCGACCTCTCAGGGGGGCGGGGTCGCGGAGATGCTGCCTACCGAAGTCACGCTGTTGCGCGAGATGGGCTGCTCCGTCGAGTGGATGGTGCTCGAGTCCAGCGAGCCGGAGTTCTTCGCTCTGACCAAGCGGCTGCACAACCTCGTGCACGGTGTGTCGAGTCCCGCCCCCGGTGAAGACGACCGCGCTCTCTATGAGCGTGTGAACCGGACCAATACCCGGTGGCTGGCTGAGCGCGTCGGGCCCGATGACGTGCTCATCGTGCACGATCCCCAGCCGCTCCCGCTGGCCGGACTGGTGCGCGAGGCGAGGCCGGGCATCACGACCATCTGGCGCTGCCACATCGGGCTGGACGCGGTGAACGAAGCGACGCGGACCGCGTGGCGTTTCATGGAGCTCTATACGAGAGCCTACGCGCATGCAGTGTTCTCGGCGGCCGAGTATATCCCGGACTGGCTGCGGTCGAAGGCGTCGGTCATCTACCCGGGCATCGATCCGCTGTCCTACAAGAACAGGGATGTCTCGCTTCATGACACCGTCCAGATTCTGGTCAACGCCGGCCTCGCCGCGGCTCCCGGACCGGTGCTCAGCGCCAGCTACGACCACCAGGCCACACGGCTCGCCTCTGACGGCTCGTTCGCCGTGGCCAACGCGACCGACGACATCGGCCTCCTGGCCCGACCGATAATCGCCCAGATCTCCAGGTGGGATCGTCTAAAGGGGTGGGTCCCGCTCCTTGGTGCATTCGCGAATCTCAAGGCCCGCTGCGCGGGTACGCGCGACCCCGCACATCGCCGAAGGTTGGAGCTCGCTCGCCTCGTGCTTGCCGGCCCGGCTCCTTCCGCGGTCGATGACGATCCCGAGGGCAAGGAGGTCTTGGCCGAGCTGTGCGAGCGCTACCAGGATCTGCCGGTGTCCGTGCAGCCGGACGTCGCCCTGGTGAACCTCCCCATGGCGGACCTGGACCGGAACGCCTACATCGTCAACGCGCTGCAACGCGCGAGTTCGATGGTCGTCCAGAACTCGCTTCGGGAAGGATTCGGCCTCACGGTCACCGAAGCGCTGTGGAAGCGGGTGCCCGTCCTCACCAACAGACGGGCCTGCGGACCCCGGCATCAGGTTCGCCACGACGTGGACGGGTGGCTAATCGATGACCCCGAGAACGCCGAAGAGCTCGCGAACGGGCTCGACGGCGCACTCGCCGATGCCAGCAGGCGGGAGCGGTGGGGGCGCAACGGACAGCGGCACGTGCACGATCGGTTCCTGATCTTATCGGCCCTACGGGACTGGCTGGACTTGCTGTGCAAGCTGACCTAGCGCTAGCGGACAGAAGAGCAGGGACACGCGACCTGTCGAGCAGGACGGTCGCGCTGGTTATGGCGTTCGGGACCGCAGTGTCGATGCCGACGGCGGAACCTGTTGAGGGACAGGTGGCGTGGGATGCTCCGATGCTCTTGGCTCCTGGGTCTCCCGGCGGCCTCGGGGTATTTGTGCTCGAGCCTGCAGGGCGGGCGGCATCGGGCGCCGACCCGGGCGTCGGAGTCGTTGCGACATGGCGACGATCCGGGGCGCCATCGGGCCTAGGGATGCGCCTCGGGTTGGCGGACGATCCCGGCGGGGATCCGGCCGTGCTCGCCGGTCTGGACGTCTCCGGCGCGCTGAGTCGGCCGACCGAAGATCTCCCCGTGGGGTCCATCTGGTTTCTTGGGGCGGGCATCAGCGCTGGTGACGAAGTCCTGCTCTCCTTTCCCGCCGGGATATCGGCGGCGACCGAGCTGGGTGCCGACGGTATTCTGCTTCGACCGTACTTGAGCCCGCGCGTCTCGCTGGACGTTCGGTCCGGCGCCGGGGACAAGATGGACCTCGCGGCCGCTGTCGATCTTGGTCTTGACCTAGCGTTCTCCCAGGATTGGATCATCCGGTTCGCGCTCTCGCTCGGCCAGCGGGAGGCAATTGCCGTCGGCCTTGCCCTTCCGGCGGTGAGTTTCTAGCAGATGCCGCAACGCGCCCTTCGTATCCGCGTTCGCCGTCTGGTCCGAACCTCAAGGGGAACCCCATGAGACGACGCGTCGCAGCCTTGAGCGGGATTCGGAGTCGGGCCGCAAGCCCGGCTCGTGTGCTGGCCATGCTCGCCGCGACCGCGGTCGGCTGCGCGAGCGAAGACGACTCTGCCGTGGCACAGGACGGAGTCGATGCGGCAGCGGCCATGGGGACGATCCGGGAGAATCCCTGCGACGCGGCACTCACAACGCGCATGGATCCGGCCGACACCGTAGTCGCACGCTTACTCACCGGTACGGTCGACCTGGGCAACGAGGCGCACGACTGTCAGCGGCTCGTGCTGAGCACAGGGGTGGACGGTGAATTCGGCCCGCTCGTCGGTCTGTTTGCGGTCGCCCGGACGTCGGGGCTGGCGGTGGCGGGATTCGCGACTGCTCAGCCTGCGGTGAGCATCTACAACTGGGGCGCGGCCGGCGGCGAATACCTGGAGCGCTACGAGCCATTGCAGCTCGAGAGCGGCGCGCACTGCCTATGGCTCCACAACCCGACGGGCGGGGCCGACGGGTGGCGTGCGGGCATCGGCACGGGCTTCTGCGGGGGCTCGCCGACGCCGCCGACCGAGGAGGACTTCGGTTTGCGCGTCTTCGAGCGCACCTACTCCGACGCCGTCTCCGCCGACTATCCGCCCACCACCCGCTGGGAGTGGGACTTGGAGGAAGGGCAGCAGTTCGTGGGGGTGAAGTGCGGGGACGCCTGGTGCGCGGTGACGGCCGGATCGGGCACGCCCCGTACGACGCCCCTGCCCCGGCAGGCGCGCGGCTACGATCTGGCCCGATTGCGGATGCCAGGATGGTCGGACGCGCAGCACTTGGCGGTGGTCGATTCCGCGAGCGGGCGGGTGCGGCCGGGTCCGTGGGGCGCCCTTCTCTCCCACCCCTTCCTCCACGAGGACGAGCCAACGTGGACGGACGGCATCCTGGCGGCCGCGATCGAAGTCGAGGACGACGGCAGCAGGCACTACGAGAGCTTCGTGGAACGCTGGTACCTCCAGCCGGGCGACGACCGCGCGAGGGGGGACGTGATCCTGCGCTTTCCCGGCATCAGCCCGAACGAGGCGTGGTGGCAGCAAGGGCCCATGCGCCGACGTCAGGCGGCCGGCGTCGAGTACACGCCCGCCATGATTCGCCCGACAGCGGGAGCCGTGCGCTGGCGGTGGCGAGAGCGTGAGCCCGGGCTCTGGATATACTGCCGCGCCGGCAGTTGCTCGGTGATCGACTGAAACCGCGCCGCCATGGGAGAGTCCGGCGCGACGCCTGCGGCCGCGCCGCGTCAGGTTGATTTCGACCGCAGCCCGTGAGCGCCGCGCCGGCTCACGTCCGCCTCGGCGGCCGGAGCAGCGAAAGACAGGAGCGCCAACCTGCCTTTCGCAACAATGGCGTCATCTGTCGACTGGAGCCGCACTGTCATTGTCGAGCATCGGCAGCATGCGCCGCTCCACCTCGGTCCAGACCTCCAGCATGTATCGGGGGTCTTCGCCGTGGACATCCACGAATGCGAGCAGTTGGTCTTCGCTCACGCCCCGTTCGCGCAACAAGCGCGTCCGTTCGGACGCGGGCAGGGTGCCACCAAGGTACTCGGCGGCGGTGGTCCGGAGATCAACCCATGTCGCGATGAACACCTCGCGCTCGATCACACCAGACGGGTCGGTGTCCTCGTGGCAACCGAGGAGACATAAGGCAGCGACCGAAGCGAGTGCGCAGGATCTCACGCTTCGCGCTGCCGGTTGGCTGCTTTCCACAGGAGCCAGCACAGCCCCGCGAACAGCGCTGTCCCGATGAGTTCGGCGGAGTAGGGAAAGAAATGCGACCACTCGTCGCCGACCACCCAGCGACTTGCGACCGCGGGATCGCCGGTCGCCTGCGTCACGACGTAGATGAGTCCACCGATCAGCACCCCTACCAGCGCGGCTCCGGCGATCAATCCGGAGGCGAAGAGCACGCCCTGTTCCCTCTTCTCGTTCGCGACGGGAGCCTTGGCTGCACTCGGATGGCCCGCCTGCGAAGGCGCCTCCCCGGCGCCCCCGGCGTCTGGCACCGTCTCGCCTTCCCAGCGCCGCGTGAGCGCCAAGCGCATGAGACCGCCCACCATGATCGGCGTCGTCAGCGAGATGGGGAGGTACAGCCCGACCGCGAAGGCCAGCGCCGGTTGTCTGAACACGAACTCCACCATCGCCGCGATCACCATGCCGAGCACTACGAAGCCCCAGGGCAGCGACGATTCCAGCACCCCGTCGATCACGAGACTCATGAGCGTGGCCTGCGGGGCGGGCAGGCCGTCTGCCGTGCCGATCCCGTACGACTGATTGAGCACGATCAGCACCGAACCCATCACCAGGGCCGACGCCATCACGCCGATCATCTCGCCGAGCTGTTGTCGTCGGGGCGTGGCGCCGAGCAGGAAGCCCGTCTTCAGGTCCTGGGATGTGTCGCCCGCCATCGCCGCCGAGATGCACACCACGGCGCCGACCGCGAGCACGGCCGCCTTCGAGGCGGTTGTCCCGTCGTTGAGGCCGAGCGCCACCCAGATCAGGGAAGTGAGGATGAGCGCGGCGATCGTCATTCCGGAGACCGGGTTCGACGAGGACCCGATGAGGCCGACGATGCGGCTCGAGACGGTGACGAAGAAAAAACTGAAGACCACGATCAAGGCCGCGCCCACCAGATTCACGGGGACGCCGGGCAACAGCCAGATCGCCAGCGCCATGAGGGCCGCCAGCACGCCGACCAGTCGGAACGGCAGGTCCTGCTGCGTGCGCGGCACGCCGGAGTAGCCTGCTCCTCCGATGTTCGAGAAGCCGAGGCGAAAACTCTCCAGTATCGTGGGCGTGCTCTTGACGAGGGTTACGATGCCTGCGAAGCCGACCGCACCTGCGCCCACGTAGCGGATATAGCTGTTCCAGATGTCGCCTGACGCCAGGGTGTTCATCGGCGCGGAGGCGGGATAGATGGTACTCGTGCCGCCCCAGATGTCGATGGCCGGGATGAGGATCAGCCAGGCGAGCGCTCCTCCGCCGAACATGATGGCCGCGATGCGCGGCCCGATGATGAAGCCGACCCCGAGCAGTTCGGGCGTAAAGTCCCCTCCGAGCTGGGCTTTTCGCGGGAGGTTGACGGCGGGCGACTCGTTCCAGAGCGCGAGCCCGCGACCGTTGGCGAGCGCCTGATAGAGCGCGCCGATTCCGAGTCCCTGGAAGAGGAGCGCGGCCTTGCTCCCGCCGACCTGGCCGGCGACCTGCACCTCGGCGCAGGCCGTGCCTTCGGGGAACGGCAGGTGGCCATGCTCGCGGCTGATCAGGTAGCTGCGTAGCGGGATCATGAACAGTACGCCCAGCAGGCCACCAAAGAGGGCTATCGCTCCGACCTGGACGACGTCCACGACGACCGTGGGGTCTTCGCGCTGCCAGATGAAGAGGGCGGGCAGGGTGAAGATTACGCCTGCGGCCAGTGACTCGCCGGACGAGGCCACGGTCTGGACCATGTTGGTCTCGAGAATCGACCCCCGACGCAACACCCGGAAGACCGCCACCGCCATCACTGCCGCCGGGATCGATGCGCTGACCGTGAGTCCGACTCGCAGTCCGAGGTACGCATTGGCCGCGCCGAAGACGATCGAGAGTAGGATGCCGACCGCGACCGCCTTGGCCGTGAGCTCTCCGACCGACTCCGAGGCCGGAACGTAGGAGGGATAGTGGTCTCCCGGGACCGGCTCGTACGCTTCAGGCGGCAGTCCCTTCCGCTGGACATCGTGCTCGGCCGTGGCCATGAGCTCTCCCGTTCTGGGTGTAGCTGCCTCGCGCTGTTCGGCTGCGCAAAGTCCTAGGCCGTCCCGGCCCTGTCAACGATCCGCCACCGCCGGCCAGCGCCTAGGTCGCGCCACCCCTGGGAGGGCTCGCAGGACGTCAGGTCGGTGCGGTCGTGCGGACGGCCGGGGCCCCTGGCGCTTGAGCGAGGAGGGCGGTTCGGACGGTGCCGGAGCCGGGCTGCCGTTCCCGTGCACCGGAGGGCGCCTCCGATCCACGCGTCGAGCGCTGCCGTCTGTGAGCCGGCCGAAAGGGCGGCCGTCGGTCTCCGTCAGGATGCGGCCGTGCGGGCTGCCGGGGGACTCTTGGCTTCTCTCAGGGCGGGCGCATTCCGGGCCTCCGCCCGAGGCTGGCCCGCAAGTTGAACATTGCTGTGGCCCGCAAGTTGAACATTGCTGTGGCCCGGAAGTTGAACATTGCTCTAGATGGATATCACGCGCCTGCCATCGGGGCAGGGCGCCGGATCGATTCAACAACGGACAGTCCATCATGCTAAGCGCCGAACGCTTGACCGTGAGGGCCGCGGAGGCGGTTCAAGACGCGTCCAAGGAGGCTCGCCAGCGGGGTCATCCCGAGATCGCGGGCGCCCACCTGCTCCATGTCCTGCTCTGCCAGGAAGAAGGGATCGTGGTCCCGGTGCTTCAGAAGCTGGGCGTGCGGATCCCGCTCGTTCGGCAGCGCGCAGAGGAGGCGTTGGCCAGGCGTGCGCGGGTAGAGGGCGGGGCAGATCCGCGGCTCTCCCGCGAGCTCGGCCGGGCCCTGGACGATGCGGAGTCCGTGGCACGTTCGCTTGGCGACGAATACGTCTCGACCGAACATCTCCTGCTGGCGTTGACCGAGGAGAAGGACGATGCCGGCCAGGTGCTTCGTGACGTCGGTGCCGGGCGCGATGCGGTGCGGACGGCGCTCGAGTCGGTGCGAGGAAGCCATCGGGTCACCGATCAAAACCCCGAAGACAAGTACCGCGCGCTCGATCGCTACAGCCGGGACCTGACCGCGCTCGCCCGCCAGGGCAAGCTTGACCCGGTGATCGGTCGTGACGAGGAGATTCGGAGAGTCATCAAGGTTCTCGCCCGCCGTACCAAGAACAACCCGGTCCTGATCGGCGAGGCAGGCGTGGGGAAGACCGCCATAGTGGAGGGTCTCGCACAGCGGATGGTCGTCGGGGACATCCCCAGTTCCCTAGCCGACAAGAGGCTCCTCCAGCTCGACATATCGGCGATGCTTGCGGGCACCAAGTACCGGGGCGAGTTCGAAGAGCGCATGAAGGCGGTGATCAGGGAGATCACCGAATCCCAAGGAAGCTACGTCGTGTTCATCGACGAGATGCACACCATCGTGGGTGCCGGCGGCGCCGAGGGTGCCGTCGACGCCGGAAACATGCTCAAGCCGCCGCTCGCACGCGGCGAACTCCGCGTCGTCGGTGCCACGACGCTCGACGAATATCGAAGACACATTGAGAAAGACCCGGCCCTGGAGCGGCGCTTCCAGCCGGTCCTGGTGGGGCCGCCGTCTGTTGAGGATGCCGTGGCGATTCTGCGCGGGCTCAAGGAGCGCTACGAGGTACATCACGGTGTTCGTATCACCGACCAAGCCCTGATCGCGGCGGCGAAGCTCTCGGACCGCTACATCGGAGGACGTTTCCTGCCCGACAAGGCCATCGATCTAATGGACGAGGCGGCGAGCCGGCTCCGCATCGAGATCGATTCGATGCCTCAGGAGATCGACGAAGTGGAGCGGCGGATCACGCAGCTTGAGATCGAGAAGCAGGCACTCGCCAAGGAGAAGGACAAGACAGCTGT
The DNA here is from genome assembly GCA_964648975.1 of uncultured Gemmatimonas sp. Classification (GTDB taxonomy): domain Bacteria; phylum Gemmatimonadota; class Gemmatimonadetes; order Longimicrobiales; family Gaopeijiaceae; genus UBA2988. The sequence goes on along the minus strand of CAZYLN010000002.1, from coordinate 106,763 downwards.
GGAGCGGCGTGCCGTGATCGCCGCGGAACTGTCCAAGCTGCAGGAGAAAGGCACGGGAATGAAGGCCCGCTGGGAGGCGGAGAAGACGCAGATCCGCAAGCTGCAGTCCTTCAAGGAGCGCGTCGATGAACTCAAGATGGAAGCCGAGCGCGCGACGCGTACCGGGGATCTGCAGCGAGCGGCGGAGATCCAGTACGGGGAGTTGCCCCGTCAGCAGCAGGAGATTGCGGCGGCCGAGCGTGATCTGGGCGAGCTGCAGGCCGAGGGGAAGTTCCTGAAGGAAGAAGTGGACGCCGACGACATCGCGCTGGTCGTGGCGGAATGGACCGGGATCCCAGTGAGCCGCATGGTCGAGAGCGAGCGCGAGCGGCTTGCGCACCTCGAGTCCCTGCTTGCGGCTCGGGTCGTCGGTCAAGACCAGCCGCTGAGAGCGGTGGCGAACGCCGTGCGCCGTGCGCGTGCAGGGCTACAGGATCCCGACCGGCCGGTCGGCTCCTTCATCTTTCTGGGGCCCACCGGCGTCGGCAAGACGGAGACCGCGCGGGCTCTCGCCGAGTTCCTCTTCGACGACGAGCGCGCGATGACGCGCCTGGACATGTCGGAGTACATGGAGAGACACGCCGTGGCGCGCCTGATCGGTGCTCCCCCCGGTTACGTGGGTTTCGAGGAGGGGGGACAGCTCACCGAGGCCGTGCGGCGGCGGCCACACGCGGTGGTGCTGTTCGACGAAATCGAGAAGGCGCACCAGGACGTGTTCAACGTGCTGCTGCAGATTCTGGACGACGGACGTCTTACCGACTCACAGGGTCGCACCGTGGACTTCCGCAACACCGTCATCATCATGACGTCGAACATCGGCAGCCACATGATCTTGGAGCGCGCCGGAGCGCTCGAGACCGACGAGCAACACAAGCGTCTTGAGGATGACGTCCACCGGGAGCTCCATCGCCGGTTCCGGCCCGAGTTCCTGAACCGCGTGGATGACATCATCGTATTCCGTCCCCTCTCGCAAGCGCTGATCAAACGCATCGTCGACTTGCAGCTGAGGCGAGTTGAACGGTTGACCGCCGAGCTCGGATTCAGCCTCGCGGTGAGCGGGGCAGCGAAGGAACTCCTCGCGCGCGAAGGATACGATCCGGCTTTCGGGGCTCGACCCCTCAAGCGGGCCATCCAACGCCAGCTACAGGATCCGCTCGCCTTGCGCGTGCTCGAAGAAGACGTGCCGGAAGGCGCCGTGCTGCACGTCGCCGTGGATCCCGACATGAGCGCGCTCACCTTCGAGGTGGCAGCGGACACGGCCGGGGGAGTCGGCGCGAACGCCGGGCAAGCAGGTTAGGCGTGACTCCATGAACGCGGCCGCGCAAGTGATGGCGCCGCCCGCGCGGCGCGACGACCTGGCTGCGGGGCGAGGCGGACCGGCTAGCGTGTCGACTGTCCCGGGCCCAGGGAGCGGACGGCTAGCCGGGCGGGTCGGGCGGAGCCGACGCCCGCGCGTCTTCTACCAGTTCCACCAGCACGCCGCCGGAGGTCTTCGGGTGGAGGAATGCCACCCGGTGTCTGCGGGCTCCGGTCCGGGGGGTTCTGTCTATCGGCTCGAAGCCTGCGGCCGCAAGGCGGTCCAGCTCGCGCTCGATGTCGCAGGTGCGGTACGCGATGTGATGGAGACCGGAGCCGCAGCGGGAGAGAAAGCGTCCGACCGGGGTATCTGCAGCGAGCGGCTCCAGCAGCTCGACTTGGCCGACGAACGCGACTCTGACCCCCTGCCCGGGCAGCGTCTCGGGTTCGGTGGGAGGGGCTCCGGCAAGGGACTCGTGGAGCTTGAGTGCTTCGTCGAGTGAGGGTACCGCGATCGCGACGTGGTCCAGATCGAGTGTGTTCATGTTCGGGGCGAGGGCACGAGACGACACGCGTCAAACTTACTTGAGAGAAGTGCGACATAAGGAGAACGCAATGGCTGCAAACGGCAAGATCCTCGAGATCACCGACACGAATTTTGGCGAGGAAGTCCGGGACCGGGACGAGCTCTCCATGGTCGACTTCTGGGCCGCCTGGTGCGGCCCGTGCCGGCTCATCGCCCCGGTTATCGAGCAGTTGGCCGAGGATTACGCCGACCGGGGCCTTCGTGTCGGCAAGCTGGATGTGGACGCCAACCCTCAGACCGCCAGCCAGTACGGTGTGCGCTCCATCCCGACCGTGCTGTTCTTCAAGAACGGCGTGGTTGTCGACAAGGTCGTCGGCGCGGTGCCGCGCCCGCAGCTGGAGGAGAAGATCGAGCAGCACTTAGCCGCCTGAGGCGGACCGACGGGGTCGGCCGGGGTCAGGCGGCTCCGCCGCCTGTTCGCCCTCGCCTTGACGGGACGCGATCTTCCAGCGGTTCCTCTGAGCGACCTCCGCCATCGAGACGAGACTGGGCATCCTGTATTTGGTCGCGACCCCGATCGGCAACCTGGAAGATCTCACCCGGCGCGCCGAACGCGTACTGGGCGAGGTAGACCGTGTGCTAGCCGAGGACACGCGCAGGACACGCGTGCTGCTGAGGCACCTGGGGATCCGGCCTTCCGTGGTATCGGTGCGCGAGCACAACGAAGCGGCCCGTACCGTCGACGTGCTCGACTGGCTCCGCGCAGGGGAGCGGCTTGCGCTGGTCTCGGACGCCGGGACACCCCTCGTGAGCGATCCGGGGCTGCGCGTCGCTCGCGCCGCGGCGGAGGCCGGCCACGAGGTGATCCCGGTTCCCGGACCGTCTGCGGTGCTCACCGCTCTGGTCGCCTCCGGCCTTCCAGCCGACCGCTTCGTGTTCCTCGGGTTTCCGCCCCGCAAGGGGCGGGCGCGGCGCGAGTTGATCCGGCGGATCGGCACGTCCCAAGAGACCGTTGTACTGTTCGAGTCGCCGGAGCGGCTGGGTGCCCTTGTCGCGGAGTTGATCGAGGCTTGCGGGCCCGAGCGCCGGGCCGCGGTGGCTCGCGAGATGACCAAGGTCCACGAGCAGGTTTGGAGAGGAACACTATCTGGAGCCCTCAGCTACTACGAAGAACAGCCTCCCCGGGGCGAGGTCACCGTGGTAGTGGGGCAGGCCGAGATCGGGCCCGCGCTGGACGCCGCGGGTCGCGCAGCGGCGGAGGGTCTCGCGCGCGCTCTGCTGGACGAGGGGCTGCGCCCGAGCTACGCGGCACGCGAGCTTGCGCGGCGCCACGGGCTGCCGCGCAATTTGGCGTACGAGATCGTACAGGAGACCGGTTCGTGACGAGGGGCTGGGTACGATGATCCTGATCCTGGCCGCGACGGCGGCCCTGTCGATCGGCGGGTGGGCCGATACGACCCTGACTATCGCCCGCCTGCGCTACGAAGGGGGCGGGGACTGGTATGCCAACCCCTCGTCTCTTCCCAACCTGCTCGCCGTGATCCGCGACCGGACGGGTCTCCCGGTCGCGGGCCGCGAGGCGACGATCGGCCTGCTCGATCCTGCCCTAAGCGACCACCCGTACCTCTACATGACGGGTCACGGGAACATCTCGTGGTCTGCGGCCGAGCGTGAGGCGCTGCGCGCGCACCTGCTCGCCGGCGGCTTTCTCCACGCCGACGACAACTACGGGATGGACGAGTCTTTCCGGCGCGAGATCCGGCAGGTCTTCCCGGATCAGGACCTGGTCGAGCTTCCGGTGGACCATCCCGTCTTCCACGTCTTCTATCGGTTCCCGGAGGGCATTCCGAAGATTCACGAGCATGACGGCAAGCCACCGCAGGCTCTTGGCATCTTCTACGACGGCCGGCTCGTCGTGCTGTATTCCTATGAGACGGACTTGGGCGACGGCTGGGAGGACGCGGACGTCCACCAAGACGCTCCGCAGAAGCGTGAGCAGGCATTGCGCATGGGCGTGAACATCTTCCTGCACGCGCTTCGGCAGGAGGTCCGTTGACTCCGCCGGAGGATCAGGTGCGGAGCTCGGGGCCTGGGCGGAGTGTGCCCGAAGCCGTGGCGCAGGTGCGGGCCCATCTGCTGCGTCGCGCTGCGCTGGCCGCGGGGCTCTGGTCGATTGCCGCGCTGGGGGTTGTACTGGCCGTGGCCTGGCTGGCCGCGGGCCCGGAAGGGTGGAGCCAGGGAAGCCCGGGGCCGCTCCTGCTCGATCTAGGGCTCGCCGTCGTGGCGCTCGCTCTGGCGGTTCGTCTCGGGCGCGGTGATCGCGGCTGGCTCGCCGAGCCTCGGCTGGCCCGTGCCATGGAGGATTCCGCAGGGCTCGCGTGCGGCACCGTGCGCGGTGCCCTGCAGTTGACGCGAGAAGTGCCGGCAGGTGTCTCCCGCAGCCTGGCCGCGCTCGCCCAGCGCACCGTTGCCGTCCGCCTCGCTCTTCCTCCCGAGCGCCTCGCCGGGCCGCTGGCCGCCGGAGCACGGGGCTGGGTGCGCCGTGGAGCCGTGGCGGTCAGTTTGGTGGCGCCGATGGTCGTGTTGCTCGGCGTGTCTTCGCCCAACCGGTCCCGAGGCGCGTGGGCCGGACTCGGGCGCCCTCTCCATACGCTCGCGCGCGCGACGCTACCCCCCCTCCAGGTCTCTCCTGGAGACGCCGAGGTGCTCCGGGGCTCGGCCGTCAACGTGACGGTCCGGGCGCCGGGTCGAAGCGAAGTGACGCTCAGGTGGCGTGCGGAAGGGGAGGTGGTCCAGACCGAGACCCTCACGACCGCGGGCGGCGAGGCCCGGTTCCTGTTCGCCGCGGTCGGCGCTGCGACCGAGTACTCGGTGCTAGCACCCGACGGGGCTGCTACACAGAGCTATCGGATCGTGCCGGTAGATCCGCTCATCGTGAGCGAGCTCACCCTGGAGCTGGCGTTCCCGCCACATACTGGCCGCGGGCCTGAGGCCTATGACCGCGATCCGCCGCCGCTAACCGTGCCGGTCGGCACGCGAGTCACGATCGCCGGGCGGGCCACGCGCCCGCTGCAGGCCGCCGAGCTCGAACGCGAAGGAGATGGGCTCAGGGTGCCGCTTGAGACGGAGGGGTCGACCTTCGGCGGGCGCTGGGCGCCGCGCGGCGGCGGTACGTACAGATGGCGGCTACGCGACTCGAACGACGTCGGCGCCGAGCTCGTGCCGAGCCCGCTCGAGCTCACCCTCACACGCGACTCCGCGCCAGAGGTCCGCTTCGCCTTCCCGGCCGTCGATACCGTTCTGCCGCTCACGCTGAGGCAGCCGCTCGTGCTTGAGCTACGCGACGACTACGGCGTCAGCGCGCTGGAGCTGGTGGCGTACCGCGTCACAGTCGGGGGGCAGCGTCTGCCGCCGGTCCTGCAACGCACTGAGCTCGGTGGTGCTCGTGCGGCGCTGGCCCGTCCCGTCATGGACCTGCGCGAGTGGGGCCTGCTGCCAGGGGACACAGTGCGCTATTTCGCGCGTGTCCTCGACAACGCTCCCAGGCCGTCGTCGGCCGAGACGCGCGAGTACTCTCTGCACATGCCACAGGTCGCGGAGCTGCGGCGCGACGCGCAGGAAGAGTTGGAGGACATGGCGGACCGCCTCGCCGAGCTTGCCGAGCGCGCCCGACGCGCTGGCGACGAATCGCGGAATCTCGAACGTGAGGCGGACACGCGCACACGGCAGTCGGCTGGCCCCGATGTCGGCACACGGGCCGGGGAGCGCGACGGGAGCCTGGCCGACTTCGAGCGGCGCGAGCAGTTGCGGCAGGCGCTCGAGCGACAGCAGGGGATGTCGGAGGAAGCCTGGGCGGCGCGCGCCGAACTGGAATCCATCGCGGAGGCGCTACGGGAAGCGGGAGCCTCCGATCCGCAGCTCCAGGAAGACCTGAGGGAACTCGGGCAGCTGCTCAGGGAGGTTACCTCACCCGAGCTGTTCGAGCAGCTGCAGGAGATGGCGGATGGACTTGCCGAGACCGACAGTCGCGATGCGCGCCGCACGCTCGAAGAGCTTGCCGCGGAACAAGAACGATTTCGTGAGCAACTTCAGAACTCGCTTGCGCGGCTTCGTCGGCTGGCCGTCGAGCAGAGCTTCCGGACCGCCGCTGCGGACGCGCTGGAGCTGGGGCAGCGTGAGCGGGCTCTGGCGGACGCGCTCCGCGAGGGTGGCGAGCGGGCTGTCAGGGAGCGCCAACAGGCCGGGCTGAGTGACGAGGTGCGCAGCCTGCAAGCGCGGTTGGCGGAGCTGGCACGGAGCCTCGCCGAGCTCGACGAAGAGGCGGCGCGGGCCAGTGTTGACGAAGCGGGGCGCAGCGCCGAGGCCGCGACGTCCGCAATGGAACTCGCGGTGCGTGCGCTGCGGCGCCCGAGCCAGGGCGCCTCTTCTCCGGAGTTGCTTGAGCGATCGAGTACGGAGGCCGCTCGCCAGGCTGACCGCGCCGGGGAGGCACTGGAACGCACGGCCGATCAGCTGGAGCGGGCGTGGCAGCAGATGTCCAGCCAGCGCGTCGCGGCCCTTCAGCGCGCGCTCGACCGGGCGAGCCAGGAGGCCCTCTCCCTTGCCCGTCGTCAGTCGGCCCTGGGCCGCCAGATGCAGGGTTCGCGCGCCGAAGACTTGACCGCGCTGCGCGGGGACGAGGCCGCGCTGCTACAAGGACTCCGTATGCTCGCCGACAACATCATGCTCGCGGCGGGCGGTCCCGCACCGCAACTTCGCGACGTCGTGGCGGCACTCGGTGAGGCGTTGGGCGCAGTAGAGCGGACTGCGCAGGCGCTCGTCTCGGCACGGCAGGCACCGCCGGGCCGGCAGGTCGCTGCGGAGGACGCCGTGCACGCTCTCAACCGACTGGCGATCATCGCGATGATGGCGAGTCGGCCGGCGGGTGAGGGGGACGATCCAGGCCAGGGGGACGTCAGTCAACGGATCGAGCAACTTGCCCAACAGCAAAGCCAAGTGAACAACCGTGTGAGCCAGATCCTACCGATGCAGCTTGGCGACGGAGCCCTGGAACAGCAGCTGGATCAACTCTCAGACGGCCAGCAGCAGGTCGCAAGCGGACTTGAGGACCTGGCACGGCACCCGGACGCGGAGAACGAGACGCTGGGAAGCCTCGAGGCCCTCGCCGAGGAGGCGCGACAGCTCGTCGAGCGGCTCTCGGGAGGACGGCTGGACCCGGAGACGCGCACGCGCCAGGAGCGACTGTTCCACCGGTTGCTGGACGCCGGACGCATGCTCGAGAACGATGAAGTGTCCGAGGAGCGTCGATCCAGCGCTCCGGCTGCGTTCGAGCGGGGTGAGCTGCTACCGTTGGAACCCGGTGCCCTGGGCGTTCTCCGATACGAACTGCCTTTGCCCGAGCATCTTCAGCGGCTGAGCCCGGCCGAGCGCGACCTGGTCCTGCGCTACTTCGATCGGCTAAACATGGGAACGGAGCGCCCCGGGCCCGGGTCCGTGGGTGATCCGACAGGCCCCGGCGAAGCGCCGGAAGGAGGGGGGCTGCAGTGAGGCGGACGCTTTTGCGCCCGATGGCGCTCATGTGGTCGCTGGTCGCGCTTCTTGGTCACCAGGGTCCACTGGCGGCGCAGGATCGCGTCGCGGAGACGAGAGCGCTGAGCGAGGCGCGAAGCCTGGAGGTGCGCGGCGAACTTCGTGAAGCCGTGCTCGTGCTCGAACGGGTCCTCGCAACCCGCCCCCGGTCCGCGGGGGCGCTGGTCGCGCTCGACCGTCTGCTGCGCGCCCAGCGACGATCGCTCGAGCTGCTTCCGTACCTCAACCGCTTCTTGTCCGAGGATGTCGACGCACCCGCCGTGCGCGCGCTCAAGTTGCGGATACTCGCGGAGGCCGACTCGGTCGATGCGGTCGAGCGCGAGGCCCGAGCTTGGATCCGAGCGGATCCACGTGATGTGGAGCGCTACCGGCTGTCCGCGCCTCACTGGGAACGCGCGCTCGGGGTCGAGCGCGCACTCGAATTGCTGGTCGAGGGGCGCGACAAGAGCGGAATCGAAGGGGCGCTGGCGGCCGAGATGGGCGATCTGCTGCTCAAGAGCAACCGACCTGAGGATGCGGCGCGTGAATGGGCGCGCGCCGTGGACGGCTCGACGGAACAGGCGGCAGAGGTCGTGCGCCGCATCCGGCTCCTCCATCCCGACGCCCGGAACGCGTTCGTCGATGCGATCGTGACGGCCCTGGACGGGCCGGGCTCCGGTCCTGAAGGCCGTATTCTCGCGGTCCAGCTGGCGTTGCTGGATGGCCTCGGCCCGCGCGCCCTCGCAATTGCCCGGGACCTGGCGCCCGGGCTCGATCGAGCGACCCGCGCGGCGTTTCTCCAGGAGCTGGCGCGCTGGGGCCAAGACGCCAATGCCTCCGAGGTCACAATCTGGTCGCTGGACTCGTTGCGGGAGTCCTCTGGCGGCGGCAATGAAGGGCGGGTCCTGGACCAGCGCATCGCGGACCTTGCGCTGGCGGCCGGGGACACCTCGACCGCGATGGAGGCCGGAGAAAGGCTCGCGGCCTCCGCGCCCTCCGGATCCTTCGAGCGGCGCGAGCGGATGGCGGAGCAGATCCGAATGCGGGTCCGGTCCGCCGACGCGCCGCAGTTGGAGGATGACTTGGCCCGCTTCCGCCGGGAGTTCCCCGGTGCGCCCGAAGCAGACGAGCTGGCGGCGGCCGTTTCTGTTGCCATCCAGCGACAGGGGGACTTCGCGGCGGCGGCCGCGGTAGTAGCGGACGTGGCGGGGCCTCGGAGCGCGCTGGAGCGGGCCTACCTGTTGCTGGCCCGAGGGGAGCTCGAGCTCGCGAGCGCGTCGCTTGCGCAGGCAGTCGAGGGCCTGCTCGCGGCGGCCGCGACCGAGACGATCCAGCTGGTGTCCCTGCTCGGGCGGCTGAGCGAGCCGAGCGCCCTGGCGGTGGCCGAGGCCTCGGTGACAGCGCACCGCGGGGAAGCTCGTCAGGCGGCTCTGCTGCTGGAGCGCGCCGTCGTCGGCCTCCCCGACGCGGATCGTCCCGCAGTGCTGGCTCATGCGGCGCGCCTCGCGGAGTTTGCCCTCGCGCCGGACGAGGCCGCCCGGATCCGCGTCGTTCTGGTCGAGCAGTATCCGGAGGCCGTCGAATTCCCCCAAGCCGCGCTCGCGCTTGCGCGTTGGCATGCGCGCAACCCGGACGGCCTTGACGCCGCGCTACGCCTCTTGGAGGAGCTGATCCTTGCGAACCCCACGAGCGCCGTCGTGCCGGAGGCTCGCCGCGAGCTCGAGCGCCTGCGGGGGGCTGCGTGAGCCCGCTTGGACCCGGTGGCGCGCGCGCATGCCGCAACACCGTGTCCGCGTGGGTGCTCGCCGCGCTCGCCACGGCGATTCCTGGAGAGGCCCAGCAGCTGCTCGTTCCGATGGACTTGGCTCAGACCAATCACCTGAAAGCGTACGGGCTCACCTTCCGGGCTCTTCAGGGGGGTGCACAGGGGGAATGGCTCCTCAACTACAGGGGCGGCTCCTTCCTGCTACCGGACACCGATCCGTTACGTCGGGAAGCTGCGTTGCTGGGGATCACGGCGATTCCGATCGACGGTGCCGGGACGGCGAGGATGCGCGCGGAGATCGCCAACTCCAACATGGAATCAGTGCCGCTCGAGCGGGCGCCCCGCATCGCCGTCTATACCACGCCGAACGCGACACCCTGGGACGACGCGGTCACCATGGCTCTCGAGTACGCGGGCATCGACTACGACCGGATCTGGGACCGCGAGGTGATCGAGGGCAGCCTCGAGGACTACGAATGGCTTCACCTGCATCACGAGGACTTCACCGGGCAGTACTCGAAGTTCTACATAACGTACGTGGGATCGGCTTGGCTCCAGGAGGAGGTGGCACGAAACACGGAAACGGCCCACTCGCTCGGCTTCGGCACGGTCCCCGAGCTAAAGAAGGAAGTCGCGCGCAGGATCCGCGAATACGTCGAGGGCGGGGGGTTTCTGTTCGCGATGTGCTCCGCTACCGAGACGCTCGAGCTGGCGCTCGCGGCACACGACACGGACATCGCCGTTGCCTACGCCGATGGAACCCCGCCCGAGCCGAACGCATCGCGACGCCTGGATTGGGATGCGGCGATGGCGTTCCGCGACGCCCAGGTTCAGACCGCGCCCTCGGTCAACGCTTTCAGCGACATCGACGGTCACCAGGTGAACACCGCCTGGCGCGAGGAACTCGGGGCGTACACGCTCTTCGACTTTTCCGCCAAGTTCGATCCGGTCCCCGCGATGCTCACGCAGAACCACGAATCGGTCCTGCCGGACTTCTACGGACTAACCACCTCGTTTCGCGTTGAGCGAATCAAGGCGAGTACCGTGATTCTCGCGCGTGAGGGCGACTTTGCGAAGTACGTTCACGGCACATTCGGCAGGGGCACGTTCACCTATTTCGGCGGGCACGACCCTGCCGACCCCGAACACCAGATCGGTGACCCGCCTACTGACCTGGACCTACATCCGCATTCCCCCGGCTACCGGCTGATCCTGAACAACGTTCTTTTCCCGGCCGCCAAGAAACAGATCCTGAAGACGTGAACTCCCGCCCCGGTTCGTGGCGGGAAGAGGGGACACGCGTTGACACGGCCGCCCTGCCGGTGGTGGCGCTAGCCGGGCTCGACGGGACGGAGGGCGTGCCGGTCGCGCCCCGAAGAGATGATTCCACAGACCTGCCGCCGCTCAGGCTCGCGACCGCCGCCGCCGAACGGATCCGCAGGGAAATCCGGCGTGCCGGCGGTCGTGAAGTGTGCTTCCTCACCCGTGTCACCCCGGAGCGCACGCTGACCGATCCTCGGCCGGTCGCTCGGGGCAACTACGACGCCGTTGTGGCCGCGGCCCGTGACGCTCCGGAGGGAACGCTCATGGTGCACAACCACCCGTCCGGCCTACTGGAGCCTTCGCCGTCAGACCTGTCGGTGGCAGCCCGCGTGTGGGAAGAGGGCCTCGGCACCGCGCTCGTCGACAACACGGCGACCAGGCTCTACGTCGTCGTCGAACCGCCCGAACCCCGCGAGCTGACGCCTTTGAACGCCGATGAACTCGAGAGCATCCTGGGACCGGCCGGCAGTCTTCAGGAGCTGTACGAGGGTTACGAGGACCGGCCAGGGCAGCGGCGGATGCTGCGCATTGTCACGGAGCGGTACAACGGCGGTGGCGTTGCGATCACCGAAGCGGGGACGGGCACGGGCAAATCGCTCGCGTACCTGTTGCCTGCCGCCGCGTGGGCGGTGCAGAACGGCGAGCGCACGGTGATCTCGACGGCGACCATCAACCTTCAGGAGCAACTTGTCGGGAAAGACCTGCCTCTGGTCGCGAGGCTTCTCGGCGACGCGGGCGACCGTGAACTGTCCTGGGCGCTCGTGAAGGGGCGCGGCAATTACGTTTCGATTCGCCGGGCGTTGTTGGCGGAGGCAGAGGCTCCATCGCTGTTCGAAGAGGAACGCCAGGGCGAGCTGGCCGGGCTGCTCGAGTGGATCGAGGCGACCGACGACGGCTCACGGGCCGATCTCCCCTTCGTGCCTTCCGACGACGTCTGGGAGGAGGTACGGAGCGATCCCGACGTGTGCCTCCGGGTCCGCTGTCCCCATTTCCAGCGATGCTTCTTCCAACGCGCCCGGCGCAGGGCGGGCGCAGCGCAACTGCTCGTGGTCAACCATCACCTCCTGTTCACCGATCTCGCTGTTCGGCGCGCCACAGATAACTGGAGGCAGGCGGCCGTGCTCCCGCCCGCCACGCGCCTGGTGCTGGACGAAGCGCATAATGCGGAGGATTCCGCCACATCCCATCTGGGGGTCAGGGTCACCCGCCGCGGACTGATGCGTACTCTCGCTCGGCTGGACCGCAACGGCCACGGTGTGCTCCGAGCACTGGTGGGTGAGCTGACGGGCCCCGGCGAGGAGGCCGCGCTCAGGTCGCGCGTCACCGAACGTGTGATTCCCGCTCTCCAGCACGCACAGCAGGCCGCCGTACGGCTAGTCGAAGGGATCGAACGAGGTGTCGAGCTGCCGGGATCGGAGCCGGTGCGCCTGGGCGCACCCGGCATCGGCGAGCCGGCTGAGGAGCCGGACATTGCCGAGGCGCTCGAGGCGCTGGTCGCGGCCTTCACGCGGCTGGGGAGGGAGCTGGCCCAGCTGCGGGAGCGGATCGAGGTCGACGAGACCCGCTCGGAACGCATGGGGGGGCGGATGTTGGATGTGCGCAGCGTCGAGCGCCGCCTGGAAGCGGCCGTGCACGCGCTTCGCCTTGTCCTCGTCCCGGGTCCGGAAGAGGCTTCCGAATGGGCGCGCTGGATAGAGGTGCGCGGTGCGGGGCAGCGCCGCAACCTCGGCCTGGCCGCTGCGCCGGTCGACCTGGGCGCGGTGCTCCGAGGCGCACTGTTCCAGCGGCAGGAGACCGTGACGTTGTCGTCGGCGACGCTGACGACTCGGGGCGGATCCTTCGACTTCGTGCGCGGGCGTCTGGGCATTCACGCCGCAGGACTTCGCTTGCTTGACCGCGCCGGGCCCGTCGTGGAGGAGGTCATGGCCTCGCCGTTCGATTTCGAACGCCAGGCCCTGCTAGCCGTGCCGACCGACTTGCCGGACTCCGGCGATCCCGCCTTGTTCGCTCCAGTCCAGGACGCCACCGCGCGCGTGGTCACCGAATTGGCCTGCTCGACGCAAGGCGGCCTGTGTGTTCTGTTCACTTCGCACCGCGCGCTACGCAGGGTCGCCGAGCTGCTGCGTGCAAGGGGTGCGGAGGCGCGCTGGCCCCTGTTCGTTCAGGGGGAGGAGGACCGGCACCGGCTTCTCAGTCGCTTCGTTCAGCGCGGAGATGGACTGCTCCTGGGCACTTCCTCCTTCTGGGAAGGCGTGGACGTGCCGGGCGATCCGCTCCGTGGGCTGGTGATTCAGAAGCTGCCGTTCCGGGCCCCGACCGACCCTGTCGTCGCCGCACGGCTGGAGGCCATTGAGAAGCGGGGTGGAGACCCGTTCCAGGAGTATCTGTTGCCCCTTGCGGCACTCCGGCTCAAGCAGGGATTCGGCCGCCTGATCCGTTCCCGGGCCGACCGCGGCGCCGTGTTGCTCCTCGACGCCCGGATCCTCCGTCGGCGCTACGGGCGCTACCTGCGGGAGTCGCTGCCTCCGGTGCCACTCGTGCGCGGCCCGTGGGAGGACGTTCTTCGGCGCGTATCGGCGTTCTACCGCAGGCGGTCCGAGTCGCCTTCCTGAGAAAGCGCAGGACCGCCCCTCCGTCAGCCTTCCCGAGGGTCGGGCGGAGGACCTGCTCCAGCGCCGCGGCCGTGCGGGCGTGGGCCATGTCGCGAGTCGGGGCGTGGTCTCGGAGAGGCCGGCGTCCTCGGCGAACGTCCGCGTCCCGTCGACAGCCCGGCTCCAGTCGGGCCAGCGGTTCCCGAGCGTACTTCCGTGATCCTGCGCCTTGCCCCTCAACCTCATCTCTCGGCAGGGAAACGACTTACCCTTCGGTCCCACTCGTGCCACCCGCCGCTCCGGGTGGCACGGGCCGTAGCCGGCCCCTATCTTTGTGAAGAACTTCACAAGCCGGGGAGGCTGCCCGGCGCAAGCCGCGGCGGTGGAATGGAAGATCCCCGTGTGGGCGTGCTGGCCCGCAGGATCTCAGAATCCACGGTTCGTCGCCTCTCGTTCTACCTCCGGATCCTCGAAGAGGTAGAGCGGGGCGGTGTCGGCACCATTTCGAGCGAGGAACTCGCCGGGCGTGCCGCCACGACGGCCGCGCAGGTGCGCAAGGACCTCTCGCTGTTCGGCTCGTTCGGGAAGCGCGGCCTCGGTTATGCCGTGCGGCAGCTCGCCGCCGAGCTCCGTGACATCCTCGGTCTCGACCGCTCATGGCGCGTCGCGCTAGTGGGCGCTGGCCGAATAGGATCGGCCCTCTTCGAGTATCCCGGATTCCGCCAGCGCGGCTTCGAGATCGTGGCCGTCCTCGATGCGGACCCTGACAAGCAGGGAAAGCGCTGGAGCGGCGTGCTCGTGCGCGACGTGGCCGAGCTGGAGCAGGTGCTGCTCGCGGAGCGGGTCGAGATCGTGATCCTGGCGATACCCGCTCCCGCCGCAGCGGACGTGTCGGCGCGGGCGGTCGCCGCGGGCGTGAAGGGCATCCTCAATTTCGCGCCCATGCAGCTGCGTGTGCCGGACGGCGTGGCGGTCAAGGACGTCAACATGGTCATGGAGCTGGAAGCCCTCTCTTTCGCCCTCACGCAAGCGGGGCGAACTCCGTGGGGATGAGCCCGGGCAGCTCCCTCGTACAGCGAGCTGCCGCGCACTTGGCGGGTGGCCCAGCGCACGCACTTGAGATCGCGCACGACGCGCTCGGGCTATCGGGAAATGCCGGCGCCGCTTCACGAGCGGTCTTCACGTTGCTCGGGGCCGACCGCCGGTTCTGGGTCGACGACGTCGACGTCTGGCACCTGACCGGACCCGCGCAAGTGCCGGGCCCCCCGCTCCCTGAGCTCCGGTTCGCGGTCGTGGACGTCGAGACTACCGGGGGCTCCTTCGCGCAGGGCCATCGGATCATCGATATCGCGGTCGTCGAGGTACAAGGGGGTGTGGTCGTCGACGAGTGGTGCACGCTCGTGAACCCCGACCGGCCGGTGCCGACCTTCGTTCAGGGGCTCACCGGTATCCATCCGTGGAGGTTGATGGACGCACCTTTGTTCCAGCACATCGCCGAGCAGCTTCGCCGCCGTCTCGAAGGGTGGGTCTTGGTGGCGCACAACGCGGCGTTCGACTGGCACTTCGTGAGCGCTCAGCTGGAGGAGGCCACCGGATGCGTTCCCGATCTACCGAGGCTCTGCGCCCTGCGTCTGGCTCGCGCACTCGTGCCCTGGCTTCGACAACGACACCTGGATGCGGTAGCAGCGTACTACGGCATCCCCACCCCCCAGCGGCATCGCGCACGCGGCGACGCGTTCGCGACTGCCCGGGCTCTGCTGTGTCTCATTGACGAGGCGTCCCGACAGGGGATCGGGGACCTGGACGGGCTGATGGGGCGGCTAGCGCAGCCGCGTCGAAGACGCTGCAACGGCGCAGCAGTCCGAACCCGAGATCTCGCCGCCGCCCGCAAGGCGTCGGCCGGTCCCAGTCTCTTCCCGACCAAGGAAGTGCTTTGACTAAGATGCCCGAGCGGGCCGACGATTTGCCGCTTGTCCGTACGACGAAAGTGGGAGCGATAAGGGTCCATGCACTGGAGGCCGGGCTGCTGTGGCTCGACGGTGGAGCCATGTTCGGTATCGTAGCGAAACCCTTGTGGGAGAAGCGGATCCCGGCGGATGGGCGGAACCGGATTCCGCTTGCCCTCCGGTGCATTCTCGTGGAGGCCCCCAACGCGCTCGTCCTGGTCGACACGGGCATAGGAAACAAGGAGGACGAGAAGTTCCACCACATCTTCGGAGTGGACAACGCGGGCGAGCCGACCCGCCTCGAGACGGCCATTCGGGCCGCCGGTTTTGGTCCGGAACAGATCGATCTGGTAATCTCAACCCACCTGCATTTCGATCATGCCGGGGGCAATACCGTGCGTGACCCGGACGGACGCATCGTCCCGGCCTTCGCCAATGCGCGCTACCTTGTCCAGGGTCGCGAGCTTGAGTTCGCGAGGGCCGCCAACGAACGGACTCGCGGGAGCTACCTCCGTCACAACTTCGATGCAGTGGAGACCTCCGGGCTTCAGGACCGCGTGGACGGCGCGGTTGAGGTCACGGATGGCGTGAGCGTCCTGCTCACCCCGGGCCACGTCCCGTTCCACCAGTCGGTGATGGTCCAGAGCGGCGACGACCGGGCTTGCTTCCTCGGGGATGTGTGCCCGACGTCCTTCCATCTCGATCTGCCATGGGTCATGGGGTTCGACTTGGAGCCGCTGGTCACGCTCGAGACCAAGCGGGCCCTGTGGGGCCGGGCCCGCGCCGATGAGTGGCTACTCATCTTCGGCCACGATCCGGTCCTTCCCTGGGGGCGCCTCGATCGGAAAGAGAAACCCCTCGCGCTTGTCCCCGATCCGCCCGAGCGCACCGTAGGACCTGCTGGCTAGGGCCCGGGCTCGGGCCGGCCTGTCCGACGGGTAGAGGTCGCTCGCAGGGCACGTGCCGGCGCCTGTACCGGTATCACTAGCCGGGAGCGATTCCTGTCCCTTATGCGGGGAGGCACACGGGATGAGTGATCGGGACCGCATTTCGGTCATCCTGAAGGGTGGGGCACGGACGCCGATCGGGCGATTCATGGGCGGACTCGCTCCGCTCACGGCGACCGACCTCGGAGCCATCGCCCTTGGGGCCGCCGTCGCGCGGCCCGGGATCGATCCCGGCGAGGTCGACGAGGTGATCATGGGTCACGTCGTGACCGCCGGGGCGGGCCAGGCACCGGCCCGACAGGCGGCCATCAGGGGCGGACTGCCTGCCTCGGTGCCTGCGGTCACGGTGAACAAGGTCTGCGGCTCGGGACTCAAGGCCGTCATGCTGGCAGCCCAGGCGATCCGTGCGGGTGATGCCCGACTGGTTGTGGCCGGAGGGATGGAGTCGATGTCGAACGCACCCCACTACCTGCGCGGTCTACGCGGCGGAGTAAAGCTGGGCGATCAGAGCTTGCAAGACGGCGTCGTCTTGGATGGCCTGTGGTGCGCGTTCGGCAACTGCCACATGGGTGGCCACGCGGAGTACACGGCGCGCGAGGCCGGCGTCAGCCGCCCGGAAGCCGACGCCTTCGCGCTCGAGTCGCACCGACGGGCCGTGCGCGCGATCGACGCGGGGAAATTCGTCGACGAGATCGTGCCGGTGGAGATGCGTGACGGGAAGCGTTCCACGATTGTCGACGTCGACGAGTCGCCGCGCCGCGACACGACTGCCGAGGCGCTGGCCTTGCTCAAGCCTACCTTTGGTGCGGAAGCACCGCGGGGAATCGAAGAGCTGGTAGTGACCGCGGGCAACGCAACGGGCCTCAACGACGGGGCGGCCGCGGTCGTGGTCTGCTCGCTCGCATACGCTCTGGCCCACGGTCTCGCCGTGGACGCGCGCATCACGGGTTACGCTTCAGGTGCGACGGAGCCTCGAGACTTGTTCTTCGCGCCCGTCGACGCAGTCCGCCGACTGATGCGCGGGGAGGGGAAGGAGATCGGCGACTACCGGCTGATCGAGGTCAACGAGGCATTTGCCGTCCAGGCGATCGCGGACATCCGCGCACTGAAGATGGATCCGGAGCACGCGAACGTGCACGGCGGAGCCATCGCGCTAGGGCATCCGATCGGCTGTTCCGGGACCCGCGTGCTTGTCACCCTGCTCGCTGCCATGCGGGATCGCGGAGCGGAGACTGGCCTCGCGACCCTATGCCTTGGAGGCGGCAACGCGGTCGCGCTCTCGGTGGAGCGGACCTGACTAGGCCGTGGCGTGACTCCGGCCGCGGCCTGGGTCCGGGCATTCGGGTCGTACTCCGGATGCTGCTGTTCGCAGCGATCTGGTTGGCGATCGCGGTACCGGCGGCTGTACTGATACCCCCCGTACTACCCTGGCTCGCGCTCCCCGCACTGGCGGCCGGGCTGGTTGCCGGATCGTTGCTGCTCCGACTGGACGGCCGCCCCTTGAGCGCGCTCGGTTTTGGCCTGAGTCCCAAGAGCAGTTCGGGCGTTGCGCTGGGCCTTGCACTGGGGGTGGGGGTCGCGCTGCTAACAGTAGGCCTGATCTTCGCGTTCGGCGGACTTCGTTGGACGGCCGACGCCGGCGGGTGGGGGGAGTGGACAGCGGCGGGTCTAGCCTCGCTCTGGCTGCTGGCAATCCCGGCCGCCGCCGAGGAGGCGATGCTCCGCGGCTACCCCCTGCTCGCGCTGCGCGAGGCCTGGGGGTCCAAGTGGGCGATCGGCCTTACGTCGGTGGCGTTCGCGCTGCTCCACACCGGCAATCCGGAGATCGGTTGGATCGGGTTCACCAATATCGTCGCGGCGGGGCTGTTCCTCGGCGCACTTCGTCTCCGGACGGGCGATCTGTGGTGGCCGACGGGGGCGCACCTGGGATGGAATTGGGCCCACGCGTTCCTGGCCGACCTGCCGCTCAGCGGGCTCGAGCTGGTCGACGCGCCACTGATCGAGTCGTGTACAGGGGGGGGCGCCTGGTTGAGTGGAGCCGCGTTCGGGCCCGAGGGCAGCGTGCTCGCCACCGGAGCGGTCCTGGCGGCTGCCGCGTGGACGTGGCGTACTCCCCGGCTCGGGGGGCGGCCGCGCGCCAGCGCGGGTGACGAGCGGGCCGGCCGCTAACGGGACGGCGATGTGTCCGACGAGGCCATCCTGGGGTTCGGCGGGTACAGCTATACTATCGGTGTGGATGCGGGGACATCCCCGTGGCCGGACGGATGCGCGACCCGAAGGACACATGGTCTGGAAGGGACACAGACCTGCTCCTGCACGAGGTTGTGACGCACGCGTCCTTGCGAGATCCCAATTGAAGCGAACGCCGACGCGCCAACAAGCACGCCGAATCCCATGAGCTACGATCATCTGAGGAGCGCCGATCCCCAACTGTTCGAGGCTGTCCGCAACGAGGCCATCCGCCAGTCCTCCCAGCTCGAATTGATCGCGAGCGAGAATTTCGTGTCCCGTGCCGTCCTCGATACGCTCGGCACCGTGCTGACGAACAAGTACGCGGAGGGCCTGCCGGGCAAGCGTTACTACGGCGGCTGCGAGTGGGTGGACATTGCCGAGGACCTCGCGCGCCAGCGGGCCAAGCGGCTCTTTGGCGCCGATCACGCCAACGTGCAGCCCCATTCGGGAGCGCAGGCCAACCAAGCTGTGTACCTAGCGTTCTTGAAGCCCGGGGACACGTTGTTGGGAATGAACCTGAGCCACGGGGGACACCTGACGCACGGCTCACCGGTGAATTTCTCAGGGATGTTCTTTGAGGTCTGCGCATACGGCGTTCGCGAATCCGATCAGCGCATCGACTACGATGCCCTGCGCGATCAGGCCCGGCGGGAGCGGCCGAAGATGATCATCGCGGGCGCGAGCGCGTATCCGCGAACGATCGACTTCGCAGTTTTCGGCGAAATCGCGCGAGAGGTGGAGGCCGTACT
Organism: uncultured Gemmatimonas sp.; assembly: GCA_964648975.1. Classification (GTDB taxonomy): domain Bacteria; phylum Gemmatimonadota; class Gemmatimonadetes; order Longimicrobiales; family Gaopeijiaceae; genus UBA2988. The sequence continues at coordinate 87,781 of CAZYLN010000002.1, read as the reverse complement.
CATGGTGGACATGGCACATATCGCCGGACTCGTGGCTGCCGGTGTCCATCCGAGCCCGGTACCGCACTCCGACGTTGTGACGACCACCACGCACAAGACGCTCCGCGGGCCGCGGGGAGGCATGATCTTGTGTCGAGCAGAACACGCGAAGGCCATCGACAAGTCGGTCTTCCCCGCGCTTCAGGGCGGGCCGCTCATGCACGTGATCGCAGCGAAGGCAGTGTCCTTCAAAGAAGCCCTGGAACCCGAGTTCACGGGCTACCAGCGGCAGATCGTCGCCAACGCCATGGCGCTCGCCGGCGGGCTGACAGAGCGTGGATTCCGGCTCGTGAGCGGCGGTACGGACAACCACCTCGTGCTCGTGGACCTGCGCGGGAGCCATAAGGATCTGACGGGCAAGGATGCCGAGGCGACGCTGGAGCGTGCGGGCATGACCGTGAACAAGAACACGGTCCCTGGCGAGACCCGCTCGCCGTTCGTCACGTCCGGACTCCGGATCGGCACTCCGGCCGTGACGACGCGAGGCATGACCGAAGCGGAGATGTTGCTCATCGCCAGTTGGATCGCGGAGGTGCTGGAGCAACCCGGCGACGACGGCCTCATCGGGCGCGTGCGGAGCCGGGTCACCGAGCTGTGCGAGGCCTTCCCGCTCTATCCGGAGCTCGCGGGCGTGGCGTGAAGACACACGCCCAGGGCAGGGTCGCGGCTTCGCCCGGCGAATCACGGACCGGTACCGGCACGGCAGTCCACGCGCTCGCTGTCGCGCAATATCTCGGGTGGCGGACCTAGCGCTCGCCATAGGCTCGGGCGACATTGCAGATGGCATGACAGACGTGCAGTTCGCCGAGGAGATACTCCTCCAGCTTCAGGAGAAGAACCCGCGCTTTCACGGGAAAGCGTATCTGTTCCTCCTGTCCTCGCTTCATCACGTGATGCAGCGGCTTGAACGTCCACGGCACATCTCCGGGCAGGAACTTGCGCAGGGCGTGCGCGAGCTGGCCCTGGAACGCTACGGACCGATGGCGCGGACAGTGCTGGAGCACTGGGGCATCCACGCCACCGAGGATCTGGGCGATATCGTCTTCGCGCTGGTCGAGTGCGGCATCCTGACCAAACAGGATGACGACCGGAAGGAGGACTTCCACGCCGTGTTCGATTTTGAAGAAGCCTTCGAGCTAGGGTATCCTTGGGGAGCCAAGCCCTGACCGAAGGGGAAGCACATGGCCGACGAGACCGCCCTGCCTCGCTGTCGGAAGTGCGAGGACGGAGTCCTGCTACCACTCTCCGACTACGGACGGGACGGAGCGCCCATCCGTTACAAGGCATGGGTCTGCTCGAACCCGGACTGCGGCTTCAATATCCGGATCGACAACGGCGAGATCACGTTCGGACGCACCATCGGCCAGAGTTACAAGTAGCCGTACTCCGCCGCTCGCAACGGCTGGCCACTCCCGTTCGCTCCCCGCCGGACGCTCCTCGGATCCGGGAGCTTCCATGATGGTGCGAGTGCGCCCGTTCGCACGCGGCCAAGTACCGGCCGCCACGGGCGAGGAGTCGGCTGTGTTCGATCGGTTTGCCGTGACCGAGCACAGTGTCCCTGAGCACACGTTGATGGAGAGTGCGGGGCGGGCCGCTGCGGAAGTCGTGCAGCGCCTGTACCCTCGCGGCGAGATGGTCGGGGTCGTCGGTGCGGGCAACAACGGCGGTGACGCGCTCGTAGCACTTCGGACCCTCGCCGCCTGGGGCCGTTCGGTGCGGACCCTGGTGGTCGCCGACCGGGCTGCCGACGACCCTCTACTGCATGGCTGGAGTGTTCGCGCGGTCGTCGTCGACGCATCGGACGACAGCGCCTGGGACCACCTGTCCGAGGCCGACGTAGTGCTGGACGGTATCCTAGGGACCGGCACGAGGGGGCCGCCACGCGTGCGCCAGGCACACGCGATCGAGTCGGTGAATGCTGCGCAGGGTGCCGTTGTCGCGCTCGACTTGCCCTCGGGCGTGGATGCGGCCACGGGCGCGACTCCCGGCGTGGCGGTTCGCGCCGACGTGACCGTGGCTTTCGGATGGCCCAAGCTCGGTACGCTGATCGGGCAGGGGCGTGCGTTGCGCGGGCGACTGATCGGTGTGGAGATCGGGTTTCCCCCGGTTGCGGACGGACGCTTCGGCGCTGCGCTCGTCACTCCGGCGTGGGCCGCAGCCACCCGGCCCCCGCGCGATCCGGAGACCCACAAGTACAGGGTTGGCACCGTATTGATCGTCGCGGGAAAGCCGGGGATGGCCGGCGCAGCGGTGCTCGCCGCACGCGCGGCGCTCCGGGCCGGCGCCGGACTCGTGCACGTAGCGTCCGCTGCCGACAATCGGGTCATTCTGCAGTCAGCCGCGCCCGAGACGATCTTCGTCGATGCTTCCGACCGCGATGCCCTGGTCGAGCGCGCCGCCGCAGCCGACGCCGTCGCGGTCGGTCCGGGGCTCGGTACGGATAAATCCGGAGAACAGGTGCTCAGCGCCGTGCTGCACGCCGGCACTCAGCCGCTCGTGCTTGACGCGGATGCCTTGACGCTGCTCGGTAGCAGGAGGCCTTGTTCCGTGGAGCAGGCGGCGGGGGCACGGCCTTGCCTGATAACACCACACGCTGGAGAAATGGCACGCATCTCGCGCTTCGGGAAGGACGAGATCCGTAGCCGGCGGGTCGAGGTGGCTCGCGAGGCCTCCGAGACATTGGGATGCGCTATCATCCTCAAAGGACTTCCCTCATTGGTGGCTGTGCCCGGCGAGCCTGTGTTGATCGATTCCGTGGGCTCGTCGGACCTAGCGACGGGTGGCATGGGAGACGTGCTCACCGGTACGGCGGGCGCACTGCTCGCCCGCGGACTCAACCCGCGGCTCGCCGGCGCGCTGGCGCTGCACGGCTCTGGGCGGGCCGCCGCGCGAGCTGGTCGGGGTGAGGGAATCCTCCCCGTCGACATCGTATCGCACCTGCGAGATGCTCTCGCCGAACCGGGCCCGGGCGAGACCGACCTGGACCTCGGTTGCGTAGTGCTCGACCTTGACCCGGCGCGCTGAGGGCGCAGCGTGGCCGATGCGACGGGCCCGGTCGAGTTCGCCTAGATGGGCAGGGGCACCCCTCGTCCGCCCGTGCCGCTGGGCCGCGGAGGTGAGTTCGACTTGATACGGGCCCTACTCGCCGAGCTTCCGGAGTCGGCCCCGGAAGCTCGGGTGCGGATCGGCCCGGGCGACGATTGCGCCGTGTTGGAGGCCGGTGGCGATCCCTGGGCCGTGACCATCGACATGAGCGTCGAGGACGTGCACTTCCGGCGCGCGTGGCTCGATCCCGAAGAGATCGGCTGGCGCGCTAGCGCCGGCGCATTGAGCGACCTGGCCGCCGTGGCTGCCGAGCCGGTCGCCGTTCTGGTAGCGCTGGCGATGCCTGTTCCGGACGCTAGCCCCGAGTGGGTGAAGGCCGTGACGAGAGGGGCCGCCGCTGCGGCATCGAGCGTCGGAGCGGCCGTGGTGGGCGGCGATCTGACACGCTCGACCGGTCCAGTGGTGATCGACGTCGTCGCACTAGGTCGGGCGCCCGATCCCGTGCTGCGCGAGGGCAGCCGGCCGGGCGACGATCTCTGGGTCACCGGGCTCTTGGGGGCGGCCGGCGCGGCGGTGCGGGCGTGGGAGTCCGGGACCAGCCCGCTCGAGGCCCATCGGCAAGCATTCGCTCACCCGGTGCCGCGAGTTGCAGAGGCCCGCTGGCTGGCGCGAACCGGTGCGGTGCGCACGTTAGTCGATCTCTCCGACGGTCTGGCAGGTGACAGCGGACACCTCGCTGCCGCCTCAAGATGCGGCGCAGTCCTGGACGAGGCGGCGATTCCCGTGGCTCCGGGGGTGGCCGACGCTGCAGGCGGCTGGGCCGAAGGCCTCCGGTTGGCACTCTCCGCAGGTGAGGACTATGAGCTCTGCTTGGCGGTCGAACCGGGCAGTCTGACCATCGTGGCCAGCGAGTTCCGGGCACGCTTCGGAATCCCACTCACCCGCGTGGGCAGGATCGTCGAGGGTGACGGGGTCCTGCTCGAGCGGGCCGACGGGTCCGGCGTGTGCGCGCTTGACGGCGGCTACTCCCACTTCGGAAAGGGAACCGGTTGATACGCGCGCTTTGGGTCTTTCTTGTCGGCCCGCTGGTGACGGTGGCCCTTGCCGCCCAGATTGTCCTCGCGGATTTGCTGGGTTTCGAACGCGCCCTCAGGCGATACTGCTTTCGGAATCCGAGGTGGTCCGCTCGCACGTTCCTCCGGGCCTCGGGCGTCACCGTGACGCTGGAGGGAGCCGAGCACCTGGCGGGGAAGGGGCCGCGCATTCTGATCGCGAACCATGAATCGTGGTTCGACGTCTTCGCGCTCTGCCACGTCCTTCCGGTCGAGCAACGATATGTCATCAAGAAGGAGCTGGAGCGAGTACCCGTCTGGGGGCGGGCTTGGCGGAGTTGCGGACACGTCTCGGTGGATCGACGGGACCGTCAGGCGGCGGTCGAGTCGCTAGACCAGGCACGGAAGATGAGTGGCGTGGGCGACGATATCCACCTGGTTGTTTTCCCCGAAGGAACGCGCTCTGTCGATGGAAACCTGCAACCCTTCAAGAGGGGAGCGTTCGTGTTGGCCATCCAGCTGGCAGCTCCAGTCATTCCCGTTGCCGTGATCGGCGGACGGCAGATCATGGCCAAGGGAGACTGGCGGATTCGGAGAGGGCAGATGCGCGTGGTGATCGGCGAACCGATCCCGGTCACGGCCCTCGATCACTCGGACCGCGGGGATCTGGCTTGCCGGGCCAGGGACGCGGTCGTGGCGTTGCGAGGAGGCGACGGTCCGACCGAAGCTCCTGTCCCGAAGAGTGCTGTGGCGTGAGCGCGCCACACTGATCGGCGCCGGGGCGGGCCGGCGCACGGAGTCGGGCGGGTCGTGGAGACGACATCAGCGACAACCGCGAGGGGGGCAGACGACGTGTCGGTGATCGTGGACGTGCGGGCGCGAGAGATTCTGGACTCACGGGGCAACCCGACGGTCGAGGCCGAGGTGGTCCTGGAAAGCGGCGCGCGGGGTCGCGCCGCCGTGCCTAGCGGAGCTTCGACCGGCGCCCACGAAGCCGTCGAGCTTCGCGACGGTGACCGGGCGCGGTATCTGGGCAAGGGCGTGCGCAGGGCCGTCGGGCACGTCGACGGCGTCATTCGGGATGCGATCCGGGGGCTGGACGCGCGTGAGCAACGGGAGCTGGATCGTTCGTTGATCGACCTGGACGGCACGCCGAGCAAGAGGAAGCTGGGTGCCAACGCCATCTTGGCTGTCTCGATGGCCGCGGCCCGCGCCGCGGCGAAGGAGGATGGCGCGCCACTCTGGAGATATCTGGCGGGCGCCGACGCGCCGGTCTTGCCAGTGCCGATGATGAACATCCTGAACGGCGGTGCCCACGCACCCAACAATGTGGACATTCAGGAGTTCATGGTGATGCCGCTCGGATTCGACAGCTTCCATGAAGCGCTCCGCTGTGGGGTGGAGATCTTCCATGCCCTCAGGAACGTCCTCTCGGGAAAGGGGAAGAGTACGGCCGTGGGCGACGAGGGGGGCCTGGCGCCGGATGTCGGCAGCAACGAGGAAGCCGTGGAGACCGTGTTGACCGCGATCGAGCGAGCCGGCTACAGCCCCGGAGATGACGTCGCGCTGGCAATCGACGCGGCGTCGACCGAGTTCTTCGAGGGTGGCGAATACGTGTTCCGCTGGTCCAACGGAGAGCGCCGCGACACCGCAGGGATGATCGACTTCTGGCAACGTTGGACCCGCGAGTACCCCATCTTCTCGCTTGAGGACCCGCTTGCGGAGAATGATTGGCAGGGGTGGGAGACGCTCACGGCGCGCATCGGCGGGCGGGTGCAGCTCGTGGGCGACGACCTCTTCGTCACCCACTCGGAGCGGCTCGCGCGCGGAATCCGCGACGCCACGGCCAACGCGATACTCGTGAAGCTGAATCAGATTGGCACGCTTACCGAGACGCTGGAGGCGATGCGCATGGCCGCCGAGGCCGGCTACCGTTCGGTCGTGTCACATCGTTCCGGCGAGACCGAGGATACGTTTATCGCTGACTTCGCGGTCGCGACGGGTGCGGGTCAGATCAAGACCGGGAGCGCCAGCCGCACGGACCGGGTCGCCAAGTACAACCAACTGCTGCGGATCGAGGAACAGCTGGGAGCCCAGGCCCGGTATCCGGGGAGGCGCCTGTGGGGCGGATGAAGAAAGCTCTGCTCCCCGCCGCACTGTTGATCGCTGCCTACTGGGCGGTGTGCGGAGGCGAGTACACGGTGCTGGACCTGCACCAAATGCGGGCGACACGTGCGGAGCAAGCGGCGGAGGTTGCCCGGCTTCAGGCTGCGATCGATTCCCTGATGGCGCGTGTCGACTCGCTGCAGAGCGTTCCGGAGGCGCTGGAGCGGATCGCTCGCGAGCGCTACGGCCTGATCCGCGATGGAGAGACGCTCTACCGCTTCGTGCCGATCGACAGCGCGGCATCCGACTCTGCCTCCCGGCCGGGCAGCGGCGAGATGACGAACAGAGCGCCGCGCTCTGGGGGGACGCCGCCGCGCTGATCCGCGCCATCCCTTCACGGGAGTCGGGATCCTACCTAGCGCGCCCAGCCCGTGTCCGTCCGCTGCTCCCCTGCGGTCGCGCCGCGCCCAGACGAGCGCGACCCCAGCGGTTGAACCGGCGGGTGCCGGACAGCCTCCCGGATTCGCTCAGACCGACTCGTCCCCGGACGGCACCCGTGTGGGTGCGCGCTCCAGCCCGAGCACCTGCTCCACCAGCCGCGCCATCTGTTCGTGCTTGCCCGAGCCGAGCTGCGCGGGCTCATCGCTCTCAGTTGACTCGGTCGCCGGCAGGGAGCCTGCGGGGGACTTGCCCCTGTGCTGTTCCATCAACCCCGAGAAGAGCTCGATCGGGACAGGAAACAGGGTCGTGGAGTTGTTCTCGGCCGCGATCTCTACGACGGTCTGCAGGAACCGCAGTGGCAGGGCGGCCGGGTGCCTGGCCATGACGTCTGCTGCTTCGGCCAGCTTGGTGGACGCCTGATGCTCGCCTTCGGCTGCGATGACCTTTCCCCTGCGTTCGCGCTCGGCTTCGCCCTAGCGGGCCATGGCGCGCTTCATCTCCGCAGGCAGATCGATGTCCTTGATCTCTACGCCGGTGACCTCGATTCCCCACGGGTCGGTGCCCTCGTCGAGGATCCGGCGGAGGATCTCGTTGATTCGCTCGCGCTCCGCCAGCAGGTCGTCGAGCTCCGATTGTCCGATCACGCTGCGGAGCGTGGTCTGGGCGAGCTGGCTCGTGGCGAAGTAGTAGTCCTCGATCTCGACCACGGCCCTGGACGGATCGACCACGCGGAAGTAGACGACGGCATTCACCTTCACGCTCACGTTGTCACGCGTGATCGTGTCCTGCGGCGCGATGTCCAGCGCGACGACCCGCAGGTCCATCCAGCGCATCCGCTCGATCCCGAACGGGAGCAGAAAAATGAGTCGGGCGCGGCCCGTCGAGGCGTCGACCAGGACGCAGGCAAACATACATAGGGGACGAATAGCAAGGGACGCTACCGGTGCCCGGGGCCACCGGCGTCAAGGAGTCTCTGTTCCGATTCGGAGGTCATCCTGAAGGCCTTGGCTTCGGGGTTAGGGTCGTGCGTCAGGCGCCGCCGCGGATCCGCGAAGTCGGGTGCTTGCGGGGGCGAGTTGGTAGGGGCCTAGCAGGGGACAGGCTGCGCCCGCAGCCGTATGGCTGGCGACCTTGGACCAGGAACAGCGTTGGGCGAGAGTCAGGGTTGACAGCCCTGCCCGGCTCCGGACAGCTTTTTTCGACCTGCCGGAGTAGCTCAGCTGGTTAGAGCAGCGGAATCATAATCCGCGTGTCGGGGGTTCGAGTCCCTCCTCCGGTACTCGACCGGACAAGTCCTTGTGACGCGACTAACCCTTCAGTCGGAGCGCTGCCGGGTCGACACGGTGTGACCGGTTGGGGTGTCACACCAGTCCGGCCGTCCGGCGAACTCGCGGAGGCCGCCAGGTACGTAAGCCGTCGGCCTCCACGCGGGAGGACCACGCCCGGAGGGCGCGTCCGCTAAGCGGTCACCAGGCACGGTCCGTACCGTACAAGGCTGCTCCGAAGTCGAGTATACCGGTTCTAGCCTCAAGCCCATCGGCCTCGAACTCCGACGGGCTCGTCGCAGTCGGGAAGCCGGGCCGCGCTCACGCTCCGCCGCTTGTGCCACGTCGCGCTCGGTTGACTGGCACATGGGTGAGCACCTGGGTTGCCCTCGGGCCGATCTGTCGACGGCGTCCGGGCGACGCGCCCGAACGTCGAGCGGCGACTCTCTGCGACACGACTGGCCCTCGGCAGCGAGACCGCGATACAGTTGAGGACATGTTGTTGAGGAGCGACCCGAGGCGCTTGGTGTACAGGTCAATGGCGCGGATCATGACTCGGAGACGCTCGAGTGGGGTCGGCAACCGCCGGCTGCACTGACCGACCGACTTGAGACCGATGGCACTCTTCAGACTACTGTGCCTCCTGCCTGTAGCCGGCTGGCACCTGGCCGCTTGCGCCGTCTCTCCGCGCATGCCGCACGGGGTGGAGGGGCCGCGTCGGGACCAGTGCGCCTGGAACGTCTGCGTCCGCTCCGAAGACGACCAGCTCGGCCGAACCTACATCGCGAGGAATCAAGAGCCGGTGCCTGTCACGATCGCGCTCACGTTCTCGTTTGTCCGCAATCTGTGGACGCCCGAAGACGGACCTGTACAGCGAGTGATTCCTCCGAATTCGACGGAACGGATACAATTGCCCCGCCAGATGCCAGGGTCGGTGTCGGCCGACCTCTCGATAGCGATCGACTTGGGTTCCAGTTCAACCGAGCCCGACGACTACGTCTACTCTGTGCCGTTCGGGGGCAGCGCGGCCCGGCCGCTGATCCAGGGCTTCGACGGGGATGAGACGCACATGGGCGCCATGCGGTACGCACTCGATATCGCAATGCCGCCGAACACACCGATCCTCGCGGCGCGTGACGGGGTGGTGCTCTACATTCAGGACGGATTCACGGAAGGCGGGACGGACCCGGCGCTCCTGGAGCGCGCCAATCTCGTCGTGGTAGCGCACGGTGACGCCACCATGGCGACCTATGGCCACCTGTCCCGCGGTTTGGAAGTCGCGGTCGGGGACAAGGTCGCGGTCGGCCAACTCTTGGGATGGAGCGGACGGACCGGCTTTGCGGGTCGTCCGCACTTGCACTTCCACGTCGGCGTCCGGATGCTGGGGGAGCCGGGGCGGACGATCCCGATCGAGTTGAAAGGTGAAGACGGACGGCTCCTGAACCTGAGCGAAGGGACGGCGATCCGGCCAGCTCGGCGGGGTCCAGAACGGCGCTTCTGACCCTTTCCAAGCGCCAACAGCACGCATTACAATGATGTCATCCCGGGCCGGTCGAGTCCGCCAACACCCCGGGCCGGAGCATGCGTAGCATCATGATCCGCGTCTTCGCCATCGCGTTGGCCGTGATACTTGGCTCCGTCCTCCCTGCCGGGTCAGCGGCGCAGGAGCCGGAGACGGCCAGACTCCGTGTACGGGTCTTGAATTCCTATGACGGGGTGCCCATTGTCGGCGCGCGCGTCGGGCTCGTGAACATCGGCCTGTACGCGCTGACCGATGTGGCGGGTGTCGCAAGCCTCTCCGGTATCCCCCCTGGAACCTACGATTTCGAAGTGGCGATGTTCGGCTACGCTCCCGAGGTCGCCACGCTCAGTCTGGGTCCGGGCGCTTTCGCGTCGGGCGACATCCGGTTGGGCGTGCAGCCGTTCGCGCTCGAGGAAATCATGGTCGAGGGCCGAGCGAGGTGGAGTGCCCAGCTTCAGCGGGGCGGGTTCTACGAGCGTGCCGAACTGGGCCTGGGCGTGCAGCTCGATCGACTGGCGATCCGCCAGTTCAATGCGATCGAGCTTTCCGAGGTTCTCGACCGCATTCCCACGCGTCCCGGCTTCGCCGGGTTCATTAACCCGGTGCCGACCCCCGAAGACGTTGACTTCGCCGAGGAACTCCCCGAGGAGTGCGCGCCGGGCATCTTTGTCGACGGATCGCCTTGGAGCGGCTACATCGACGACATCCCGTTGTCTTGGGTCGAGGGTATGGAGTTCTACACGAGCCCCTCCCAAGTCCCGATCCAGTATCTCGGCGGCGGTGCGTTCTGCGGTCTCCTATTGGTCTGGACCGGCTGAGCGAACACGTCCCCGCGGCTTAGCGTTGTCTCAGCGCCTGGCAGTCGGTGCGCGGGCTCCCCATGTTTACCGCTCCAGGCAGATCGGTTCTTCCGGAGTTCGTTCGTGAACGACCGCGTCAACACTCTTCTCGGAGGCCGGCGTGAGCGCCTCTCGCACCTGCTCGGCCGTTATCTGAGCCCTTCCAGGGGCCCTTCGGCGCCGGCACACGTTCGGGAGCATCTCCTTGAGGAGGCGACGGACCTCTACTGGAACGAACTCGAGTGGGAGCACATCACCGGCGACGCCGGCACTGGCGACGGCGAGATCGAGCGCGCATTCGCGGGACTGCTCGCCTTCGTACGCGGGCTCCTGCTCCGCGGGTTGAGTCCGAGTGGGGAGGACACCGAGCCACGGCCCGAGGTCGTGGAGGAATTGCTACACTTCCTGGCAACACGGGTGCTCGAACTGGACGAGAAGATCTCCACCGGAGCGACGGACGATGAGCCGGAGAAGATGCGGCGGGAGCTGGACATGACCGATCGTCTGCTCGACCTCGTGCTCTACCAGTGGCTCGAGTTGTCGCCCCAGGAAGCTGCGCGCGCCAAGGCTGTTCGCTTGGTCCACTGACTTGTACAGGGCCACAAGGCCCGGCCATCCGTACCTCGCCGGTGCCCCGCTGCTGGTCGCGCATAGGGGTGGTGCTCGACTGGCCCCGGAGAACACGATGGTCGCCTTCCGGCAGGCGGTGGAGTTCTGGCGCGCGGACATTCTCGAGATGGACGTTCGCCTGAGCTCCGATGGAGTCGTCGTGGTGATCCACGACGCTACTGTGGACCGCACGACCGACGGGACTGGCCGGGTGGCCGACCTGCCCTGGGCCGCGTTGCGCGAATTGGACGCCGGCCATCGGTTCCGTTCGCTCGACGGGGACACGCCGTTCCGGAGTGTCGGCGTCCGTCTGGCAAGCTTCGCCGAGGTTCTCGAGAGTTTCCCGGGCGTACGCCTGAATGTGGAATGCAAGACGGCCGCGGCGGCGGCTCCGCTTGCGAGACTGATTGAGCACCACGGGGCATCTCAGCGCGTGCTCATCGCCGCCGAGCGCGATCGCAGCCGCGCCGGCGCGCTGGGTTATCGCGGGCCCTGGGGGGCTTCACGCGGCCAAGTCGTCTCCGTCCTCGTGCTGGGATCACTGCGCGCCCCGCCCGTTGACATCCTCCAGGTGCCCGAGCGTTGGCACGGTGTCCGGGTCGTCACGCGACGTTTCGTGCGAACCGCTCACCGTCTCAACCTCCCTGTCCAGGTGTGGACCGTCGATGATCCTTCAGACATGCGCAGGCTGCTTGCCCTGGGCGTGGACGGCATCCAGACCGATAGACCCGATCGGCTAGCCCGGGTGCTGGCTGAGACCGTAGGGCGCCCCCCGGCGCCCGGCCCAGTGTGAGCGAGGGAGCCGAGGTGATCGCTGCGCGCGCTGCTGCCGCGCTGCTCCAACCCGGTCGGGTGGTTCCCGGCGACCGCGTGCTGGTCGCGTTCTCGGGCGGCGTCGACTCCGTCGTGCTTCTCCACGTCCTGCGCTCCGCTCTCGAGCTGAGAGGGCTAGAGGTCGTGGCCGCTCACTTCGATCATCGGATGCGGGCCGGCAGCGACGCTGACGCGCGCTGGGCCGAAGCGCTGGCGGACCGATGGCAAGTCCCGCTTGAACTGGGGGCGGCCGCAGTGCCTCCGCGCTCCGAAGCGGCCGCCCGCAGGGCTCGCTACGAATGGCTCTACAGGGTCCGCACCCGTGTCGGCGCCCGCTGGATCTTGACCGCGCACCATGCGGACGATCAGGCCGAGACCGTCCTGTTCCGGATGGCGCGCGGCACCGGGGCGGCGGGCCTGCGGGGTATCCCGGTGCGCCGGGGCTGCCTGTTGCGGCCGCTCCTCCGGATCTGGAAGGGCGAGCTGGAGGCGTATGCCAAGCTCCATGATCTGGACTACCAGGTCGACCCGACGAACACGGACGTCGGCTTTGCGCGGAATCTGATCCGGCACCGGGTGATTCCGGAGCTCGAGAGAGCAGCACCGGGGGTGCGGCGCGCTGTGGTCCGCCTGTCGCGCCTGGCGGCCGGTGAGGAGTCGGCCTGGCGTGTGTTGCTTCAACGGCTTGCGGATGAGGTCGTTGTAGAGCACGGACCGAGGCGGGTCGTGCTCCGCAGGTCGGTCCTATTGGGCTGGCCCCGAGGCCTCCAGGCGCGTGTGCTTCGCCACTTCGTGCGGACCATGGGAGGCAGGCTCGGAGAGGCCGGAACCCGCACCCTGATTGAGTTTACAACGATGGGAGCGAGCGGCCGGAGCGCCTCACTCTCGGGCGGATTGGTGCTCGCGCGCGACTTTGACCGGCTCGTGCTCATCCGCGAGGAAGCCGTCCGTGACGAGCGACCGTTGGAGATTCCCGCGCCGGGCCGCCGAGCGAAGGGTGGACAGCTGCAGGGCGCCGGTGAGGCAAGCATCGGGGGGCGGCGCATGGTCGCCCGCTGGTCCGCCGGTAGGCTCGCCTCGGACGACGACCAGTCGGGCAGAGAGGACGAGGTTGAGTCGTTTCCGCTTGCGCGGCTCGCATTTCCGCTCCGTCTCCGGCCCTGGCGTGCCGGAGACCGCATCCGTCTTCCCTACGGGTCGAAGAAGCTGAAGAAGCTGCTGGGCGAGGCTCGGATTCCCGCCAGTGAACGGGAGCGAGTGGCCGTGCTCGCCGACGCCTGCGGCCGCGTGGTCTGGGTGCCCGGTCTGGCCCGGGCCGCCGACCTGGAGCCGTTGGCGGGGGAGGAGATTCTAAAGATCGGGATCGAGGACGGCTTTGCCGAGTGAGCTGGACGCCCGGCTGGGGGGAGGAGCCCTCCGCCGCATCGTCTACTCCAAGGATGTGATCGGCCAACGGGTGGAGGCGCTGGCTCGAGACATCGCGGCGGCGTACGACGAGGACGACGACCTGTTGCTGGTGGGGCTTCTTAAGGGCTCGTTTGTCTTCCTGGCCGATCTGGTGCGGAAAATCGAGCGGCCGCTCCAAGTGGACTTCCTGGTCGTCTCCAGCTACGGTGCCGGCATGACGTCGAGCGGCGACGTACAGCTCCTCTACGATCCCCAGGCCGAACTGACCGGCCGCAGGGTGGTCGTGGTCGAGGACATCATCGATTCGGGAGTCACGTTGAGCTGGTTGATGCCGATGCTGAAGTCACGGGGGCCGAAGAGCCTGGAACTCTGCGCGCTACTTCGCAAACAGGGTGCGCGGCTCGATTGGGAGCCCCGGTGGGTAGGATTCGAAGCACCGTCGGAGTTCCTGGTCGGCTATGGGCTCGATTACGGCGAGGACCTGCGGCACCTGCCGTACATCGCGAGCCTGTGGCCCCCTCAGGCAGGACAGGACAAGAGACGCTGACGAATGGCTGATCCGGAAGCTAAGCGGAACGATCCGGGGCGCTGGAGGGGCTACTCTAGGACCGGTGCCCTCTGGGCGATCATCATGCTGATGGTGCTGTTCGTCCTGAATTGGATGCGCGCCCAAGAGGAGCCGTCCACCGACCTCACCTACACGGAGTTCCGCGAGCAGCTCGAGAACGACAACATCGAGCGGGTGACGGTCATCGATCTGCGGCGTGTCACCGGGGAGCTGCGCTCGCCGGTCGTGCGCAACAATCGGGAGATCGCGGCTTTCGAGACCATACTGCCCGGAGAGCTTTCTCCCGAGCTTGAGGATCAGATGCTGGCCCAAGGTGTGGTGATGGAAGGGCGGCGTGAAGAGGCAGGCTGGGGCTCGATCCTGTTGAGTGCGCTTCCCTGGTTGCTGTTCATCGGTTTTTGGATCTGGATCTTCCGAACCATGCAGAGTGGCGGCAACCGGGCGTTCCAGTTCGGTCGTTCCAAGGCCAAACTGATCAGCCCGGATACGCCCAAAGTGACGTTCGCCGATGTCGCCGGAGCGGACGAGGCAAAGGAAGAGCTCCAAGAGATCATCGAGTTCCTCAAGGACCCGCAGAAGTTCGCGCGTCTCGGGGGGCGACTGCCCAAGGGAGTGCTACTCGTCGGATCGCCTGGAACGGGGAAGACGCTGCTCGCACGCGCCGTGGCCGGCGAAGCGGGCCGACCCTTCTTCCAAATGTCGGGCTCCGACTTCGTCGAGATGTTCGTGGGCGTCGGTGCATCACGCGTGCGTGACCTCTTCGAGCAGGGCAAGGCTCACGCACCGTGCATCATCTTCGTCGACGAGATCGACGCGGTGGGACGCCATCGCGGTGCCGGTCTCGGCGGAGGGCACGACGAGCGCGAGCAGACCCTGAACGCGCTCTTGGTTGAGATGGACGGATTTGAACCCAACGAGGGCGTGATTCTGATCGCGGCCACGAATCGTCCCGACGTGCTGGACCCGGCCCTGCTGCGGCCCGGACGCTTCGATCGTCAGGTCGTGGTCGATGCGCCCGATCTCAAGGGTCGGGAGGCCATCCTCCGTGTGCACGCACGGAAGCTGCCGCTGGACGAGGGCGTTGAGCTCGCCATCGTCGCACGGGGGACTCCCGGCCTCTCTGGAGCGGACCTAGCCAACGTCTGTAACGAGGCCGCGCTGCTTGCCGCCCGCCGAGGTGGCGATCGCGTGGATATGGACGACTTCGAGCGCGCCAAGGACAAGATCATGCTTGGCACGGAGCGCAGGAGTCTCGTGCTCACGGACAAGGAGCGGCGCCTGACGGCGTACCACGAGGCCGGCCATGCCGTGATCGGGCTGCGGGTTCCAGGGCTGGATCCGGTCCACAAGATCACGATCGTGCCGCGCGGCCGCGCGCTCGGGCTCGTCAGCAGCTTGCCCGAGGAAGACCGGCATACGCACACGAAGGAGTGGCTCGAGGGGAAACTCACGATGATGTTCGGCGGCCGGGTCGCCGAAGAGCTGATCTTCGGTCCGGAACGCATCACGACCGGCGCGGGAAGCGACATCGAACAGGCGACGGGGACCGCGCGCCGTATGGTGACGTGCTTCGGGATGAGCGAAAAGGTGGGTCTGATGGCGGTGGGCGAGGGTGAACACGAGGTGTTCCTGGGTCGGGAGCTCAGCCAGCGGCGCGACGTGAGCGAGCATACCTCACAGCTCGTGGACCAGGAAATCAAGCGGTTGCTGGACGAAGCCCACGACCGGGCTCGCACGGTGATCGAGCAGAACCGTGATTTGCTGGAGGGTATCGCGCAGGCGTTGCTCGACCGAGAGACGCTCGATCGCGAGGAGATCCAGCTGATCGCGGAAGGGAAGGAGCTACCGCCCCTCCAGGTTCCCGAGCCACAGCCGCTGGCGCCGCCGCCGCCGCCGGAGCGGCCGCGAGTCCAGGTCGAGGCCGGAGTCCCACTGGGTCCGCTTACGGGCGGCCCCGAGGTGGATCCCGCACGTTGATCCCGGTTCGGCGGGACGCGCCCCTCTGGCGCCTCGCCGGCGGAACGAGCCTCGACACTTCGCGGCCCGTGGTCATGGGCATTCTGAACGTCACGCCGGACTCCTTTTCGGACGGGGGAGAGTTGGCGGGCGATCCGTCGCTAGCGCTCGACCGCGCCCGTGCGATGGTCGAGGCCGGCGCGGCGCTCCTCGATGTCGGCGGCGAGTCGACACGGCCGGGAGCCGATCCGGTACCGGAGGCGGAGGAGATCCGCCGCGTTCTGCCGGTCGTCGACGCGCTCACGCGGGAGCTGTCCGTACCCGTCTCCGTCGATACTCGTAAGGCGGCGGTGGCGCGCGCGGCCCTCGCGGCGGGCGCCGTGATCGTCAACGACGTGAGCGGCCTGGCACACGATCCGGCGATCGGTGAAGTCGTGGCTGAGGGACGAGCCGGGCTCGTGCTCATGCACATGCGCGGTGAGCCGGCCAACATGATGGAGCACGCCCATTACGACGACGTCACAGCCGAAGTGCAGAACGAGCTGCGTGCTGCGGTCGAATCGGCGCATCGGGCGGGAGTGGCCCACGATGCCATCGTCGTCGACCCGGGGATCGGCTTCGCCAAGACCGCTGAACAGAGTCTCGTCTTGCTTCACCGGCTTGAGGTCCTGACCGAACTCGGGCGTCCGGTCCTCGTGGGCCCTAGCCGTAAGAGCTTCCTGGGCCACATCCTGCAGGTGCCGCCGGCTCGGCGAGTCGTCGGGACGGCGGCGGCCTGCGTGGCGGCTTACTTCGCCGGTGCCAGCATCTTCCGCGTGCACGACGTGGGCGCCGCGGTTGAGGCCCTGCGCGTGGCCGAAGCCATAGCAGGAGAAGTCCTCCCCGAGCGTCCGGGCGCTCCGGCGACGGTCGCCCCGACGGCGTGATGGACGCGATCTGGGAACAGCTCCGCTTCCTTCGCCCCGGGTGGGCGGACGTGGTCGAGATCGCCATCGCCTCGGTCTTGTTCTACCGCCTGCTCTTGCTGATCCAGCGCACCCGGGCGATGCAGATGCTGCTCGGCATCTTCCTGCTCGCGCTGATCTACGCGCTGGCCCAGAACCTCGAGCTCGTACTGATCCGCACGCTGCTCGCCTACTTGTTCCAGTACGGCGTGATCGCGGCCCTCGTCGTGTTTCAGCCGGAGGTCCGGTCGGCGCTCGCCCGCCTGGGTCAGAGCCGTATGTTCCGCGTCTTCACCTCCCTTGAGGAGAGCGCCGTCGTCGACGAGATCGTGGAAGCGATCAAGCAGCTCGCGCGCTCCAAGGTCGGTGCGATCATCGTCATCGAACAGGGGGTCGGACTCGACGAGTACGCGAGCACCGGAAGCAAGATCGACGCGCGCGTATCGTCCGAGATGCTAACGACGATCTTCACGCCGTACTCACCGCTCCACGACGGGGCCGTGATCATCCAGGGTGACCACATCAAGGCAGCCGGCACGATCCTGCCGCTCTCGCAGTACAAACTGTCCGATAAGAGCCTGGGCACACGTCACCGTGCCGCCGTCGGCCTGTCCGAGGAAACCGACGCGGTGGTCATCGTCGTAAGCGAGGAGACCGGGCAAGTGTCTGTCGTTCGCGCGGGCCGACTGGAGCCGGACATCGACGAAGACCGCTTGCGGGGAGTCCTCAGCGGGGGCTTGGCCGAATCGCACAGCGGCGTTGCGCTGTCCGCGCGGTGAGAAGGCGCGGTCAAGACCGGAGCGCCGACACGATGGCCCGGAGTCATGGGCGGTGTCGCGGATCCGCGCATTCGGTCACTCGCCGATCCGGTCGCCGGATGGGGCTAGGCACACGGCTCGCGCCACGATGCCGTGCGCACGCGCGGTCCCCGCTCCTCCTCCTAGGTCGCCAGTGCCGGTAGCCTATTCGGAGCTCTTGCTCTCTACGCTCCCGCGGGTGCGTGACGCCATCGCCGCAACCGCGAGCAGTGTGGGCCGCGACCCGGAAACAGTGCGCCTCATCGCCGTGACCAAGGGCCATCCGCTTGCCGCGCTCCGCGCGGCACTGGCTGCCGGACTCTCGGATCTGGGAGAGAACCGGGTCGAGGAGCTTGCCGAGAAGGTCGCGGCGCTTCGCGTGGCGAGCCCGAGCGCGAGCACGGCGGTACGCTGGCATCTCGTAGGTCACGTGCAGAGCCGGAAGGCTAGGAGTGCCGTGGAATTCGCGGATGTGGTGCATTCGGTCGATTCCGTGAGGCTCGCCGAGCGGATGGCGCGAGTAGCCCGGGAGGCTCGGGCCTCGGCTCGCGTGCTGGCCCAGGTGAACACTTCGGGTGAGGCGGGCAAGTACGGGCTGCCCGCAGCCGGCGCCGAGGAGGAGGTGCTGCGGATGGCAGAGCTCTCCGGGCTCCGAGTCGAGGGACTGATGACGATGGCACCGCTCACGTCGGACCAGACGGTGCTGGCCTCGACGTTCGCACGGCTGCGAGAGCTGCGCGACCGTCTCGTGTCCGCCGACGGACGCGTAGGTGGCGAGCTGTCGATGGGGATGACCAACGACTTGGTCGCTGCGGTGCGTGAGGGGAGCACGATGGTACGGATCGGCACGGCGTTGTTCGGGGAACGCGGCTAGCTGCCTGAGGGACCGGCGGTGATCGACTTGATCCTTCTGGACGTCCGCAGGAACGCGGCGACTCGCAGAGACCGTTCTTGGCCACGGGCGCAGTTGCTCTCATCCGGCGGGAGCCGTCGACGGCGGCCAGCGCGGCACGGTCGGGCGCAATCGAACACCGGGTGGCGAGACGACGGTGTTGTTTCGGCTGCACGCGCGAGGGGATCCTAGTTCCCGACCCATGATCCAGGACGAGCTTCCGTCCGTCGTGATGGAGCGCCTCTACGCGACTCGACAAGTCGTGCGCGCCCACACCGGGCTCGTCCCCCGGCTCGCATTGGCTCTGAGCCCCGCCTGGCCGAGACCGGCCGAGATCATCACCGTGTCGTCGGTGGTGCCCGGCGATCGCCTCCCGTACGTGTTTCCTCTGGGTCGTCCCGGCGACCTTGTGCTGGGAGCGTTGGCGAACACTGCGGTCGTAGCCTGGAGAGCCCCTGAAGAGACCGGGCAGCCGCGGAGTCCTAACGTGCGCGCACGTGGTCTTCCAGTGCGGCTCGCGCGGCTGCTCGGTGCCGACGTCCTGCTCGTGACGGGCGACGCGGTCGCACTCACACCTGCCGGGGGCACGTCGCTCGCCTTGGCGAACGACCATCTGAACCTGCTGGGCGCCAACCCGCTGGTCGGGCTCAATCTGGGCGCCCTCGGACCGCGCTTTCCTGACATGACCGGCGCCTACGACGCGGACCTCCGTGCGATGGGCCGCGAGGTCGCAGCACGCCGGGGCGTTGCCATAGGGGGAGGCGTAGTGGCCGCAATCCCGTCTCCAGACCTCGCCACTCCTGCGGACTACGGTGCGCTCCGCGACGCAGGGGCGGACCTCGTATGCAGCGCTACGGTGCCCGAAGTGATCGTCGCCCGCCACATGGGGATGCGGTCGGTCGCGCTGCTTGCCGTCACGGAACGTCGGCTCTCGGACGGTCCGGCCGCGCCGAGGGACGGAGCGGCGGCGGGGCAGCCGGGTGCGGACACGGTCGCCATGCTGCGGGAGATGGCCGCCCGGATCGGGTGACCGCCCGTACCGGAAGGCGTTAGAATACGTGCGGACTCCGACTTGAGCGACGACATCAGCCGTCGTCCGGCGTCGATCCGGCCATCACCGGGGAGCCGTCCGGAAGAACCGGTCCCTCGCGGACCTCAGTAGAACCGGCGGGTGCGGCCCGATACAGCCGCGCGAACGAGTGGTCCGTGTCCCGACCCCGTCGAGGACGCGTGACAAACGGGGTGGTACCGCGGAGCGTGCGGGGGGCCGTGCGCGTCGTCCCCGCCTAGAGGGCGCGGTCGCAGCCCGCGCCCGAGCACCGAGACGAACCGCGAGGAGAAGGCGAAGTGCCATACCCGAGGGCTCGCTTCGGCGGGTCTGGCGACACCGAGCCCGTCCCGCCGAAGCCGTCTTTCCCCGATCTCGAACGGGAGGTCCTTGCCTACTGGGAGGCCGACGGGACTTTCGCGGCGAGCGTCGATGCCCGTGAGGCGGGAGCCGGCGGCGCCAACGAGTTCGTGTTCTACGACGGCCCTCCCTTCGCCAACGGGCTGCCGCACTACGGGCACCTTCTGACCGGCTACGCGAAAGATGTGGTCCCGCGCTATCAGACCATGTGCGGCCGCAGGGTGGAGCGTCGCTTTGGATGGGACTGTCACGGCCTCCCGGCCGAGTTCGAGGCCGAGAACCAGTTGGGAATCTTGCACAAGGTGGAGATCGAGGAGATGGGTGTGGCACGCTTCAACGAAGCTTGCCGAGCCTCGGTACTCCGATACACGAGCGAGTGGGAGAGCTACGTCACGCGACAGGCGAGGTGGGTGGACTTCGCCAACGACTACAAGACCCTCGACCTAGACTACATGGAGAGCGTCCTTTGGGCTTTCAAGAAGCTCTGGGACAAAGGCCTCGTGTATGAGGGCTTCCGCGTCCTGTGGTACTGCTGGCGCTGCGAAACACCTCTGTCGAACACCGAGACGAAGATGGACGATGTCTATCGGGATCGGCAGGACCCGGCGTTGACGGTGGGCCTGAGGCTCCAGTCCGATCTCCCGGAACTCCATGGAGCAGAAGCCCTGGTCTGGACAACGACTCCGTGGACGCTCCCGTCGAACTTGGCCGCGGCGGTGCATCCGGACGTGATCTACGTGGTCGTCGAGGCCGGGGCCGAGGCCCTGGAGCACTTGAGAGGGCGCCGCTTCGTCTTGGCCGAGGCGCTCCTGTCGTCGTACGCGCCCGAGCTCGGAGATAGTCCACGCTTGGTCGCTCGGTTGACCGGCAGCCAACTCGTGGGCACTGGCTACCAACCCATATTCCATTTCTTCGCGGGACGACAGGAGCCGGCGCATCGGATTCTGCCGGCCGCCTTTGTCACGACCGAGGACGGCACCGGGATCGTTCATATGGCGCCTGCTTACGGCGAGGACGACAAGGCCGTTGCGGACGCCGCTGGCATCGATCTGGTCTCGCCGGTCGATTCTCGCGGCGAGTTTGACGAGCAGGTTCCGCCTTACCGGGGACTGCAGGTCTTTGACGCCAATAGAGCGATCATAAGGGATCTCAAGGCCGCGGGGGTCGTGCTGCGCCATGAGACGTACACGCACGCCTATCCGCATTGCTGGCGTTGCGACAATCCCCTGATTCAGCGGGCCGTGAGCTCGTGGTTCGTTGCGGTCTCACGACTGCGCGACCGGATGGTCGAGCTCAACCGGCAGATCCGCTGGGTACCGGAGCACATCCGTGACGGCCAGTTCGGCAAGTGGCTGGAGAGCGCCCGTGACTGGTCGATTTCGCGCAATCGTTACTGGGGATCGCCTATCCCGGTATGGGTGTCCGACGATCCCGCCTATCCCCGCGTCGACGTGTACGGCTCACTGGATGAGCTTCACCGCGACTTCGGCGTTCGTCCCGACGACCTGCACCGGCCCGGTATCGACCAACTCACGCGGCCAAACCCGGACGATCCCACGGGGCGCTCCACGATGAGGCGCGTACCCGAGGTGCTCGACTGCTGGTTCGAGTCGGGTTCGATGCCGTTCGCCCAGGTCCACTATCCGTTCGAGAACGCAGAGTGGTTCGAGCATCACTATCCGGGTGATTTCATCGTCGAGTACAACGGTCAGACGCGCGGTTG
Organism: uncultured Gemmatimonas sp.; assembly: GCA_964648975.1. Classification (GTDB taxonomy): domain Bacteria; phylum Gemmatimonadota; class Gemmatimonadetes; order Longimicrobiales; family Gaopeijiaceae; genus UBA2988. The sequence goes on along the minus strand of CAZYLN010000002.1, from coordinate 66,355 downwards.
GTTCTACACGCTGCACGTGCTCGCGGCCGCGCTGTTCGACCGGCCCGCGTTCCGCACGTGCCTCGCACACGGCATCGTGCTCGGCGACGATGGCCAGAAAATGTCAAAGTCACGGCAAAACTACCCGGACGTACGGGAAGTATTTGAACGTGATGGGTCGGACGCCATGCGGTGGTTCTTGATGGGGAGTCCCATCCTTAGGGGAGGCGACTTGATCGTCACCGGCCAGGGCATCCGCGACGGTGTCCGGCAGGCACTGCTGCCCCTGTGGAACTCGTACTACTTCCTGACGCTCTACGCCAACGCCGAAGGAGTCGACGGAAGCGAGCGTACCAACTCGCCACACCTGCTGGATCGCTACATACTGGCCAAGGTCAACGAGCTGCTGACAGATGTCAGGGCGCAGATGAACGCCTATGAACTGGCGGGTGCGTCGGCTTCCGTGCGCGAGTTTCTCGAGGTGCTGACCAACTGGTATGTGCGCCGCTCCCGTGATCGCTTCTGGGACGGCGATCGGGACGCCATAGACACGCTGCACACGGTGCTTGAGATCTCGTGTCGCGTGGCGGCTCCAATCCTGCCGCTCACGACCGAAGCAGTCTGGAGGGGGCTCACAGGCGGGCGGTCCGTACACCTCGCGGACTGGCCGGCGTCGGACGAGGTACCGAGCGACCCCGCGCTCGTAGAATTGATGGATCGCGTGCGGGAGGTGTGCTCCTCCGCCCTCGCGCTGCGGACGAGCCGCCGCCTCCGCGTTCGACTGCCGCTCCCGCGATTGTTGGTCGCCGCTGAGGATGCGCGACGACTGGCATCCTTCGCCGACATCATCAAGGACGAAGTGAACGTGAAGGAACTGGAGCTTACGACCGACGTGGCCGCGCACGGGCGCTTCGAGGTGGCCGTGAACGCCCGGGCCGCCGGCCCCCGACTCGGCAAGAAGGTCCAGGCGGTCATCCGCGCCGTGAAGGCAGGTGAATGGACCATGAATCTCGAGGGCAGGGTGGTGGCGGCCGGTGTCGAGCTTCTCGAGACAGAGTTCGAGCGGCGCCTCGTCGCCCGCGACCCTGCAGGTTCGGCTGAGCTGCCAGCCGGCTCAGGGTTGGTCGTGTTGGATACCACCGTGACACCTGAACTCGCCGCGGAAGGCCTGGCTCGAGACCTCGTCCGGGTAGTCCAACAGGCCCGCCGGGACGCCGGATTCGATGTCTCCGACCGGATCTTGCTCACGGTAGCGGCGCCGGGTCATGTCACGGCGGCGGTTCGCGCCCACGAGCGATATGTCTCGGAGGAGACTTTGGCGCGTGAAGTCGCCTTCGGTGCCGTACGAGCGGGATTCTCCGGCACGCTCGGCGATGGGACCCCGGTCACGGTGGCGGTCGTCGCGGACGTCGTGGGGTTGGGCCAAGGAGCAGTCTCTTCTGACCCGGAGACGAGCCCGAACTCGGTGAAGCCTGAAGGGCGAGGGGTGAGTCCCGAGCACGGGGCAGGTGGCGGTTGATCGAGTTTGGCTATCCCCCCGAGCAGGGGAGAGGGACAAGCGACGAGTTGGGGGACGCCCCGGTTGTAGGAGGGTCTCCGGCGAGTCGGCCGCTGGTGCGAGGTGGAATCTCGCGCGGCGGTCGGTTGTCAGGGGCGTACAGGTGAGAGCGAATGAGCCCAGGTGCACGGCAGGGCATCTCGACCGCGCGAATTCCCGTCAGGCTGCGACAGCCGAGTTCGTGGTCGAGCCCGACGGCGCCGGCCTACGGCTCGATGTACTCGTGGCGGGCCGCCTGGACCTGTCACGCACGCGCGTGCAGAGGTTGCTTGCCGAGCACCGGATCCGGCTCGACGGTCGACTACCACGCAAGTCCGAGGCGGTCGAGGCGGGGCAGCGTGTGGCGGTAGACCTACCTGAGCCGGAACCCCTCGCCGCTGCGGCGCAGGCGATCCCGATCGACATCGTATACCAGGACCGCGATATCGTCGTAGTGGATAAGCCTGCGGGGATGGTCGTCCATCCGGCTCCAGGCCACCCCGATGGCACCCTCGTGAACGCGTTGCTACACCACGTGTGCGACCTCTCCGGGATCGGCGGGGCTCTTCGCCCGGGCATCGTACACCGGCTCGACCGCGAGACCTCGGGGCTCTTGGTTGTGGCCAAGAGCGACTCCGCCCACCGCGCCTTGTCGGAGGCCCTCGGTCGGCGCCACGTGCGTCGGCGATACCGGGCAGCCGTATGGGGGCATCTGAAAGAGTCACACCTGGAGATCGATGCCCCAATCGGCCGGGATCCCAGGGAGCGGCGGCGCATGGCGGTGGTCAAGGCGGGCCGGCGGGCCGTGACCCGCGCTCGGGTTCGAGAGCGTTGGCGGTCCGCTGACTTGCTGGACGTCGCGCTCGAGACGGGTCGCACGCACCAGATTCGAGTGCACTTCGCTCACTTGGGACACCCGATCGTGGGCGACATGGTGTACGGGGCTAGCAGGGAGCGCGGCATGGGCGGGCCTGATCGCGGCTGGGCGCTCGAGCTTGCCCGCCGTGTTCCCCGCCAGTTCCTGCACGCTGCGGAACTCGTGATCGACCACCCCCGCACAGGGCAGCGGCATCACTTCAGCTCCCCGCTTCCCCAGGGTCTTGTAGACGCCGCCCGCTGGGCACGGGGCGATGACCCGTGAACCTCGGGAGCGGGGGCCCGAGTTCCCGGAATCAATCGGCTGCGCTGGGTCCATCCGCGTGCCAAGGTCGAGCTTGGCACGCGGCCTGCTCTTCGGGCCGGCGCCCGACCCCGGCGTTCCTGTCATGCCGGCAGCGTCGCGTCGCGTCGGAGTGTCGTTTGAGTTGCAGACGCTGAGGTCGTGGCCGTGGGAGGGCGCGAGATTAGACGCGCCGAGACGGCGGCGCGGCAAGACCGGCTAGAGCTTGGGCAGCCCGGGGCTTGAGCGGCGGTGCGTGTATTGGCCGGGTCTCGCTGGTCCGATGAGGAAAGAACGCCGACGCGACAGGCCCGGGAGTTTCCTGGTCGATCGGTGCGCGAACGTTGTTCCGCAGCGGGGAGCGCCGATGACCGGTGAGCCGACCCCTGCCTGGTCTGAGCCGCTACACGGGCTGGGCCAGATGTCGGCGTGAGGCTGTCGCGGCGTTCGCTCTTGGTTGTGAGCGCGCTCTTTGCCATGGCCGCAGGCGCGCCGTCAAGGTCGCCGCTGGTGTCAGCCGTGACCGGGGAGCCGCTCCCCGGCGTGAGCCTGGAACTCTCGCCACAATACCTGCTGCTGTCGCCAGTCCTGGGTATCTGGGACGCCCTCGCCGTGCTGTCGGTCACGCAACACATAGCGGTGCTCTGCGGGGTGAGTTCGCTATTCGTGCTCTGGCGCCTATTCCATTTTCGCGCAACCAAGCCCCGCGGCTTACTGAAGGGCGCTGCGCTAGAAGCGCTCGCGACAGCTCTGTTCGCGGCCGGAGTTCTCCTGTTCTACGTCGCCGGCGCCCTGATTCCCCGGCCGATGGCGAAGCTGCACGTGGCCGACCCGGAGATCGTCGTGGTGGATTTCCACAGCCACACACAGTCTTCACACGACGGCCGGCGAGGCTTCACGGCCGAGGACAACCGCACCTGGCACTGGGACGCCGGATTCCACCTCGCCTACATCACCGACCACGACAGCGTGGGAGCCGGTGTTCGTGCCGCCATGGACAATCCCCTGCGCGCGGGCGAGGGGACCGTCCTCCTCCCTGGGCGAGAGGTCGTATATCGGAGGCAGCACGTGGTTGTACTGGGCACGCGCGATCCCCGCGCGATCACCTTGTCCGCCGACAACGGATCGGGCCCGTTCGGCGCCGATGCTCGCTGCCCGCAGTGGCCACTGCTGGTGCAAACGATCCCTGCCGACCTCTCCCTCGTGCCGTTTCCCCTCTCCGATTGTCCCGACGGTGCCGGGGGGGTTGCGGCTGTCGAGCTGCTCAATGGCGCGCCCCGGGGCCTCGGGCAGAGCGACCGCGAGCGCGAGCGAATCCTTCGGATTGCGGACACCCTGGACATCGCCGTGGTAGCCGCATCGAATCTGCACGGCTGGGGTCGCACCGCGAGCGGCTGGAGCCTGTTGAGGATACCCGGTTGGAGGGCGATGACCCCGGAGCATGTCGGCGACAGGATCGAGGAGACGATCCGCGACCAGGGGCGTGACGCGGTCGACGTGGTGGCCTACCGACGCCCGGTCCGCCTCCGGGAGGGGATGGCGGTCGCCAGCCTCCCGCTCTGGTTCGCCGTCGACTTGGTCACCCGACTCTCACGTCTCGAGCGCCTAGTGTGGCTCGCGTGGATCATGGCAGGACTGGGTCTGACCACTCGTCGCAGACGCCGGAACCGGGTGCAGTCCGCCGGTTCTCTCCGGAGCCCGATCCGCTCGGCGGGTGCTTCGCGGGTGGAGCAGCCCAACCGCCCGGGAACCGCGTAGCTCTCGTGTCACGGCGGTACGGATCGCGCCTTGTCTACTTAAAATACCGGAAATAGTCTCCGCGGATCTCTCCAAGCGTCATGCGATGAAGTTCAATGCCAACCCACTTGAGACTCTGCATCCAGAGGCCTCGTTCCTCGAAGCGGCGAACCGCGATCTCCACGACGGGTCGCCGCAGGAAGCCGTAACGGCCGGCACGGGCCAGCCTGCGCACGTAGTCCTGGTCCTCTGCCACTTGCACGCTCGGATCGAACCCTCCGATTGCCTGGTGGAGGCGGGTGCGCACGAGCAGAAAGGCGCCGATGGAATGCGGCCAACCCAAGAGGGACGTTAGCCGGAAGTACTCGCAGGAAGCCCGGTGCTGGACGCGCAGCAGGAGCCCTCCGCGGTCAGGCACAAAGCCACAACTCACGGCGTCAAGCCCCCTGCATGCCACTTCGCTCAGCGCGAGCTCGACTGCAGTTGGCGGCAGTCGAACATCGGCGTCGAGGAAGAGCAGCCAGTCACTGTCGGCCCACGCCGCGCCAATGTTCCGGCTGACACCCGGAAGGCCGCCCCCCTGCAGGAAGAACACGTCCCCCGCGCGGGCGGCCGACATCGTTCCGTCACGCGAACCTCCGTCGACCACGATGACTTCCCGAACTCGCGTTGTCTGGAGAGCCAGATCGGCAAGCAGAAGCGGCAGATGGAGTTCTTCGTCGAGGACGGGAATCACAACCGTGACGGAGGCTGCACCGGGGAAGGGGGCGGGCCGCGCCCAGCCTGGAACGCCGCGCGGAGCCGTCACGCTCCCATCTCCTCCCCTGGCGGGACGGGCTGGCCGTCCTCGGATCGAAACGCATGGGACTCGACCACAACGAAACGGGGCCCGGGGGCGGCGACCCCCGGAGGGGTACCAGACGCCGGCGGCGCGCTCGACATAGGGCGCAAGGCGGCAGCGTCTGCCAAGGGCAGCAGTGTCATGGCTCGATGCCGAGCGGGACGCTCGTTGGGCAATGGTGCGCGCCGGTTGACGTGCCAGGGGCTCACGGATCCAAGGGAAGGAGACATGGCCCGAAAAGCCGCCCCCGGGGCGACGGGCTCATCCATGGGCGTCACTGTAAGTCGGCTGTACCCGAGCGGGCAGGGGCCGACATGCAGTTCAAAGTCGTCGTTACCGTCCTGACCGTGTTTCTTTACCGATCCGGAGCTACGAGCGACCGTTGCGGGCTGTTACGCACAACATGTGTTGCCTTCCGCGACGTGTCCGATACGTCACTATCGCGGGAACGCAAAACACCACCGGCAGCTTTGCATCCGGGATACGCGACCTCCCCCTGTACGGAGCGTCCATGCCCGGAGTCACGCTACACCTGGATTTGGCCCACCGCGTCCTGGCACGTGCGCGCGATCTTCCCTTCGACCCCGCTAATCCCCTCGCCCTGAACGCGTTTCGACAAGGGGCGTTCGGCCCCGACCTCGGCTACTTTCCCGGCTGCTGGCGTCCGCTCTCCGATCTCGCTCACTGTGTGAACGTGGGCGACCTCGCCCGGTGGCTCGTCGGGCGGGCACGCACCCCGGCGGAGCACGCGTTCGCAGCAGGTTGGGTCACGCACATACTTGCGGACCATGCAGTTCATCCGCTGATCGGCTGCGCGGTTGGAGCGCTCCTGCACGGCAGGGCTGGGACGTTTGTGGATGGCCACACGCAGCCCGCTGCGCACGTGCGCGTGGAAGCGGGGCTCGACGCTTACTGGGCGGGGCGCTGTCCGGAGCTCCGGCACACGCCGATGAGCCCGGTCTTCGACGGGCACTCGATCCGGTTTCTCGCCGACGCGTACGCGGCCACGTATCGGGCGACATTTCCCCGCACCCTGCTGCTCCGTTCGCACCGACTGGCTGCCGTGCAAGTGCGCCAGGGACTCGCCCTCTCTGCATGGAGTCATCGGGCGCTTCGGACCGTGTGCGGCAGGCCACTGGCGCAGCAGCTTCCCGGCCCGGCGAGCGGACTGACACGCATGTGCCGTGCGCTAGGTCATCGCTCGCGCGCCCTGGCGTTCCTCCTGCCTGTCCGGCCTTCCGAATGGCTCGCCACGGCCGCCGAGGATGTCGTCGGGGCCCTTCCCGATCTCGTGCTCAAGGAGCTCGCGACCGGTCTGTCCGGAGTCGAAAACTGGAATCTGGACAGTGGTAGGCTCGAGCGGGCCGACCCCGAACACGGCGGGCGTCGACGCGGGCTCGCGGCCCTCGCGCACCTCGAGCCGGACACCGCCTTGCGCGTACTTGGCCCAAACGGTGCGACATGTAATTCCAGCGAAGCCCGGTCGCAGGCCGATGCGCATCGCTCTCTTCTCTGACACATATCACCCCACCGTCAACGGAGTCGCTCGTGCCCTCGGGCTGCTGGTGGAGCACGCCGTGGGGGCCGGCCACAAGGTGGCCCTAGTGACTCCGGTCGTGGGTGAGCGAGCCGCTAACGCGCACGTACACCGGCAGCTCCCCGGGCCGCGGTTCCCGCTCTATCCCGAACTGCGCGCCTGCGTGCCACGGACGGACGTGGCCACGCGTCGCCTTCTGCAGGAATTCAGACCGGACCTTGTACATGCGGCGACGGAAGCCGGCGCTGGGCTCGCGGGACGCCGCTGGGCGCGGCGGAACGGGGTGCCCCTCGTCTCCTCGTTCAACACGCTCTTCCCCGAGTACCTGCGAGACTACGGCCTGGCCTTCGCGGAGGGGCCGCTATGGAGCTACCTGCGCTGGTTCCATGGCCCCGCCGCCCTGACTGTCACGCCGAGCCAGTGGATGCGGGCCGAACTCCGGAAGCGTGGCTTTCACTCGCGCACCGCGCTGTGGTCGCGCGGCGTGGACGGCACCTTGTTCCATCCCCGGAAACGCAGCTGGCTGCTCCGCCAGTCACTTGCCCCCGAAGCCGAGGTGATTCTCCTCTACGTTGGGCGGATAGCGCACGAGAAGAAGGTTCGGGTTCTGCTGGACGCCTTTCCGGCGATCCAGAGGCAGACGAGCCGACGTGTCACGCTCGTGGTCGTGGGGGACGGGCCGGCTCTTGCCGACCTTAGGGCCCGCGCCGTTCCCGAAGTGCACTTCATCGGCTGCAAGCATGGAGAGGAGCTGGCCCTCATCTACGCTTCGGCGGATGTCTTCGTCTTTCCTTCGGACACGGAGACGTTCGGGCAGGTCGTCACCGAGGCTCAAGCCAGCGGTCTGCCCGCCGTCGTTCCCGACAGGGGAGGCGTGACCGACACAGTGGTCCCTTATCGGACGGGTCTTCGATTCCAGCCGAATGACGCGCAGGACCTCGTGCAGGCCGTCGTGAGACTCGTTGACGATCCCGCCTGTCGCATGCACATGGCCGAGCGCGCGCGAGCCAACGCGGAGCGACGGACCTGGGAGTGTGTCTTCGAGAGCCTGTTCCGCCGATACGGCAGGCTGATCGAGACACGGCAGGCCCTACGCCGCCCAGTCCGTCGGCGGCACGCAGCCTGAGCGACGGAGGATTCCCATGAGTGCCTGGATACTGTGGCTCGGAGATCGAGACACCCAGCTCCTGCTGGCCCTCGTCGCGCGACGGAAGCAGTGGCTCGATCCGGTCTTCAGGGCGCTCACACGTCTGGCCGATCCGGCGGTCGCGATCACGGTTGCGGGCGGGCTCGCACTTGGTGCCGTGCCGGAACTCGCTGGCCCCGGGGTCCACGCGGCATTGACCCTCATGATCAGCCACGGTGTGGTCGAATTAGTGAAGCGTGCCGTGGCGCGACCCCGTCCGCAGTTGCCGGTAGGGCTCGAATCGCTCGCGCAGCCACCCGACCGCTTCAGCTTTCCCTCCGGGCATGCTGCTGCGGCCTTGGCGATCGCCTTGCCCATTGCGCTGGACCTCACCCCGGTCGCCGCACCCATCGCGCTGGCGCCAGCAGTGGCTGTCGGCGTGTCGCGCTGCTACCTAGGCGTGCACTACCCGGGTGACGTGTTGGCCGGATGGATGATCGCGTTCTGCTCGACGGGGGTGGCCGGGCTCATTCTCGCCTAACGGCGATTTCCTTAGCCGGAGTCTCCTCGGCCACCCATCTCGCGGTCCAGCATCAGCAGCGCGGCCTTGTTGTCGCCGGCCATACGCAACTGATCCACCACGGCGCCGACCACGCTCTCCTCCTCTACCTGCTCGGTGATGAACCACTGGAGCTCGAGCTGTGTGGCGTGATCGTGCTTGTTCCCGGCCAGGACATAGAGCTCGTGGATCAGACGGCTCACCTCGCGCTCGTGCTCTAGGGCGGTCTCGAACAGCGATAGTGGGGATCCGAACTCCGAGGGAGGGGCGGGTACGCCCTTAAGCTGCGGGTTCGCGCCGCGGTGATTCATGAAGTCGAACAACTTCATGGCATGCGTCAGTTCTTCTTGGGCCTGCGCCCGCATCCAGCGTGCAAAGCCCAGGAGGCTCTCTCTCTCGAAGTGCGCCGAGATCGCAAGGTAGAAATAGCCTGCGAAGAGCTCTTTCCCGATTTGTTTACTGACGGCTTGTTGAACGGCCTCGTCCATCGCTTCCTCGTTACGCTTGGGGGTCGTCGCCGCGGGTCGCAGCTCCGGTGTCAGCGGTCCGCGCACAAAGCAAGCTACTCGATGTTCGAGGCAGTTGCATCAACACGCGCCAACAGATCGAGCACCCGTCGCTCGATCTCATCGCGTACGGCGGCGAACTCCGGGCTGGCCATGTCCCGCGGATCCGGGAGGTCCCAGTCCTCACGGTGGCTCGCGCGCGCATGCGGACAGACATCCCCGCAGCCCATCGTCACGACCCAGGCCCACGGTCCGGCCGGGACCTCTTCCAGTGACTTGGGCCTGTGAGTCGTCAGGTCGTAGCCTCGCTCGCGCATCGCGGCCACAGCCCGAGGATTCACTCGGCTGCCGGGGGCGGAGCCCGCGCTATACGCTTCTGCGCGGCCGGCGCCATGCATTCGCGTGAATGCCTCGGCCATCTGGCTCCGGTTGGAGTTCTCAAGGCAAACGTACAGTATGGCCGCCATGCTTCGAACCTCTGCGGACTAGCACATCGCGCGCCAGCCCCGCGGTAACGGCCGTTGGCGGGTTTGACCGGCTCGTTATGCAAATCTCCGCGCGTCGTTACATAGCCGACTTATAGTTCGGTGGTCGTCAAGCCGTGACCCTTGCCAGCGGCGTTACTTGCGCGGCCGCTGGCCGCTCGCTTTAGCCCGCCCCCAAGCCGTATCTTCTCCGATATGGAAAGGGGTCGCCGGGCGTCACGGTGGTCCTTGGTATCCGCGGTGAGGCGGGTGATGATCGAGACAGCGGTCCGGAGGATGATGAAGTCTGCGGCCACATCTCAAGAAGCCGCACGCGTCCTGGTAGTAGAGGACGAACCGGACATCGCTGCCCTCGTCGCGTACCAGCTCACGCGCGAGGGCTTCCGGGTCGAGACCGCCGCAACGGGGACCGAGGGGCTAGCCGCGATTCAGCGCGAGGTCCCCGACTTGCTGGTGCTCGATCGCATGTTGCCAGGCCTCTCCGGTGACGACGTTCTCAAGACGCTCAAGGCGGAGGCGGCCACGAGCACCATGCCTGTGCTGGTGCTCACCGCACGGCGGGAGCAAGAGGAACGGATCGAAGGTCTCGAGCTGGGTGCCGACGACTATCTGACGAAGCCTTTCTCGCCGCGTGAACTGGTTCTGCGCGTCCACGCCATCCTGCGGCGTGCGAGGGACGCGCCTCCTCCTCCAGGCGGTCGCGTGCTGCGCGCCGGGCCCCTGCGAATGGACCTCGCCTCGCACCAGACCACCCTCGACGGCGAAGAGGTCGTGCTCACCCCCACTGAGTTCCGTCTTCTCCAGGCCCTCGTGGAGCGCAAGGGAAGGACGCAGAGCCGGCGTCAGCTCCTTGAAAGGGCATGGGACGTAAAGGCGGAGATCTCGGACCGGCTGCACACGCGCACGGTCGACATGCACGTACGGAGGCTGCGGTCTAAGCTGGGTCCGGTCGGGGACTGGGTAGAGACGGTCCGCGGCTTCGGCTATCGTTTCCGTATTCCGCAAGCCAGTATCTGAACAACCTCTGCGGGCGCAGCGGGCGTGCGCCTGCACGCTGATCCGACCATGCGCCTGAGGATCCACCACCCACTCTTCGGCGGCTTCGTAGCCGTGGTCGCACTGCTAGTTCTGCTAGTGGTCGTCCTGGCGGGAAGGGGGATCCGCCGGGAGCTTACGCGCACCACGGCGGACGCTCTTGCGCGTGAGCTTCGCTTGGTTGCGGCGCTGGCGGAAGCTGTCCCGGGTGACACGACCCCCCAGCAGCTCGCGCGCGGGCTTGCGCGACGGGTTGGTCGCCGGGTCTCGCTAGTCGCTGCCGACGGTCGGGTGTTGGGCGATTCTGACGTCGGCGACGATCGGATCTCGGGTCTCCCGAGCCAGGCCGGACGTCCGGAGGTGATCGCCGCGCTCGCGCAGGAAGACGGGTATGTGGGATCCCGTGCTGAGCCTGACCGTCGGTCGGTGATGTACGCTGCCCGCCAGGTTGTCGTGGCCGGCACGGCTATGGTGTTGCGGATCGCCGCGCCACTCGCGGCGGTCGAGGAAGCAGTGTCACGAACGCGTCGCGTCGTCGTCGCTGCCGGAATTGGCGGCCTGTCGATCGCATTGGCCGTCGCCTACGGTCTGTCCCGCGCGCTTGCGCAGCCGCTGGGGGTTCTCTCGTACCGCGCACGCGGGCTCGCTTCCGGTGAGTTCAGCCGCCGCGCACCACGGAACATGTTCGTGGCCGAGCTGGCCGAACTAGGGGCCGCGTTCAATCGATTGGCCGAGGAGCTCACGGTGCGTTTCTCCGAGTTGGGTCGCGAACGTGACGAGATGCAGGCGCTGATCGATGCTATGGCGGAGGGGGTCGTGGCCCTGACGGAGGATGCGCGCATACTGCGCACCAATCGCGTGGCGCGGGCGCTGCTGGAGCTGCCCTCGGAATCGTGGTTCGCTCCGGTAGGCACCCTTGTGCGCCACCCCGAATTGCGCGACGTGCTTGAGGAGTCGGTCGTCCGGCCGTTCCGCGCGCGCGAAGTCACGATCGGGGAACGTCATCTGATCATGTCGGCACAGCTGCTCGATCAAGGCGGATCCGTGCTGACCTTCTTGGACGTGACGGAAATGCGTCGTCTCGAGCAAGTGCGGCGCGATTTCGTGGCCAACGCATCGCACGAGCTCAAGACGCCGCTGACGACCATCCGCGGGTTCGCGGAGACGCTGCTCGACGACGACCCGCCCGATACGCTCCGGCGTGAATTCCTGGCGTCGATACGCAACAACACGCTGAGGCTGCAGAGGATGGTGGAGGATCTGCTGGACCTCTCGCGTCTGGAGTCGGGCGCCTGGTCGGCGCGGCGCGAGCAGGTCGTCGTGCAGGACATCGCGGCGGAAAGCTGGAGCGATTTCAGCGCACGGGCGGATGAAGCGGGGGTTCGGTTCGTGCTCGAGGGCTCCGGCCGCGTATGGGCGGACGAGCAAGGCCTTCGACAAGTATTCCGCAACCTCATCGAGAACGCACTTCGCTATACCGGGCAGGGCGGAACCATCACCATTCGCATAGGGCTTAGTGCCGGCGACGTGCGTGTGGGAGTTACGGATACAGGGGCGGGGATCTCGTCCCGTGCCCTGCCACGCATTTTCGAGCGCTTCTACCGTGCCGATACCTCACGGGCCCGCTCGGAAGGTGGGACAGGCCTGGGACTGGCCATCGTGCGGCATTTGATTCAGGCCATGGGGGGGACCGTTGGTGCGGAGAGCGAGCTGGGAACAGGCACGACCGTGTGGTTCGCTCTCCCAGGGGATCCGTCGGAAGAGGAGTGAAGAGAGGGGTTGCCGCCGCTGGGCCGCCGGGCGATGCTGTCAAGAGACTCTCGCCGGGAGGACGGGTCCTGATACTCTCCGACCAGGTAGTTTCTCGGTCGCGTGCGGAGGCATCGTCCGGCCTGGGAATTCAGCTATCGACCATCCCTTCGATCTGTAACCGATGAAGGACCTGAAGAGGAGGAGTTAGTGAGTGGAGAAACCGATATCACCGTGAGGGTGAACGGTCCGCTTCGTGTGAGCGGCGACTTCGTAATCCGAGACGGCAACGGTCGGGAATTTGACTTGTCCGGGCGGAATACGATCAGTCTCTGCCGTTGCGGGCATTCCGAGAACAAGCCGTTCTGTGACGGCAGTCACAAAAGGACCGGATTCGATTCCATGGTCGAAGCCGCGAAACTGCCGCCCCTGAGGCCGTAGGCCGTCAGCCGGTGCCCCGGTAGTCAGCGCTGCGGTTACTCGGATTCGTGACCGGCGCTCGTCCCAAGCGGGGCCGAGCCGCCCGGTCTTGCCCACTATCGCACGCCCGCCTGGAACGGCGGCGAGTTCGCGCGGGTGTGCCAGCGCGCGACGGGCCGGCCCGAGGCCATTCTCGCTGGCACGCCGCAACAACGGCTGACCTGCCTGGTCATCGGCGGGCGATGAGACGGTTTCGCCCCGCGGACTATTGCCGAAGCCGCCGTCTTTGGCCTCTCGTACAGGCGAGGGTCAGCACGGATGTCGTTGCCCAGACCCGAACGGCGCCCCCTCGCAACCATCAGTTCCCCGGCATGAGCTCCAGGCGTTGGGCCGTCACGCTCTCAATCTTCTCACGGGAATAGAAGGCCGGGAATACCTTGTCGTTGGCCCAGAGATCAAAGAGGTTGTCGTAGAACGGGCTATCGGGATCGCCAACCTGCCCGGGCGTGTTCATGCCCAGCGTCTGATCCCAATCTCTGGTGTCCACGAAGATCCGGAACGAGGCGCCCCCGGTCTGGTTATCCCCATTCCCCGTGTTGCCCACCGTAAAACCGTGTCCGCCCCTCGGTACGGGCCCGACGTCGAGCCGTGCCCGAGTCTCGCTGTCCAACGCAGGCGAGAGGGGATGGCGAATGGTGGCGTGCTTGTAGTTCGGCTGCCCGTACACCCAGCTGTCCATGTCCCGACCCAGCTTGCTCCGGAGGTCATCCACGGCCTGCTCCAGCGTGCGGACAAGCAGCATGTCCCGCGCCCGGATCGGGTCGTCTCCAAAGTCCCCGTCCGGAGACAGAAGGAAGTCGATCGTCGTCTTCATGCCGACCGAGACATAGTCCTGCACTGCGTTCGGAACCTTGATGGACTGCACGTTGTCGAGAAGTCGGCGCTCGAATGCGACGTAGATTCCCGCTTCCACCGAATTCTTGTCGAGGACGTGATCCCACGCGAGCAACCGGCGGCGTGCTTCCTCAACCTCGGGGTCGTCCACACTGAAGCCGGCCAAGAGGGGTATGATCGTTCGGGCCGGAATCGACAGGTAATCGTGCTGTAGGCGGACCATGTCCATGAGGTTGAATCTCCGGCCCGAGCTGAGGACCTCGCTTGCCCGGGCCCACCGGAACGGATCCGACCAGGTGTAGGAGATGGCTTCCAAATACGGGAAATCTGGAGCTGTGTAGTTGCTATTGGAGGTTTCTATGAAACCTCGTCCGGGGTTGAGTTCATGGGGTTTCGCCTTGATGGGCAAGTAGCCGTCCCACTCGTAGCGACCGTCTCCTCCCACCGGCACCATGCCGCTGAAGTTTCTGCGGATGGGCGCGATTCCCACGGCCTGCCAACCGATATTCCCGTCGCGGTCCGCCCATACCATGTTCTCGCCAGGGATGTTGCTGTACGCGCACGCTTCGCGGAATTCCTCCCAGCTACGGGCTTGATCCATTCGAAGCGAAGCCAAGTAAGGTGCGCCGCCGACTTCCATCCAGGCGGCGCGCACTGCGTAGGCCAGACCCTTGTCCATGTCCTCGAAGACTACCGGACCGTGCCGAGTGTACTTGAGCTCCACCGATACGGGACTCGAGTCCTTGACGTCGATTGTCTCCTGGATGACGTCCATGTCCTCCCAGCGCCCCTTGTACCAGTACTGGTTCGGGGCGCTCGGGTTGGTACGGTAGACGTAGAGATCCTCGCCGTCCGTGCGGAACACAGTGAGCCCCCAGGCCCCGTAGCCGTTGTGGCCTATCGAGACGCCGGGAATCTCGGGTTCCCCGGCACCGATGACGTTCCAGCCAGGACCGACGAGGTGCACCCAGTAACGGAGTGACGGGACGCCCTGGGCCCGGTGGGGATCATTGACCATGAACGGATATCCATCCTGGGTCAGCTCGCCACTCACAACCCAGTTATTGCTACCGATATTGTCTCGATCGTTACGTTGCCGCTCCTGTTCCTCGGCGTCGAGGACCGCGGCCAAACGGGTATAACTGTCCTCGTCGTTTCGCGACTCCGCCGCCACTACGTCGCGGGGTTGAAAATCGATCCTCCTGCGGAAAGCGTTGTAGACGCCGAGGATGTCGTTCTCGATCAGTGACTCACAGTCGACAGCGTCATCCAGCTCGAGATCGGGCTCGTGGGGATGGTAGTAGACCAATTCCTTGAGCGCCGCGCCACCGATCTCGCACACTGCCCGGCCCGTTCGCAACTCCTCGCCGATGTTGCCCAGTAACCCCTGGTGTCGTGATATCACGACCTCCGGTGTCCACGGCTTGGGGCGAATGCCAAGAAGATGGAACGGAAGGGGTAGATCGTCCGGATTCTCAAGGGCTTCCGCGATGTAGGCGTTGACGCCATCGACGTAAGCGGGAATGATCTCGTCTCCACGCGGGTGATAGTGCCGCATCTCTTGGGTCATGTCGCCCCGGAACTTGAAGAGGCGTGTCCCGCGGTCACGCTCGATGGCGCGTGATCCAAGTATCTCGGCGGTCGTCCCGGTTGCTTGGGCCCGCCAGACTTCGAACTGGAACAGACGGTCCCGCGCCGCATTGTAGCCCTGAGCGAAGAAGAGATCGTGCTCGGTGCGGGCGTAGATGTGCGAGATGCCCCACCGATCCTTGAGGATCTCCACTGGTTCCTTGAGGCCCTGAACCATCAGCATCTCGGTATCTTGGGCACGAAGGGCACCGAAGGGACCCGCCACTACTGCCAGGACAAAGAGGGTTCCAAGCAGCGTCCGAGCGCTCGCGGGACAGTTCGCCTTGGGGGCCATGTTGGGAGCTCCTGGGTTCCGAAGGCCGGAGGGGACAGCCGTACCAATGGGGGGATACCGAATCTTATCGAACGCTTCCATGGCACAGCAACAAGATGCTTCCGTTACCGCTGGGAATCGAGTTCGCCGAGCCACGGGTGCAACATCGCCGGCGAGGAATCGAACGCATGGGTCGGTCTCGCCGAGTGACACATGCGACTGTGAGGGGCAGTGCCGCACAGTTAGGGCTGGCTGGCCGCAGGGAGTGGTTGATCTGGATCGAAAGCTCTGATCCCCGGCCCGGCCGGTCGGCGTGCCGAGTCTGGCGGCTCGTTGCCTACCGGGACAGCCAGTAGGTGAACTTGACCGCTAGCGATCGGCTCGAGACGCTCGGTCCCCCGGGAAGCCCGGTCTCCCACGCCTGGTTGTAGACGACATACAGATCGCTGCCGGGTCGATAGATTGACCACAGGAGCAGGTTCAGATTGGTCAGGTTGCGGTCGTCGTTGTACTGTACGAAGGCTTTCAAGAAAAGGGTCGGCGAGACCGCGTAGGTGACGCGCGTGTTCAGGGTGTTCGTTATGTAGGCCGGGTTGTCCGAGAAAGTGATCCGGTTTCGCGTGTAGTTGTTCTCGATCAAGAGCGTCTCGCGAGCGAGGACCGCGAAGTCCGCGCTCAAGGTCAACTGTCTCCCTCCGTAGTAGTCGCCAAACTCAGCCCGACCGCCTCCGTAGACCCGCCGGCTGTTGTCGGTGCTGACTCCCGTCGTATACGTGGTGAAGGAGTAGCCGCCGGGGGTGATGGCGGCCGATCCCAGATTGAATGTTCGATCCAGCAGGTCGAACTCGTTCGCCACGCTCAAATCGAGACTCGAATTGTCGTCCCTCTGAAGCGTGAAGCTCAGTTCACGCGTGCGAGTGCGGAGCCTGCCTTGGTGGTCTTCGAGATAGTCCAGGTCGGCTTGGAAGGAGAGCTGGCGAACGCCTGGCCAGCTCGGACGGGGGGTCCAGCCGGCGCCGAGGCGCGTTTGCCGTATGTCGACGCGAGGGATGAAGCCCATCTCGGCGTTGAAACTCTCCTGTATATTGAGGTAGCTGCCCCGAAGGCTGAACAGATCGGCCGTCCAGTCGATGCTGAGCGCCCCGGCCATGTCGCGCCCTGCGATTCCGGGAGAGAAGGACTTCGCCAGCAAGGAGGTTACGTTCACGTTGTTGGGCAACGTGAACACGCCGTCGATTCCGAGGCTCCGGTTGTAGTCGAGTCCGCCCACGGCACCCTGTCGGTTCAGGGCTATCAAACCCACGCTCGAGGAGTTCAGCACGTTCCGTTTCACCCGGGCAACGGTGTAGTTGGCCCGGGGAATCCGAACCGTCTCATCGCCGTCCGTGTAGCTCTTCTCATCGGTCAACACGTTGAGCAAACCCACCGTGTACGCGCCGGGGTTCCCGGTTAGCCTGCCACCCGCGAGGATGGGTACCGCTTGGCCGTCGTCGCTCAGGCCGATGCGACGGCTGTAGAAGAGGGACAAGAGACCGCCGCCGCCGCCGGCAATTCCTCCCGGTCCGCCGCCTCCGCCTCCGGTCCCTCCGGCTGCGGCACCGTAGGCGAATGTGCCCGCGCCCTCGGTGAAGAACTGGCGCTTCTCGGGGAAGCGGAGGCTGAAGCGGGTGAGGTTTACGATCTCTTGATCGGCTTCGACCTGCGCGAAGTCCGTATTCAATGTCAAGTCGGCGCTCATCGTCTGGCTGAGCCCGACCCGCAGATCACCGCCCACCTCGGCACTCCAGTCCGTCGGTGTAGCCGCCTGCAGGTTGCGCACTACTCCGGGCGCGACGAACGGGATCACCTCCAAGCGGCGGCGCGGCCGGAGCTCGTCCAGCCCCAGAAGCAGCCCGCTGCCGGCCGCCCGAATGTTCGCCGGCGGTCCCCATTCGCGGGGAAGCGGAGTGAAGGAGGATTCCTCGCGGATGTGCATGACGATGCGAGTGACGTTGAACCCCCACACCTGCTGGCCAGGTCCGTCACGGAATCGGAGTTGGCTCAGCGGGATGGCGAACTCTGAGTACCAGCCGCGGTCGTCTGTCGAGCTCCTGACCTCCCAGACCGCGTTCCAGTCCCAGTTCATGTTCCCGTTGTCGGTGGCGTACCCGTCCTTCATCGCCGACAGCGGATTCGTGCTGAAGTAGAAGAGATTGCGATGGTCGTGGAATGTGTCGAATGTGATCCGGATCTGGTCTCCCTTGCGAAGGTTGGAATCGCGCTCCAACTCGCTTGCGATGATGGCGCCTTCGTGAGGCTCGAACGCCCATATGCCCACGTAGATCCGGGCGTCGTCGTAGACAACTCGGAACTCGGTTGGGTGGGTAGCCGGTGCGCCCACGTCGGGATCGCGCTGCGTGAAACCGCCGAATGCGGGCGCCTGTTTCCAAGCCTCGTCGTCCATCAAGCCATCGATCCGGAGCTCCATACCTTCGGGGAGGCGCACCGCCAGGGCGCGAAAATCGTCCGGGTCGAGCGTGCTCATGTCGATGCGGCCGTCCGCGTTGCGCCGGGTGTTCGGAGACGGTACCTCCAGCTGAATCGTGGCGGCGGTATCCGCCGTGGCTTGGGGGGATCTCTCCCCCTGTACCTGGGCCAGAGACGGTCCGGCTGTCGGGGCCAGAAGCAGAAGAGGCACAACAAGCGGCACGAGAGAGGGGGCGCGGGGCCCGGTCGTGGAGGTTCGCGCGTTGGCTACCATGGGCTTGGCGATTGGGTGAAGGGGTGAGCCGCCGGCCGGTGGATGCTCCTATGGAGTACCCTTGAGGAGCGCCCTGCGCTAGGGAGGCTCCCGCCGGAGGGCCCGGGTGCGCCTTGCCCACCGCGGGTTCCGGCCTCCTCTTGATCAGGTCGGTCGCTTCGACTTGTGACGATCACGCCGTAGTGTACGACACTGGAGAGCCACTCAATGCTGAGCGAGAGACAGATGGAGTTCTGTGATGAGAGTCGCTGGGATTTCTCGGGTCTGCGGGCCCTCTTTCTCAACTGCACCCTGAAGCGCTCACCCGAGCTCTCGCATACGGAGGGCCTGATAGAAGTTTCGAAGGCCATCATGGAGGCCAACCACGTCCATGTGGACGTCCTACGACCGGTAGACCACCGTATCGCCTTCGGCGTCTGGGGTGACATGACCGAGCACGGCTGGGAGGAGGATGACTGGCCGGCCCTCTACCGAAGGGTTCGGGAGGCCAACATCCTTGTGCTCGGCTCGCCCGTTTGGCTGGGCGAGAAGTCCTCCGTCTGCACGCAGGTCGTTGAGCGACTCTACGCGATGTCGTCCGAGCTAAATGAGCATGGACAGTACGCCTATTACGGAAAGGTCGGAGGTTGCCTCATCACCGGGAATGAGGACGGTGCGAAGCACTGTGCCATGAACATCCTCTATTCCTTGCAACATCTGGGTTACGTGATTCCTCCACAGGCAGACGCGGCCTGGGTTGGCGAGGCCGGACCGGGGCCTTCCTACCTGGACGAGGGCTCTGGAGGACCCGAGAACGACTTCACCAGCCGGAACACCACGTTCATGACCTGGAACCTTCTGCACCTGGCCCGCATGCTCCACAAGGGCGGAGGCATTCCGGCCCACGGGAACCAGCGATCGAAGTGGGACGCCGGGTGCAGGTTCGACTATGTGAACCCCGACTATCGGTGACCGAGCGACGGAGCCATCGGACTAGGTCAGCCGCCCGGAGGGCTCGCTCGTCCGCGATCTTCTCCGGCGGGTCCGAGAGACGCCGTGTCGCCATTCTCGCCAAGCGGTCGGAACGGGCATCACGTGGACGGCACGGCGCGGGGGTGGTCGTTGATCCATCCGCGCACGTGGCGCCGGGCGCCCTGGCCCTCGCAGATGCCGGGGCAGCGCGCGTGAGACCCCGCGAGGGTGGAGCGGAACGCGCGGGAGGCGGGCAATAGAACCATTCAAGGGGCGGACTCGGAGGGGGTGCCAAGTGGAGCGGCACGCTGGCGTTCCCGGCAGGACGACCCGTTCCGGGGAGTCACGGTCGACGCCCCGGCGCGGGATGCTTGAACGTGCTCGTCAACCCGGGTCGGCAGGGTCTGGGCTTCTGTCTTTCGTCCCATGTCGGTGGCTCGTGGCTAGTACCACGCGCCCGATTCCACCGCTCTGACCGTGGCACTCGACAGGCCCGATCAAAGACGGCTCATCCTGGACACCGTCCTGCTTGGCGCTGCGGGAGCTGTGCTGGTGTGGCTCTTCAACGCCGCCGTCCATTGGTCGACCGAGCTCCTGCTAGCGGGGATCGCAGGCTATCGGCCTCCCGGTCTCCCCACCGAGGGTAGTACTTCGACGGAGGCTGTCGGGCCCTACGGGCTCTGGCTGATCCCGCTGGTCACGACCCTCGGTGGCCTGATCGTAGGGTTCATCACGAACCGGTGGTCGCCGGAGGCCCAAGGGCACGGAACGGACGCCGTGGCGAAGTCGTTCCACCGCGAGGGCGGCAGCATGCGCCTGCGTGTCGCGCCGGTGAAGCTGCTGGCGTCGGCGCTCACGATTGGCTCCGGCGGGTCGGCCGGCCGCGAGGGGCCCATCGCGCAGGCGATGGCCGCGGTCGGTGCTTGGTACGCAGACCTGACGGGCCGCAACGAGGACTATCGCCGACTCTATCTGCTCTTGGGTGCGGCTGCCGGCATCTCCGCGATCTTCCGCTCCCCGATCGGAGCGGCGCTGTTCGCGGTCGAGGTGCTGTACGCCGACATGGAGTTCGAGGCGGGCGCGCTGGTGTACGCCACCCTCGCGGCGATCGTCGCCTACGCCCTGAGCGGGCTGGTGACCGGATTCGGGCCGCTCTTTCTCGTGAATGAACAGGACCTGATCCTCGGGAGTCCTCTTGACTACGCGTGGTTCGCGGTGCTCGGTGTCGCGGCTGGCCTCGTCGCCGCCGTCTTGCCGCTCGTCTTCTATCGCGTCCGTGACGGCTTCCTGCGTCTCAGGGCGCACCCGGTGCTCAAGCCCGCTATCGGGGGGCTGCTCACGGGACTCGTGGCACTCGCCCTGCCGCAGATTCTCGGCGGCGGATACGGCTGGATACAGAGTGCCATAGACGGACAGCTCACGCTCGGCCTTGTCCTCGCGCTGGCTGCCGCGAAGATCGGCTCGATGAGCTTCAGCATTGCCTCGGGAGGGTCGGGTGGAGTCTTTGCCCCGAGTCTGTTCGTGGGCGCAATGCTTGGCGGAGCGTGTGCCGCGGTCGCGGATCTCACTGCCGCGCCATTCGTCGTGGTGGGGATGGCCGCGGTCTTCGCCGGTGCCGCGCACGTTCCGTTCGCGGCCATGATGATGGTGGTGGAGATGACCGGCGGGTACACGCTCCTCGTGCCGTCGGCGCTCGGGGTGCTCGTGAGCTACCTGGTGCAGCGCCACATCGCGTCGTCCATGCGGTGCCGGAGCATCTACGAAGCTCAGGTGGGAAGTCGGGGCGAATCGCCCGCGCACCACACTGAGCACCTCAAGATCGCGCTCCGGATCCTGCGCGAACAGCGCCTCACGCGTCTTGAGGAGCTCGGTAACCTAGATCTCTTGTCGCTGTTGCGGTCGGGCGTGGCCGTCGACATCGGTGAGGGGCGCAAGCTGTTGGTGGGCATCCTCCGGGCGGACAGCCCGTTCGTGGGGAGCACGATCGCCCAGAGCGGACGTGGCTTGGCCGGCGACGGCACGAATGTCATCGCGGTTCTGCGGCAAGAGCACATGCTCGGTCCGCGGCCCGATCTCGTGCTGGAAGCCGGTGACCGCCTCGTATTGGTGTCCGGCGTAGCAGGAACGGAGGCGCTGGGCAGGCACCTGGATACGTGGTGAGGATGGCCGTTGCGACACGGACCGCGTCACCACCGAGGGTCTCCGCTCGATTGACACCCGACCCACGCCCGGGTGAAACTTATGGGCTTGCGCCCCGCCGTGAGGCGGGCGCCCCGGCCTACCTCTCGGGACCTTCGTACCATGCTTTCTTCGCTGCGCGGCCGAATCGTCGTCATCCTAGCCGTTCTCGGCGTCTCCGTCTGGCAGCTCTACAGCCGGGGACTCAAGCAGGGACTCGATCTGCAGGGCGGCATGCACTTGGCGCTGGAGGTCGACGATCCGCAGGGTGAGCTGACCGCCGAGGATAGGGCGGATGCCATCGACCGGGCGGAGCGGATCATACGCACGCGAGTGGATGAGCTGGGCGTCGAGGAGCCGCTGATCCAAAAGGCGGGAAGCGATCGCTTGATCGTGCAGCTTGCCGGCATCACCGACGAGGACCGTGCCAAGAGCATTCTCAATCAGGCGGCGTTCCTCCAGTTCAAGCTGGTGCTTCCGACCACCTCGGTCGCGGCCCTATTGCCCCGTGTGGACCGCGCCGTACTCGCTACGCTGAGCGACGAGGAACTGCGCGCCCTGGGAGTCGAGGGCGACACGGGAACTGTGACGACAAGGAGCGGCCCCCTCATCGAGGAGCTGCTCTTTTCCGGAACCGATACCACGGGCGCCGAGAGCATGCGAGAGGACTCGCTGGATAGCGCTGCCGTCCAGCCCGAGGATTCGGTGCCCAGCCGCCGGCCGTTCACGGCGCTTCTCAACGTGGGCGATACGGAAGGGACCTATCTGATCTCTACGGAGGACATCCCTGCGCTGCAGCGCTTCCTTGAGCTGCCGGAGGTGCAGCGCGCGCTTCCGCGCGATGTATCGCTCCATCTCCAGAGTCAGCCGGTCGGGGTGGGAGCGCGCACGTACCGCCGACTCTACGTTCTCGAGCGCGAACCGTTCATGACCGGGGAGGATCTTGAGGATGCCGTGGCCGGGCGTGACCCCCAGTTCAACCAAAGCCAGGTCCAGTTCGAGCTGTCCAGGGCCGGAGGGCGTCGCTTCTCGCAGTTCACCGGACAGCACATCGGCGACTTCCTGGCCATTGTGCTCGACGACGAGGTAATGAGTGCGCCTGTGGTCAGGGACCGCATCGCGTCACGCGGACAGATCGATCTCGGAGGCGCGCCGCTGGAAGAGGCGCGTGATCTGGCGCTAGTGCTGCGGGCGGGTGCGCTTCCGGCGCCGCTGCGGGTCATGGAAGAACGCACGGTGGGGCCGTCCCTAGGCCAAGATTCCGTTCGCCAGGGGACGATCGCGGGCTTGATCGGACTGGTCGGCGTAGTGGTGCTCATGATCCTGTTCTATCGGGTGGCGGGGATCCTGGCAGTCGTAGCACTCAGTTTCTACATGTTGGTCATGCTAGGCGCGCTCGCCGGCCTGGGCGCGACGCTCACGCTGCCGGGCATCGCCGGGTTCATCCTGAGCGTAGGGATGGCAGTGGACTCGAACGTCCTGATCTTCGAACGCATCCGTGAGGAACTAGATGCGGGCCGTGCCACCCGCACCGCGGCGGACGAGGGGTTTGCGCACGCTCTCTCCGCGATCGTCGACGCCAATCTGACCACGCTGATCACGGCCCTGATCCTCTTCCAGTTCGGCACTGGGCCGGTACGGGGGTTCGCAGTCACGTTGTCGATCGGGATCGTCGCCTCCTTCTTCACGGCGATCTACGTCACCCGCACCCTCTTCCTGATCTATCTGTCGGGCCGCAAGGCGTCCGACCCGATCAGCATCTAGGACTCCAGGGCCGCTTCCCGACATGAGATTCTTCACGAAGGCCGACTTCCAGTTCCTTGCGAACCGCCGCAGGGCTTACGTGGTATCGGGCAGCATCGCGACGGTCGGGATCATCGCCATGATCGCAAATGTCGTGCAGCTCGGCTCCTGGCTGAACTACGGCGTGGACTTCACGGGTGGCACGCTGGTCCAGGTAGAATTCCGCCAACCCACGACCGCCAACGACGTGCGCGCAGTCCTCGGAAATGGCGAGACCGTCGGCGTGACGAGATTCGGGCAGGAAAACGACTTCGTGATACGACTCCCGCTCGAGGAAGAGGCCGACGTCGAGGACGTGAGCCAGCGCGTGGAGGCACAGCTCGCGGTTGCGTATGGGGAAGACGGATTCGACGTCGTACGCACCGAACTGGTGGGTCCGACCGTAGGTGCAGAGCTGCAGCGCAAGGCTCTCTTGGCGATCCTGCTCTCGTTCGTGCTGACACTGACCTACTTGGCGTTCCGGTTCGAGTTTCGATTCGGCCTGGCGGCTGTGATCGCGACGGTCCACGACATCATGCTCACGCTCTCGTTCATCGCGGCCTTCCGTGTCGAGATACAGCTGCCGACGATCGCGGCGATCCTGACGATCGTGGGATACTCGCTGAACGACACCATCGTCGTTTTTGACCGGATTCGGGAGAACATGCACGCCAAAGGCGCACGGAAAATCGAGCCTTCCGTATTGATCAACCGCTCCCTCAACGAGACGCTGCCAAGGACCCTGATGACCAGCCTCTCGACGCTTGCGGCTCTGATCGCCCTGCTTCTGCTCGGGCCTTTGGTGCTACGCGACTTTTCCATGATCATGTTCCTCGGAATCGTCCTCGGCACGTACTCGTCGCTCTGGATCGCCGCTCCTGCGCTCATCGAGATCCAGAAGCGCTGGAGCGAGCGGAGCGCGTCCGAACACCGTCAGAGACCGGAGCCCGCCACCGTCTGACCGATTTCCTCCGGGCCGGGATCGGCGACCCGTCGCACGCCTCACGGGCAGCCCCCGGGCAGCCATGTACATAGATAGCCACTGTCATCTGACCGACCGCGCCTTCGAGGGAGACCGGGCGGGAACCGTCGCCCGCGCCCGTGCGGCCGGTGTGGTCGGCGTCGTGAGCGTCTGCTCGGATGCGACCGATCTCGTGGACGTTGTCCGGCTGGTGGCCGAGCATCCGGAGGTGTGGGGTACCGCGGGTGTCCATCCCCACGAGGCCGGGCGAGGGTCAACGGAGGCATTCGAACGGCTGCGTCATGCTCTGCGCTCGGAGCCTCGTCTCCGGGCGGTTGGAGAGTGCGGTCTCGACTTCCACTACGACCACGCCCCGCGTGACGTGCAGCGAGCCGTGTTCCGAACGCAGCTCGAGTTGGCCGCTGAGCTGAGCCTCCCGGTCGTCGTTCATGCACGGGACGCTGATGCCGACGTGGCGCACATGATTCGAGAACATCAAGGACGGGTCATCGGCGTACTGCATTGTTTCAGCGGAGGGAGGGAGCTGTTGGAGGTCGGGCTGAACGCTGAGTGGTACATCTCCTTCGCCGGGATCGTGACATTCCCCAGTTTCCGGGGCCACGACCTTCTGCGAGCCGTGCCGCGCGAACGTCTTCTGGTAGAGACCGACTCCCCGTTTCTGGCACCCGTCCCGCATCGAGGCAAGCGTAACGAGCCGGGTTACGTGGTCCGGGTGGCCGAGGCGGTCGCGCGGCTGCGTGGCGAGCCGATCGACGAGGTGGCAGCCTACACCTCGGCGAACGCGCACCGGCTGTTCGGCATCTGAGGTCAAGCGAAGAATGGCGCGTACGATCGAGGTGCTTCCGGACCTGGTAGCCAACCAGATCGCCGCCGGCGAGGTGGTGGAGCGACCGGCGTCGCTGGTCAAGGAATTGATCGAGAACGCGCTGGACGCGGGCGCGCGGCGCATCGAGGCGGTGATCGAGGGTGGCGGCAAGCGGTTGGTCCGAGTGACCGACGACGGCCACGGCATGAGCCGTGAGGATGCCGTGGCCTGCCTTGATCGCCACGCTACCAGCAAGATCAAGAGTGCGGAGGACCTGAGACGGGTGGCGAGTTTCGGCTTCCGGGGAGAGGCTCTCCCCTCAATCGCCGCCGTGTCACGGCTCACGCTGGAGACCGCCCATGCCGGGCCTAAGGAGGCTCCGGGCGGGCGCAACAACGAAGTCGGGACCCGGGTGCGCGTGGAGGGGGGACGGGTGACCGCGGTGGATGACCACGCGCGCCGGCCGGGAACCACCGTCGAGGTGCGCGCTCTCTTCTTCAACGCGCCTGCGCGCGCGCGGTTTCTGCGCTCGGTGAGTACGGAGGCACGTAGAGTCAGTGACGTCGTGATCGGGCTCGCACTGGCGAAGCCGAGCGTGGGGTTCACGCTGTCATCGGATGGTCGCCCTCTCGTCGATCTGCCGCCGGCGCGTGACCTGCCCGAGCGGATCACGGCGGTATGGAGCGTGGAGACGGCCGCGACGCTTCTGCCGGTCGAGTTCCGGATCGAGGCGGGCAGCGGCGGGGGTGGTGTGGGTGTACGCGGCCTCGTTCAGCGCCCCGACGCCGTGCGGCCGGGCCTGCGGCGGGCGCATCTGCTCGTGAACGGAAGACCCTTCAGAAGTCCAGGGCTCGTGCGCGCCGCCGACCGTGCGTACCGTTCGACAGTGGCTCCCGGCACGCGCCCATGGCTGTTCCTCGAGCTTCTCGTCCCGACGGGTTCGGTCGACGTCAACGTCCATCCGTCGAAGGCGGAGGTACGCTTCCGCGACGCTGCAGCCGTCGAGGCCGCGGTTGAAGCGGGTGTGCGCTCCGCGCTGGCCGGTGTCGCCAGCTCCGCCTCATTCGAACAAGCCCCGCCGCCGTCTCCTCCGAGCGCAGCGGAAACCTCAGCGCGCACACGCTCCCGCCCGAAGGAGCCACCGGCTGCGCAAACCGCGTTGTTCGTTCCTGCTCCGACCCCGCCGGCGTCGTCCGACGACCAAGAAGTGCCCTTCCCCACGTACACGGGCGAGGACCGTCCCCGGCTCTTCCAGTTGCATCACATGTACATCGTGGCGGAAGCACGTGACGGGATGCTGATCATCGACCAGCACTCCGCGCACGAGCGTGTGCTGTTCGAGCGCATGATGCGCGCGTTCGACGACAGCGGAGAACCCTGCCAGCGACTTCTTTTCCCGATGACCCTACAGCTGCCACGTCCCGAATTCGAGCAGGTGGATGCACTCGGTGGTATCCTCGAACGCGCGGGTTTCGAGGTGGAGGGTTTCGGCGGGGACACGGTGATTGTGCACGCGGTCCCTGATCCGCATCCATGGTTTGACGCGGAGCGCTGTTTCCGCGAGATGATCGCCGAACTCACGCACGGCTCCGAGTTGGTGCGCTCGGCGCGCAACCAGCACGAGCGAATCGGCAAGACGTTCGCTTGCAAGGCGGCCATCAAGGCGGGGCAGCGGCTCTCGGACGAGGAAATGACGGAGCTGTTCGACGCGTTGTTCGCGACCGAGTTGCCCTGGCACGACGTGCATGGCAGGCCCACGGTGGTGCGTCTGTCGGCCGCAGAGCTGGCGCGGAAGTTCGGGCGGTGAACGCTATCTCAGCCTGTCGCGCGTGAGCCCGTGTCCCCTGCATTCCTCGCTCTCTTGGGGCCCACCGCGTCGGGCAAGAGCGATCTGGCCGTCGCAGTGGCGATTCGACTCAATGGCGAGGTGGT
Organism: uncultured Gemmatimonas sp.; assembly: GCA_964648975.1. Classification (GTDB taxonomy): domain Bacteria; phylum Gemmatimonadota; class Gemmatimonadetes; order Longimicrobiales; family Gaopeijiaceae; genus UBA2988. The sequence continues at coordinate 39,518 of CAZYLN010000002.1, read as the reverse complement.
ATCGCTGGATTCCAGGCAGGTCTACCGCGGGATGGACATCGGCACGGCCAAGCTGCCCCCGGAGGAGCGATGCGGTGTGCCACACCACGGTCTTGATCTCCTGTCACCCGATCAGACGTACTCGGTCGGTCGCTTCGCGCGTGATGCCCGCGGCTGGATCAGGGATATCCGACGGCGCGGACGCGTCCCCGTCCTGGCAGGTGGAACCGGGTTCTTCCTCCGGGCATTGACGGCGCCGCTCTTCCGCGAGCCGCCTCTTGAGCCGACGCGCCGCCGAGCGCTTCGCCGCTGGCTCGCGGCGCGCGAGCCAGCCGAGCTGGTGCGATGGGCGCGCGCACTGGACCCCGAACGTGCGGAGCTGGCGGCCGAGGGCGGCCCGCAGCGTCTTCAACGCACCCTGGAGGTGGCCCTGCTGACGGGTCGCCCGCTCTCCTGGTGGCACCGCAACATGCCGGCCAAAGAAGAGCCACTCAGCGGAGTGATCGCGTCGATCAAGCTTCCTCGCGAGGAGTTGGACCGGAGGATCGACTCGCGTGTGGATGCTATGTTGGCGGCCGGATTCGAGAGCGAGGTGCAGCGGCTGCTGGCCGGCGGTTGCGGAGCTGAAGCCCCTGGAATGACCGGCATGGGTTATCGGGAGATGGCCCTGCTCCTGGCCGGGCGGATCGACAGGCGAGAGGCCGTCGAGCGGATCAAGCGCGCGACTCGCGCGTACGCTCGCCGGCAAGCCACCTGGTTCCGCAACCAGCTGCCGCCGGAGGTCGTGGAGGTGGACGGTCTGGCGTCGATGGAGGAGCGGGTGGATCGGGTAGTCGAGGCGTGGCGGCGTGCGGCCGGTGCCGCCACGCCGGCTGGGACGGGTGGACGGCACTCTCCAGGCAGAGGAGCGGGCGCGTGAAGATCGGTGTCACCTGTTATCCGACTTACGGCGGCTCCGGGGCAGTTGCCACCGAGCTCGGGCTCATGCTGGCCGACCACGGCCATGAGGTCCACTTCATTTCTTATGCGTTGCCCTTCCGTCTGAGCGGGTTCCGTGAGCGTGTGTTCTATCACGAGGTGGAGATGGCGCAGTACCCCCTCTTCGAGCACGCGCCGTTCACGCTCGCGCTGGCCGTCGCGATCCACGAGACCGCCGCCAAGTGCGAACTCGACCTGATCCATGTGCACTACGCGATTCCGCACGCGACGTCGGCGTGGATCGCCCGCGAGATGCTGTATCCGGTGCGCGAGCTCCCGATCATTACTACGCTCCACGGTACCGACATCACTCTGGTGGGCCTCCATCCCTCGTTCCACAAGATCACCGGTTTCTCGATCCTCCGCTCCCAAGGGCTCACCGCCGTGTCGGATTACCTGCGCGACGAGACGGTTCGTGACTTCGGTGTGCCGAAAGATCAGATCCGGGTGATTCCCAATTTCGTCAACACCGAGCGCTACGACCGCAACAAAGAGCCATGCCATCGTGGGACGCTTGCCCCCGGCGGTGAGAAGATCGTGATGCACGTCTCTAACTTTCGCGCCGTGAAGCGTGTGACCGATGTGGTCGAGGTATTCGCACGCCTGGCACGGCGCGTGCGTGCCAGGCTCGTCCTCGTGGGGGACGGACCGGATCGTCCGCTCGCGATCGAGCGTGTCGAGGAGCTGGAATTGGAGGACAAGGTCGTGTTCTTGGGCAGGCACGACGCGGTGGACGAGCTGCTGCGGTGCTGCGACCTCTTCCTGCTGCCGAGCGAAAGCGAGTCGTTCGGCCTAGCGGCCCTTGAGGCCATGGCCTGCGGTGCGCCGGTGATCGCCACACGGACAGGCGGGCTGGTCGAGGTGATCCCAGAGGGCATAGCGGGGAACTTGTTCCCCGTCGGCGATGTGGAGGCGATGGGCGACGCGGCCATTGCAGTGCTCTCCGACAGGAGCAGGTGGCGGCGAATGAGCGCTGCCGCACGCGAGATCGCGGTCGGGCGTTTCTCGGCGAAGCGCGTGGTGCCCGTCTACGAGGCCTACTATCGCGAGATCCTAGCCGGCCGAGCGGCGCCCGCCCTCGCCAAGTGACGCGCAGCGAGAGCGGAGTCACCGGCTCGCCGTTGACGGGCGTGCCCGAGGCGGACGAGAGCTTGGATCGACTCGTGCGGCTGGCGCTTGCGGAGGATGTGGGACCGGGCGACTGGACGACCGCGTGGACGGTCGACCCCGAAACGGTCGGATGCGCACACGCGCTTGCCAAGCACCACTTGATCGTGGGGGGCACGACAGCGGCATGTGCGGTGTTCGCGGCGGTGGACCCGGAACTCGTGGTTCGCGTCGTGCGGGGTGACGGGCTCCGGGCCGCGGCCGGAGACGTCGTGCTTGAGGCGTCGGGTCGCGAGGGGCGTATTCTGACCGCGGAGCGCGTTGTGCTCAACTTTCTCGGTCGCCTCTCCGGGATCGCCACGCTGACCCGAGCGTTTGTGGATGCGGTGCGGGGAACCCCGGCACGCATAGTGGACACGCGCAAGACCACGCCCGGCTGGCGCTATCTCGAGAAGGCAGCCGTGCGTGCCGGCGGCGCCGACAATCACCGCATGGGGCTCTACGACATGATCATGATCAAGGACAACCACATCGCCGTGGCCGGCGGGATCACCCGGGCCGTCGAGCGGGCTCGTCGGCAAGGCCGCGGGAGATTGCCGATCGAGGTGGAGGTGACGCACACGGGACAGCTGGAGGAGGCGCTCGGTCTGGGAGTCGACTGCATCATGTTGGACAACATGACGTTGGACGAGATGGAGAGAGCCGTCGCGCGGGTGCATCGCCTGGGCTCCGAACGGCCGGAGATCGAGGCCTCCGGCAACGTTACGCTCGCGAACGTTCGGGCGGTGGCCGAGACGGGTGTAGACCGGATCAGCGTCGGCGCGCTGACTCATTCCGCGCCGGTTGCGGACTTCTCGCTTCGCATGCACTGAGCGCCGCCGAGAACCGTGACCGAGTCGTGGGAGGGTGACACGACGGCTGCTTGGGCTGCGCGCTGGGGTGTGCCCCGGCTGGAAGTGCATCAGCGGATCGGCTCCACCAACGACCGCGCCCGCGAACTCGCCGAAATGGGTGCGGACCCCTTCACCACCGTAATCGCGGAGGAACAAAGCGCGGGGCGGGGAAGGGACGGCAGACGCTGGGAGTCTCCACCCGGGAGCGGCCTGTGGATGAGTGTCGTAGCGCCGGACACGGACGCGTCCGGACTGTTGCTCGTCCCGCTGCGGGTGGGGCTGGCGGTCTGTCGGGCAGTCGAGCGGGCTGCCCCCGGCGTCCGTCCGGGGATCAAGTGGCCCAACGACGTGCAGATCGAAGGTCGCAAGCTGAGCGGGATCTTGTGTGAGGCGGGTAGCGGCGCAGTCGTGATCGGGGTCGGCATCAACGTGAGGCAGCGCGCGCTGTCGCCCGGGTTGTCCCCTATCGCGGTCGCTCTCGAAGAGGTTACCGATGGTCCAGTGGACCGCGCTGCGCTGGCTGGTCGCGTGCTGTCGGAGCTCAAGGAACTGGTGGCACAGGGACCGGTCGCGTTAGACGAGGCGCTCGGACGAGAACTCGCCGAACGGGATGTGCTGTGCGGGCGCCGTGTGGCCGCGGGCGTCGGAGGGACGGGCGTGGCACGGGGGATCGACCGGGACGGCGCGCTATTGGTCGAGATCCGGCCAGGCGACATCCGACACGTCGTTGCGGGGCATGTGAGAATTCACGACCAATAGGTCCGGGACTGGTGAACGAGGGGGTGGCACAGATGCAGCTGGTCGTGGACGTCGGCAATACCGAGACGGTGGTTGGGGTCGTGGCTGGCCGGAACAAGCTCGCGGCGCACTGGCGGCTCAGCACGCTCGTACCGCGCACCGTCGACGAATACCAGCACCTCCTGGGTGCGCTGCTCGCCGAGGCGGGTACGGGCCGTCCCGGCGCTGCCGTGATCGGCTCGGTCGTCCCAGATGTGACGGCCGTGCTCGTGCCCACGCTTGCCGCCTTGGTTGATGGTCCCGTGCACGTCGTGCGACCGGACTCTGCGCTCCCGATCCGTTTGGACGTGGAGGAGCCCCGCACCGTGGGTCCCGACCGGATCGTCAACACACTGGCCACGCGTGCGCTCTATGGGCGTGACACCATTGCCGTCGACCTGGGGACCGCCACCACGTTCGACCTGATCACGTCGGACGGCGTGTTCATGGGCGGTGTGATCGCGCCCGGGCTCTCTGCCGGACTTGAGTGGCTCGGACGCCGCACCGCGAAACTGCCTCGCGTCGAATTGGTGCCCCCTGCATCCGTGATCGGACGGCTAACGGAGACGTGTATCCAGAGCGGCGTGTTCTACTCGGCACTCGACGGGATTGACGGCATCGTCCGTCGTATCGTCGCGGAATGGGGCCGCCCGGACCCCTACGTGGTCGCGACGGGAGGCTTCGCCACCGTACTCGGCCCGCACCTCGCTACCGTCCAGCACATCGAACCGTTCTTGACCCTGTACGGGCTTGCCATCGCGGGCGAAGAGCTGCGGGGCTGAAGCGGCGAGGGCCGGTGTGGCGGGAACGTCCTCTCGCGGAGTAGAGCCGCGTCACCGGCGCTCACTAGGGACGTGCGAGGCGCCGCGCGTACCAGCCGATCCAGCGGTTCGACCGCCCCAGAAGGGAAGCGGCCTTGACGATGCGGGCGACCTCGGCGCGCGAGATCTTGGTCTCCTCACGGAAGACCGACGGGCTGCTGCGGCTCTTGGCCAAGGTGCGCACCGCGAACAGATAGGGGAGCAGACAGAACAGGCGGATGCCGTGGCAGCGCCGGGGTATCCGCCGCAGGTAGGCTGACGCCGCGCCGAGGTGTCGCTCGCCCTTCGCGACGAGGCGGTCCACGATATGAGCTTCACGCGCGGGATCGGGTTCGCCCGTGAAGAGCGCCGCCGCGTGCGTGGCGTCCGAGACGGCTTCACCCGCAAACGAGCGGGGCACGTAGACCCAGCCACGTCGCCAGTCCGTGTGCAGCCCGCGAATAACGTTCACCGTCTGGAGCGCGAGACCGAACTCCCGGCCGAGCGGCATCATGCGCTCGCGCTGCGCTGCCACCTCGGAGACGACCAACGCGAAGAGCTCGGTAAGCAACCACCCGACGCGGCCCGCGACCTCATGCATGTAGTCGTCAAGGTCCGCCTCGTCGGCCAAATCGGGCCCGCGACGAACCCAGCGCGCCATGCCCTGGGTCGAGTCCTTGACATGCCTGCGGATGACAGCCTGCGCGGCCGGATCGAGGCTGTGCAGGGCTGCCACGACGCGCTCGGCGTTGCCTGCGACCAGCGCGTCTGGTGTCGTGTCGGTCACGGGCCCCAGGAGCCCCTTGAAAGCGCGAGCGTCCTTGCCCTCCTCTAGGACCCGGGCCCAAAGCTCCAGGAGGTCCGCCTTCCGCGACGGGGCCATGGACTCGTTGTCCTCGAGGTAGTCCGACACCCGGAGCAGCAAATAGGCGGTCTCGACCTCGCCCCGGAGCGGGAGCGGGAGGCGGTCGATCCCGACCGCGAAGGTTCGGCTAGCCGCGTGAAGGAGCTCGTTCAGGCTCGGCATTTGGGAGGGCCATCCCTAAGGAGGAATCTCTTCCAATTCGGAGATGAGCCTGAAGGCGAGGGTCTAGGCGCGTCCTGGCTTCCGCGCTGGTGGTCGTTGACGGGTGGTGAAACTGGGGCGCGCGGTGGAAGGGGGCAACGGGTCGAATGACAGGCGTGCCACCGGACTGCGCGAGCCGGGACGGAGTGGAGAGAGCGGGGGCTGGCTGTTCGTGCGGGCCCAAACATGGGTGAGCGCACAGAGCATGGGTCGCCGTGCCGTTCTCGGTTGCCCGAACTGGCACACGCGCTCCAGCGCCGGTTGGCAGGATCGGGAGTTGACATCCACCAGCTGCTCGTTAGAGATTGCGCCGGCTTGGTTAGCACTCAGCTAGACAGGGTGCTAATAGGTTCTGCGGGACTGTCCCGTCCGATCTATCACCGCAACAACGTCTCAGGAGGCAGGCAAGCATGGCCACCAATACCAAGGCCGCCACGAACATCGAACCCCTCAGCGACCGTGTGGTCGTACGGCCGCTGGAGGAGGCGGAACAGATGCGAGGCGGGCTCTACATCCCGGACACCGCGAAGGAGAAGCCTCAGCAGGGCGAGATCGTCGCCGTTGGTCCGGGCCGCGTGAGCGACCAGGGCGAGCGCATAGCCCCGGACCTCAAGGCGGGAGACAGGGTCCTCTACGGGAAGTACAGCGGGACAGAGGTCACTGTGGAGAACGAGCAGTACCTGATTCTCCGCGAGGCGGATGTCCTCGCGGTACTCAAGTAGATGTCGGAATCCGACTGAATCGCGCCCTCAAGCGCAACGCAAGGAGACATAACAATGGCAGCGAAGGACCTAGAGTTCGACGTAGAGGCGCGTGCCCGTCTCAAGGTCGGCGTCGACAAGCTCGCCCAGGCGGTGAAGGTGACGCTTGGGCCGAAGGGCCGAAACGTAGTGCTCGACCGCAAGTTCGGCTCTCCTACCGTAACTAAGGACGGGGTGTCTGTGGCGAAGGAGATCGAGCTGACCGACCCGGTCGAGAACATGGGAGCCCAGATGGTGAAGGAGGTAGCGACCAAGACCTCCGACATCGCAGGGGACGGGACCACCACGGCGACCGTACTGGCTGAGGCGATCTTCAGCGAAGGGCTCAAGAACGTCACCGCCGGGACCAACCCGATGGGGATCCGCCGTGGCATAGACAAGGCGGTGGACACGGTCGTCCAGGCTTTGAAGCAGCTCTCGCTCCCGACCAAGGGCAAGCGGGAGATTGCTCAGGTCGGTGCTATCTCGGCCAACAACAACCAGGAGATCGGGGACCTCATCGCCGACGCGATGGACAAGGTGGGTAAGGACGGCGTGATCACCGTCGAGGAGGCACGTGGCCTAGAGACCACGCTCGATACGGTGGAGGGCATGCAGTTCGACCGTGGCTACTCTTCTCCGTACTTCGTCAGCGACCCGGAGCGTATGGAAGCCGTCCTCGAGGAGCCTCTCGTGCTTGTGCACGACAAGAAGATCAGCTCCATGAAGGACCTGCTCCCGATCTTGGAGAAGGTCGCCCAGATGGGACGTCCGCTCTTGATCATCGCCGAGGAGGTCGAGGGGGAGGCGCTCGCCACCCTGGTGGTGAACAAGCTGCGTGGCACCCTGAAGGTCTGCGCGGTGAAGGCGCCTGGGTTCGGCGACCGTCGCAAGGCAATGCTTCAGGACATCGCGGTGCTGACGGGCGGGCAGGTGATTTCCGACGAGGTCGGATTCAAGCTCGAGAACGCCGTGGCTAGC
>CAZYLN010000002.1:0-32187 GCA_964648975.1 uncultured Gemmatimonas sp. | reverse complement strand
GACAACACGACGATAGTCGATGGCGCCGGCTCAAGCGACAAGATCAAGGGGCGTATCGAGGAGATCAAGGTCGCGATCGACAAGAGCACCTCGGACTACGACCGTGAGAAGCTTCAGGAGCGGCTTGCCAAGCTGTCCGGGGGCGTGGCGGTGATCCACGTCGGTGCCGCGACCGAGACGGAGATGAAGGAAAAGAAAGCGTTGGTCGAGGACGCCTTGCACGCGACCCGGGCTGCGGTGGAGGAAGGTATCGTGTCCGGCGGCGGCGTAGCACTGCTCAGGGCCCAAACGGCGCTCGACGAAGTGCAACTGGAGCGCGAGGACGAGCAGATCGGCGTGGAGATCTTGCGTCGCGCGCTGGAATCCCCGCTCCGTTGGATCGCGCAGAACGCCGGGGCCGAGGGCTCGATCGTCGTCGAGAAGGTCCGCTCGAACGATGCCACCAGCTTCGGCTACAACGCCCAGACCGAAACGTACGAGGACTTGGTCGACGCGGGCGTCATCGACCCCACAAAGGTTGTGCGGACCGCGCTTCAGAATGCCGCGTCGATCGCCGGGCTGCTGCTGACCACCGAGGCAGTCGTTGTTGAGAAACCCGAGAAAGAGAAGCCCCAGGGCGGCGGAATGCCCGGCGGGGGCGGCATGGGCGGCATGTACTGACGGATCCGTGCCGTCACGTATATGACGGCCCGTTGCCTGCGGACGGCCACATGCTCGGGAGTCTGCGGGCCGGCCTCGAAGCCGGCGCCCCTCAGGGGTCGCCGGCTTCGTCTTTTCTCGGCAGGAGGCCGGGCGCAGGCGGTCTCGGCTCCCGTTACGTTGCAGGCAATTGATCAGCCCCCCTTCTGCGAGCTGGGGTGACCGGGTCCGTATGGACGCCGGAGGTCTTGAGGTGCAGCTTCCGGGATGGCGGGTTTGGACACCCGTGACCTTCTCCCGGGACAGGGACGGGATCCGGCCATACGCCCCGCGGTGCCTTGCCGGTACCGTGAGCAGCGCAGGGTCGCATTGCCGACGGAATTCGCATGCTGAGCGAGGGAACGAGCATGGGTCGGAAGTTCCACGGTGCGTTTGAGGGACGGCAGCTCGGGGCGGGGACGATCCGCGCGCTCGTTGCCCTGCTGCTCTCGGCAGCTCCGGCCGCTTCGCAGAGTCCTGGCCCGGAGCCGGCCACGATCCGGGTGCTCGCGTACAACATCCGCCACGGCGAGGGGACCGACGGCCACCTCGATCTCGCCCGCGTCGCCGACGTCATTCGGGAGGCCCGGCCCGATCTCGTGGCCCTACAGGAAGTGGATCAGGGCACCAAGCGCTCCAGTGAAGTCAATCAACTCGACGAGCTGGCGGCTCTCCTCGGCATGCACGGCGAGTTCGGTGCCGCCATGGGTCTTGAGGGGGGACGCTACGGCGTGGGAGTGCTGTCGCGCTGGCCGCTGCAGGCACCCCGGAATTGGGCGCTTCCGTCGTCCGATCACCGTGAGCCGAGAGTTGCGCTCACGGTTCTTGTCCGTGCGGGTGAGGACGGACCTCTGCTGCGGTTCACGAGCACGCATCTGGATCAGTCGCGTGAGTCGATCGACCAGCTGAGGCAGGCCCGGTTCCTGAACGAAGTGCTGGCCTCCACCGATGGATTGCCGAGCATCCTCGCGGGGGACTTTAACGCGCGACCCGGGACGGAGGTCATGGCGGTGCTGGACGACCGCTGGATCAATCCCATCGCCCAGGCCGCGGACGAGTACGTCAGCCGAAATGGAAGGCGACGGGGACCGCGCGGCGACTACGTGTTGTTTCAGCCCGCCGGTGAGTGGCGCGTCATCGAGGCGCGGACGCTCGATGACCGTACCGCCTCCGATCACCGGCCCGTCCTGGCCGTCGTGGAGTGGTTGGGGGAAGACTGAGGCGTAGCTCACGGAATCTCCGTGGTGAAGCGGGTGCCCAGCGCAGCGGGTGACAGTCAGTTGAGCGCGCTCTTCGCAGCTCAAGCGCGGCGGGGCGGGCCGGTGCTTGTCCTGGCCGCCGGCTCGAGCAGCGGACGCGCCCGCACCATTGGTAGGCTTGGCGGAACGCACACGGCTCCTGCGGGTTTCGTCAGCGCGCGTGACCTGCGACCGGCAGTGTTATCCCGAATATGATGAGCCAAACCGTCTGCTTCACACTCCCGGACCAGAGCGTACGCGAGTTGCCTGCCGGGTCTACACTGATGGATCTGGCGCGGGCCATCGGCCCGGGCCTTGCCAAGGCGGCCGTGGCCGCCGTCGTCGACGGTGACGTACGTGATCTCATGTACGCACCGGCTCAGGACGCGGACGTCCGCGTCCTGACGTCCAGGGACTCCGAGTCGCTCCCGGTCCTGCGCCACTCCGCGGCACATGTGCTCGCGACTGCGGTTCGGGAACTCCGTCCGAACGCGGCGATCGGCTTCGGGCCCCCCATCGACGACGGCTTCTACTACGACTTCGGCGTCGAAGCTCCGTTCACGCCCGAGGATCTGGCTGCGTTCGAGGAGCGCATGCACGCGGTGGTCGAGGCCGACATGCCCTTCGAGCGCTGCGTCGTGACACGCGAGGAGGCGCGCGACCTGTTCGCGGGTGATCCTCTGAAGCTGGAGCGCCTGGAGGAGCTGGGGCCGGAGGAGGAGATAACCGTCTACCGTAACGGCCCGTTCCTAGACCTGTGCCGCGGACCGCACGTGCCCAGTACGGGACGGCTCAAGCACTTCAAACTGCTGCACGGCGCGGGTGCCTACTGGCGGGGAGACGAGCGCCGTCAGATGCTCCAGCGCATCTACGGCACGGCCTTCTGGAAGGCGACCGACCTGGCCGAGCAGCTGACGCGGCTGGAGGAGGCCAAGAAGCGCGATCATCGCAGACTCGGACGCGAGTTGGATCTCTTCCAGTTCCACCCTGTATCGCCCGGCGCTGCCTTCTGGACGCCCCGCGGCACGACACTCTACAACCTCTTGATCGACTTCGTGCGGGAGCGGCAGCGTGCGGATTTTCTCGAGATCAGGACGCCGCTCCTGTACACAAAGACCCTCTGGGAGCAGTCCGGCCACTGGGGCAAGTACCGCGAGAACATGTTCCTGGTACTGAATCGAGAGTCCGGGGAGCATGACATGAGCCTCAAGCCCATGAACTGCCCGTCACACCACATCTATTACAACACGTCACACCACTCCTATCGGGCCCTTCCACTGCGCTACGTCACGTTTGACGTCCTGCAGCGGCACGAATTGTCCGGCACGCTCTCCGGACTGACCCGCGTGCGCCAGTTCGCGCAAGACGACTGCCACGTCTACCTGCGCGAAGACCAGATTGCCGACGAGGTGGGGTTCCTGATGGATTTCATCCTCGCCTACTACGAGACCTTCGGGCTCGTGGCGACGCTCAAGTTTGCCACGCGGCCGGAGCAAAGAATCGGCGACGATGCCATGTGGGACCGTGCCGAAGCCGCCTTGCGCGCCGGCCTCGAAGCAACCGATCACTCATACGAACTGAAGGAGGGCGATGGCGCCTTCTACGGTCCCAAGATCGACTTCGACGTCACGGATTCCCTCGGTCGTGCGTGGCAGCTGGGTACGATACAGCTCGATTACGCGGCCGCCGAGCGCTTCGGCCTCTCCTACGTGGGCGACGACAACGCCGCACACCGTCCGGTTGTGATTCACCGTGCAGTGTGCGGGTCCTTCGAGCGCTTCATCGCCATCCTAATTGAGCACTTCGCGGGCGCTTTCCCTCTGTGGCTTGCTCCCGAACAAGTGCGCGTGTTGCCCATCTCGGAGCACCAGGCCGAGAGTGCCGCCTCACTGGTCAAGCAGTTGGAAGCGGCGCGGATCCGGGTCACACTCGACGAGCGCGACACGCTCTCGTACCGAATCCGCGAGGCCGAACTCCTCAAGGTCCCCTACATGGCCGTGGTTGGGGAAAGAGAAGCCATGGCCGGGACGGTCGCGGTGCGCCACCGTGGGGCAGCTAGGAAGCAGGAGGTCATGGGGCGGGAGGAGTTCATCGCTTGTCTCGTCAAGCAGGTGTCGACGCGGCAGCTGGACTAGAGACTCGCACAGAGCCGTGCCTTGCCACGGACGATGATTCCGCCGCTATGGTAGGTCTGCCGGCTGCGGTGCCTCGGCGTCTGGAATGGTTCTCCGACACCCTAGTGTGGTAGAGTGCGTTTGACCGAGAGCGGGCCGGCCCCCCGCCTGGATCAGGTCGTTTCGCAGATCGTCAAGGCCACGTATGCGGCGGTCCCGTCGCCTTCGGCGAGAGGCCGTCACCGGGTCGACAGTGCGGGTCTGCCCGGTCGAGACTCGCTATCGCATGCCCGCGAAAGCTGCGCTCCCCTCTTGGGGCGGCCTCCCGTGGCAATCGACGCCACCTCAGGCTTGTTCGTCATTGAACAAGACCCCCGAGTTGACGGGCCCCGCTCCTGTCGCGAGCTTCTCTTGCCCGTCTCGGCGTCTCGTCGGAGGTAGCGAAGAGCGGAAAACGTTGAAGCGAGCCGCGTGCGTCGCGGCTCCACCTGATCGGTCCACCGGATCGTTCCGGGAGGTACCGCCGGGTTGAGGGGCGCCGCCGTGGGTCTTGACCACGGCCGCTGTCCGCCGGCCCGGTTCTTCCGGGCTTTTTTTTGCCGGGGGAAGTGCCCCCGGCCGCCACGCGCACGGAGGTCGACGCCATAGCCGAGAAGCGGATCCGAGTCAACGAACAGATCCGGATCAGCCCGATCCGTCTGATCGACGAACAAGGCAAGCAAGTTGGGATCGTGTCCCTGGATGAAGCCCGGGAGCGAGCGACAGTAAAGGGGCTGGACATGGTGGAGGTGGCGCCCGACGCGAGGCCTCCCGTGGTCCGCTTGATGGACTACGGGAAGTTCAAGTACGAGGAGGCGCGCGCCGCACGCGAAGCCCGGCGGAAGCAGCACACCATCCAGGTTAAGGAAGTGAAGTTCCGTCCCGGCATTGAGGATCACGACTACGACTTCAAGCTCCGGCACGCGCGCCGTTTCCTTGAGGACGGCAACAAGGTCAAGCTGACGATGATATTTCGTGGCCGACAGGTAACGCACCCGGAGCTGGGGCTTGAAGTGCTGAAGCGGGTGACCGGCGATTTGGAGGACATCGCCAAAGTAGAGCAGAATCCGAGCTTCGAGGGGCGCCAGATGTCGATGATCATTGCGCCTCTCAAGTCCAGATAGAGCGTCGCCGACGAAGGGGGAGTGGAGAGGGGCCACAGGCCAGCAAGGAAGCGAACATGCCCAAGATGAAGACTCACAGGGGCGCGGCGAAGCGACTCAAGTCCACGGCTTCGGGCCGTTTGAGGCGCCACAAGGCGAACCATAGCCACATCCTCACCAAGAAGACCCGGAAGAGGAAGCGCCGACTGCGTGCAGCGGACCTCGTAGACAAGGCGAACGAGAGGCAGATGAAGCAGCTGCTTCCCTACGGCCCTTAAGGAGGTGGACGATGCCACGCACCCGCGGTGCGGTGCCGCGCAATCAACGCCACAAGAAGATCTTCAAAGAGGCCAAGGGCTACTTCGGCGGTCGCAAGAACCTATGGCGGGTCGCCAAGGACGCAGTCGAGAAGGGCTGGGAGCACGCTTATCGGGACCGTAAGAAGAACAAGCGCAACTTCCGGCGCCTCTGGATCGTCCGCATCAACGCCGCCGCCCGCCAGCACGACCTGACCTACTCGCGCTTCATGAACGGGCTTGCCCGTGCGGGAGTGGAGCTCGACCGGCGAGCGCTGGCCGAGCTGGCGGTGCGCAACCCGGAGGCGTTCGCTCGGCTCGCGGACACGGCCAGGGCCGGACTCGCCAAGGTGGACTGAGCCAGGACGGGTCGGCGGGGCCACGGACCCGCGTCCGTCGAGGAGAATCGGCCCTGAGGGCTTCGAACCCGCAGGGCCTTTCTCTCGTGCGCCGACGCCCTAGCTTTTCGCGGCTTCGACCCCTCAACGCGCGTGCGAGCAGCGGCTCAGGGAGACCAGATGACGGACGGCGCCGCGCTGGTAGACACACTAAGGCGTCTCGAGACGGAGGCTCTGGCTGCCGTGGCCGGAGCGTCCGAGACGAGCGCGCTCGAGGCCATCCGTGTGGAGTACCTCGGGCGGCGGGAAGGCAAGGTCTCCTCGGTGCTCCAGGGGCTGGGCACTCTGCCCGCTGAAACCCGCCCGCGCGTGGGCGCGGAGGCCAACCGCGTCAAGCGGTCACTGGCCGAGGCGCTAGAGCGGAGAAGTGACGAGCTGCTCGCCGGGGCTCGTGACACACTCTCACCCGTGGACCTGACCCTTCCTGGTCGGCGTCCCTGGACTGGTGCCCGCCATCCGGTCACGCTCGTCGTGGACGAGATATGCGCGGTCTTCCATGATCTCGGCTTCACCCGCGTACGGGGTCCCGAGGTCGAGAACGAGTGGTACAACTTCCTGGCGCTCAACACGCCACCGGACCATCCGGCTGCGGACGAGCAGGACACGCTCTACCTGGAGGCGAGTGATGTGCTGCTCCGAAGCCATACGTCGCCAGTGCAGGTGCGGACCATGGAGCGCCACGAACCCCCTATCCGGGTCGTGGCACCCGGATGGGTGTATCGCCGTGACAGTTACGATCCAACCCACACGCCGGTGTTCCTTCAAGTGGAGGGACTCGCCGTGGACGAGGGGATCACGTTCGTAGATCTGAAGGCCACGCTGGGGGAGTTCGCGCGCCGCTTCTTCGGCGAGGGCGCGAAGCTCCGCTTTCGGCCCTCGTTCTTCCCCTTCACCGAGCCGAGCGCCGAGGTGGACGTGAAGCGCATGATCACGAATGCCGACGGAGTGCGCGTCGAGAGCGATTGGCTGGAGATCATGGGTGCCGGAATGGTAGATCCGGCTGTGCTGGGCAACGTCGGATATGATCCGGAGCGTCACACCGGTTGGGCGTTCGGCATGGGACCGGGCCGGATCGCCATGCTGCGTTACGACGTGCCCGATCTGCGGATGTTCTTCGAGAGCGACATGCGCTTCCTCACACAGATGGGTGCGCGCTGACGTGATAGTCTCGTACGCTTGGCTGAAGGCCGTCGCCCCCGGTATCGAGGAGTCGCCCGAGGAGTTGGCGGAGCGGCTGGCACTGCGGGGTGCGCCGGTAGAATCGCTGGTCGCGCTGGACGAGGGACTGGCCGGGGTCGTCGTCGCGCGCGTGGAGACTGCTGAACACCATCCTAACGCAGACCGCCTCAGCCTGTGCACGGTGGACGCGGGCAACGGGCGGCGCGTTCAGGTCGTGTGCGGAGCGCCTAACGTCACCCCGGGTGGGCTCTACCCGTTTGCGCCTGTGGGGACCACGTTGCCCGACGGTCGCAGCATCGGGCGTGCGACCATCCGTGGCGAGGTGTCCGAGGGCATGCTCTGTTCAGCGCGGGAACTGAGGCTCGGGACCGACCACAGTAGCCTTCTCGACCTGCCCGCTGGCCTCTTGCCCGGCGCCTCACTGGTGGACGCACTGGGCTTGGACGACTGGCGTCTGGACGTGGAAGTCACGGCGAACCGTGGCGATCTCCTCTCGCACATGGGCATCGCGCGCGAGGTCGCCCCCGGGGGGCATGCCTCGCTCGTGTCTCCGCCGTTCCCCGGGAGCCGTCGCCTGCACGTCGCCCTGGTCAGCGATCCTGCTGCCGCCGCGATATCCGGTGCGACCGTGCGGATTGAGGCGCCCGAATTATGCTCCCGTTATCTGGGCGCGGTCGTCCGCGGAGTGAGAGTCGGGCCTTCGCCGGCCTGGCTCCAGGCGCGCCTTCGTGCTGCCGGGTCTCGCCCGATCAACAACGTCGTTGACGCGACCAACTACGTGTTGCTCGAACTGGGCCAGCCCCTGCATGCCTTCGACCTGGGACGCTTGGCCGAACGCACGATCGTGGTCCGCCGTCCGTCGGCGGCCGAGGGTGCGTTCCGGACGCTCGACGGGGCGGAGCGCAAGCTGGACTCGGACATGCTGCTCATCTGCGACGCCGAGCGCCCGGTCGCCCTAGCTGGCATCATCGGGGGGGCAGATTCCGAAGTGACCGCCTCGACCACGGACGTGCTTCTCGAGTGTGCGCTCTTCGAGCCCAAGTCGATTCG
Source organism: uncultured Gemmatimonas sp. (assembly GCA_964648975.1). Classification (GTDB taxonomy): domain Bacteria; phylum Gemmatimonadota; class Gemmatimonadetes; order Longimicrobiales; family Gaopeijiaceae; genus UBA2988. The sequence goes on along the minus strand of CAZYLN010000002.1, from coordinate 24,092 downwards.
TGCTACCCGGCGCAAGCTCGGCATGTCCACGGACGCAAGCTACCGGTTCGAGCGCGGTGTGGATCCCGAGGGGCTCGAGCCTGCGCTGCGGCGCGTGCTCGAGCTGATTCGCACTACGGCGGGAGGCCGGGTCGAGCGCAGAGTCGCTGACTGTCACCCTCGCCCATTCACTCGCCGGACCGTCGAGCTACGTCCGGAACGCGTGACACGGGTGCTGGGCCTGGACTTCGAGCCGGCGAGGTTGAAGGCGTTGCTCGAGCCGCTCGGCTTCCGTGTGACCGGTGTGCGCAATGCGCAGGGGAAATCGAAGACCGCTGGACCGATCCGGGTGTCAGTGCCCGGGTTCCGCGCACACGACGTCACACGCGAGGTGGATCTGATCGAGGAGGTCGCGCGAACGCACGGATACGACGCCTTCCCGTCCGACCTCGAAGCGTTCCGCCCGGGCAGTGTCCCTGACCATCCGCTCTTCGCTCTTGAGGACATGCTTCGTGACCTTCTGGTAGAGCGCGGCCTGTTCGAGTCGCACACCCCGGCGTTCGCGGGATCGGCGCAGGGAGAGGTGCCGATCAGGAATCCGGTCTCTGCTGCGGAGGGCTATATGAGACGAGAACTACTGCCGTCGCTCCTGCGCAGAGTTGAGCACAACTGGAGCCGTGGCACCCGCGACGTGCGGCTCTTCGAACTGGCCACCTCCTTCGCTCACGACACGTCTGATCCCGGCCAGAGCGGGAGCGTACGGGAGGAGCCGCGATTGGCTGCGGTGCTGACGGGACGGCGCGCGCCGATGCACTTCACCGACGAGGACAGTACGCTGGAGCTTTGGGACCTGCGGGGCCTGCTCGAGGATGTAACCCGGGCTGTATGGCCCGGCGGGCGGGTGACCCCGGGTGTGCCACCCGGCAACGGCATCACTGAGAACCTGGGCTTCACCGTGAAGGCGGGCGATGCGGTCCTCGGGTGGGGTGGCGAGATCGATCCGGCCTGGATGGACGCCCCTCGCTGGGCCGACCCGGTCTGGGGACTCGAGTTCCGGCTTCCCGCGGAGCCACGCTCCCGCGATGCCGTCAGGTATAGCGTGATCCCGCCGTACCCCGCCGTGGAACGGGATCTGGCGCTGCTGGTCCCGGATCGGATCCCCGCAGCAGAAGTGGAAGCCACGATCCGTCGGCAGGGCGGGCCGCTGCTAGGGACGGTCGGACTGTTCGACCTGTATCGGGGCGAGGGCGTCCCAGACCGTTATCGCTCCCTGGCGTACCGCCTGCGGTTCGTCAGCGCGGAGCGGACGCTGACCGACGAAGAGGTTGACCGTCTTCTCGAGCATGTGGCGGGGCACCTCACGAATGTTCTCGGTGTGGAGAGGCGAGGATCACCGTGAGCGAGGACCAGGTCCTGGCGGAGCTGGAGCGGATGGTGGACCTCGCCCTGGAGGAGCTCGAGAAACTGCGGCAGCGTGCGGCCGCAGCGGATCGACGCTGTGCCGAGCTGGAGACCCTCCTCTCGAGTTTTCGGGTGGGTGAAGAGGACCCGGTAGCCACCAAGGCACGACTCACCCGCATAGAGGCGGAAGGCCGGGAGATGAAGGCGCGCATCGAACAGGGGCGCGAGGGGGTCGAGCGCCTCCTCTCGCGCATCCGTTTCCTCGAGGACCAGCAACCATGAACGACGTCGAGCGCAGACAGTCCGTCTCCGTGCGAATCGCGGGCGAGGAGCACACCATCCGGGCGAACGCCGAGCCCGACTACGTGCGTGCCTGCGCACGTTACGTTGACCAGCGGATTTCCCACATCCGCGGCAAGGGGGGACTGATCGAGCCCCACAGAGCGACCGTCCTGGCGGCGCTCTCGGTCTCGGACGAGCTGTTCCAAACGCGCGAGGAGCTAGCGACTCTGCGGCGAGAGATCGCTTCCCGGGCCGCCGAACTGACGCGGCGACTCGAAGAAGGGATCTCAAGACCTAGTTGAGTTCCGTGCTCCGACCCGATCCTTGCGCGCATAATCGACAAAAACCTATTCTCACAGGGGTCTTGGCAGGCTTGCCGTCGGACGTTCCGCCTGTGGACGGAGAGCCCCACACACGCCCACCACCGGACGTCTCGCGCCCTCGGCGTCCGTTTTAGGAGTGATACATGGACCCGCTAGTCGTCACGCTAGCGGCGGTAATGGGTCTGGCCATCAGCGCCCTGTCGGGCTTTCTTCTGGCGCAGCACCGGGAGCGGGCCCGGCGCGAGAGCGAGAAAATGGCCGCGAAGGACGAAGCCACCGCCATCCTCCGGCGCGCGGAAGAAGAAGCCGACAACCTGCGTCGCTCGGGGGAACTGCAGGGTAAGGAACAGGCTCTGCGCCTCCGCGACGCTTGGGAGCAGGAGGAGGAACTTCGCCGAAAAGAGGTCGAGCACATCGAGCGGCGACTCCTGGAGCGCACCGAATCGCTCGACCAGAAACTCGATGCATTCAAGGATCGCGAGCAGAGCCTAGAGCGTCAGAGCCGGGGACTTGAGGAGAGGGCAGCCATGCTTCAATCCCGCTCCGCCGAAATCGAGCGAGTCGCGGAGGATGGCCGGCGTCGCCTTGAAGCACTCGCGGGAATGACGGCGCAAGAGGCCAAGAACACTCTCATCGACGACCTCAAGGACGAGGCCCGCGCCGTGGCGGCGAACGCCGTCCGCAAGATCAAGGACGAGGCCCAGCGGACCGCCGAGCGGGAGGGCAAGAAAATCATCGCGCTCGCGATCCAGCGCATGGCCGCCGAACAGAGTGCCACCACGACCGTATCGGTCGTCCAACTCCCGTCGGACGAGATGAAAGGCCGCATCATCGGCCGCGAGGGCCGAAACATCCGTTCCTTCGAGCAGGCGACCGGCATGGATGTGATCATCGACGACACGCCCGAGGCGGTTGTCCTCTCGGGTTTTGATCCCGTGCGTCGGGAGGTCGCGCGGATTGCACTCGAACGGCTCATCGAGGACGGCCGCATCCATCCGGGACGGATCGAGGAGGTCGTCGACAAGGCCGCGGGGGAGGTGGATCAGGGGATGGTCGAGGCTGCGGAGGAGGTCCTCTATGAGTTGGGGATCCACAGCGTTCATCCCGAGATTGTGAAAGTGCTCGGCAGGCTGCGCTTCCGAACCTCCTACGGCCAGAACCAGCTTCACCACTCCAAGGAAGTCGCACTCCTCGCCAGCAGCATGGCCGCGGAGATGAAGCTGGATGCGGCCCAGGCCAAGCGTGCGGGGCTGCTCCATGACGTGGGCAAGGGTCTCACTCACGAGCAGGAAGGCACGCACGTGGACTTGGGATGGAGGCTGTGCAAGAAGCACGGCGAGTCGGAGATCGTGCTCAACGCGATCAGGGCTCACCACGATGAAGAACCGCACCATTTCCCGGAGACGTTCCTGGTCACGGCGGCCGACGCGATCAGTAGCTCACGACCGGGAGCCCGGCGCGAGATGTTCGAGGGTTACGTGAAACGCCTTGAAAAGCTTGAGGAGATCGCCCTCGAGCATCCGGGCGTCGAGCGTTGCTTCGCCGTGCAGGCCGGCCGCGAGTTGCGCGTCATGGTAATGCCCGACAAGGTGTCGGACGCCGAGATGGCCCAGATCTCGGAAGTCGTGACACGCCGGATCGAGGCCGAGCTGCAGTATCCCGGCCAGATCAAGGTGGTAGTGATACGTGAGACACGTGCGGTGGACTTCGCGCGATGAGACGGCCGCACCAAGAGTAGGGGTTGGGGATCCTCCGCAAGGGTGAAATGATGAAGACGGCTGTCGGCATTGCGCTGATCCTTGTGTTGGCGACGCCCGTGGCAGCTCAGCGGCCGCTGCGCGACCCGGACGCTCGGACCACGCTCAGCGGCGTGGTTGTGGACGCGCTCCGCGGCGACGCCCTGCCCAACTCGATCGTGGTACTCGCCGACGAAAACCGGGGCATTCTCACCGACTCGCTCGGACGCTTCTCGTTCCCGAACGTCCAGTTCGGCCCCCAACTGCTCGCGGTCAAGCAGTACGGATACGAAGAGGTCAACCTCGATCTGGACTTGCTTGAGGGGCACGGCCCGGTCCGCGTGGAGATACGCCCGCGGCCTATCGCGCTCGAAGGATTTGCCGTGGTGGCCGACAACCTGGCAGCCATGCGTAGGCAGATCACCAACCGGCGCAACGCCTATGGCCGTTCAGCGCGCGCGATTTCCCAAGCGTCTCTTACCACCTCCACCGCACGCACCGTGATCGATCTTCTCCGGACGCGAGGCGGCCTGCAGCTCCGCCAGTGCGGGAGCCTACGGGCGGGTCCAGCGACCTCGTTCCGCCCGGTCGGGGGTGAGTCCGCCGCCGGTCGATGTGTGCTGCGCCGAGGACGCTCCGTCCGGCCCCGGGTCTACATCGACGAGGCAAGGATCATGGGTGGGCTCGAGTTCCTCGCGATGTTCCGGCCCTACGAGCTCTATCTCGTGGAAGTGTACTCGTCGGGTCTGGAAATCCGCGCGTACACGCACTGGTTCGTCGAGCGCATGGCCGCGCGGCCGCGCAAGCTCTGGCCAATCGGTCTCTAGCGGACCCGGACGCCACCGTCCGGCCGCATTGACCGCTATATTGCACTGCGGGCCGAGGCTCGGCCCGCGCTGTCCATTGCTGTGTTGGGGGACATGTCTGCGCGGCTGATCGACGGAAACCGGATTGCGCTTGAAGTCATGGAAGAGGTGCGAGCCGGCGTAGGGTGCCTGCGCGCCGAGCGCGGGGTCGTGCCCGGTCTGGCCACGGTGCTCGTGGGCGACGATCCGGCTAGCCACGTGTACGTCGGCATGAAGAACCGCGATGCCAGGGAGCTGGGTCTCCTGTCTCGCCAGATCACCCTGTCGGCGAGCACGGAGGAGGCGGAGCTCCTCGCCCTCGTGCGCGAGCTGAACGCCGAGACCGATATCCACGGGATCCTCGTGCAGTTGCCACTGCCCGCGCAAATCGGTGAGGATCGTGTGCTGCGGACGATCAATCCGGCCAAGGACGTGGATGGCTTCCATCCCGTGAACGCGGGCCGCCTGGCGACCGGAGCTCTAGACGTTGTGGTGCCCTGCACGCCCCAGGGGGTCGTGGAGCTGCTCCTGAGGACGGGTCATGATCCGTCTGGTAAGCACTGTGTGGTCGTTGGTCGCTCCAAGATCGTCGGCCGACCCATGGCCTCGCTCCTGCTGCGCAAGGGCAGGGGCGGGGACGCGACCGTAACTGTCGCACATTCGCGCACGCCGGAGCTGGGCAAGGTGACCCGTCGGGCCGACATCCTGATCGTGGCGATCGGTCGGCCGTGCGCGGTGACGCGCGACATGGTCAAGCCCGGAGCCGTCGTGGTCGACGTCGGCGTTAACCGGGTCGACGACCCCTCGCGAGAGACAGGGTACCGACTGGTTGGGGACGTGGCGTTCGAGGACGTGTGTGAGGTAGCCTCCGCGATCACGCCCGTGCCCGGCGGCGTCGGGCCGATGACGCGGGCGCTGCTGATGTCCAACACCTTGACCGCGGCGCGGGCGCTGACCGCGGGCGGTGCGGCTCACCACGTCGGGCAGCCCGTGGACGACGCGGGAGCCGAGCGGTGACGGCCGACCGGCGGACTCTGGATTTGTTCGCGCCGCAGGCCGACGCCCTGGCACCGCGCGGAGCCCGGTCGGCGCCGGACGCTACCACGGACGGGCACAGCGAACCGCGCGTGTGGAGTGTCGCCGAGCTGAACCGCGCCGTCCGCGAGATGATCGAAGAGAGCCTCCCTCCGCTCTGGGTGTCGGGAGAAGTTGCCAACTGGACCGCCCATCGCTCGGGCCACCGCTATTTCACTCTCAAGGACGACCGAGCCCAGCTCCGTTGCGTCATGTGGCGCAGCGACGCGCGTCGACTCCCGATCGATCCAGAGAACGGGATGAATGTGCGGGTCTTCGGCGCGCCGACTCTTTATGAGGCGCGCGGCGAATACCAGTTGAGTGTGCGGCGCTTCGAGGCACGGGACGCGGAGGGGCTCTGGCGACTTGCCTTCGAAAAACTGCGCCGGGCACTGGACGCCGATGGATTGCTGGCTCCAGAGCGGAAGCGCTCCCTGCCGCCCCATCCTCGGGGGGTCGGGATAGTGACCTCCGCCACCGGCGCCGCGTTGCGCGACATGCTGGCGGCGCTTCGTCGGCGCGCGCCCTGGACGCGTGTGATCGTACGCTGCTGTCGCGTTCAGGGGGACGGTGCCGCGGCCGAGGTGGCTGACGCCATTGCCGTGCTAGCCGGCTCGGGCAGGGCGGACGTGCTCATCGTCGGGCGTGGCGGCGGTTCGATTGAGGACCTGTGGGCGTTCAACGAGGAGGTCGTTGCCCGTGCCATCGCCACATGCCCGCTGCCCGTGATATCGGGAGTCGGCCACGAAGGAGACGTGACGATCGCGGACTTGGTGGCGGATTACCGCGCTCCTACGCCGACCGCGGCCGCGGAGGCCGCCGTACCCGACCGGCTTCAACTAGTAGAGGGGGTCCAGGTGCTGCCGATGCGTCTTGCCCGAGCGCTCCAGAGCGCGGTGGAGCGGCGCGGTCGCCGAATCTCGGATAGCGGAGAGCGGCTCAAGCGGGCGATGGGGGCCAAGACGGCTCCGGCTCGACTGCGGATCGTTCGCGCCGAGGACTTACTTGAGGTCGCCCTCGGGCGCCGGCTCGAACGATATCGCCAGGAGCTCAGGGCAACCATCGGGCGGCTCGACGCGCTGTCACCGCTCGCGACGCTACGTCGGGGCTATGCGGTGGCCCTGGGCGAGGGCGGACGCGTACTCCGCGGCACCGACGATTTCGCGCCCGGACGACGCTTCCGGCTGCGCGTGTCGGACGGTGCCGTACGATGCCGGACAGAGCGAGCGGAGAGGATCACCGCCGTAGGCCCGGGCCTGGGCGGGGCGCCCGCGGAGGCCGACCCTTCGTGAGCGAGTCCGACCGGGACGGCGTGGACGCCCCACCGGGGGCGGAGCCCGGGCTCGAGGCTCGCCTGCGGCGGCTGGACGAGATCGTCGCGTCGCTCGAAGCCGAGGACCTCGATCTCGAGCGTGCGCTTGCTCTGTTCGAGGAGGGTGTCGCACACGTGCGGTCGGCGGAGAAGATCCTTGCCCATACCGAGCTGAGAGTGGAGGAGTTGCTCGAAGGCGACCACAGCCGTGCACTGGGGGGACAGCAGGAATGACCGCTCCGACCGCTGCCGAGCGCTTTGATCTGGGCGAATACTTGCGGACGGAGGCGACGCGGGTGGACCAGGCGCTCTCCCTGACTATGGACAGGGCGGGGGCGCTTCTTCCCGTGGACCTGCAGGCTGCGGCGCGCCACGCCGTGCTCTCCGGCGGGAAGCGCCTCAGGCCCGTGTTGTGCGTGACCGCATACCGCGCCTGCGGCGGGAAGAGCCCGAGAGTCTCCGAGCTCGCCGCGGCTGTCGAGCTGGTCCACGCGTACTCGCTGGCGCACGATGACCTGCCGAGCATGGACGACGCCGAGCTGCGTAGAGGCCAGTTGACGACGCACCGCGTGTACGGCGAAGACACTGCCACGCGTGCCGGCGCGGCACTCATCCCGCTGGCCGCGTTGCAGGCCTGGCGTGGGGCGCTCGCGGTGGGATGCGATCGGGACACGGCGAGACGCGTCGTCACGGAGCTGTGCCTCGCCGGCGGCGCGGGTGGGATGGTAGGGGGCCAGGCCTTGGATCTGCATGCGGAAGGGGCGTCCGTGTCGGCATCCGAACTCGATCGTTTGCACGCACTCAAGACGGGCGCGCTACTCACCGCGTCGCTTCGCATCGGTGCTTTGGCCGCCAGCGCAGCGGCACCGATTCTCGCCGCGCTCGACGCATACGGCCATTCGATCGGCCTGGCGTTTCAGGTCACCGACGATGTGCTGGATGCAACGGCGAACGTTGAGCAACTGGGCAAGCGTCCTTCCGACATGGCGCTCGGCAAGACGACTTACGTGACGGTTCACGGCTTGGAAGCGGCGATGCGACGGGCGACTGCGGAGGTGGGGGGCGCACGTGCAGCACTGGGGACAGTGGGAATCGACGACCCGGCCCTGCACGCACTAGCCCGGTACGTGATCGAGCGCCGGCGGTGAGTTCAGGCCTGGACCATCGGCACTGAGCTGTCGGCGGCTTCGCGGAACCCCTTACCCGGCTTACCTTACGCTTCCCGACCTGCCTTCCCCCAGGAGCTGCCCGGGTGGCACAGATCCTCGACCGCATCAAGAGTCCCACCGACCTGCGTGCGCTCGGCCGGGAGGAGCTGCACCAACTGGTGGTGGAGGTCCGTAAGCGCCACATCGACGTGGTCGCCGCGAAGGGAGGTCACTTCGGGGCCGCACTGGGAGTGGCCGAGCTCACGGTGGCGCTCCACTACGTGTACGACACTCCGCGCGACAAGCTGGTCTGGGACACGGGGCATCAGGCTTATATTCACAAGATCCTGACGGGCCGCAACGAGCGCTTCCCGACCATTCGCACACGTCATGGTCTTGCACCCTTCCTCAGGCGCAACGAGTCGCCCTACGACGTGTTCGGCGCCGGCCACGCGGCGACGTCGATCTCGGCAGCCTGGGGAATCGCGACCGCGCGTGACCTCAACGCTGACGACTTCAGCGTGGTCGCGGTGATCGGGGACGGTGCCATGGGATGCGGCCTTGCCTACGAGGCCCTCAACAACGGGGGTCACACGGAGCGCGACTTCACGGTGATCCTGAACGACAATGACATGTCCATCGCCCCCGCCGTCGGTGCGATGAACAAGTATCTCACCGGCATCATCACGAACCCCGCCTACAACAGAGTGTGCGGGGCGGTGAAGGAAGCGCTCCACCGGGTCCCGACCGGCTTGGGGCAATTCGTGCAGGAGGTGGCGACCCGGCTCGAGGAGAGCCTCAAGCACATGCTCACGCCAGGCCTCATCTTCGAGGAGCTGGGATTTCGCTACGTGGGACCCGTGGACGGTCACGACCTGGACGCGCTTACGGAAACCCTCGGCCGTGTTCGCAAGCTCAGGGGACCGATCCTCGTTCATGTAATCACACGCAAGGGCAAGGGATTCGACCTGGCCGAGGCGGATCCCTGGACTTGGCATGCTGCCGGCCCGTTCGACAAGACCACCGGACGGGGAAGAAAGAAGGGCTCCGTGGCGCCGGCACTGCCACGCTACCAGAAGGTGTTCGGGAACGGGCTCACAGAGCTGGCTGCCGAGGATCCGCGCGTAGTCGCCATCACCGCCGCGATGCCCGACGGGACAAGCACGGACGTGTTCTCACGGTCCCACTCCGAGCGGTATTTCGACGTGGGTATCGCCGAGGCGCATGGCGTCACGTTCGCCGCCGGGCTCGCCACCGAGGGGATGCGGCCGGTGGTGGCGATCTATTCCACGTTCCTGCAGCGCGCGTACGACTCAATCGTACACGACGTCGCGCTCCAGGACCTCCCGGTCATCTTCTGTATGGACCGGGCCGGAATCGCGGGTGAAGACGGACCGACGCACCACGGTGCGTTCGACATCTGTTACATGCTGTGTGTCCCGGGGATGACCGTTGCGGCCCCGAAGGACGGCGTAGAGATGCTCGGCCTACTCCGGACGGCGGTAGGACACACCACGGGTCCTTTCAGCATCCGCTGGCCGCGCGCCCCCGTGCCGTCCGAAGTGCCCACCATCACGGAGATCGACGCCGTCCCATACGGGAGCTGGGAGCTTCTTCGCGAAGGTGAACAGCTGGCCATTCTGGCGGTGGGCACGATGGTACGAACCGCGCTAGCTGCGGCCGACGCGCTGGCCGAAGACGGTATTCACGCGACGGTGGTGAACTGTCGCTTCCTCAAGCCGTATGATCACGCGATGCTCGAGGAGGTGGTCGCCAGACACCGGGCCGTCCTGACGGTCGAGGAGGGCTCGATCGTGAACGGTTTCGGTGCCTTCATGGCGCGCGAGATCGACTCACTGGCGGGGCCCTCGACCGTCAGGCTTGATTCTATGGGGATCCCGGACCATTTCGTGGAGCACGGGGCGCGCGCGGAGCTGCTCGCCGAGCTCGGACTGGACGCTGCCGGAATCCGGGCGCGCGTGTGCAGGCTTGTGGAGCATGCCCCGCAGCGCCTGGTGGCCCGGGAGAGCGCTTGACGCGTCCGCCGCGTCGGCTGGGTGTGATCGCACGCTCGCGGGCTCCAGGGCTCAGCGCGCTTCTGGACCTGGTCCGGCGTGGCGCTGAAGCGCGCGGCATGGAGGTCTGTCTCGAGCAGGAGGTCGCCGACTACGGCGCCGATGGACCGACGCTCGACTTGGATGTCGAGCGCGTGGACATGATCCTATCGTTTGGAGGTGACGGCACGTTGCTGCGTGCCGCCCGCACGGTGCTAGGCCACGGCCTCCCGCTGCTCGGCGTCAACACCGGCAACCTCGGTTTCCTCACCTCCGCAGGCGAGAGCGAGCTCGAGATCGCTCTCGACCGGCTCGCTGCCGGCGAGTACTTTCTTGACAGCCGATTCACGCTCAAGGCCTCGGTCCTGGACGAGCCGGGCGAGAGCGTTGACGAGCATCACGCGCTCAACGACTTCGTTGTGCACAAAGCGGCCGCCGCTGCCCGCGTCACCCGACTCGATCTGTGGGTCGAGGGTGGGAGCCGGCCCGAGGAGATCGGGAGCTTTTCCGGAGATGGTGTTATCCTCTCCAGTCCGACCGGCTCGACAGCTTATTCGATGTCCGCAGGCGGCCCGATCGTGCACCCCACCATGGAGTGCCTCATTGTCACTCCGATATGTCCCCATACGCTCGCGGTTCGGCCGCTGGTGATCCCAGCCTCACGCAGGATCACGGTTCGAGCGGTCGATTTCGACCAGGACCTCATCCTGACGGTCGATGGCCAAGAAGTACGGGGGCTCAGCCATGGTGACTCCGTACGGGTGGAGAAGGGGCAGCGTCAAGTACAACTGGTGCGCTTTCCAGGCCAGAGCTTCTTCTCGACGATGCAACGCAAACTGAACTGGGCTGTGCGGCCTGCGGACGCCCGGACCTGACCGGAATCTCCCGGCGGCTTCTCACCTTCGTGCCCCGCGACCCGACTTTGCCGTCGATCGTGCGTAGGCTGTCGGTCCGTGCCTGCACGGATGGCGCCCCGCCGCGAACCCGGGCGTGCCTGGCGCTACCTTCGAGTAGGTGGCTGCGGAGCGCGGATCCTCTCGTAGGCGCATCGCCGGCTCCCGCTGCACTGCGGGGCGGCTTGAGTCAGGCCCCCGGACCTCCATTGAGAAGACTGGCTTGAGTGCTCTATGATTGTGCCGTGATCTGTTCTCCGACCCCGTCCCGCCTCCGTCGCCGGTGCTGATCCACCTCCGCGTGCGCGACTACGCCGTGCTAGACGACGTGAGTGTCAAGCTGGGCGCGGGGATGTCGGTGCTATCGGGCGAGACCGGGGCGGGGAAGTCACTCTTGGTCGACGCGCTTTCCCTGCTGCTGGGTGAGCGTGCCACGTCCGAGGTGGTGCGCGATGGTACCACGCGCTCGGTGGTCGAAGGTGTGTTCGATGTGCGCGGCCGGACCGAGCTGCTGGAATACCTCGATGACCTCGGCGTCCAGCCGGAGCAAGGGCTGGTGTTTCTCAAGCGCGAGGTGGCCACCGAGGGCCGTAACCGCGCGTGGGTGAACGGCTCTCCGGCTACCGCAGCACTGGTCGGCGAGCTCGGCTCCGCGCTGGTGGACCTACACGGGCAGCATGAGCACCAGACGTTGCTTCGTGCGGACGAGCAGCGGCGCGTTCTCGATGCTTACGCAGGTGCGACGGATCTGGCACGTGCGGTGGCGGAGCGACACACAGAGCGTGCCCGGCTGCTCCGTGAACTCGACGCGGCCGAATTGCGCCGTCGCCACCTCGCGGCCCAGGCCGACTTGCTTCGCTTCCAGCGCGATGAGATTGGCGCCGCGCGGCTCACGCCGGACGCGGACTTACGGCTCGAAGAGGAGGCCAGGCGCCTGATGCATGCATCGGAACTGGCGGGAGAGACGGGTGGCCTGGGCGAACTGCTCTACGCGGGTGAGGACGCGCTCGCGGACCAGCTCGCCGGGGCGTTGCAGACGCTGCGACGGCTGGTACGTCTTGATCCGACGCTGGAGCCGACCGGTGAACTCCTGGAGTCGGCATATCAGCAGGCAGTTGAGGCGGGACGTCACCTGGGCGAGTACGCGGGGCGAGTCGAATTCGATCCAGAGCGCCTGGAGTGGATTCGCGGGAGGCTCAACCAGATCTCTCAATTGAAACGGAAGTACGGACCCGACCTTGCAGACGTAATTGAGACCCATGCCCGCGTGTCCGGCGAACTCGAAGAACTCGACGGCCCGGCCTTCCATCTGGACCGTCTACAAGAGGCTGTGGACGCCGCGGGGCAGCGTCTGGCCGAGGCCGCGGCGGCGCTCACACGCGCGCGCGCGGCTGCAGCTACTGGATTGGAGCGGGAGGTCGGAGCGCTCCTGCCGGAACTCGGCATGCCGGAGGGGCGCTTGGAGGTCGCGCTTGAACCCGTCGCCGAGCCCTCCGGTAGTGCTTCGCCGGGGCCCGGCGGAGCCGAGACCGTCGAGCTGCGCGTGACGCTCAACGCGGGCTTCGCGCCGCGCACGCTCCGGAAGGCGGCGAGCGGAGGCGAGCTGTCGCGCGTCATGCTCGCACTCAAGGCAGTGCTGGCTAGCGTCGACCGCGTCCCGACCCTCGTCTTCGACGAGATCGACGCCGGGATCGGAGGCGCCGTCGCAGCGGCCGTGTCCGCGAAACTGCACGAGGTGGCGCGCGGCCATCAGGTGCTTGTAGTCACGCACCTCCCGCAGCTTGCGTCTCGCGCCGACGGGCACCTGGTGGTCGAGAAAAAGACCCGGCATGGGGCTGCCACCACGCATGTGCGAGCGCTCTCGGGGGAGGAGCGTGTCCGCGAGGTCGCGCGCATGCTCGGAGGCGACCCAGAATCGGAGCGCTCGCGGGACCACGCCCGGGAACTGCTTGGCGTAGTCTGAAGAGGGAAACGGAGTTCAGCGGCTTCCCCACAACCGGACGAATACCTGTCCGTTTACCTCAAAACGGAGCCCGTCCGGAGTCGCACCACCGCTCCCGTGCACTGCCTTCCGGACCGCGGCGCGGAGTTCGAGTGGCACGGACGCCTCGTCTTCCCGCCAGCGCGCGACCGTCGAGATAGCGAGCCCGAGTCCCAGCTCTGAGACGCTGCCCTCGGTCTCTACCTCAAGCACATCGGCTGGGTAGCTGCCGGTCGGGGGGCCGGCCAAGTCCTCGTAGTTGTCCGCCCCCTTGCCGACGCTGCGGTACAGCGCGCCGAGCGCGAGCTCGTCGGTGAGATGCCAACGAGGCACAATCTCAACCTGCCAGAACGCTCCAGGAGTCCAGCGGACCTGGCGCGCTGGACCGGGAGCGAGCACACGATCGGGCGGGGCCACCCTGCGGAGCCGAGTGGTCGCTCGGGGGAACCCTCTGCGTATCTCGGCCTGGATTCCGACCCGTGCGACTCGTATGTCCGCGAAGACCGCCGCCTCAACGTCCAGGCTCCCGTCACCGCGCCCGAGATCCAGCGGGACGTCTGGGTGGTCGGTCGAGCCCGTGGCTAGGCGCACGAGCACTCGGCCGCCGAGCCGGTATCGGAGGCGTATCGATGCCCGTGCCGAGTCGCGCACCGCCCCCTCGAGCAACCTGAGTGCAGCGCCCAGCTCGATGTCGCCCAGTTGAAGGGGCGCGCGGCTCCGGCTGAACGGCGCGATCACCCGCGGGCCCAAGGGATGGGTCGTCAGGAGATACATCAGCTCCGCTTCGTCCAGACGCTTGCTGGCCATCGGAACCGAGTCGGGGACGGCGCCGGGCGCGTACGGTTCCGCTTCAGCCCGGAATCCTGCCAGCCTAGCCTTGAGCACGTCGGCGGCACCTGTGCCGGCGGCCACGAAAACGGGGGAGTCGTATGCGCTCTCAAGCGCTCGTCCGAAGGGCTCGTAGCGGGCGATGAGGTCGGTCAGAGCACTACATTCGGGTCCTGTCGGGCAGGCCTCGTCCCGTCTTGCCGTGAGCTGCGCGATGCTCGTCGCGATGCTCGTTCTGAACGTGTCGACCCCCGCCGCGCTCGGTGCGAATCCCAGGTTGGCGTCGTCGAGTGCTCGAAAGTCGAAGGTGGGCTCGGTCCTCGTCTCCACGAGCGGAACCGCCAGGGCGACCGTCAGCCAGTCCAGAAGGCCTAGAGCCACGCCGAACTTGACCTCGGTCCGCTCGTGCGCGATCTCTGCACGCGCCGATCCCAACACCAGCTCAAGGGCGGGGTCACTAGCCGCCGACCGTAACCTCGATGTGAGGGTATCCAAGGAGAGCAGGGGCTGCTGCTCGAGGTCGAAGCCAAGTGGCTCAGACTCTTCGATCAGCACGCCGTTCTCCTCGCGCAGACCGAACCTGCGCTCCCACAGGTGGAACGTGGAGGTGACGTCGAAGCGAACGTGTCCGGCGGGAGCCAGGATGTCTTCGGTAGTCTGCGCGCGGATCGGAGCCAGGGAAGCACCGGCCACGAATACGCCTGCTAGGGCGCCGGTGAGATGTCGAGCCATCGGGGGTGGGACGGGCTCCTGTCGGGTCGCGAAAAATTCAGAATTCCTGGCAGGCGCAGAGGTGTCGGAAGACGATACATGATAACAAGAACCGGGCGTGGCTGCCTTGACAGTTACTGACCGGTCTCCAATCTTGCGCAGTACAATTTTGCGGGAATAGCTCAGTTGGTAGAGCACAACCTTGCCAAGGTTGGGGTCGCCGGTTCGAGTCCGGTTTCCCGCTCTGGGCAACGCGTGGAGGGGCGGCGTCTAGGGGCGACGCCCCTTTTTTCGTTGGCGCCGTAGCCAAGTGGTAAGGCAGAGGACTGCAAATCCTCGATCCCCGGTTCGAATCCGGGCGGCGCCTCTTGAAGTTGCGGAATCGAGGATGAAGACGCCTGGAGATCCTCCAATCTCCGACCGTGGCCGGTAGCAGGGCGAAGGGAGCATCCGGACCGGGTCCGTGGTTTCCCCGCAACTCGCTCCACCGCTCCGGTAACTTCGCCCTTCCTTCACGACCTTCGGTCGCTTTCGACTCCCCAGGCTTCGAAGACATGAAATACCCCCCTCCTCTCTGGACCCCGTCCACACTGTCAATCTACTGTCCAGAGAAATCGGGGGCGCTAAACCACCCGCGGACGGCAACATCGTTATCGTCTACGTCGCGAAGCTGGCGAAGCGGAGCGGGAATGAGCTACGACGAACGAGCAAGTTGCTCAGGGTGCTCGAGACATGAAGCTGACGTTTAGAGGCTCGCCTCAGCCGACGGTCGGCATCGAGCTGGAGCTTCAGGTTCTCGACCCGGAGACGAAGAATCTGGTCTCGGGCGCTCCCCGTATCTTGGAGCGCATGCACGACAGCGCGCATGTCAAGCCGGAGCTGATCGAGTCCACGATCGAGCTCAATACGGATGTGTGCGCTGACGTCCCGGCTGTACGAAGCGAGCTCAGAGAGCGGATCGGAGAGCTCCTACGGGTCTGCGATGAAGCCGGTTACGAGTTGGCTAGCGCCGGCACACACCCGTTTGCCAAGTGGTCGGAGCAGCGGATCACGCGCAAGGAGCGATACGAGATGCTGGTCGAGCGTTGCCAGTGGCCGGCGCGGCGCCTGATGATCTTCGGTCTCCATGTACATGTCGGTGTCGAGAACGGCGAGAAGGCGATCGCGGTCTTCAACACCTTGACCACGTATCTGCCGCACCTGCTGGCACTCTCCGCCAGTTCACCCTTCTTCACGAGCCTCGACACCGGTTTGGCCTCGAGCCGAATCAAGGTGTTCGAGAGCCTGCCGACGGCGGGTTTGCCCTATCGGTTGCGCGACTGGGCGGAGTTTCAGCGGTTCATGGTCACCCTCGTCAATGCAAGAGCGATAGAAAGCGTCCGTGAGGTGTGGTGGGACGTACGTCCGCACCCCGACTTCGGCACCATCGAGGTGAGGATTTGTGACGGGTTGCCGACGCTCGACGAAGTGCTCGCCGTGACGGCTCTGATTCAAGCGCTGGTGGTCTGGCTTGGGGAACAATACGACGAGGGCACGCGCCTGCCGTTGCAGCGGGATTGGATCGTGCGCGAGAACAAGTGGCGTGCGGCGAGATGGGCCACCGCAGCCGAGATCATTGTCGACGAGAAGGGCCGGCTCCAGCGGCTCTCCGACTCTATCGAGGCCCTGCTTGAGTCCATAGGACCGGTCGCCACCAGACTCGGTAGCGCAGCCGAACTCGCGCTGGTCGACGAAATGTTGCGGCGAGGACCAAGCGCCGAACGCCAGCGGGCGGTATACGAGAAGACAGGCGACTTCAAGAAAGTCATGGAGCGGCTGGTGCAGGAATTCCGAGAGAGCGTGGAGAGGAACGCGTGATCTGCCGGTGAGACATCGATGATTGAGTCCCTGATCGGGCCGAGCGATCCGGCTCCCGTGTCTGAGTACAACGAAGGGGGCACCGCGCGGGTCCTGGTGGTCTGCGATCATGCGAGCCGGGCGATCCCGCGGGCGATGAATCAGCTCGGCGTGGAAGACTGGGTCCTGGATCGCCATGTGGCTTGGGATATCGGTGCGGCTGCGGTGGCTCGGGTTCTGGCGGATGCCCTGGACGCACCAGCGATTCTCGCCGGCTACTCTCGTCTGATCGTCGATCCGAACCGTCCCATCGATGACGACACGGCGTTCGCTCAGGCGAGCGACGGGATCGCGATCCCGGCGAACCGTGGTCTGAGTGCAGAGGAAAAGCGGCGCCGGACCGAGTGCTTCTTCGAGCCCTACCACGCCGCTATCTCGGCTCGACTGCGAACGTTCCACGCACAAGGGGTCACTCCTGGGATGATCGCCGTGCACACCTACGCACCGGTACTGAACGGGGTCGTTCGGCGATGGCATGTCGGGGTCATGTGGGACAAGGATCCGCGCATCGCGGTTCCCCTGATCACACGGCTGTCGATGCTGGGCAGTCTGTGCGTCGGTGACAACGAGCCCTATTCCGGGCGGCACCCGCACGACTTCACGCTCGACCACCACGCCGAGACCGCCGGGTTGCCCTATGTCGGTATCGAGGTGCGCCAAGACCTCGTGGCCACGGACGACGGCGCGCGCAAGTGGGGCGGCCGTCTCGCCGAGGCGCTAGAGGGAATCCTCGCGGACGAGGATCTCTATCGTCCGTTGAAGGCCTAAGGGTCGTGCAGTGAGAGCGCGGGCGGTCGCTCACCCGCGCTGCGGTCGTGCATGCGGATGCGTCCGAGGGCTCCGGTCGTGAGCACCAGCGCCGCTACTCCCAGCAACACCAGCGCCGCCCCCGCCCCGGGACGTCCGAGCACTGCGTGGCCCAGTCCGAATGTGATACCGAAGACGCCGACGTTGCCAGCGACCCAGGCGACGGCCATCCATCGGACGCTCTCCTTCGGCGCTGCGCCAGGCAGTCCCCTCCACCAGCCGGGTGGCCTGACGCGGCGGACGAAGCGGGCCAGTCGTTCGTCCGGCACGGCCGGAGTCAGAAACGTCGCCACGAGTGCCGCCGGTATAGAGAGGGACACAATGGCGACGAGCAGGTACTCGTCACGAACGTCCGGAAAAAGTGGATAGAGAATCAGCGCGGACAGGGTCGCCACGACGATGCCGACGATCTCCGTCCAAGCGTTCACTCGCCACCACAGCCAGCGCAACATGGACGGCATCCCGAGCCCCGCGCCGAGCGCGATCATGAAGCGCCACGCTTGCTCGATGCTCTCGATACGCGCTGCGGCTGCCACCGCCAACAAGGCGAGTGCCACTACGGCCGTACGGCTCACGCGCACGAGCTCCCGCTCACTCGCGTTCGGCCGCAGGAAGCGTCGGTAGACATCGTTCACCAGATAGCTGCTGCCCCAGTTCAGGTGGGTGTCCACTGTGCTCATGAACGCGGCCAGCAGCGAAGCGAACAGGACACCCAAGAGGCCGGCGGGCAACAGCTGGGCCATCAGTAGGGGATAGGCCATCTCGGGGTCGTCTCTCACCAGGGCTGCCGCAGGTCCGGCTTGCTCCGCCGCGGGAGCGAACACGACCATTCCGACCAGCCCGATCAGTACCCAGGGCCACGTACGGAGCGCGTAGTTGGCAACCGCGAACCACAACCCGCCCGCCTCCGCGTGGGCGTCGCTCCTGGCCGTGAACAGTCGCTGGGCCAGATAGCCGCTGCCATCGCTCGCGAACTGCGCCCACCACTGCACGGAGAGGTAGATGAAGAACACATTGAGCGGGAGCCAAGCGGCGCCGGCGGATGGGACGAACGCGAGCACCTCATCGGCGTCGTAGTGGAGATCCAATCCCTCAAGCAGCCCGGCCGTGCCGCCCACGCTCTCGACAGCGAACCAGGCGAACAAGGCGCTCGCCACCAAGGCCAGTCCGAACTGGAACAGATCCGTGAGGATGACGCCGCGGATTCCGCCGAGGCTCGAGTACACAGCGACCAGCCCGAACAACACGAGTACCGTCAAGGTGTCGCCAGGGCCACCCACCGAGAGCGCAGCTGGCCACACGCTCGCCAACGCGGCCAGCGTCTCAGGCCCGAGCCACTCTTCCCAGTGAACGAAGGGCGCGGAGATCTTGACTATTGCCCGAATGACCCAGCCCAGCACGATGGCGTTGATCAAGATCGCGAAGAAGACGGCCTTGAAGCCGCGCAGGATCCTCGCGCTTTGACCGCCGTAGCGGAGTTCCACGAGCTCCGCGTCGGTGATCACGCGAGCCCGTCGCCATAGCGCTGCGAATACGACCGCCATCGAGACGTGCGAGATCGCCCATGACCACCAAAACCAGTTGCCGGCGACCCCGCTGGTGGCTACCAGCCCGGCCACGACCAGAGGTGTGTCCGCCGCGAATGTGGTCGCCACCATGGAGGTCCCGAGCCACCACCACGGCAGCTCGCGTCCGGCGACGAAGTAGGATCCGACGGAACGCCCCGCACGCCTGGACACCAACACGCCCGCGAGGAGCGCGAGCGTCAGGTATCCGAGCACGATCCCCCAGTCGAGCGGGGACAGCGTACGGATCACGCCTGCCTGGTGCGAGCAGCGAGCATGGTCATGGCCCTGACACTAGGGGTGCAAGGCCGTCAGGGACAACGCAACGTCAAGACCGACCTCATGGATGCGCGGGGAAGGGATGGGCCCGGTCATTCGCCTGCCGAGTGCCGGACGTCGGTCGCGCGCGGTGCGGCTCTGCGGTGATCGATTCGCGTAGACTTCACTCGCACTCGCTCAGCTGCCTCGCCTCCGGCTTCGTCGCTCACCCCGGAGGAACCCGAGCAGCGATTCCCGTGCCAGGCTTCCTGCGAAGAAGAGCAGATTGGAGGGTCGCTCGGCCAGCCGACGCATCAGGTATGGATACCAGTGCTCGCCGAACGGCACGTAGAGCCGTACTCGCCACCCGTCGGCGACCAACTGGCGCTGCAGGTCACGTCGTACTCCGTGCAGCATCTGGAACTCGAAAGCGTCGGGCGGGATGCTCTCCCGGCTGGCGTGATCAAGGGTGACATCAACCATTACCTCGTCATGTGTCGCGATCGCGGGATAGTGCCCCTGCGACAGAAGTCGCCGCATCAGCTTGCTGAAGCTCTGCCGAATCTCGTCGCGCTCTTGCAATGCGACCGACCTGGGCTCGGCGTATGCGCCCTTGCACAGGCGCACACGCGCACCGAGCCGGATCATACGCTCCACGTCACGCGGGGTCCTTCGCAGGTACGCCTGCAGCGCGATGCCGACATTGCGGTATCCCCTGGCCCAGAGTCGTTCGAGAGCGTCAAGTGTACGCTGGGTGTGCGCGGAAGACTCCATATCCAAGCGCACGAACGCGCCGACCGAACCCGCGGTGTGAAGCACGCGGGTCAGGTTCTCGCTCAGGCACTCGTCGGAAACTCCGTCACCGAGCTGAGTCAGCTTCAGTGACACGTTTCCCTTGATGCCCTGTTCGTGCATCCTCTCTAGTACCTGCGCATAGACGCCGGCCGCGCGGCTGGCATGTGCCGCCTCTTGGACGGCTTCCCCGAGATAGTTGCAAGTGGAGGTCATTCCGTCAGCCCGTACCTGCTGCGTGGAACGCATCAAGTCCTCTATTCGCTCGCCGGGCACGAAACGGCGGCTCAGAGCCCGGAGGGGGGAGCGCGTCACGACAAGGCGCGCGGCCTCGGACTCCCCGAAACGGATTAGCGTGTCACGAAGCAAGCTCAACCGCTTTCCTCGGTATGCCGCCGGCTCCGCTCAACCAATGATTCCCCCGCACGGGCGACTGCCGGAACGACCCCGCCGAGCCCTGGCGCGCCGTCGCCCCCATGGCACGGGCGAGTCCTGGCTGTCTCCAGGCCAGCGAACCAACGTTGCTGATTGCGATCGCGGCATCTACGATCGCCTGAGACTTGGGGCTGCGGACCAAGTGACGACGGGACTCTGGCAACGAGCCGTTCCCCCTGAAGCCGGCGCTGCGAGGAGTTGAGGGAATGTTCGAGACCGAACCCATGCCGTCCGACCGCGGCGTACGGGGGATCATCCAGAAGGACAAGGAGCATCTCTGGCATCACTTGGCCCAGCACAGCCTCTTTCAGTCGCAAGATCCGAGGATCTTCGTTGAAGGGGAGGGAGCACGGGTCCGCGACATCCACGGCAACGAGTACCTGGACGGTGCATCCGGGGGGGTCTGGTGCGTCAACGTAGGCTACGGTCGCGAGAGCATGGCAAGGGTCGTGTACGATCAGCTACGCCGGCTTCCGTACTATGCAGGAGTAGCCGGGACCGTACCGGCGGCTGAACTCGCCGACCGGCTGGCCGGGCTGCTGCCTGGCCTCGACCACATCTACTTCTCGAACAGCGGCTCGGAGGCGAACGAGAAAGCCTTCAAGATGGTTCGGCAGCTGTCCCATCTGAAGAGCACGGGAAAGTACAAGGTCCTCTACAGGGACCGCGACTATCATGGAACGACCATCGCTTGTCTCGCCGCCTCGGGCCAGCCAGAGCGTCGCCGAGACTACGGGCCCTTCCCTGAGGGGTTCCGGAGTATACCCCACGCCCTGTGCTACCGGTGCCCGTTCGGCAGGACCTACCCGGATTGCGACATCGAATGCGCCCGGGCGCTCGAGCACGTGGTCCAAGAAGAGGATCCGGACACCGTGGGGGCCGTCATCCTCGAGCCGGTCACGGCGGGCGGGGGAGTCATCCCGCCCGTAGACGAGTACTATCCGATCATCCAAGAGATTTGCGAGCGGTATGACGTCGTCCTGGTCATCGACGAGGTCGTATGCGGCTTCGGGCGGACGGGCAGGATGTTCGGTTTCGAACACTACGATGTGGCGCCTGACATCGTGACCATGGCGAAGGGGATGGCGAGCGCCTACGCGGCGATATCGGCCACTGCGGTGAGGAGCGAGATATTCGACGAGTTCCTCGGGGAGCCGAGTAAGCGCTACCGGTACTTCCGCGACATAAGCACGTACGGCGGATGTACAGCCGGTCTCGCAGCAGCCCTGGAGAACATCCGGATCCTCGAGCAGGAGGATCTTATCGAGAACGCGAGAGTCGTTGGAGACTATCTGCTCGATCGTCTCGGCGAGTTGGCCGAACACGACAATGTCGGAGACGTGCGGGGTAAGGGACTGCTGGCAGGGATAGAGCTTGTGGAGGACAAAGCGACCAAGGCACCGGTGAGCGAGGAAGTCATCGGAGCCGTCGTGGCGAAGACCGCCGAGCAAGGGGTTCTCGTGGGCAAGACGACTCGGAGCGTCCGCGACTGCAATAACACGATCAACATCGCGCCGCCCCTCATAGTGACCCCGCAGGAGATCGATGAGATCGTCGAGGCGCTAAGGATCGGTATAGAGCACGGGTGTAAGGCGGTCGTGAGCTAAGGGAGGGCGAGCGG
This sequence comes from uncultured Gemmatimonas sp., assembly GCA_964648975.1. Classification (GTDB taxonomy): domain Bacteria; phylum Gemmatimonadota; class Gemmatimonadetes; order Longimicrobiales; family Gaopeijiaceae; genus UBA2988. Next base: position 2,151 of record CAZYLN010000002.1, on the reverse strand, counting down.
AGGGCGTTCACAGGAGGTTCCCTCCATAGATCGACGCTGATGTTCGGGTTTCGGTGGCGCAAGCTGCGCACGCTCGATTAAGGGATGTCCGCCATGAGCATTGACGAACTCATCGACGGCGCGATGCGGCCGTTAGCCGATGTCGTGTCGCAGTTCATCTTCTACGCGGTTCCGGTGGCCGGGACGAGAGTGCCCCTGGTCGTTGCGTGGCTCATCGCAGGGGGAGTCTTCTTCACGCTCTATCTGGGCTTCATCAATCTGCGCGGGTTCAGACACGCGGTGCAGCTCGCTGCGGGTCGCTATACGGACCCTTCTCAGCCGGGTGAGGTGACCCCGTTCCAGGCCCTGGCTACTGCCGTGTCGGGGACGGTCGGCATCGGCAACATCGCCGGTGTGGCCGTGGCCATTTCCCTGGGCGGACCCGGTGCGACGATGTGGATGATCATCGCCGGTCTGCTCGGCATGAGCACGAAGATCGCCGAGTGCACGATGTCGGTGAAGTTCCGCCACACGCACCAGGACGGATCGGTCAGCGGTGGGCCCATGTACTACCTGCTGCATGGACTCGAGCTGAGGAGATTGCCGCGGCTCGGCCGCTGGCTCGGGATGTTCTATGCCGCGAGCATGGTGCTGGGCTGCCTTGGCATCGGCAACATGTTCCAGTCCAATCAGGCTGCAGCCATCCTGATCGACGTGACCGGCGGTAGCGCCAGCTTCTTCCAGGACAGGGCCTGGATCTTGGGTCTCGTCATGGCCGTCACCGTGGCGCTGGTGATCATCGGTGGGATCAGGAGCATCGCTAGGGTCACGTCAAAGCTTGTCCCGTTCATGGCAGTGTTGTACGTGCTCACGGCTCTGGTGATTCTGACGATCAATTTCGAGAGACTGCCGGCCGCCATCGTCCAGATTTGGCAGGGCGCCTTCAGTGCAGAGAGCGTTGGCGGTGGCTTTATCGGGGTCATGATCATCGGTTTTCGGCGCGCGGTGTTCTCGAACGAGGCCGGACTCGGGTCCGCGGCGATCGCCCATTCGGCCGTCCAGACGGACGAGCCCTCCACGGAGGGATTCGTCAGCCTGCTGGAACCGTTCATCGACACGGTGATCATTTGCACGATGACGGCCCTGGTGATCGTGACGACCGTCTATGATCCGGCGTTGGCCGAGTCAGGCGTCAACGGGATAGAATTGACCACGAGCGCGTTCGAGAGCACGCTGTCGTGGTCGCCCCTGCCGCTGTCCATCGCGGCGGTGCTATTCGCCTTCTCGACCATGCTCTCGTGGAGCTACTACGGCTTGAAGTCGCTCACGTACCTCACTGGCGAGAATCAGCTCGTAGAGGCGGTCTACAAGCTGATCTTCTGCGCCTTCGTCGTCCTAGGAAGCAGTGTCCAGCTCGGTGCCCTGATCGATCTGTCCGACGCCATCATCTACGTCGTGGCGATCCCGAATCTTCTGGGATTGTACCTGCTTGCTCCCACGTTGAGAGCGGAGGTGCTCTCCTACCGAGAGCGCCTAAGACGCTATTGACGTGACCGCAGACAATCGGGTGAGCGTCGCCGGCGAAGCGGTGGCTTTCTGGGCATCCGCCGGTGTTGGCCGGGGGTTCTGCCGCCCCCCGGACGCACCGCTCCTCGGCCTCAGTTCGCCGCTGGTTGCCGAGGGAGGGGGTCTTTCGAGGTAGCCTGTCTTGCCGAGAGGGACGGAACACCGTCAACCATGGGCACATGACCAGGAGTTCTCCCATGTTCCAGATCAATCCTGCTAGTCGCAGCTCCAAGCGTGTTCAGCGCCCGCGTGGGACCTGGATGCTCCCGGTGTGGCTACTTGTCGGTGGCGTGTCCGTTACGGTCTTCCTTCTCGCCGCGCCCGCCGGGGCGCAGGATCTGGGCGCTCCGGATGTCGTCTACTACAACGGCAAGGTAGTCACGGTAGACGACGCCTTCAGCATCGCCGAGGCCGTGGCGATCTCCGGCGGAAGAATTGTGGCGGTGGGATCCGACGAAGAGGTGGCGGGTTTGGCGGCGAGTGAGACGCGCCAAGTCGATCTCGATGGCAGGACGATGCTGTCTGGCTTCTACGACAACCACGTTCACGTGGGGTGAACCGCACCCGGTTTCCTGGACAAGTTGGCGGCCTAATCAGGCTGCCATG
>CAZYLN010000001.1:176361-196715 GCA_964648975.1 uncultured Gemmatimonas sp. | reverse complement strand
GGCGGCTACGCGCCTCGCGCGCTCGCCTCGTAGCGGCTTCCGAGCCGGCACGCCAGCCGGTCGGCGAAGGCGGGCGCGACGAGGGTGATCCCGAAGGGCGTCCGGTCGGGCCGCGCTCCCGCGGGCAGGGCGACGCCGCAGAGGTCTAGGAGGTTCACGAAGGTCGCGTAGTGGCCCAGCTTCTCGTTCAGGGAGATCGGGTCGGCGAGCAGCTCTTGGACCCGGTAGGTCGTGCCCGTGGTCGGCAGGGCCAAGACATCGGCCTGTTCCCAGAGCGCCTCCGAGCGCCGCCGGAGCGTCGCCCGGCGGTACATCGCGGCGAACGTCTCCCGCCCGCTCTGCGCCGGGCCCTCGACCACGATCGCGCGGACGACGGGGTGCACGGCGTCCGGGTTGCGGCGGATGAAGTCGCCGAAGGCCCAGTCGCGCTCGGCGACCCAGGGGCCGCCGTAGACGAGCCGCCCGCCCTCGAGCAGCGGCTCCACGTCCACCTCCACCGCCTCGCCGCCGGCACGGGCCAGGGAGGCGAGTGCCGCGTGGTAAAGCCGCCCGGACTCCCGGTCGCCGAAGAACTCGAGCTGATCGTCATGCGGGACCCCGAAGCGGAACGGGCCGTCCTCCGTCCCGCCCGCCCTGCCGGGGGGCGGAGGACGCGAGAACGGGTCCGCATGGTCGTAGCCGTCGGCGACTTCCAGCACCCGGCGGGCGTCCTCGGTCGAATGGGCGAAGATCGACACGCAGTCCAGTGTGCGGCACGCGGGGACCACGCCCCGCGTGCTGATCCGCCCGCGGGTCGGCTTGAGCCCCACGATCCCGTTGAGGGCTGCGGGCACGCGCCCGGAGCCCGCCGTGTCGGTTCCGAGCGCGAACGCGACGAGGCCGGCCGCCACCGCGACGGCCGAGCCCGAGCTTGAGCCCCCCGAGATGTAGTCCGGGTTCTGGACGCAGCGGGGTATGCCGTAGGGGGAGCGCGTGCCGGAGAGCCCGGTCGCGAACTGATCCATGTTGCACTTGCCCACGAGCAGAGCGCCCGCGTCCAGGAGGCGAGCGACCGTGGGGGCGTCCTCCGCCGGCTCGTAGGCATAGGCCGGACAGCCCGCGGTCGTGGGCAGCCCCCGGACGTCGATGTTGTCCTTGACGGCGAAGGGGATCCCGTAGAGCGGGAGGTCCTGCCCCTGCCGGCGGCGCGCTTCGAGCGTCCGGAGCTGCCTCCCCAGGCCCGCAGCCGTAGCGCGCTCGGTCCAGACGCCGTCCGAGGCTCCCCGCGCCGCGATCCGGCGGAGGACTTCCTCGAGCACGGCCTCGGGCGTTGTCCCGCCCGCCTGGTAGGCCGCCTCAAGCCCTGTGACGGTGAAGGGTTCCACGGATCAGGCGTGGACCGGAGCCGGAGCGGCTGTGGCAGGATCCGGGACCGGCTGCGGGCTCCGGACCTCCAGCTCGCCCGCGGCCTGCCACCGGCTCCGCTCCGCCTCGAATGCCTGGCTCTGGCGGCGCTTGAACTCGGCCGCCTCGCCCTGGATCGAGTCGAGGAAGGCCCGGTGGTCGCCGAGGCGCAGCGTGCCCGGCTCGATCCGGACCCGGTAGCGCCCGGCGGGGAAGTCCTCGCGGATCGCGACCAGCTCGTCGTGCGCGACCGGGAAGAAGCGGATCCGGTCGAAGCAGCGCAGGAGCCAGGGCTTGCCCTCCCAGCAGTCGTCGCCCGGCCGGTCGTTCCACACCTGGAGGGTGCGCCCGACGAGCTGGTACCCGCCGGGGCCCTCCATCCCGTAGACGCACAGGTACGCGCCGCCGATCCCCACCACGTTGGGGGGCGTCCAGGTGCGCGCGGGATTGTACTTCGTGGTCACGAGGCGGTGGCGCGGATCGAGTGGCGTGGCGACCGGCGCGCCGAGGTAGACGTCTCCGAGTCCCATGACCAGGTAGTTCGCGCCGAAGACGATCTCTCGCACCCCTTCGGCGGACGGGAGCCCGTTCATGCGGCGGATGAACTCGATGTTGTCGGGGCACCAGGGCGCGTCCGAGCGCACGCCGCTCATGTAGCGCCGCACCGTCTCGTGCACCGCATGGTCGTCCCACGAGAGCGGCAGGTGGACGACCCGCGAGGGCACCTCGAGACCCTCGGAGGGCGGCAGCGCGGCGAGCGCCTCGTCCAGGAGCTCGAGCAGCCGCGCGCGCGGCAGCACGCGCGGGTCGTAGTGCAGCTGCAGCGACCGGATCCCGGGCGTCAGGTCCAGGATCCCCGGGCAGCGCATCCTCTGGAGCCCGCGCTCGAGCGAGTGGACCCGCAGGCGGAGCTCCAGGTCGAGCACGTCGGGGCCGAACTCGACCAGGACGTAGCGGTCCCCGCTCGGGCGGACGACGACCTGGGTGCCCTCGACCTCGACCCTCCGGAGCTCGGTGCTCCCCGGGTCGCGCCTGCGGGGGGCCCTCGAGGGCGCGGGCCCGGGCGCTCTGAGCGTCTCGATCATCCGTTCCTGCGCGCGCTCGGCGGCCCAGGCCGCCTCCGCCGGGATGGGCACGAGGCGCACGCGGTCTCGCGGGGCCAGCTGGCCGAGCTTCCAGAGCTGCGCCTGCACGACGACGGCCGGGCAGACGAACCCGCCGAGCGAGGGGCCGTCCGGACCCAGGACGACCGGCATGTCGCCCGTGAAGTCGACGGCGCCCACGGCGTACGGGTTGTCGTGGATGTTCGACGGATGGAGCCCGGCCTCCCCGCCGTCCGGCCGCGCCCACGCGGGCCGGGGGCCGACCAGGCGCACCCCGGTCCGGGCCGAGTTGTGGTGGACCTCCCAGGCGGCGGAGAACAGCATCTCGACGTCCTCGGTCGTGAAGAAGTCGGGAGCGCCCTGCGGGCCGTAGAGCACGCCCAGCTGCCACTCCCTCTCGAAGCGCGGGATCCCCTCCGCCCCGAGCGGGGGGCCGGGCCCGAGCCCCGGCCGGGGATCCGCCCCGAGCGGCACCCGGTCGCCCGTCCGGAGCGCGCGGCCCTGATGCCCGCCGAATCCGCCCAGCACGAAGGTGGAGCCGCTGCCCAGGTAGGGCGGCACGTCCAGGCCTCCGCGAACGAGCAGGTAGCCCCTGAGGCCCGGCCCCTCGAGGGCTCCGATGTCGAGCACAGCGCCGGCCGGAACCCGGAAGGGCGACCAGAGCGGTCGGGGCGCGCCGTCCAGCGTCGCGCAGAAGCGCGCGCCGGCCAGGCACGCGACCGCCTCCCGGCCGAAGCGGAGCCCGGGGCCGCGGAGCGTGAGCTCGAGCCCGGCCGCGCCCGCCGGGTTCCCGAGGAGCCGGTTGCCGAGCCGGAACGAGAGGTTGTCCATCGGGCCCGAGGGCGGGACGCCGACCGCCCAGTAGCCCAGGCGCCCCGGGTGGTCCTGCACGGTGGTGAAGGTGCCCGGGCGGAGGACCTCGAGGACCCCGTCCGGGTCCCGGGCCGGGCGCGCCCTGCTCACGGCCCGAAGACCGTCATCCGCACGGGCGTCGGATCGAACCCGTTGCACGGGTTGTTCACCTGCGGGCAGTTGCTCACGACCACGAGCACGTCCATCTCGGCGCGCAGCTCCACGTGCTTGCCCGGGGCCGAGATGCCGTCGACGATGCCGAGCGTGCCGTCCGCCTCGACCGGCACATTCATGAACCAGTTCACGTTGCTCACCAGGTCGCGCTTGCCCCTTCCCCTGCGCGCGTGGGCGAGGAGGAAGTTGTCCACGCAGGCGTGCTGGTGCTTGGTGTGGTGGCCGTAGCGCAGCGTGTTGCTCTCCGGCGAGCACGCGCCTCCGATCGTGTCGTGACGCCCGACGCTGTCGGAGACGACCGTCATCATGGGCCGCCCCTCGTTGGAGAGGAGGACGGAGCCCTGGACGAGGAAGATGTTCCGCTGCGCGGCGATCGTGTCGGCCGCGCTGTAGCGCTCGGCGTCGTCGTCGAGGCTGTAGACCAGGAAGTCCACCGCCTGGTTGCCCTCGAGATCGACGATCCGGAGGGTCTGGCCCTCCAGAAGCTCCTGCGACCAGGGCGCGCGCGCCGGCACCGTCTCGTCGTGGAGGACGCTCCGGGCGGGGCCCTCGCTCGAAGGGGCGCTCATCTGTTGTAGTAGTCCTCGACGTTCTGGAAGGCGCGAAGGGCCTCCGGGGAGGCCGTCCGGATCGGGTCGTCCTCGGCGGTCGTGGCGCCGCGCCACGCCGTGGCGCGGACGGGAGTGACCGTGTAGGAGGGGCGCTCGTCCAGCACGTGGGGTGTGTTCGCCAGCACGACGAGCACCTCCATCTCGGCGCGCAGCTCGACGTACTGGCCCGCCGCCCCGCCGGGCCCGACCAACCTGGTGGAGCCGTCGGCGCCCACCCGCACGCCCTTGAACAGGTTGACGCAGGGCGCGACGTCCTTGCGCGAGAGGCCGTGCCTGGCGAGCGCGATCAGGAAACGGTCGCGAGCGTTCGGGAAGGGGCCGTGGTTCCGGCCGCCGCCGTAGCGGCGCTCGTTCGAGCGCCCGTTCGAGCACCCGCAGAGCGCGTCGTGGCGGCCGCACGTGTCGCGCTCGATGCTCATCAGCACGCGGCCCATGTCGGAGAGCAGGAGGCTGCCGGGGCCCAGGTAAGCGTTCCACTGGACCTTGACGGTGTCGGCCACGTTGAGGCGCTCGAGCGGGGCTCCGGCGTTGTAGACGAGCAGGTTCACGCACGCGTCCCCCTCGAGGTCCGTGAGCCGGAGGCGCGTGCCGCGCGCGAGCACGCGCGAGGCGTAGCCGCCGCCCCCGATTGTCTCGTCCCACACGACCCCCTCGGCCCGCACGCCGGCGGGCAGGTCCAGCGCGTCGCGGGCCGGGATCGTCGGCTTGGTGGCCACGGACGCCCCGTCCTGGGCGCGCGCGTGCGTGCGCGCCCCATAGGTCGTGGAAGTGCCGGCCTCTGAGCTCACTCGTCTTCGTCTCCCTGAAGGCCCGGGGCCAAGGAGGTGCGCCCGCGGGCTGCCGTCCCGTCACGCATGCGGGCGCGCCATCGTATAGCAACGCGCGCTTCCAAGCAAGGACATGACAGGCAGTCGTCCGTGGGGACTTTAGAATTTTAGGTTATTGACATGACATACAAACTATTATAAATCCCTCCTCAGCACCGGGCCGGTGCATGGAAGCCCGCCCACTTCACCTTGGAGACGTTCAAATGAAGCAGACCTCGACCGCAGCGCTCCTCGCGTCCGTTCTCCTCTGCGGGACCGCCTCCCTGGAGGCGCAGGAGACGCAGGACAGCCCCGCGAGCTGGCTCAGCGGGACCATCTCGCTCATGACGGACTATTCGCTCCGCGGCATCTCGCAGACGCTCCGCGAGCCGGCGCTACAGGGCTCGATCGACCTCGCGCATCCCTCGGGCCTCTACTTCGGCGCGTGGGCCTCGAGCGTGAACTTCGGGGAGGGCGACCTGGTGGACGTCGGGCCCCGGGCGCAGATGGAGCTGGACATCTACGGCGGGTTCGCGCTGGGCGTCGGTTCGCTCGCGCTCGACGCCGGCGCGGTCTACTACGCCTATCCGGGCGCGGCGGCGGACCGGAGCTACAACTTCTACGAGCTGTCGCTGGCGGCGAGCCACCCGGTCGGACCCGCGGGGCTCGGCGTCTCGGCGCTCTACTCCCCGGACTTCTTCGCGAAATCGGGCTCGGCCCTCTACGTGGCGGGCACGCTCGAGCTGCCGCTCTCCCATGTGACGCTGAGCGCGAGCCTGGGCAGGCAGACGATCGAGCTGAACGACGTGTTCGGGACGCCCGACTACCTCGACTACGGGGTCGGCGCCGCCGTCACCTGGGAGGCGATCACGGTCAGGCTGCGGCTGGTCGGCACGGAGCTGGAGGAGAGCGCGTGCTTCGGCGGCACGACCTATTGCGGCACCCGCGTGGTGATGGACGTCTCGCGCGCCCTATGACCCTAGGGTCCCGGCACGGCGCCCGGGCCCGCGACCGACCCTTGACCGGACGAGTGAAGAAGATGATCGGAAAGACCAAGACGGCCGCCCCCGCGCTCCGCTGGCTCACGGGGCTCTGCCTCGGCGCGCTCGCCGGGTGCGGCGCTTCCGGCGCAGGCGAGGACGCGGCGGGCGAGATCGCCGAGGCGCCCCTCCGGATCGGCTACAGCGACTGGCCCGGATGGGTCGCGTGGGAGATCGCGCGCGAGCACGGGCTCTTCGAGCGGAACGGCGTGGCGGTCGAGCTCGTCTGGATGGACTACGTGCCCAGCATGGACGCGTTCGCGGCCGGGGCTCTCGACGCCGTCGCGATGACGAACGGCGACGCGCTGGTCTCCGGCGCGACCGCCCAGAAGCCGTCGACCGCGATTCTCGTGAACGACTACTCCTTCGGCAACGACATGATCGTGGCGCGAAGTGGCATCTCCGCGGTCAGCGACCTGGTCGGCAGGCGGGTGGGTGTGGAGATGGGGTTCGTGGACCACCTGCTTCTCCTGCACGCGCTGGACCAGTGGGGGATCGATCCCGACGAGGTCGAGTTCGTCAACATCCCCACCAACGAGGCGCCGCAGGCGCTGGCCGCCGGGGGCGTCGACGCGATCGCGGCGTGGCAGCCGGCCTCGGGCCAGGCGCTCAGGGTCGTGGCCGGGAGCCAGGCGATCTACACGAGCGCCGAGGCCCCGGGCATCATCTACGACATGCTCCAGGTCTCCAGGGAGAGCCTGGCCGCCCGCCGGGAGGACTGGCTGGCCGTCGTGCGCACCTGGTACGACGTCGTCGACTACATGAGCGATCCCGCCAACAGGGACGAGATGCTCTCGATCCTGGCCGCGCGCGTGAACCTGACGCCCGAGGAGTACGAGCCGCTCCTGGCCGGCACGTACGTCCTGCCGCTCGAGGAGGCGCTGACGGTGCTCACGGGCACGGAGGAGCTGGGCTTCCGGTCGCTCGCGGGGAGCAGCCGCATCGTCGACCAGTTCAACGTCGAGCACGGGGTCTACGCCGTCGAGGAGTTCTCAGGCTCCTACATCGACCCGAGCCTCACGCTCGAGGTGGCCCGGGAGCGCGGCCTCGGCGCGGCGGAAGAATAGGCCCGTGGCCGCCCGCTCGCCGCACTCCCCGTGGTTCGCCGTCGGGCGGGGCCTGCCCCCGCGCCGCGCGTCCGCCCTCATGGCGCTCGCCTTCGTGCTGCCGCTCGCCCTGTGGGGCGCGGTCAGCTACGTGCCGTGGATCTGGCACCCCATGGTCGAGGTCGCGGACGCCGGGGCGACGGGCCTCCAGGAGGGCAAGCAGTACGGGAAGAGCGACTTTGCGGCGGCCAACGCCTCGGCGGCCCTGGAGGGGCGCTCGCCCGCGGCGGGCCGACCGGCGAACCCCGTGTTCCTGCCGGCGCCGCACGAGGTCGTGCGCGGACTCTACCGGATCTTCACCGAGCCGCCGCAGCTGAGGGACGACATCTGGTTCCACGAGAGCGTCGGCCACAGCCTCCGGGTGATCTTCTGGGGCTTCTTCTGGTCGTGCGCCCTCGGTGTGCCGCTCGGCCTGCTCGCCGGCACGTTCGCCGTCGTCGCGAGGCTCGTCGAGCCGCCGATCGACTTCATCCGCTACATGCCCGCTCCGGTGTTCGGCGCGCTGATGGTGGCGGTCTTCGGGCTCGCCGACGCGCCGAAGGTCGCGATCATCTTCATCGGGACCTTCTTCCAGATGGTCCTGATCGTGGCCAACACCACCCGGCGCCTGGACCGCTCGCTCGTCGAGGCGGCGCAGACGCTCGGCGCGAGCCGCCGGCAGCTGGTCCGCCACGTGATCGTCCCGGGCGTACTCCCCCAGCTGTACACCGACCTGAGGATCCTGCTCGGCTGGGCCTGGACGTACCTGATCGTGGCCGAGCTGATCGGCGCCAAGTCGGGCGTCACCGCCTACATCGCCCAGCAGGGCCGCTACTTCAACTTCGACCTCGTGTACGCCGCGATCATCGTCATCGGGGTCATCGGACTGGTGACGGACCAGATCCTGCAGCACGGCGCCCGCGTGCTCTTCCCCTGGCAGCGCGGGGAAGCCGGCCCCGTCACGCGCACCGTGTGGAGCTGGCTCGCGCTCGTCCCGCGCGGGGCCATGGGCCTCGTCCGCCGCCTGCGCCCCGGGCCGCTCGCGCCGGTCTCCGGGCGCGTCGATGCCGCGGCCTCCTGAAGCGCCCCCCACTCCCGCTGCGAGTCGCGAGGTCCGGGAGCGGCTCGCCCGCAACCGGGCGCGGCCCGTCGTGCTCTCGATCCGGAGCCTCGAGAAGCGCTACGAGGGCTCCGACGGCTCCTTCCTGGCGCTCAAGGGACTCCACCTCGACGTGCGCCAGCGCGAGTTCATATGCGTGATCGGCCGCTCCGGCTGCGGCAAGTCCACGCTGATCCGCATCATCGCCGGCCTCGAGGAACCCACGGGTGGCGAGATCCTGCTCGACGGCAAGGCCGTGCACGGACCCGGGCCCGAGCGGGGAATGGTCTTCCAGGCCTATACGCTCTTCCCGTGGCTGACGGTGAGGGGGAACGTGGTGTTCGGGCTGAAGATGGCCGGGGTCGAGCGGGAGCGGGCGGAGTTCGAGGCCATGCGGTGGATCGACCTCGTGGGTCTAGGCGGCTTCGCGAACCACTACCCCGACCAGCTGTCGGGCGGGATGAAGCAGCGCGTGGCCATCGCCCGCGCGCTCGCGAGCCGGCCGCGGATCCTGCTGATGGACGAGCCCTTCGGGGCGCTCGACTCGCAGACGCGGACCCGCATGCAGGGATACCTCCTCAAGATCTGCCGCAGGGTGAACGTCACGGTGGTCTTCATCACGCACGATCTGGATGAGGCGATCTTCCTCGCGGACCGTGTCGTGGTCCTGCCTCCCCGGCCCGGGCCCGTGCAGCACGTCATGGATGTGCCGCTGCCGAGGCCCCGGCGCCGCGAGCACCTCCTCGATCCCACCTTCATCGGGGCGCGGCGCCACCTGGATGCGTTCATCCACGAGGACGAGTCCGACGACGAACCCGAGGTCCCGGTGCACGACGTGGCGGACGAGGTCCGCGACGTGCTCGAGTTCTAGGGCGGAGCGTCCTCCGCTCCGGCCGGGGGGCCGGGCCTCGAGAGTTCGGTTCCCGCGGCGGCTTCTCGAGTCGACGAACACGGGCGCGTCGTACGGACGATCCCACCGGAGACGGTATCGGCGGCCGACTCCCTTGAGCGGCTTCCGCGGGAGCTCGACCTCGAGATTTCGCTTGACCAGCGGTGGTCACAGGCCCAAGAACGGATGGACGTGGCCCGCCGCGTGTGGACCGTTACAGCCTTGGGGATGAAGGCAAGACGCGAGTACAGCGGTCCACTCGACCGGCAAGCCGTCGAGATTCTCGACGCGGCGCGAACGCTCGGCGACGGCACGTCGTTCGTGTTCCCGATGCGGAGCGGCAAGGCGATCTCGGCGTAGACGCTGCCCCAAGATGCTCCAGCACCACGGATCGCCCGGTGGCTGACGGCTTCCGCTCGTTGTTCCGGGACTGGGCGGACGAAGAGACGGACCGCGCGCGCGAGGTCATCGAGGCGGCGCTAGTTCACGTCGTCCAGAACAAGGTGGAGGTGGGCTACGTCGGGAGCGCGATTGCCTGCCGCGTGCAACCTCGTCCGTCAACACCGAGGTGCCGGGCTGCCTCTCGATCCCGCAGAGACCGGATCGGAACGCAACTCGCTGACCTCGAGATGCCCGGAGCACCGGAAGCCCTCGACGAGGTCCTCGCTTATGTCGACGGTAGGACCGCCGGCCCCCATGACGACGAACCGAAGCGAGTTTACAGACTTGACACCAGCACAATGTATCCAACAGATTTGTTGCCATCGATATCGTTGGCAATCAATCCCAATTCTGACCGATGAAGCTAAAGAAGGCCGGAGCCAACTGGGTCGAGGGAGATCGGTTCTTCGACCGCGAGGTCGAGCTCGAAGCGCTGACAGAGCGTGCCGAGCACGGCACGCATACGCTGCTGACGGCACAGCGGCGGATGGGCAAGACGAGCCTGGTCCGAGAGCTGCTCCGCCGCCTGGAGAACGATGGCAAGTTCGCAACGATCTTTGTCGACTTGGAGGCTGCCCATAACCCCGAGGACGCCGTGGCCGAGATCGCAGCCCGGTCGAAGTCCGTCAGGGGTGCATGGTACCGGGTCCGATCCGGATTCACGAACGTCCTGAGCGAGGTCGCTGATCGAGTCGACACACTGTCCGTTGCGGAACTGCAGGTGAAGCTGCGCGCGGGAATCGACGCGGGAAACTGGCAGCATAAGGGCGACCAAATCCTCCAGGGGCTCGCCGAGAACGACCTGCCGGTGGTGCTCGCGCTCGACGAGCTGCCGATCCTGGTCAACCGGCTCCTCAAGGGACAGGACTACCACATTACGCCTGAGCGCCGGCAGGCGGCCGACACGCTCCTGGCGTGGCTGCGCAGGGGCGGTCAGGCATATCGCGGCCGTATCTCCATGATTCTCTCGGGAAGCGTGGGCCTTGAGCCGATACTCCGACAGGCTGGGCTCAGTGCCCACGCGAACATCTTCGCGCCATTCGACCTTGAGCCGTGGGACGAGGATGTCGCGTCAGACTGCCTTGCGGCCCTGGCGAACAACTACTCCCTCGATCTCCCCCCAGACGTTCGGGGGGCCATGTGCCGCCGCTTGCGGTGCAACATTCCCCACCATGTACAGCAGTTCTTCGACTGTCTTCACGAACGCCTGCGCCGCGAGCGACGACGAGAGGCCTCGCTGCAGGACATAGAGCATGCGTACGCCGACGATATGCTCGGACCGCGCGGGCAAATCGACCTGGATCACTACGAGAGCCGACTGAAGATGGTTCTCGGGACCAGCCTCTATCGGATCGCTCTCGAGCTGTTGACTGAGGCCGCGGTTCAGGGCGGTACACTGCCCGCCGCTGCCGTCGACCAGTACCGTGAGCGGTTTCCCGCTGATGCCGATCCGCCCCCGGTCGAAAGCGTACTTCAAGTACTTGAGCATGACGGGTACTTGGCGCGCCAGGATGGCGGTTACGGGTTCGTGTCGGGTCTCCTCGAGGACTGGTGGCACGCGCGTCACGGCCGGCACTTCGTGCCCATCGGCCAACGCTAGGCCGGAGCGGAGGCCGATACGATGAGCGTAGCCAGGAAATACAATCCCGGGTTCCTCTCCGATAACGAGGTCGTGGCGTCGTTCTGTGTGCGCACGAGCGAATTCGAGTCGATGATGGAGATGCTGCGTGAGTGCACAGGCGCCTCCAACTCGCACCAGATCGTGATTGGTCCGCGCGGTAGCGGGAAGACGACCCTGCTCCTTCGTGTTGCCGCCGAAGTGCGCCGGGATGCGGAGCTGTCCGAGAGCTTCTTTCCTATCGTCTTCGCCGAGGAGAGCTACGAGGTCGCCACCGCAGGGGAGTTTTGGTTGGAATGCCTGGGACGCCTAGCCGTCCAAGCCCCGCAGCGGCACGCTACGCCGGACCTTCACCGTACGTACGCCGAGCTGTGTTCGATTCGAGACGACCGGTCGCTCGGCGACCGCTGCCTCGGTGCCCTGCTCGACTTCTCGGATCGGGAAAACAAGCGGCTCGTGCTCATCGCCGAGAACCTGAACACGATGTTCCGGGACATGACGGACGAGGACGCCGGATGGCGACTAAGAAAGGTGCTCCAGACCGAGCCCCGGATCATCCTGCTCGCCAGCGCGACCAACCGGTTCGACCAGATCGACAACCCGGACGAAGCGCTCTACGAGATCTTCCGCGTGCTCCCGCTACGTCCGCTCGACACGGCGGAGTGCGCCGTACTGTGGGAAACGGTGACCGGCCAGACCGCCCGAGTCAAAGCGATTCGGGCGTTGCATATTCTCGTCGGCGGCAGCCCCAGGCTGTTCGTGATTTTCGCCCGGTTCGGAGCGGGCATGTCCTTTCGCCGACTCATGGCCGATCTGCTCGATCTGGTCGATGATCACACGGAGTATTTCCGCAGCCATCTCGAGATGCTTGCGCCGCAGGAAAGGCGTGTCTATCTGGCGCTCGCCGATCTGTGGAAGCCAGCAACTACCAGTGAGATTGCAGACCGTGCGCGGCTCGATACCAGCAAGTGCAGCGCACAGCTTGCCCGCCTGGTTGAGAGGCAGATTGTCCAGGTTACGGGCGGGACTGCAAGACGGAAGCAGTACTATCTCGCCGAGCGTTTGTACAACATCTACCACCTCCTGCGCCGTCCTCGCGGGCCCGACCGCCTAGTCGAGTCCCTCGTCCGATTCATGGCGTCGTATTACTCACCGCGCGAGCTGACAGCGATAGGGGCCGAGATCGTCCGCGAAACGGATGGCCTCGACGGTGGGATGCCTCCGCTACAACAGGCGGCGCTCCAGCAGTTGCTGAACGGGTCGGCGCTGGGCAAGCGTCGTGGAGAGCTGCTCGAAATGATCCCGCCAAGCCTCTCGGAAGTTCTCGGTCTGCGCATTCCGCCTTCGGACAAACCGAAACCGGAATCGACCGGTCCGAAGCCGACCCCTTCCCAGGTGGACCCGCTCCCGGGGGATCAAGCCGACACATCGACGGAGAGGCTCGGCAGGGACCTCCTCGAACGAGCAAGGGCAGTTCGGAAACTGAAGCGGCCAGAGGCAGCATTGGCGGCATACGACGAGATCGTGCGGCGATTCGGGGACAGTGAAGCGCCGGCCCTGGCCGAAACGGTTGCCGAAGCCCTCTTCGAGAAAGGAGCCATGCTCGGCGCGCTGAACCGACCGGAGGAAACCATCGCGACGTGTGACGAGGTGGTTCAGAGGTACGGGGAGAGCAATGCGCCGAGCCTTCTTGCAACGGCTGCCAAGGCGCTGTTCAACAGGGGGGTTGCGCTCGGCAAGTTGAATCGTCCTGAAGAAGCGCTGATGGCCTATGACGAGGTCGTGAGGCGATACGGCGAGCACGATGCGCCTCTTGTTCATGAGATCGTCGCGAGAGCCCTCACGAACCGGGGAATCACACTGGACGAATTGAACCGTCCGGAGGAGGCGCTCGTGGCTTATGGCGAGCTGGTGCGGCGATTCGGGACGGCGGAGACGCCGATTCTCGTGGAAATGGTCGCGACCGCCCACCTCAACCGAGGGTTCCCGCTCCAAGCGTTGAATCGACCGGAGGAGGCCTTGGCGGCCTTTGACGAGGTCGTGCGGCGCCACGACACGAGCGAGACGCCGGACCTGCTTGAGATGGTCGCCAAAGCCCTGGTCAGCAGGGGAGGCGTGCTCCGCGCAATGGACCGGCTGGACGAAGCACTAGCGGCCTTTGACGAAGTGATTGTTCGGTTTGGAGCGAGCGAGTCACCGGCAGTTGCTGAAGCGGTCGCGAGTGCCTTCTGCGACAAGGGAGCGACACTCGGCATGTTGAATCGACCGGTGGAGGCCCTCGCGGCCCTTGATGAAGTGTTGAACCGGTACGGGACGAGTGAGGCGCCAGGTCTTCTGGTGGTAGTCACCGGAGCCCTAGTCAACAAGGCACTCGCGCTTCAGCGACGTAATCGACCAGAGGAAGCGTTGCCGGTCCTCGATGAAGTAATCAGGCGGTGTGGGACAAGCGAAGGGCAAGATGTTGCACTCTTGGCAAACGCCCTCGTCAACAGGGGTATCACGCTGGCGGCATTGGATCGGCCGGAGGAAGCGCTTCGGGCCTATGACCAAGTCGTACGCCGATTTGGAAGCAGCAACGTGCCGGTCGCCCTCGAATGGGCTGCAAGCGCCCTCCTTCACAAGGGGGTGCAGCTCGTCACGTTGAGCAGGCCCGAGCAGGCCCTTGCGGTCTTCGACGAAGTAGTGCTCCGATTTGGAGGAAGTGAGGCGCCCGCTCTTCGCCAGTCGGTAGCAACGGCACTCGTCAACAAGGGGATGGGTCTCGCCGCGTTGAATCGGCCGGAGGAAGCTCTGGCCACGTACCGGGAGGTCGTGCATCGCTTCCGGACAAACGAAGCGCCCGCGACTCTTCAACGGATTGCAAGGGCCCTCATGAGAATTGGGGGCACGCTCCGAGACTTGCACCGCTCGGAGGAGGCGTTGGTAGCCTTCGACGAAGTGGTGAGCCGGTTCGGGGAGAGCGGGATACAGGCCCTCCGCCTAACTGCCGCACACGCTCTCGTCGACAAGGGCGCGACACTTCATGGTCTTCAGCGACCGGAAGAGGCGCTGGCGGCATATGATGAAGTGGTCCGTCGGTTCGGCAACGACAACTCGCCGGCCATGCTTGAGGAGGTGACGACAGCTCTTGTTCACAAGGGTGACCTACTAGCCTTACTGAATCAGCGCGAGGAGGCTCTGGCCACCTATGGCGAGGTCGTGGACCGGTGCGAGAAGGAGAGTTACCTGCCGCACGCCTGGCTCGCGGAGCATGCGCTCCTTAAGAAGGCGGGCCTTGAATTCGAGTGCCGACGGCAGGCGGCAGCGATCCGCACGGCGGGCCGGGTCATCGAAGAGCACCGTACCGAGTCGGGGGAGAACCTGCTGCGGGGTCACGTGATCCGAGCTAGGGCGACCCTGGCGAATGGCGACCCGGCCGGTTGCGAGCACGACATTACGGCGAGCCTCTCAATGCTCCCACAGCTCGACTCGATTCCGATCGAATCCGTTTATGCACTGATAGAACTTGGCCTCGAACTCGGTCCAGCTCGCGCAATTGAGCTTATCCGGGCGTCGCCGTCAGCGGATCTGCTGCTGCCGCTCACGACGGCGTTCGAGCAAGAGCTCGGCCTTGAGCCGAGGGTAGCCCTGGAAGTGGAGGCAGTCGCCCGGGACATACAGCGGACACTGCAAGACTTCCAGAACGCGAGATGATGAGACCAAGTGTGACTACAGGTCTCGACCTGGTTCCGGAACCGCTTCGGCACCCGCGCTGGCTCATGCACGACTGGGCAACCTGCGCCGCCGGTAGTGGTCGGCAGCCACGAGGAATTGTATCGATCCTCGGTTCGTCTTCAGGCATGCCGGGAGCTGAGTCGCTCACGGCAGATCAGAAGGCATGCGTCAGAATCAACACACGACTGCCAAGTATCTTGGCTGGCCCCGGCGTAGGCGAACACGGCGCGAACGGTGTCCGGTACGGCCACCAACGTGACCGAGATGCGCAGTTTCTCCACGTACGCCGGCCCGACCCGGCGGGACCGCGCTCCGTCCGGCACGTCCTTCCTGACCAAGTGACAGGGCGGCCCGCAACGGACTTGGTCCCGTCCGGCCCCGTCGACGTCGCCGTCCTCGGGGGCGGTCCCGCCGGAGCCTCCGCCGCGCGGCTCCTCTCGGCCTGGGGACGCTCGGTGGTCCTGCTCACGCGTCCGGCGGCTGCGCCGCCGCTCGCCGAATCGCTTCCCCCGAGCGTCGACAGGCTCCTGGATCTCCTCGGCATCCGGGCCGCCGTCGAGGCCGCGGGCTTCGTGCGCACGACCGGCAACACGGTCTGGTGGGACCGCTCGGAGGCTCGGAGCGAAAGCTTCGGCGACGGCGCGAGGGGCTACCAGGTGCTCCAGAGCGACCTCGAGCGCGTCCTCCTCCGCGCGGCCCAGGACGCGGGCGCCGTCGTCCGGACGGGCGCCGTCGTCCGCCGGGTCGAGGGTTGGGACGGCTCGCTCGCCGGGCCCCGCACGCCGGCCAGGGTCCGCTACGAAGAGAGCGGCGCTCCCTGCGCGCTCGAGGCCCGCTGGGTGCTCGACTGCACCGGCCGGGCCGGGGTGATCGCGAAGCAGGGGCTCAGGCGAGCCGACGGGAGGGCGTCCACGCTGGCGTTGGTCGGCGTCTGGGAGCGGGCAGGCGGATGGGGGCTGGAGGAGGAGACGCACACGCTGGTCGAGAGCTACGAGGACGGCTGGGCGTGGTCGGTCCCCGTCTCGGCGACGGTCCGCTACTTCACGGCCATGGTCGACCCGAGGCTCACGGCGCTGGAGCGGGGCGGCCCCGTCGACCGGACGTACGAGGCGGAGCTGGCCAAGACGACCCACCTGGCAGGGCTCCTCGAGGGCGCCGCCCGGACGGGCAGGCCCTGGGCGTGCACGGCGAGCTCCTACGACGCGACCCGCTACGGTGGGCCCGGCTTCCTCCTGGTCGGCGACGCCGGCTCCTTCCTGGATCCGCTCTCCTCGTTCGGCGTGAAGAAGGCGCTGGCGAGCGCCTGGCTCGCGGCCGTCGTGACGCACACCTGCCTCTCCACGACCGAGATGAGCGCCGCCTCGCTGGAGCTGTTCGAGCGGCGGGAGAGGGCCATCTACGACGCGTACAGGCGCCGCTCGGCCGCTTTCTCCAGGGAGGCGGACCGCGCCCACGGGCACGGTTTCTGGAGCCTCCGCGGCGGGCAGGTCGACGAGCTCGACCGGAGCGCCTTCACGGGGGAGCCGGACGCCAGGGAGCTCCGCGAGGATCCCTCCGTGCTCGCCGCGTTCGCTTCGCTCAAGCGGAGCCCCGGGATCCGCCTGCGGGCGGCCGGGACGCCGGAATACGCGGAGGAGCCGACCGTCGAGGGGAACCGGATCGTCCTGGAGCGGCGGCTCCGCGTGCCGGGCTGGGAAGCGGGCGTGCGGCACCTCCGGGGCGTCGACCTCCCCCTGCTGGTCGACATGGCGCCCGGCTTCGCCCAGGTGCCCGACCTCTTCGAGGCCTACCGGGCCCGGCACGAGGGGGTCACGCTGCCCGACTTCCTGGGGGCGCTCTCCGTGCTGATCGCCAGGGGCGTGCTGGAGAACCGCTTCGGGTCCTGAAGCGCCGGAGGGGCGAGCGTCCGGTCCCTTGTCCCGCCGCCCGGCGCTCTCTATTTCTCTCAAGTCCGCTTGACCGACGCTTCCCGGCGACCCGCGCCCGCCGACAGGCGCGCCCCGAGCCGACCATGCGCCTAGCCTGGACCGCGACCCTCGCGCTCGCTCTCCCCGCGCCGGCGCACGCCCAGGACGCGGGCGCGGCGCTCCCCGAGGGCGGCATCCCGGTCGAGAGCCGGCTCATCCATGACCGCTGCGGCAGCTGCCACACGACGGACGAGACGGGCCGCATGTCGCGCATCTCCTACATGCGCAAGACCCCCGAGGGCTGGCAGACGACGATCCGCCGGATGGTCATGCTGAACGACGTCGACCTGGACCCGGAAGCCGCGCGCCAGATGGTGGGCTACCTCGCCGGCCGCCACGGCATAGCCCCCTCGGAGCTGCGCCCCGGCCTCTTCGAGGTCGAGCGGCGCCTGATCGACCACGACTACGTGGCCGACCGCGACACCGAGGCCACGTGCATCGCGTGCCACTCCATGGGCCGCGTCATCACGCAGCGCCGCACCGAGGAGGAGTGGGGCCTGCTGATGGCGACGCACCGGGGCCTCTATCCCAGCTCGGACTTCCAGGCGCTCACGCGCGGGGGACGAAGCGAGGGCCGCTACGCCATGGACCGTGCGGTCGAGCACCTCTCCCGGGCCTTCCCGCTCGAGACGCCCGAGTGGTCGGCGTGGTCGGCGACCATGCGGACGCCGAGGCTCTCGGGGCGGTGGGCGCTCGCGGGGCACCTCCCCGGCGAGGGGCCGATCTACGGGTGGGTCGACGTCGGGCCGGGCGGCGGGCCGGACGAGGTCCGGACGCGCGCGACCTACACCGTGGCGCGCTCCGGCCGCGAGGTCACGCGGACGGGAAGCGCGATCGTCTACACGGGCTACCAGTGGCGGGGCCGCTCCTTCGAGGGCCCGGAGGGGGAGGGAGAGCTCCGCGAGGTGATGCTCGTCGAGCGCGACTGGCGGCGGATGTCCGGGCGCTGGTTCACGGGAGCCTACGACGAGTTCGGGCCCGACGTCACGCTCGTCCGCGTGGCGGAGGCGCCGCTGCTGAGCGGCGTCCACCCGAAGGCCGTCCGGGCCGGGCAGTCGAGCGAGGTCACGCTCTACGGCGCCGCGCTGCCCGACGGGCTCTCCGCGGCCGACCTGGACTTCGGCCCCGGCGTCTCGGTCACGGCCCTCTCGCGCTCCTCCGACGAGCGCGCGACGCTCCGGCTCGACGTCTCGGCCGACGCGGCCGAGGGAGGCCGGGACCTGTTCCTCGGCGCCCTGTCGCTCCGCGACGCGCTGACCGTCTACGAGCAGGTCGACCGCATCGAGGTCACGCCCCAGGCCGGCATGGCCCGGATCGGCGGGGTCGCCTTCCCGAAGGGGCATCAGCAGTTCGAGGCGAGGGCCTACGCCGACGGCCCCGACGGCGAGGCGGGCACGGACGACGACCTCGAGCTGGGCCTGGTCGAGGCCCGGTGGTCGATGGAGGAGTACGCCGCGACGCTCGACGACACGGACGTCTCCTTCGTCGGGACCCTCGACCAGGGCGGCCTCTTCACGCCGGCGCTCGACGGCCCGAACCCGGAGCGCGTGGGGAGCCGCAACAACGTGGGCGACGTGTGGGTCGTGGCGCGCTATGCGCCGCCCGGCTCGAGCAGGAGCCTGAGGGCCCGAGCGCACCTGGTCGTCACGGTCCCGCTCTACCTGAGGTGGGAGCCGTGGCGGGTGAGCGGCGGATGAGCCCGCCCGGGGCGGGAGCGACGGCCGAGCGGGCCACGGGAGCGGGCGGGGCCGGGCTCGGCCTCCGCGAGTTCCACACCTTCGAGGCGGCGGGCGAGTGCTTCCTCTACCTGGTGCCGAGCGCCGGCGTCTTCCGGATCGACCCGCCGAGCCGTGCGGTCCTGGAGGCGCTCGAGCAGGCGGCCCGGACGCCCGCGGAGCTTCGCTCGCTCCTCTCCCCCCGCTTCCGCCCCAAGCAGGTCGACGGCGCGGTCGCCGAGCTCACGGAGGTCCGGGCGATCGGCCCGCTCGCGCGCCCGGAGGAGCGCATGCTCCCGGTCCTGCCCCAGCAGGACTTCCCGCTCACGACGATGGTGCTCAACGTCACGAGCCAGTGCAACCTGGCGTGCACGTACTGCTACGAGTACGGCGAGGACCGGATCGTGCCGGAGAGCGGCAAGCCCCGCTTCATGAGCGAGGAGGTCGCCCGCGAGAGCGTCGACTTCATGCTCCGCGAGTCGGGCGACAACCCGGTCGCGCACCTGACCTTCTTCGGCGGCGAGACGCTGCTGAACTTCAAGGTGCTCCAGCGCGCGCTCGCGCGCCGACGAGATGGGCAAGGAGGTCCAGTTCTCGCTCACCACCAACGCGACGCTCTTGCGGCCCGAGATCATCCAGTGGCTCGCCGACAACCGCGTCGGCGTCACCGTCTCGATCGACGGGCCGCGGGACTCGCAGGACAAGTTCCGCGTCTTCAAGAACGGGGCCGGCAGCTACGAGGTCGTCCTGCCCAAGATCCGGGAGCTGCTGCGGCGGCATAGGTCGCGGCCCATCGCCGCCCGCGTGACGCTGACCCGGCAGAACCTGGACGTGATGAAGATCTTCCGGCACCTGACCGAGGAGGTCGGCTTCTGGGAGGTCGGCTTCGCCCCGGTCACCACCGACTCGGCGCGCGACTACGCGATCGAGGACGAGGGCCTGGACCGCATGCTTGCCCAGTTCGGCGAGCTCGCCGAGGAGTGGCTCGCGCACGCGCTCGAGCACAGGCACCACGGCTTCTCGAACGTGAAGGACACGCTCGAGGAGATCCACAAGGGCGTGAGCAAGGCGTACGGCTGCGGCGCCGGGCTGGGGCTGATGGGCGTGGCGACCGACGGCGAGGTCGCGCTCTGCCACCGCTTCGCCGGCTCCGAGGAGCACAGGATCGGCACGGTGGGGGAGGGCATCGACCGAGCCCGCCAGTTCGGTTTCCTGAAGAAGCACCACATCGCCAACAAGACGGACTGCCACACGTGCTGGGCGCGGCCGATCTGCTCGGGCGGCTGCTACCACGAGGCGCACACCCGCTACGGGACGACCGCCGCCGCGAACCTGCACTTCTGCGAGTGGATCCGCGGCTGGACGAACACGTGCCTCGAGATCTACGGGGAGCTCGCCGTGAGGAACCCGGACTTCCTGAAGCTCTTCGACGGCGAGGGCAGGATCACGGCGTAGCGCGCAGGCACGCCGCCACAGCGAGGAGGCGCTTTGAAGCATCTGGAGCCCATCAACCGGAAGGCCGCCCGCATCGAGGCCCACGGGGCGCTCGGGGGCGGCCCGGGCGAGGCGGAGGCCCCGCCTCCCGCGGCCGCCCATCCGGACGGGGAGCACGACGTCGTCGCGCTCCAGAGCAACGAGGCGGGAGCGCACATCCCGCTCGGCTGCTCGCTCGTCTTCTTCCCCGGCTGGGAGGTCGACTCCACGGGCGGCACCGCCGGCCTCTGCCAGCCCGTCGAGCGCGATCTCTTCGACTGCCACCTGGCGTGCTTCTGGCCGGCGCACGTGCCCGACCAGCTGAACTACGCGCCCGACTGGACGGCCAAGTGCGCGGCGGCCCAGAAGGACTGGCGCAACATC
>CAZYLN010000001.1:123297-176351 GCA_964648975.1 uncultured Gemmatimonas sp. | reverse complement strand
GTGACGCCCCGGCTGGCCCCGTGGACCGGGGCGGCCGCCGCCGTCGCGTCCGCGCTCGCGATCGCCGCCTCGAGCGGCGCGCGCGCCCAGGCGCACAAATCGGGCGGCGACGGCACGATCTACGTCAGCACCTACGACAGCTCGATCCTGATCGTCGACGAGGCGACGCTCGAGGTGGAAGGCCGGATCGAGACCGCGGTCCAGATCCCCGACGATCTGCTGCTCTCGCGCGACGGCACGCTCCTGTACGTCGGCGACGCCGAGGGCGACCGGATCGAGAGGGTCGACCTCCGGCGCCGCAGCTCGCTCGACACCCACTCCCTGAGCCGGGGGCCGTCCACGGTCCTCATCAACGGCTTCACCCCGAGCCCGGACGACGCCTACGCGATCATGTTCGTGCGCGAGTACGTGAAGCTCTCCGACCGCTACGAGGTCGGCGAGCCGGTGATGCTCAAGTACGACCTCGTCAACGGGCAGGTCGCCGACACGCTGGACTTCCCCGAGGAGGCGGTGGAGAGCGCCTCGCTCATCTTCGCCCCGGGCGGGGAACACCTCTACTACAGCGCCGGCGATCTCCTCGTGCTCGAAACCCAAGACTTCACCGAGATCGACCGGTGGGAGATCACCGACGCGTGGGAGCCGGGCCTCGGCCGGCTCTCCTTCGGCTTCCCGGACAACCCCTACGACGAGGAGGGGATCTACACGGGCCTGTTCAGGACGACCGACCCCGTGCAGAACCGGGAGCTCATGGGGATCGCCCGGGTCGACCTGGAAGCCAGGGAGGTCGACTTCTACACGCTCGGGCCGTCGGAGCGGATCGAGTTCAGGATGGCGCCGGGCGGTCGGAAGGCGTACGGGCTGTCGGAGCAGATCGGCCGCTACGAGTTCCTGACCTTCGACCTCGTGAACCGGCGCCTGGAGAGTCGCACGCAGTTTTCCGGACGGCCGCGCATGTCGCTGGCCGTGAGCTCGAACGGCGAGCTGCTCTACATCCACAACGCGGGCAACACGATCGACGTCTACGACGCGCGGACCTACGAGCATCTCCGCCAGGTCGCCTTCGACGCCGACATGACCTCCTTCCTGCTCGTCCCGGCGGGGGCGCCAGCGGGAGACCGTTGACGGGGAGCGAGCCCGCCCGCAAAAGGCCGAATCTCCGCAGGGCGGCTCGCTATCTGCTGCCGTACCGGCGGCAGCTGGCCGCCGTGCTCGTGATCAGCCTGAGCGGGACCGCGCTCTCGCTCTACCTCCCGCTCCTCTCCCGCGACCTGGTGGACGACGCCCTGCTCGGGCGGAACTGGGCCGCGCTGGTGCGGATCGTCTCGCTCTTCCTCGCGATCCCGCTCGCCTCCTTCGTCCTGAACGTGATCAGCGGGATGATCTACACGAAGCTCTCCGCCGACGTCCTCTTCGACATGCGCCTCCACGTGTACGCCCACGTTCAGCGCCTCTCGCCGCGCTTCTTCGCCGCGAGGCCGCTGGGCGACATCGTCTCGCGGCTGAACAGCGACATCGCCGAGATTCAGCGGATCCTGGCCGAGAGCGCGCTCGCATGGGTCACCAGCTCGGTGTACCTGGCGGGCACCGTGGCGATGCTCGTCTACCTGGACTGGCGGCTCTTCCTGGTGAGCGCCGCGCTGCTGCCCCCGAGCGTGTGGGCGCTGGTCGTCTACCGGAGGAAGCTCGAGACGAGCGTGCGCCGGGTGCGCGAGCAGAGCGCCGACATCGGAGCGTTCCTGATCGAGACGATCCAGGCCGTCCGGCTCGTCGTCTCCTCGAACGCCCAGGCCCACGAGGTCGCCCGCTTCCGGAGCAAGAACGACCGGTTCGTGCGCGCGCTCCTGTCGATGCGCTGGCTGACCTACCTGGCGGGCGGGCTGCCGGGGCTCGTCCTCGTGCTGGGCACCGGCCTCGTCTTCCTCTACGGCGGCAGCCGGGTGATCGGAGGGGCGATCACGCTCGGCACGTTCGTCGCCTTCATGGCCTATCAGATGCGGGTGCTCCAGCCCGTGCGCGGGCTCATGGGGCTCTACGCCAACCTCGCCTCGGCCGAGGTGTCGCTCAGGCGGGTGGACGAGATCATGGACACCGAGCCCGAGGTCGTCGAGGCGCCCGGCGCCGTCGCACTCGAGCGCGTGGAGGGCCGGGTCGCGTTCGACTCCGTCTCGCTCTCCTTCGGCCGGGGCGGTCCCGTGCTGGAGGAGGTGAGCCTCGAGGTCGGGGCGGGCGAGACCGTGGCGATCGTCGGCCCGAGCGGCAGCGGCAAGTCGACCATCGTCGATCTCATGGTCCGGCAGCTCGATCCCGACCGGGGGCGGATCCTCCTGGACGGGCTGGACATCCGCACGCTCAGCCTGGCGAGCCTGCGGACGCACCTCGTTGCGGTAGACCAGCGGACCTACATCTTCAACGCCTCCGTGGAGGAGAACATCCGCTACGCCCGGCCCGGCGCCTCGGGCGACGAGGTCCGGGCGGCGGCCCGGGCGGCGGGTCTGGAGGACTTCCTCGCCAGCCTGCCGGAGGGGGGCGCCACGGCGGCCGGCGAGCAGGGGGCGACGCTCTCGGCCGGGGAGCGTCAGAGGATCGCGATCGCGCGCGCCTTCCTGGCGGATCCCGCCGTGCTGGTGCTCGACGAGGCCACCGCCAACCTTGACCCGGCCTCCGAGGAGCGCGTCGTCGCGGGCTACGAGGCCGTCATGGCCGGACGCACGACGATCCTGGTCACGCACCGCTTCGACCTGGCGAGCAAGGCGGACCGGATCGTCGTGCTCGAGGAAGGCCGGGTGGCGGAGCAGGGGCGGCCGCGGGAGCTGATCGAGAGCCGGGGCGCCTTCTGCCGGCTCTTCCGGGCGCAGGCCGGCGGGCGGGACGCGTGAGCGGGGTCCGCTCGTTCACGCTGGAGGAGGTGCCGTTCGCCGGCAGGACCGGCCGCGGGGTGCGGGTCGCCGTCGTCGACAGCGGCGTGCACGCCGCCCACCCGCACGTCAGGGGTGTGGCCGGAGGCGTCCACATCGCCCCGAACGGGGCCGAGGGAGGCGACTTCACCGACCGGCTGGGGCACGGGACCGCGGTCGCCGCGGCGATCAGGGAGAAGGCGCCCGACGCCGAGATATGGGCCGTGCGCGTGTTCGGAACGCGGCTCTCCACCACGGCATCCGCGCTCGTTCGAGCCATCGAGTGGGCGGCGGGGCGGGGCGTGCGACTGATCAACCTGAGCCTCGGGACGCGGACGCCCGAGCACAGGAGAGCGATGGAGGCGGCCGTAGCGAGCGCGGCCGGGCGGGGCTCGCTCGTCGTCTCGCCCGCCCGGCACGACGGGCGCGAGTGGCTGCCCGGGTGTCTCCCCTCCGCGGCCGGCGTGGAGCTGGACTGGGAGTGCGGCCGTGAGGAGCTCCGGGTGCTCCGGGCGGGCGGCGAGGCCACGGGAGGCGGGGCGGCGCCCTCCGCGCTCCGTTTCCGCGCCTCGGGCCATCCGCGCCCCATCCCGGGCGTGAGCCCGGAACTCAACCTGAAGGGCGTGAGCTTCGCGGCGGCCAACGTGAGCGGATTCCTGGCCCGCGGGCTCGAAGGCGGTGTGGAGGTGGAGGGGTTGCTGGGCAGGCTCGGGAGCTGAGGCCCGACCCACATCGTGGCGCGCTTCCGGGGCGCCGCTCCGGCCGGGACGGCGGTTGGATTGCCGGCAGGGCCCGGTGCGGGCGGATGGGAGTGGACCCGAGTCCGGGACCTGGCCGCCGCGCGGCTCAACCTCCGTCCGTCGCGGGGGCTCCGAGGTATGCCACTCCAAGCGTGAGGACGCCGACCTCGCGTCTCCAAAGCACCTCGCCCGAACCGATGTCCAGGGCGGCCACTCCGCCGGGCTCGTCCACCCGGCCCTCCCAGGTGACGTAGGCGATCTCGCCCGCGGGATCGATGACAACCCCGTGCGGGAACGCCGCACCGGACAGCGCGACGCGTCGCACCTCCGTCAGGGTAGCCGGGTCGAGCACCGAGACGGACCCGCCCCGGCGGTTCGCAACCACCAGGAGCCGTCCGTCCGCCGAGCCCGCAATCTGGGCCGGTCCCTGGCCGACCGCGACCGCGCCCTCGGGCTCCCCGGTCCGGGAGAAAGCCCGCACCTCGCTGGTTCCGGACATCGTCACGTAGAAACGCGTGCCGTCGGGGCTCCACGCGGCGTTCATGGGCGTGTAGCGCGCCGCTCCGGCCGTGTCGGGGTCGGGTCCCGCGGGAAAACGGCTCAGCGTCTTGGCCGAGCCCGCATCCATCAGGGCGATCTCGTCGGAGAGCGAGCAGGTCACGGCGACCCGCGTCCCGGTCGGGTCGACGGCGGCGTGGTGGGGGGCCGGGCACACCAACGGCATGGTCGCCACGGTCAGGTCGTGCACGTCGACGACGGCCACGCGGCTCTCCTTCCCCAGGCCGCCCCGCCAGTAGTCGGCGATGAAGGCGCGCCCGCCATCGGGAGTGAGCTCCACCCGTGCCGCCCCGGGAAGGTCAAGCGCGAGGCGCCCGACCAGCCGGTCTCCGTCGGTCTCGTATTTCCAAAGGGTGGGGTGGCCGTGGGCCAGCGTCGCGTACCAGTGGCGCCCGTCGGGGGCGACGGCCACGCCGTGGGGCTCGTCGGCCTCGGTAGGGCGCCGGTCGAGCGAGACGGTGCGCAGGACCGTCCCGTCGCGCGCGTCCAGCACGTGGACCTCGTCCGTGAAACCGGAGGTGACGTACAGGCGCGGGGCAGACTCGTCCGGACGGTCCGGCGACCGGCCGCAGGCGGCCGTCAGCAGCAGCGGGACGAGGGTGGCGAATCGGCGCGGCATCCGGGTCGCACCGGTTCCGCGCGAAACCGGTCGGCCGCGCCACCGCCTCACCGGCCGGGCTCCAGCACGATCAGTCCATGGTTCAGGTCCGACGCGTACAGCCTGCCGTTGCCGTGAAGCTGGGGCGACCACGCGCAGGTGGCCGCGGGGTCCAGCATGCAGTTCTCGCTCTCTCCCGCGTACCGGATGAAGGCGGCCTCGCGCCCCTGCCGCTCGAGCCGGCCCATCAGTTCGCCCGTGACGTCCAGCATCCGCACGCCCTGCTCGTACCAGGCCAGGTAGAGCGTGCCCGTCTCCTCGTCCAGCCAGTAGTTGTGCGAGGTGGAGCCCGGGACCTCGTAGGTCGCCACCTCGCGCGGTCGCGTGATGTCGCTCAGGTCCACCACGTGCATGATCCCGGACGGTCCCATGGAATGGCCGAACTGCTCCTCGCCCGCGAAGGCGTAGCCGGCCCCCGGCCAGTACCAGACGTTGTGGGTCTCGCCGCCCAGGTCGGAAAGGCGGCTCACCTCGACCGGGTTGGCGGGCGAGCCGCCCGCCATGCCGTTGCCCACGTCCAGGATGATGAGCCCGGCATCCCAGTGGGACAGGAAGGCGAGTCCGTCGCGCACGTAGACATCGTGAAGGAAGCTCGAGCCGCCGTAGAAGCTTGCGGCGATTCGCGGGGAGGCCGGGTCGGAGACGTCCAGGATGCGCAGGCCGCTGCCCACGCCGTCCACCACCAGATAAGCATGGTCGCCCTCGAGCCAGGCGTTGTGGACGCCCGGCTCCAGACCGGTCGAGAAGCGGCTGACGATGCGCGGATGGGCCGGGTCGGCCAGGTCGAAGAACGTGACCCCGTTACGTCCGCCCTCGCTCAGGTCTCCGCCCTCGTGCGTGAGCACGCCCAGCAGCCCGTCCGCCCGGATCTTGACGTCGTTGACCGTGCGCGCGTCCACCGTGATCGAGTCGGAGAGCGTCGGCATGCCCGAGCCGTCCAGAGTCCACGCGTAGAGCCGGTTGCCCACCTCCCCCTCACGGATGCCCCAGGTGCCCGTGTAGGCGTGATTGCCGTGCACCCACAAGTCGGAAGTGTGGCGGGCGTCGACGCGGCCCGTCCCCGCCAGACGGAGCGAGCCGCGGCTGCCGCGCGGTCGAACCGTGACCGGCATGCCGGCCGTAGCTACGCGCACGGTGCCGTCCGTCAGCACCGCGGTCCGGGCTACGACCGTGACTTCGCCGGCGGCGTAGGGAACGAACCGACCCTCGGCGTCGAACATCCCGCTGCCTGCCGGCGTCACGGACCACGCGACTTCCGCTCCCTCGACCACCGCTCCCGCGCTGTCCCGGACCCGGGCCGCGTATCGAACGACGTCACCCTGGCGGATGCTCGCGCTCCCCGAGGAGATGGTGACGCGGGTGCCATCCCGGGCGGGGGCTCGCTCGGGCACCGCGAACCGCAGGCTGACGGTGGCGCCCGCCTCGACGGCGCCCGCTCGGAGCGTGGCCTCGTAGGCACCCGGCAAGGCGAGCGGCGGCACGGTCACCGTGATCGCAATGGTGGCCTGCGCGCCCACGTTGAGCGTGGGGATCTCGGAGGGCGAGGTCCTCGGCGCGATGCGCGGCACGCTCGCATCGCCGCTCGTGGCCGCGCGCGCGGACAGCACGACGGGCCCGAGCGCCACGTGCCCGGTGTTGGAGAGGACGACAGTTCCCGTGTAGGACAGCGAGTTCGCGTCGTCGGCAACCAGGGTTACGGCGTCCGCCGAGAACCGGAGCGCCGCCGGCAGTGCCGGGGCGGCCCGGTGCGGTGGACCCGTCGCATCGCTGCATGTGGCGCATAGGACTGCGGCGGCTAGGCTGATCGCCTTCGCTGCCCGGACGCTTCCGCGATTGTGGTGACCGTCCATCGCCCTGCCCCCTTCCCACGTGGCCGGCAGACGTGGCCGCCTCGCGGCCGGTCGACGGGAGCTGCGCCCGCGCCCGGCCTCAGGGGCTCGTCGCAAGGCACTCACCGAAGGCCAGGCACGCGAAGGCTCCGGGCGCGTCCTTCCAGTCGTCGAGCTCGCGGCGCCACTGGTCGAGCTGCTCCTGCGTCGCGAGCCCGTGCTTCAGCGCCGCCGCGACCGTGTCGGGAGCGAAGAACCAGCCGCCGGCGAAGGCGTGGTAGAACAGCACGTCGTCCGTCGTGCCGAATACGTCGAAAGAGGCGGACGCTCGGACATCGGTGAAGCCCGCCTCGATGAAACAACCCTTGAGTTCTCTACCCATCCCGGGGTGGCCGCGATTGGCCGCGAGGAGGTTCGTGAAGGTCTCCCACGCGGCTGCGAGCCCGTCGGAGCCGGGCTCCAGGAACGACGAGTCGGTGATCAGCTCCCGGCTGGCCATCAGGCCGCCGGGCTTCAGGACGCGCCGCGCCTCGGCCAGGGCGGCCAGGGTCTCGGGCACGTGCGTGAGCAGCGTGTGGCAGTGGACGACGTCGAAGGAGTCGACCTCGAAGGGCAGGGCCTTCACGTCGCCGACATGGAAAGTCGCGTTGCCGTGCCCGCCGCCCGCCGCCGCGGCGCGCGCCAGCTCGATCTGCGAGGCCTCCATGTCGATGCCGTGCAGTTGACCCGGTTCGACTGCCTTCGCTAGGCCGACCGAGATGGTGCCCGGCCCGCACCCGAGATCGAGGATCCGCTGGCCGGCCTCGAGATGCGGGAGCAGGTGGCGGGCGTGGCTCTGCGCGCTGCGGCGACCGAGCAGCTCGCGGAATTCCCGGCTGTAGCCCATGGTGTAGTCGGCGGTCTCGTGTGTGCTCTCGGACATGGATACGGACTCCGGTTCGGTTCTGCCTCCGCCGGGGCGGTTAGAAGATAGGCGGGGCGGCTCTCGACCCGCCTTCCGGGCCGGGCGACGGCCGCCGCTCCCGGTGACCCCGGGGGATCGCCCTGGCCCGGTCGCCTCGCGCCGGCGGGCCCCGGGAGCGGGCCGGATCCCGACCGAACGCGGCCGGAGGCTTACGTCGCCGGAAGGCCTATTTCCTGACAAAGCCGAAATAGACGTAGAGTCCGACCAGGGCCGCGACCACCACCAGACCGATGTTGCCGTAGCTCGGGCTCACCTGCAGTCCCAGGAACAGGGCGAACGAGAACGCGAGGTAGAGGGCGATGATGATGGCGGCGTGGGCGAGGAATTTCAGGGCGCCGCGTCTTCTGGAGCCTCTCACGCTCTAGCGCCTCCCCTGCCGCGGCTCACCGACGTTCCGAGGGGCAGGGCTCCGAATGGCGTTCCCGTGGACCCGCCGACTCGCCGGGGAGGGGCGCCCCCGATTGCCGGACGTGCGGGCGTCACGCCGAGGAGCATTCACGGGCCGCTCTCCCTTCCAAGAGTCCCGCCGTAGCGTGCGCCGCCCGCGGGCATGCCGGGCGGTCGCCAGATCCGGCTGCGGCCAGAAACGATGCCTCCTTCGGAGGCTCGCTCCGACGAAGGAAAAGTCATCGGTCGACACCGTGCTGTCCACGGGTCCGGTGCCGCCTGGCGTTCGGGACATGCCTGCGACACGGACCGCAGGCAGCGGTCCCATTCTTTTCGCCCGTGCGGATCCAGCCCACCCTGAGCCCTGCCGGCACCGCCTACGCCAACGGGCAATCGCATCGGGCGAGCCGCCGGTGGCCGAGCTGGGCGTCCGGTTCAGGGTCCGCGCTCGTTCGCCCGATCCCGGGGCTCCTCGTCACCCACCCCACTTCCGCCCGCATCATGCCGTTCAGCCGGCCGCCCACGGCTCCGCTCGCCGTGGCGCGCCACACCCTCTTGAGGTCTTTTCCCCAAGTGGCGCTCGGCACATGTTGCTTGGACCTGGACGGGTTGCTTGCCCGCCTCATGGCAGGTCACACGATCATTCGCGACCCGAGGTGCGATGATGAGGATGAGTGGCGCTGGATCCCTCCTGCTGGCCTTGCTGATCGCAGCGGGATGTGGAGGGGAGGCCAACGGCGGCGGCGAAGCCGAGGCGCCGGCGGCAGAGGCACCCGAGCTCATGTTGCCCGACACGACGGCGGAAGCGGTCTGGGCCCACCTGACCGCCTCGGACTACCAGTCGTGGGAGCTGTGGCCCGGCACGGACGCGCTCTACGTCGGCACGGAGCCGCACGGCATGCTCCTCACCACCTACGTCAATTCGATCATGGCCGAGGCGCTCGCCGAAGGCCGCACGACCGAACTGGCCGACGGCGCGATCGTGGTCAAGGACAACTACATGCCCGACAGCACGTTCGCCGCCAGCACGGTCATGTACCAGGCTCCCGGTGACTACAACGCCGAGGGCAACGGCTGGTGGTACCTGAAGCGGAACGCGGACGAGAGCGTGGACGCAGCGGGCGGCGCCGGCACCGGCTGCCACGGCTGCCACGTGGCGGCCGAGGGCGACGACTACCTCTTCCTGTCTCTGCCCGAGACGGCGGACATGGCGGGTGACGGCCCTTGACCGGCGAGTGACGGCGGGCGGGGGCAGGGTATCGTGACGCCGTCGGTCGTCGTCGACACCAACGTCTTCGTCGCGGCCGGCTTCCGGCCGGCCAGCGCTTCGGGTCGCCTGATCGAGGCGGTCCGCCGCGGCGCGGTGCGTCTGCTCTGGAGCGAGGCGACGCGCCGCGAGACGGAGTCGCTCCTGCGCAAGATACCACGGCTCTCCTGGGAGTCGGTCGCCGATGTCTTCCTCGAGCCCAATCGGCGGTCGAGCACCGTCGAGGCAGGCGCTTTCTCGATGGTGGCGGACCCGGAAGACAGGAAGTTCGCCGCGCTGGCCGCGTCATGCGGAGCCACCTTGATAAGCTTGGACCACCACTTGCTGGGAGCCCAGCTGAGTGAGAGCTGCACGGTCAAGACGCCGAGCGAGTTCCTCGGCTAGAGCCCGGGCCCGGCTGCCGGGGCATGCTCTCGCGCCGCCGCGGGGTGGGCGCGTCCCCTGGGCTGGACGGCGGGCGGGGATCTCGTGATCGAGTTCGGGCGCGTGCCGAAGACCGGGACCCGCGCGTGAAGTACGATCTCGACAGGCTGCGCGGCGACGTCTTCGGCGGCGTGACCTCCATGGTCGTGGCCGTGCCGGTCGCTCTGGGTTTCGGCATCGCGTCCGGCATGGGGCCGGCGGCCGGCCTGTACGGGGCCATCATCGTCGGCTTCTTCGCTTCCGTGTTCGGCGGCACGCGCACCCAGATTTCCGGCCCCACGGCACCGATGACGGTCGCCATGGCGGTCGTCCTCACCAGCTATGCGGACACGCTCGTCGAGGCCCTGAGCGTGGTCGTCCTGGCCGGGCTGCTGCAGGTGCTCCTGGGGCTGTCCAAGGTCGGCCGTCTCGTCGCCTACACCCCGTACATGGTCGTTTCCGGGTTCATGTCGGGCATCGGCGTCATCATCATGCTGATGCAGGCGCTGCCGTTCCTCGGAGCATCCGGCGAGGTGGGCGGGCCCATGGGTGCGGCGCGGGCCTTGCCGGGGGCGTTGAGCAACGTCGATACGAGCGCCTTCGCCATCGCCGCTCTGACGCTCGCGGTCGGATTCCTCTGGCCGCGAAGGCTCCAGAGGTTCGCGCCCGGCCCGCTTGTGGCGCTCGTGGCGGGCACGACCCTGGGCGTGCTCTGGCTGAGCGACGCGCCTGTCATCGGCCCGGTGCCCACGGGCCTGCCGGCGCTGCAGCTGGGGCTGCCGTCGGCCGACTTCCTGCTCGGTGTGCTGGAACCGGCGATCGTGCTCGCGCTGCTCGGCTCGGTCGACAGCCTGCTCACTTCGCTGGTGGCCGACTCGCTCACCGGCAAGCGCCACAACCCGGACCGGGAACTGGTCGGTCAGGGCATCGGGAACATGGTGGCGGGGCTGTTCGGCGCGCTGCCGGGCGCCGGGGCGACCATGGGCACGGTGACCAACATCCGCTCCGGCGCGTCGACTCCGGTGTCGGGCGTGGTGCGCGCGCTTCTCCTGCTCGCGTTGGTGCTCGGTCTCGGCGGCCTCGTCGAGCCGATCCCGCTGGCCGTGCTGGCAGGCGTGCTGATGAAGGTCGGCTGGGACATCGTCGACTGGCGGGTCCTCACCCGGGTGCACCGTCTGCCCGGCGACCACCTCCTGGTCATGCTGACGACCCTGTCCCTGACGGTGTTCGTCGATCTGATCACTGCGGTGGCGATCGGACTCATCGCCGGCGGGATGGTGCATGCCCGGCGGTTGGAACGGCTGGAACTCGACAGCGTGGTCTCGGTGCCGCTGCTGGAGATGACCTTCTTCGCCGGCCGCCAGAAGCCCGCGCGTGTGGACCCGCACGCGGCACGAGTCGGCATGGTGGCGCTCAAGGGGACCCTGAGCGTCGCCTCGTCCCACAGACTCGTCGGCGTGATCGGCCTGGACATCAAGGAGCACGAGGTCGTCATCTTCGATTTCTCCGGCACCACCTATATCGACGACAGCGCCGCCATCACGATCGAGCAACTGCTGGACATCGCCGCCGAGTCCGGGACCGAGTGCGTGGTGATGGGTCTGTCCGACAGCGCCGCCACGATGCTACGGAGCCTTGACGTCCTGGACGGCGTGCCCTCGAGCCGGATCGTCGAAACGCTGGACGAGGCGCGTGCACTCGCGCTTGAGATTCTCGAGACCGATCCCGCGCCCCCGGCTCGAGAGCCCAGCTCCGGCGCTCGATGAACGGCGGCACTCCGCGCGCGGGAATCTCGCTG
The DNA here is from genome assembly GCA_964648975.1 of uncultured Gemmatimonas sp. Classification (GTDB taxonomy): domain Bacteria; phylum Gemmatimonadota; class Gemmatimonadetes; order Longimicrobiales; family Gaopeijiaceae; genus UBA2988. Next base: position 164,854 of record CAZYLN010000001.1, on the reverse strand, counting down.
CGTCTCCGGGGCGCGCTCACCCGCTGGCGCGGACACCGGAGGCGGGTCGCGCATGGGGTCCCGGCCGCTCCCAGAGGCCCGAGCTATCCCGGTCCGATGCACACGGAGAGGGAACATTCCGCGCCGGCAGGACGGCCGGCGTGGACCGCCAGACGGGACGCGCTGAAGATCGCGACGGCCAGAGCCGTCGTCCTCCGGTAGCGACGCGGCCGCAGCCCCTATCCGACCAGGTCCTCCAGTCCCCTCGCTGGATCCAGGCTTGCCAGGAACCCTTCTACCGGCAGGTAGAGCACGCCCTTTCGCTCTAGTCGCTGCTCCCCTCGGTGGAGCAGGATGAGGCGGGCTTCAGGATACTCGTCGCCGAAGGCTCGCAGTCCACGGAGATCGGCGGGACGGATCCGGTCGGCAGCCATGACGTCGATTCCCCAGATGCCGGATGAACCGTAGACGACGAAATCCACCTCGGCGCCCGCTCGCGTGCGCCAGTAGTAGAGCTTGCCGTCCGTCCCCGAGTAGGCAAGCCACGCGCGCAGGTGCTGCGCGACCAGTCCCTCGAGGGCGGGGCCCGCGATCTCGTCGGGCCGGTCGAGGGGGCCCCCTGGACGAAGGCTTCGGAAGACGCCGCAGTCGAAGTAGAAGAAGCGGGGATGCGCAACGAGGCGCCGCTTCGCTCGCCGCGTGAAGACGGGGAGACGGAATGCCAGCAACAGGTCTTCGAGCAACTCGAGGTATCCCGAGACGGTGGATCGGCTCGTCTCGCACTCCCGTGCGACCTCGCTGACGTTCAGCGTCGCCGCGTGGGAGAAAGCAGCGGCCTCCAGGAAACGCGAGAAGCTGCCCACATCCCGGGTCAGGCCCTCGGAGCGCACTTCCTGCTCCACATAGAGGGAAGCGTAGGCCGCCAGTGCCGATGGCGGGTCGTCGGAGGAGAGGACGGTTGGGACGGTTCCCAGCGCGAGGGCGCTCGACAGATCGAACCCGGATCCGAGCTCCCGGGCCATGAAGGGATGCATCGTCCGCAAGATCGCGCGTCCGGCCAACAGGTTCGCCCCTCCGCGGCGCAGCTTCCGGGCGCTGGATCCGGTCAGGACGAACCGGCACCGGACCCCGCTCTCCATGAGCTCGTGCACGACGTTGAGGAGTTCGGGTACCCGCTGAACCTCGTCCACCACAACGTCTCCGCCGGGCCGCGCGGCGAGGACCCGCTCCCGAAGTCGCTCCGGGCGGGCAGCGAATCGGCGGAATTCCTCGGCGCGCAAGAGATTCACGACAAGTGCGTCGGGAAGCTCTCGCAGCAGCCACGTTGTCTTGCCTGTCCCGCGTGGGCCGAAGAGGAAGAAGCTTCCCCGAGGAACTGCGAGGAGTCGCGGCAGAGTCGTCATAATGACGGGTAAAATGACGATAGGGACGTCATTTTGCAAAGCGTCCCGCGGTCGCGGACGTGGCCGTGGACAGCACGATCTGCACGTTGGGGATCTCGCTGGACGGAGGCTCAGCAGGAATCCAGGGGGGGGGGGGGGGCGAACGCATGAGTGCAATCGCCACAGGAAGCGGGAATCCTGGAGGCGTCGTCTGCCGGGGCTGGCAACATCGCTCGGAGTGGCAGATGACAATCGCCCGTGCTGCCAATGGGTTCGGGGACTGTCAAGGGGTCCGTCGCGAGTTCCGGCCACTCCGCCCAGGACAGCTCGCCGCGACGTTCCCGAGGCTAGGCTACCGTTCGCAGGCCCAGCCGTCTCTGTCCCGGTCCATGCTGGGTCGGTACGCGCAGTGGTCGCTCGCCACGCCTCGGGGATGGTCACGCCGAAGGGCCGTGCAGTTCCTGTACGGCTGTTCGCAGCCGGGCCGGGCTGTCGTCTCCGGCGGCCTGACCCGGGCCGGAGCCTGGCCGCCGCCACCCGACTCGCATACGACACCGTCCCCGTCGGTGTCGCGCATGAACGGATACGCCGGATGATCGCTCCGCACGGGAGCAATCCCGTGGGCGCGCGCCTCGGCGCAGCTGACGAATCCGTTCCGGTTGTCGTCCCACTCCGCGACGACCGGACCGGCCGGCGCGCCTCCCCGAGGAAGCACGACCATCGCCGTCGAGGTGCACCCGGCCAGCACCTGGTCGAGCGCCTCCGCTTCGGCCCGGTCGATCGTCAGGCGGTACTTCTGGCGAACCGCGATCACGCGGGCCGCGAACCAGCACCGGTTCCGATCCGGCAGCCACTCCGCCGGGTCGCGGTCGAGCTTCAGGGACCGGTTCACGCTCGGGGCGGCGAGCGTCAGATTGAGGAGGTCGCCGGCGAAACGCCGCCGCGTCTCGCCACTCGCCGCGCACAGGCCGCTGTCGTGCGCCTCCGAGCGCGCCACGATGTGCTCGATGTCGGTCTCCGACGTGGACCGGAACCAGCGTCCCGTGTACGGGCCGTACACGCCTCCGAGCCCGGCGACGATCCGATCCTCGAGGGACTGCGAGTACCGGTACTCGTCCGCCCTGTACGGTGAGCAGCGCCGCTCGGGCGCCACCAGCAACCCGCGCCACGAGGGCTGCTGCGCCTGCGCCTCACTCCAGGCCGACGCGCCGAACCCCAGCGCCCAGGCGATCGATCCCGCTACGGCGGCGGTTCGCCGGCCCCTCATCCGCCCGAGCTTGTCGTCACGGCCGCCCCGGGGCCCGGAGCTCCCCGCGGCCCGTCCCGCAACCGGAGCGTCGCCGCCCCCTCGCGCTCACCCGGCCGTCCGCCCAGACACGCTCAGAGCAGATCGTACTTGACCCGCAGCAGGGCGAGGCGCCCGATCTCGGGCGTCCCGACGAAGGACCGGTACGGCGTGTTCAGGAGGTTGTTCACGGACAGCTGCAGCGTGGCCCTCGTGTTGGGCACGTGGTAGCTCGCCGCCAGATCGAAGAGGGTCGCTCTCTCGACGCAGTCCTCGCCCGCCTCGTTGCCCACGATGCAGCGCGTCCCGACGAAGTTGGCCGACTGCGCCGGGAAGGAGCCGGTGAATCGCCCGCGGACCGAGGTGGTCAGGCCGGACGCCAGACCCCGGTACGCCAGCTCCAGGGTTCCCTTGTGCTTCGGGGCGTTGAGCGAGAGCGCGGTTCCGTCCTCGATCTCGAAGAACTGCTTCTGCACCCAGGAGTACGTCGCGGCCAGGCTCCACTGGCCGCTCAGGAACGCCTGCAGCGAGGCGTCGGCCCCCCACAGGGAGATGTCGCCGACGTTGCGGTACGAGCCGATGAGGTCCGGGCCGCGCGCGCCCACCTGCTCCGAGGAGACGACTGCCACGGGGAGGCTGCCGATGCCCAGCGCCAGCTCGCCCACCGTGGCGGTCGCGGTGGCCTGCGCTGTCTGGGGATCCAGCCCGGCCGCGATGAGTTGCGACGCGATCGCCCCTCCGACGGGTGCGGCCATGAAGGCGCCGAGATCCCGCCCGTTCAACAGGATCAGGGGCGTCTGGATCAGCAGCGACGAGACGAAGTTGTTCCTCTCCGTGCGGTAGACATCGGCCGAGATCGCCACCCGGTCGCTGAGCACGCCGGTCCAGCCCAGCTCGAGGGTCTCCGTGTAGGATTCCCGGAGCGGCGGCACGTCCGGCAGGACCGTCGTGGCGGCCGGGGTGACGTCCTCGGTGGCCACGTTCAGCAGCAGCAGGCCCACGTCGTCGGAGGTCGGCGAGAGGGTGCCCAGGAGCCCGGCCGTCTGGGCGTCGATCGCGCCCTGCGCCTGCAGCACGCCCACCGCCAGGGGCCACAACACGGAGGGGTCGGCGGGGAGCAGCTGGGTCGGGCCGCCGAGCGCCGCCGGGGTGAAGGGCGAGCGCGCTCCTCTCAGCGTCCCGTCCGGGTGCTGCAGCGACCAGCCCATGTCGCCCGTCCCGAACGCGCGGGTGCTGTAGCCGAGCTGGCCCAGGGGCGCCGGGGCGAAACCGCCCGAGACGTCCAGGAACAGGTTCAGGCTCGTAGGCGTGGAGAAGGCCCGGTTGTACGTGAAGCGGAGGCTCTGACTCTCATGGGGCCGGAAGACCAGCGCCGCGCGGGGTGACCAGACCGGATCCGGAAGCCGGGAATGGTGGTCGACGCGGCCGGCCAGCGTGAGCTCCAGCTGTGAGGAGAGCTCCGTCTTGGACTGCAGGTAGTAGCCCCACTCGTCGACGTTGTCGTCGTCGTCGAAGATCCCGTAGATCGTCCCGAACGACTCGGGCCGGGTCCGGTAGTGGTCCACCCCGAAGGTGAAGTCCTGCGCGCCGTCGAACACCGAGAAACCGTGCTGCGCCTGGGCGACGAACAGGCTCGACCCATCCGCCAGGGCGGTGCCGTCGCGCAGGAGAAAGCTCTCCCCGCCGGTGTCCGTCGAGTTGTAGTACGCCTGGGCGAAGAAGCGGCCCCAGTTCAGGCGGCCCTGGTAGAACTCGTAGATCCACTTGTCGGCCTGGGCGGCGCCCAGACCCGTCATCTCTATGCCCGTGTTGGTGCTGCGGCCGAAGGTGCCGACCACTGTACCGTTCTCGGCGAAGCGCCAGTCGCTCCGGGCCTCCAAGGTCCAGCGCTCTATGCCGAAATTCCGCACCCCGACCCGGCTGCAAGCGGCCCGCGCGCCCGCCGGGTCCAGACCACGGCTTGCTACCCGGTCGCGAACGCAGGCCTCGGGGTCGGTGTCGGCTTGCGCGCGTGCGGCCGCCTCCACGGGATCCACGTACTCCCAGTCGTTGCCGGTGACGCGCTGGCCCGAGACCTTCACTCCCAAATCCTCGCTCAGCAGGAAGGCGGAGCGGAAGGAGCCTTGCAGCAGGGACCGCTCGCCTCCGCCGAGCGTGACGCTCGTGCCCTGACTCGTCAGTGGCGACTTGGTGAGCACGTGGATGACCCCGTTCGCCGTGTTCGGCCCGTAGAGCGCGGAGCCGGGCCCCAGCACGACCTCCATCCGGTCGATGTCGGCGTCGGTGGTCGGGATGAAGTGCGTGAGGTTGACCCTGAGCGAGGGAACGGACGCCACCCTGTGGTCCGTCAGCAGGTGAAGGGCGCCGGAGAAGACGTTGTTGAAGCCTCGCACGACCACGTTGGTCGACTGGATCCCGCTCGTGATGACGTCGACTCCGGGCGCGGAACGGAGGTGGTCGGTGAGGGTGGGGGTCGGACGCTCGGCGATCTCGGTGGCGCTGATCAGGCGGATCGTGGCCGGCGCCTCGGTGGACTTCTCCGGCGCGGCCCGGGAGGCCGACACGACGATCTCGTCCAGCGCCAGCACGGTGGAGGTCAGCACGATGTCGTAGTCCGTGCTCCCTCCGGCCGGCACGCCGATGTTGTCGAAGCGGGCGCCGACGTATCCCAGGATCTCGACGACGAGGTCGTAGGTTCCGCCCGGCAGCTCGATCCGGTACTGTCCGTCCGCTCCGGAGAGGGTGCCCCTCGACTCGCCGCCGCCTAGGACCTGGATCTGGGCCTGAGCGACCGGCTCGCCGGTCTCCGCGTCGGTGACCGTGCCGCCGAGCGCTCCCTGCTGTGCCGCCACGGGGAGCGTGAGAGAAAGCGCCAGGATGATCCCGGCGGCGAAACCCAGCGTCCTTGTACGCACTTAAACCTCCTTCGCGAACGTCACGTCCTGGCGGGGCCCCCGTGATTCGGATGGCCCTTGCGACTCGACCTACAAGAAGTAGATAAGTGGTAGGTCTGCACTTCACAACAAGCTGCCGGAGGTCGGCTCGGGCGCGCACACCCGCGCGCCGGCCGAGGTGTCAGCGAGGCCTGCGCGGGAGGAGGAACATGACGATCGCGGAGACTCTCTTGCCGGAGTACGACCACGAGATCGCAGGAGCTCGCAAGACGCTGGAGCGCGTGCCCGCGGCCAAGTTCGACTGGAAGCCGCACCCGAAGTCGGGCTCGATGCTCTGGCTGGCGGCGCACCTGGCGAACCTGCCGACGTGGGGCACGCTGACCGTCAACAGCGACGAGCTCGACATGGCGCCCGGCGGCAAGCCGATGGAGCCTCCGCCCGTACCGACGGACACCGCCGGACTGGTCGCCGCGCTCGACAAGAACGCCGCCGAGGCGCGCGCGGCGATCGCCCGAGCGAGCGACCAGGACCTGGTGAAGCCGTGGTCGCTCCTGACCGACGGCAAGGTGCTCTTCACGATGCCGAAGGTGAGCGTGCTGCGGAGCTTCGTCATGAACCACCTGATCCATCACCGGGCGCAGCTCGGCGTGTACCTGCGGATGAACGACGTCGCCGTCCCCTCGCTCTACGGACCGTCCGCGGACGAGGCTCCCGCGGGGTTCTGAGGCCAGGGCCATCTGGGGGCCGGCGGACGCGGGAGCCGCTCCGGGACGCTCCGGCGCGGGGCGTCCGGCGAGACGAAGTCCCGACTGCCCGGGAGCGTCTCGAGCGGCGTCGACGGATTCCTAGGAAGGGGCCGGCGCGCGAGCCTCCTCGTCCAACCAGAGATCGACGGGCTCGAAGGCTTCGACGTCCACGAGCCCCAGGTCCGTGATCTTCAGCTCCGGGATGACCTCGAGACCCAGGAAGGACATGGCCATGAACGGGTCGTGCAGGGGTGATCCGAGCGACCGGGCCGATTTCACGACGTCGTCCAGCGAGGCCCTGATCGCCTCTACGGGCGCCTCCGACATGAGCCCCCCCACCGGCAGGGCCAGCGAGGCCAGTACCTGGTCGCCATGCGTGACGGCCAGGCCACCCCGGAGTTCCGCGACGGCCCGCACGGCGCTGCGCATGGACGCATCGTCCGCCCCGATCACGATGATGTTGTGATGATCGTGGGCCACCGTGCCTGCGATGGCCCCCCTCCGGAGCCCGATCCCGGCGACCAGGCCGAGCCCCACGCGTCCACTGCCGCTGTGGCGCTCGACGACCGCGATCTTGAGCAGATCCCGCTCGGTATCGGCCACCACCTCGTCGCCGGCGGTCGCGGGCGTCGCGGCCTCGGCGCGGGTGAAGATCTGGTCGGGAATCGCCCGGATGACCCTCGCTCGCCCCCGCTGCTTCGGGATCGAGAAGTCGAGCGTGTCGTCTGGGACCGCCATGGAGGGCTTCGGCGCGGGAGGCAGGCGGGCGGGGCGAGGCCACAAGGCCTTGCCTCCCTCGGCCACCAGCTTCCCGCCCGAGAACACCATCGCGGCCCGCAGCTCGTCGAGCGAGGGCACGACGACCAGATCGGCGCGGCGCCCGGGCGCGACGGCGCCCCGGTCGTGCAGCCCGAAGTACTCCGCCGGGTTCAGCGTGGCGAGTCCAATGGCCTGTACGGGATCGATCCCCTCGCCGACGAGTGTCCGGAGCATGTCGTCGATGCCGCCCTTGTCCAACAGGTCGGCAGGCTGTCGATCGTCCGTGCAGAGGGCGATCCGGCGTCGCGAGCCCGGGGACAGGGCGGGAAGGAGCGCCAGCAGGTTCCTGGCGTTGGTCGCCTCGCGGAAGAAGACCCAGAGTCCGCGACGCAGCTTCTCCTCGGCCTCCCCGGGGCTCGTGCACTCGTGGTCGGAGCGCGGGCCCGACGCCACGTAGGCGTTCAGCGCCTTGCCCGTCACGCCCGGAGCGTGTCCGTCGACCACGCGGCCGCTGAACGCGGCGAGCTTCTCGAGCACCTCGCTTGCGCCCTGGATCGCGCCGGGGAAGTTCATGAGTTCCGCGAGGCCCAGCACCCGCGGGTGGTCGAGCGAGGCGAGATGCCCGGCATCCAGAACGGCGCCCGCCGTTCCCATGTGGGTTGCCGGCACGCACGAGCTCGCCATCACGAAGGCGGTGAGCGGCAGCCCCTCGCTAGCGGCAAGCATGTAGCGGATGCCTTGGAGGCCGTGCACGTTGGCGATCTCGTGCGGATCGGAGACCACGGTCGTCGTGCCGCGGGGCACGACCGCCCGGGCGAACTCCGGCGGAGTGGCCAGGCTGGACTCGATGTGCACGTGAGCGTCGATGAGGCCGGGGAGCACGAATTGCCCGCCCAGGTCGAGCGTCTCGCGGGCGTCGTAGCCCGGACCGACGCCCGCGATCCAGGCGCCCGAGAGCGCGACGTCACTCTCCTCCAGCTCTTCGGTCAGGACGTTCACGACCCGTGCGTTCGTCAGCCGAACGTCCGCGGGGCGATCCCCTCGCGCGACCGCGAGCAGCGTCGACAGGTCGCTCATCCGGCAGCGGCGTCCTCCGGGCCCGCGTCCGTGCGAGCCGCGTCCCGTCCCCTGAGCACCGCATCGGCGGGGCGGCGGGCGGGCCTCACCGCGGACTTCCCCCGATCGGATCTCCCGCGGGGAGCGGAAGGGCGTCGCCCGGCACCGTGTTCTGGATTCTCGACTGCCAGCGGCGGATATCGGCCGCTACGAGCCGCTGGTGCGGCGACGGCCGGCCGGTCGCCTCCAGTTCCGACGCGATGCCTCCCAGCCGGTCGGCCAGCACCGCCCTGACAGTTCCGGGATTGGCCGCCGAGCTGCCCTGGCGCATGAGCTCTTCGGCCACCACGCGCTGGGCGATCTCGAGCACGCGCTGCCGATACTCGGAGTCCCTGTCCTCGACGCCCCACGTCACCTCGATGAGCCTGTCGAGGACCTCCCCCAGATCGGGGTAGTCGCCCATGCTCCCGTACACGACGAGCCGCGCCATTCGCCGGGGGTTGAGGACCTCTCCGACCGTGAAGGCGGCTGCGGCCTCGGCGACCGCGAACGGATCGAAGAGCAGCTCGGTGTAGCCCGGAAAGACCTCGCCGTCCCCGTAGCGGTAGGCCGGCGGGGGAATCGTGCGGACCACCGGCTCGGGCAGGGCCAGGAAGTCTACGTCCAAGGTCGACAGCACGGTCTCCAGCGCATCGCGCTGCTCCTCGGCGTCGACGATCCTAAACGGCACCTGGCCGTCTCCCTTCGTGGCGTATCGATAGTCCGCCCCGCCCAGACTCTGAACCGCGGCCCTCAGTTGGAAGCGGTGGTGCATGTAGAGCGGGAGCAGCACGAGCTCGAGCGTCGAGTGCGGCTCGCCCGCGGGGATCACGTCGGTGCCGAAGCGAGCCAGTCCGATCTCCCGCACACGGATCTCGTGCTTCAGGTGGTCCACCAGATTGGAGCCGTTGTCCCAGACGCTCGCATACGGGTGTCCCGCGCCGATGAAATTGTTGTTGCGGTGGCTCATGTAGATCAGGCCGTCCGCGATGCCCTGCTGCGCGATCGCGTTGAGCGCCCGGACCTCGTCGGTCCCGGGCGCGAACTCGCGATAGAGCCAGTTCGTCGAGAGCTTGTCGTACTCGCCGATGCGCTGCAGGTAGGCGTTCGAGAGATCCAGGTCTCCCCGGGGGTCGATCTCCACCAGCGGGGCCGGATAGTCCATGACGCTCTCGCGCCCGTAGGCGCTCGCCATGAAGTTGTGGGGAAAGCCGAGCGTGTGCCCGACCTCGTGGGCCGACAGCTGCCGCACCCTGGCGAGGGCCATCTCCACGGCGTCGGAGCCCGGCGCGACCTGGGAGAGGTAGCCGATGTCCGGCGCGCCCGAGAGGCCGCAGCTCTCGTAGTGGCTCCCCGCCGGCGCCCAGGGGGCCGCCCCGTCTTCGGACATGATGCCGCCCGGGAACGGTGACACCAGCCCTTGGCCCAGGAGATAGTCCTGCCTGAGGCGGAGGCTGCCCAGGTTCACGACGCCGCGGATGATCTCGCCGGTCCGAGGATCTACGACCGAGTTGCCGTACGAGTAGCCGCGCGTCCGGCGGTGGGTCCAGTGGATCACGTTGTAGCGGATGTCTTGCGGATCGACGCCGTCGGGCAGGACCTCGACGCGAAACGCATCGATGAACCCGGCTGCCTCGAACGCGTCCGCCCACCAGCGGGCTCCCTCGATGAGCGCGCTGCGGATCGGCTCGGGGGTGCCCGGGTCGACGTAGTAGACGATGGGCTCGACCGCCTCGCCGGGCTCGGCTCCGGGATCTCGTTTCTGCAGCCGGTGGCGGGCTGCCCAACGGATCCGCATGTCCTCGTCGATCGGCGAGGCGTAGTCGTACACGGTCGGGCCGTTCACGCCGATCCTGGGGTCCGCGACGCGCGTCTGGTACCCGTCATCAGGAAGCCGTATGAAGGAGTGATGCTGGCGTAGCGTGACGGCGCCGCCCGTCGCCGCCACGCCGCTCACCAAGCCGCCGGGGGCGGCGCTCGTGAAGGTCAGCGTCGCCTCGACCTCCGTGTTCTCGGGGAAGGAGCGTGTGTTGGGGAGATAGATCGCGCTGCGGGACGGGTCGAGTTGGAAATCGCCCTGCCCCCGCTGGGCCAGCTGCTCGACGACCCCGCGAGCGTCGCGCAGGAAGAACGATGTCGCGTCGACCAGGACCCGCCCGCCGCTCTGTGCGGCCACGTCGAATCCCCAGTGCACCGAAGGAGCGAAGGCGTCCCGCACCGCCTGCACCTCGGTCGGGTTGTCGCTCCGCGCCTGGAACCGGTAGTTGGGCTCCATCAGGAGCACGCGGGGGCCCACCCGTATGGCCTCCAGGACGTAGGTCCCCCGAAGCTGGCCTCGGTCGATGCCCACGGGGTTGCTGCCGAGCCCCGACGCCATCGACACCTGATAGAGGAATTCCGTGTCGAGCTCTTCGATTTCCCAGAACAGGGAGCCGGCGGCGTCGTCCCAGTACAGGTTGAAGAATCCGGAGATGGCTTGCATGCCCGCCGTCATCTCTTCGACGGTGGGCAGCTCGCCGGACTGTCCCCGGGCCTGGCTCGGCCAGAGAAGAAGCAGCAGGGCCGCGGCCAGCACGGCGCGGCGAGACCGGGCACGGAGCAGGAGAAGAGCGGTCGAATGTGACATGGTTTCCTCGCCAAGCCTGCGGGAGATGCGGACGGTCGGTGGTATTGATGCTCGATACATCCTGAGGCGGCAAGGAGGTGGTCCGACGCCCGGATCGGGCGGGGATCGCCCGCCCGTTTGCCTGGGGACACTCCCGGGGGATTTGGTGGCGCGGCCCGATCGCCGTGCCGGATCCGGGTGGCCGGACACGGTCAAGTTGGCGGAGCTGGAAGGCGCCGTAGAGCGTATTCCGGCCGGCCGGACGCGCCCGAGACGGGCGCCCGTGCTCCACGGCACGGTTCCGCGAAGCGACAGTCGGGCAGCTTGCAGTCGATTGACCGCCCCGTCTCACCGGACGACCGCGCCAGTTGCCCGGCGGACAACGGTCGCCAACGAATCGGCGCGCGGCGGTGGAGAGCGGGCCGGACCGCTTGGGTCCGGGCACGCTATCCTCCGAGCGTTGCCCGAGAGCCGTCTTCAGGAAGTCGCGGGCCACCGAGCGACGACGTCTCGGTACCCTCTGGCGTGTCCGGCGAAGAGTTCAGGATGCAGCACGCCCGCGAGGATCTCCGCGCTGTCCGCCAGTCGCGGTCCGGGGCGGTTGAAGTAGGCATTGCCGTCCGCGACGAAGCAGCGCCCCCGGCGAACGGCCGAGATCGAGCGCATGCCGCTCTCGATGTCCGGATCCCCGAGTTCTCTGAGCGACCGGGCTACGTCGAAGCCGCAGGGGATCACCACGACGGTATCCGGGTCCGCGGCGGCGATGTCCGACCACGTGACCTCCTCGAAGCGGTGAGCGGTCTCCACGATCACCGGCGCTCCGCCGGCCATCCGGGCCAGCTCGGGCATCCAGCCGCCTGCGATCATCGGAGGCGTCAGCCACTCGATGAGCGCGACTCTCGTTCTGGGCGCTCGATGCCCTCGCTCCTCGATCGCACGGAGCTTGGCATCCATGTCGCCTACGACGCGCCGGCCCTGCTCGCTCACGCCGAGGCCCCGGGCGACCTTCAGGATGTCGCTTCTGACGTCGGCAAGATCGCGGGGATGCAGCGTAACCACGCACGTGCCACGAAGATCGAGCTCGCAGAGCGCCCCCTCCAGGTCGGACAGCGAGACGGCGCACGCTTCGCAGTGGTCCTGCGTCACGATTACGTCGGGCCGCAGCCGCTGGAGTTCCTCCACGTCGATCCGGTAGACGCTTAGCCCGTCGCGCACGATCTCCCTGACCCCGCGATCGACGGCGGCGCTGGGCAGCTCAGGGTCGACCTTCGGGGCCGACAACCTGGGGAGGCCCTCGATCCCGACCGGGTGGTCGCACTCGTGCGATACGCCCACGAGCCATTCCCGTAGCCCGAGCGCCGAGATGATCTCGGTCGCGCTAGGGAGCAACGAGACGGTCCTGAGCATCTGCGCGAAGTGCCTACCTTCGATCGAGCTCGGCGAGGGAGCGAGCGAGATCGGCTGCATTGCGGCCACCCATCCGCTCCATGATGTCGCCGGTGAAGGGCCGCCGACGCCTACAGGCCTTCGATCTCCCCTTCGAAGACCGTTGACAAGGCACGGGTGGGCCAGGTCTCCTGGCTCGAGGCCGCGCCGCTCGCCTTCCCAAGGATGTCACGCCGGTGGCATGCTGAGCGGGCGTTGCGAGATCGAGTCTCGGACCTCTGACAGTCGCGGGTCCGCGCGGGACTCGCACCGGCTTCCTCTTGACCCACCCCTGTGAGTGTAGGGGCGACATGATGAGAGGCGAATTGATACGCGTCAAGCGCGGGCGCACGGTACGGGCCGCCGCCGCGAGAGCGTCGGTATCGGCGCGGGCCCGTGCCTGTGGGAGCGCGGTTTAAAGCCGCCCCGAAACGCGAGGACGCGCACAGCCCGGATTCGAGTCCGGAATCGGCGCTACCCGCCTCCGATCCTCACGGTTTTCGTCCCACGAGAAGAGTGTTCGGCAGGTCTTGCCAGGTACACTCAGCGTGAAATCCGGCCTCGCCTAGGGCGGCTAGCTCGTCCTCGAGCGGAAAGTAGGTGTCTTCGCCGGACCATTCTTCGAAGTGCTCATAGGCACGCTGTTCCTCGATACCGCACGAGATCAGATGGGCCGCCCAGATGCGGTAACAACGCTCTCGGACCGTAGGATCGGCACTCATCGTCACGTCGACGCTGACGAATATCCCACCGGGCCGGAGCACCTGGCAGATGCGTTCGTACAATGCGCGTTTGCGTTCCATCGCGGGCACATGATGTAGGGCCAACGAGGCTGCTACGGCGTCACATTCGGGGAGCGGATCTTCGAAGGAATGCTTGCGAAAGCGCGCACGGGCTCCGTATCGCCTTAGCCGGACACGCGCACGGTCCAACATCTCCGTATCGACATCGATAGCTTCGAGGACACCCACGTCTTCGTGCTTCAGTATCGCTTCGGACAAGGCCCCCGTTCCCGCACCGAGATCCAACACCAAGCCGGGGCGGGCGCGGGCAACCTGGTCCGCGGCCCGCTTCAATCCTTCTTCGTAACCCGGGATGAAGCGACGAATCGTCTCGTCGTAGGCACCGATTTCGAGGCGAAGATGGCTGCGTACGGAGTGATCCATTGGCGGCGCCTTGCAGCTTTCAAGTCCTGCCCGACACCATCGCGGGCGACCGAATTCCGTGTCGAAGTGAGCGGCCGGGCCCAACTAGATGACCGCACTGCGTACCAATAACCGCCAACGGACGTGCGTCGGCAATACCCTGACGGAGACATGGGCACAGAGCCGACACAATCATCTTCGTCTCCGCGTCGACGACCTTAAGATGCCGAGGATCGCCAGTCTGGCCGCGGCTCCCTCCACGGCTCCTGCCCCTGCTATGCCCTGACTCTAACTCCCTGTGCCGGCCCTTGGAGTTCCCTCGGAGGTCACCAACTCCCGTTTTCTTTCTCCGCACAATTGCTCAACTCGTTGTGCGTGATTTCGGAAAGTCACGGACGGAAGAAATCGCGGGGCGAGGGAACTTGCGACATGTAGGAGTTGTTGCCATCATACTCATCGTTAGGTGACCTTCGACTGCCAATCGAACAGAAGTCTGTCGATTCGCGACCACCTCAAACCAGGAACTTCCGAGGTCCCATGGCACAGAAGACTAGCAGCAAGATCGATGAGAGCACGTTGACGAAGGGTCAGGTCCGCAAGCTCAACGCGCTCCGTAAGTCCGTTGGTGACGACATCGGAGAAAGAGCGTTCGCCGAGTGGATCGCGTCACAGTCGTCCGACGACGCGGCCGAGAGGACGGACAAGAACGCGGAACTGATCAAAGACACTCTGTGGCCTCTCGTGGAACAGCGCAGCATAAGGATCCCGCGGGGTGGCTATCTCGTGAAGCGCGGCCGCGGCCGGATCGTCGTCGAGCCCGCCAAGGCATAGGCGGCGGCCGACGCCGCTTCGCCGCAGTGTGTGGACGGCGCCCCGTGACGGAGCGCGGCCGAAGGCGGGGATACGAGCCGGGGCTGGGCGCCCACTGAGGCGGCCCTCGCCCGCAGCCCGACCGCGGGCGGCGACCAAGGGTGGCCGCTCGAGCGCCGAGACGATGCGGGCGCAGGCTGCGTCCGGCCCAGACGGGTGATCTCGGCCAGTGCAGGGGTCTGCGTCGACAACTTCGGGCCGGGGCCGTAAGATCTACCATGGCCCGCCGCAAGAAGCCGACCTCGTCGCGTCCTCGGGAGAAGCGGCCTCCGCTCCGCTTCTCCCGGGTGAACCTGATGCTCGGGGGCGCAGGGCTGATCACGCTCGCGCTGGGCTACTTCCTTCTCGCGCAGGGATCGATCACGGCCGCGCCCATCCTGCTGGTTCTCAGCTACGTCGTCCTGATTCCGCTCGCTCTCATCCTGTAGGGGGACGGGAGCGTCCTGGACCCTCGGCAGAGGTGAGGAGAGAGCGGGCGCGTGTGCGGCAGCCCGCAGGGTCCGTGGGGTGGCGCGCGCCGTGGCTCGCGAGGGGGATCGGGGGCGGGTGCACGGGGCTCCGCTCCCTCGCTCGACACGGCTCGCGCGCAACTGACCCGCTGTCTCTGTGCGAAGTCCGGCGCCACTGGTGACCGGATAGCGAGCCCCGCGGCACATTCGGCAGGTCCTGCGGGCACCGGGCCGAGCGTCGCTCGGCTGCCCGCTGGCCGCTGGCGCTCGAGCGACGACGCGCCGCGCTCATTGCTCTACGTCTTCTGCGGGATAGGTTCCCTTGGAATCCAGACTCGGATAAGGAGATCCTCATGAAGCGATATCTGGCTCTCTGCCTCGCCGTCGGCCTCCTCTCCTGTGGAGGGAGCGGGACAAGCACACCGGCGAGTGTTGCCATCATCTCTCCGCTCGACGGCGCCGAAGTCCCGGGCCCGGACGTTCTCGTGCGGCTGGAAGCGAGCGGGGTCACGATCACGTCGGCGGACAACCATGAGCCTGGCACGGGACATCACCACATCTTCGTGGACCATGACCTCACGCCGCTGAACGACACGATTCCGGCCGGTGTTTCCGGCATAATTCACCTGGGTCGGGGCCAGACGGAGTTCCTGGTCGAGGGTCTGGAGCCCGGCGGCCACCGACTGATCGCCGTCATAGCCGAGTGGACGCACGTGCCCCTGAGTCCGCCCGCGGTGGACACGGTTCTGTTCACTGTCCTGGAGCCGTCCGGTGCCGAGGCAGAGCTCGAGGAGGAGGCTCCTGCGGCAGAACCTGCCCCATGAGGCTGTCCTCTCCGTTGCCCGGCAGCGCCCCGCCCGCCCCGGCGCTACAGGCCGGATTCCTTCAGATGCTCGCGCACGGTGTCTCGTGTGCGGCCGAGCTGGCGGGGCCGGTGTCATGACGGCCCAATGCCGACGCAGTCTTAGCCAAGCGAGGAAACATGTATAGGGATTCGTTGAGCACCGGCAGAATATGGACACTCACCGCTCTTCGTATCGTCGGAGCTTTTCTCTATTGGCAGCATGGCGCTCAGAAGCTGCTCGGAGCGTTCGAAGGCAGCCAGCCCACGTTCCCGGAGCTGCTCTGGTTCGCTGGAATAATAGAATTCTTCGGGGGTCTCTTGATCGGCCTAGGACTGCTTACCCGTCCGGTTGCGCTTCTTTGCTCGGGACAGATGGCAGCCGCCTACTTCATTGCACACTTTCCGTCAGGTTTCTGGCCCGTTCTAAACAACGGCGAAAGAGCCGCACTGTTCTGCTTCATCTTCCTGCTCATATCGGTCTTCGGCCCCGGACGCCTGGCTCTCGACAACCTGTTCGCCAGGAAACGGTTCGCCTGACGGGCGCGACCCGGTGGCTGCCTGGATCCGCGCGGCCAGGCGCTGCGGGTACCGGGCCTGAGGGCTCACTCGCGGCGGGCGGCCCCCTGGGTAGCGGGACAGCCCTCCATGACGCCGCAGATCCCCTGAATGTCGGCCTCGGAGGGCAGGCCCCAGCCGCGTCGGTAACCGAAGACCTCGAACAGGCTCGAAGACCCGTACCGGTCGTCGAGAATCTCGATGTGCGGATCCGTGAGGAGAGCGGGATGGGCGATCCCGCAGGCGTGCGATACGGACAGGAGCTCCTGGCGGAGCGTGCATATGTAGTTGGCCAAGCGGACGGCCTTCAGGCGGGGATCCAGGCCCCGGGTGAGCCACCGGTTCTGGGTGGCCACCCCGGTCGGACAATGCCCGGTGTGACAGCGTTGTGCCTGGATGCAGCCCACGGCCATCATGGCCTCACGCCCGACATTGATCATGTCGCAGCCCAGCGCGAAGGCCAGAACCGCCGACTCGGCGAGGCCGAGCCTGCCGGATCCGACGAACACGACCCGATCCTTGATGCCGGCCTCGGCGAATTCCCGATAGACGCGACTGAATCCCTGTTTGAAGGGCAGTGCGACGTGATCGGTGAACACGAGCGGGCCGGCCCCGGTCCCTCCCTCGCCTCCATCGATCGTGACGAAATCGACACCGCGCTCCGTGGTCGCCATGAGGTGGGCCAGCCGTCTCCAGAACTGGACTTCTCCCACCGCTGACTTGATTCCCACCGGCAGACCCGTCTCCTCCGCAAGCATCTCGACGAAATCGAGCATGCCGTCCACATCGGAGAATGCGGAATGACGTGCCGGGCTCGCGCACGTTTGGTAGGCCGGTATGCCGCGAATCGCCGCGATCCGGGCGGACACCTTCTTCGCCGGCAGGAGTCCTCCGATGCCTGGCTTTGCGCCCTGGCTGAGCTTGATCTCTATGGCGCGGATCGGGGCCGACCCGACGGTCTCCAAGAAGCGCTCCAAGGAGAAGCGGCCCGCGCCGTCGCGGCAGCCGAAATAGCCTGTGCCGATCTGCCAGACGAGTTCGCCGCCCCTGCGATGATACGGGGAGACGCCTCCTTCTCCGGTGTTGTGGAGGCACGCGGCCCTTGAAGCGCCCCGATTCATGGCCTCAACGGCCGGAGCGCTCAGTGACCCGTAGCTCATGCCGGACACGTTGACCACCGACTGCGGTCGGAAAGCTCCGGGACGGCGCCTCGCTCCGCCGAGAATCTTGGCGCAGGGAAGCGGGAAATCGGAGTCGTAGTCCGCATCTCCCGGCTTCGGCGTCGCAAGGGGAAACGCCGCATGCTTGATGATCATGACGTTGGGCGACAGCTCCAGCTCGTCGTCCGTGCCGAAACCGAACTCGTTGTTTTGGCGTTTTGATGAAGCGTAGATCCAGGAGCGTTCGTCGCGACTGAACGGACGCTCCTCGTTGTTGCTGGTGACGATGTACTGTCGCAGTTCTGGACCGACAGCTTCGAACAAGTACCTGAAGTGGCCGATGATCGGGAAATTACGGAGGACGGCGTGTTTCTTCTGTACTAGATCATACAGCGTGATCGCTAGGAGTACGATGACCCCTAAAGAGAGTATCCACATGGTCCGTTCGAGTCGGGTTGTGGGTTGATGATAGGCCTCCCGAAGCGACATGGTCAAATCGCCTTCTTCGCGTCTAGGGACACTGTCGAAACGGCGCCGGATGCTCGTTATTGCTCCCGCGTACGAACGCCCCGGCGCCGGGCGAACGGAACCGCAGCGGACCCGCGTCGGGAGCGTGACCCGGTGGAGTCGTCGAGCCGCTTCAGTCGTTATCCGCGTGGCTGCCGGGTGGCGCGCGCCTTCGCGCGGCTGCGGGTCCGTGGCCCCGAGGACGTGCCCAGGACTTGCGAGCGCGTGTTGTTGACCCCCGCGGGATGGACTCCCAATCTCGTCCCACGGGGACCTGGGAGTAGATGGCGGCTGGGGCGCGGTCCAGCGCCCGGAGCCCGGAGCGATACATGCTGTGTAGAGTGATTCGTCACGTCGCGTTCGAGGATCTCGGTACATTCGCCTCGCCGCTCGAGGACGCGGGGTTTCGCATCGCCTACCACGACATCGGCAAGGACGAGCTCGGCGCCCTCGAGGCAGACGTCGACGACCTGATGGTCGTGCTGGGCGGACCGATCGGTGCTTGCGAAGACACGCGCTACCCGTTCCTCACCACGGAGCTGCGGATCATCGAACGGCGAATCGAGTCCGGTCGTCCGCTCATGGGCATCTGTCTGGGAGCCCAGTTGATGGCGAGAGCCCTCGGAGCCCGTGTCTATCGTTCGGTGGAGCGTGAGATCGGGTTCCGACCGATCACGCTCACCGAGGCGGGACGCAGGTCGTGCCTCGCCCCGTTTCGGGACGATCCGACGACGCTGCACTGGCACGGAGATACCTTTGACTTGCCGCACGGGACGGCGCGTCTCGCGTCAACGACGGTGTGCGAGAACCAGGCGTTCTCGGCGGGCCCGAACGTGGTCGGTCTGCAGTTTCATCCCGAGATCGACGCCGGCCGCATAGAGCAGTGGCTGATCGGCCACACCGTGGAGCTTGCGAGCGCCGGCATCGATGCCGCGCAGATCCGTGCCGACGCGAGGAAGTATCGCGCAGGCCTGGCGACCAAGGCGCGAGCGGTGATTGCGAGCTGGCTCTCGCAGGCACGGGGCCTGTCGGGTGCGCGTCCCGTTCCCGCCACAGGTCGGGGGAGCGCCCGGCCGCGGGGCGGCGGGAGACTGACGGCCGCCTCGTGAGCGCGTCGAGCGCGGCCGCTCCAGGGCCGACGGTCCGGCTCCTGCAACGGTCGTTCGACTTGGGTTGGTCGGGCGCGGCCGCGCCGGGCGTCCCCCTCCTGACGTCCGGGGGCGGCAGACCGTAGGGTGGACATGCTGCAACAGCTGCTGTTGATCGGATTCGGGCTGGCCCTCCTCGGCGCCGGAGGAGAGCTCCTCGTGAGGGGAGCGTCCCGCCTGGCGGCGCTGGCCCGGGTGCCGCCCCTGGTCATCGGCCTCACCGTGGTGGCGTTCGGTACGAGCGCGCCGGAACTGGTGGTGGCGGTCCAAGGCGTGGAGGCCGGAGCCGGGGAGCTGGCGCTCGGCAGCGTGCTCGGCAGCAACGTGTTGAACGTCCTCGTGATCCTGGGACTGGCGGCGCTCATGGCGCCGATGACGGTCACTCGACCCGTGATCCGCGTGCAGGTGCCCGTGGTGATCGCGATCACGCTGCTGGCCTTCGCGCTGGCGGCCGACCAGCGGATCGACACCGTCGAGGGAATGCTGCTGCTGGTCGTTGTCGTCGCCTATGTCGTGTGGCTGCTCCGGACCGTGCGCCGATCGGCCCCTCCCCCCGAGCCGGGCTCCGCTCCGCTGCCCGGGTGGCGCTGGACGACAGCGCTGCTCAGCACGGTGGCCGGCCTCGGGCTCCTGTTCACAGGGGGGCAACAGCTGGTGGACGGAGCCACGACGCTGGCCCTGGCGCTGGGAGTCAGCGAGGCTGTGGTGGGCCTCACCGTCGTGGCGTTCGCCACGTCGGTGCCGGAGGTGGCGGCCGCCGTGGTGGCCGCGCTCCGCGGCCATAGCGCCATCGCCGTCGGCAACGTGCTCGGCAGCAACGTGTTCAACCTCACGCTGATCCTCGGGACCGCATCGGTGTGGGGAGGGGGGATGGACGTGCCGCCGGGGTTGCTGACGTTCGACTTCGTCGTCGTTGCGGCCGTGACCCTTGCGTGTCTGCCGGTCTTCTACACGGGTCGTCGCGTGGCGCGCTCGGAGGGGGCGCTCTTCCTCGGCTACTACGTCGTCTACGTCGTGTTCCTCGTCCTGGAGGCGAGTGGCCACCCGTCGCTCGGGCGGGTCCGTGACGCGGTGCTCTTCTTCGCCCTGCCGATCACGGTCGCGACGCTGGCGCTGTTCGTGTTGAAGGAGCGCGGCGCGAGGCTCACGCGGCCGGGGCGGCTGCCCTGAACCGTCGTTCCCCGGCTGATCCGGCTGCCGGGCGGGAGGGCGCGCCCGGGGTCCTCGACTGGGACAGCGGCCGGGTCCTATAGTGTACGAACGTGGGCGGGCCTCCAGCCTGGGCAACCCGGCTCAGCCTCGGCTCGACCCCTCCTCCTCCGCTGACCCGACGATGGGGACTCCGTGACGCGCGTGAGCCAGCCCTGGTCCGAGCGCCTGTGTCTGCACCGCCCCGAGCTCCGGGCCTGGGCGCTGTACGACTGGGCCAACTCGGCGTTCATGACGACCATCGTCGCCGGCGTCTTTCCCATCTACTTCCATCGCGTAGCCGCTGCAGGTCTAGAGCCCGCTCAGGCCACCCTGCGCTTTGCCTTGGCGACGACGATCGGCTTGTCGGTGATTGCGTTGTTGTCGCCGATTCTCGGCGCAGTGGCCGACGTCGCCGGCGTCAAGAAGAAGATGCTCGGCGCCTTCATGGGCCTCGGGATCCTGGCGACCGCGTGCATGTTCTTCATCGGGCAAGGCGACTGGGAACTGGCGGCGATGCTGTTCGTGCTCGGAAACATCGGCGCGTCCGGAAGCTTCGTGTTCTACGATTCGCTGCTGCCGCACATCGCGCGAGCCGACGAGATCGACCGCGTCTCCACGGCGGGCTACGCTCTGGGCTATCTGGGAGGCGGTACGCTGCTGGCCGTCAACCTCGCCTGGATAATACAGCCGTCGCTCTTCGGCCTCGGGGGCACCGAGGTTGCTACGAGGCTAGCGTTTCTGAGCGTTGCGATCTGGTGGCTCGGTTTCTCGATCCCGCTGTTCCGCAAGGTGCCCGAGCCATCGCATCTCACCGAGCCCACCGACGGGAACGCCGTCAAGACGGCCTTCGTGCGGTTGGGCGAAACGCTTCGGGAGCTGCGCAGCTACCGGCAGGCTTTCATGATGATGCTGGCGTTCCTGGTCTACAACGACGGCATCGGCACGGTCATCCGCATGGCCACGACCTATGGCGCCGAGCTCGGTCTGCCCGAGAATTCGCTGATCACCGCACTGCTCCTGGTGCAGTTCATCGGGATACCCTTTACGTTCGTCTTCGGACAGGTCGCGGGGTGGGTCGGCGCCAAGCAGGCGATCTTCGTTGCCCTGTTCGTCTACATGGGTGTCAGCGTGCTGGGCTATTTCATGACGAGTGCACTGCACTTCTATGCCTTGGCGATATTGGTCGGCATCGTGCAAGGAGGGAGTCAGGCGCTCAGTCGTTCGCTCTTTGCCAGCCTGATCCCGCTGCACAAGTCGTCCGAGTTCTTCGGCTTCTTCAGCGTGTTCGAGAAATTCGCGGGCATCGCCGGACCGGCGGTCTTTGCGGCGATGATCTGGGCGACCGGCTCCAGCCGCAACGCGATTCTCTCCGTCATCGGGTTCTTTGTCGTGGGTGCGCTGCTGCTGACCCGGGTGGACGTCGCCGAGGGCCAGCGGGTGGCGCGAGCGGCCGACCGGGGGTTTCAGGAGGCGTGAGCCGCCTTGCCGGCCGCGGGGCGTTGCGCCCGTGATCGCCGCCGAGGGCGAGGTCGAGCACTCCCCGTAACAGCCGCGGCCGCTCCGGTCATGCCGCCGCGGCCTCGAGCGGCGACGGAGGGGCATCGGCAAGACGCCACCGCGGAGCTCACGGGCCCATCTGATCCTCGGCGCCTGCCCGCAGGCCCACAGCTATTCCGATCCCGATGGTCCAGAAGTTCGTCCCGCTTTGTCTGGGATCGAGCACCACGCTGCCGTCGGGTTGGTCGTGGATGTCCCCCTTCCGCAGGTAGCGTGCTTCGCCGTTGCCGTGATAGCGGGCGGCCACATCGAGTGAGACCAGGGCTTTCTCGTCTTCCCAGAGCCGGAACTGCAGGCCGGGCCCTAACGTCCAGGCGAACGTCGTATCGTCGAGGTTCGTGGACGACGCGAAGGGATCCCCAATGTTGCTGGATCCCTCCACGGAAGAAGTCGTGGCGAAGTACGCCAGCCCGATCGATGCATTGACGTACAGTCTAACCGGGCCGGATTCCCGGGAAAGCTCGGGCCCGATCCCGAGGAGAAGGATGTTGTTGGATGTTGTCAGATCGCCCGTGACCCGGCAGGGCGTCGTGACACAAATCAGGATCGTCTCGCTTCCGTAGTTGAGGAAACCGAGATCGAGCCTCAGGCTCAGGATCCCGGCGTCATCCGTCTGGAGACGCCCGTGCCCGAGCAGGCCGAAACCGACGCCGACGTTCTCGGAAAACTGCCCGACCGGGTTTGCGAGGGTCAACTGGCCACCGACGAACAGCGGACCCGCGTCCCGGTACTGGGCGCGCGCGGCTCCGGGCGCGAGAGCGGCAACGAATACGAGAAAGGCGAGCGAACGCATGGTTGGCATGTACGTCGGGTGCCGGGGGGCTGCCCAATAGCGCGTAGTTGCTGTGCCTGCCCTAGTGGAACACGTAGCGCAGACCCACGTCAGTACTTCCGTCGCCCGACCTCCGCACGGAAGGGAAAAGGCGAGCCTGAATGCCGGGTCCTAAGGTCGTACTGACCAAACCGATGCCGGTTCCCCATGCAGCCCCCCACAAGACGAGGTCCCGGGGCTCCTCGACTTCGGAGGCGAGCGAGACCAGCAGTCCTTCAAGCGATCCAACGAGTGTGCCGAGAGCCACGGTGCGCAGGCGCCCCGCCCATGAGGTGCGGTCCGGATAGGTCAGTCCGTAACCCGTCGCGAGGGCTGGGGCCGCGGACACCATCGCGCCGAAGGACAGACAGTCCCACACTTCCAGGTCGTCATCGGCGATGACGCGGCCCGCACAGAAGCCGGCGAGAGCGAGCGAGCCCGAGACGGTGCCCACGAGAGCCCCGGTCACGAACCCGCTCGTCTTGGACGGTCCTTCCTGCTGAGCGGCCGAGCGCGACGGGCCGCCGGCGAGCGCGAGCGCCAAGAAGAGGGCCGCAGCGCGACGCGTCACCCCGTGCGGGCAGGCTGCGCGGCGGGCTCCGTGTCCGGGCGTGGAGAGGTCTCCCACTGGCGGATCGCTAGACGGGTCGGTTGTCGAGATATCGCGAGATCAATAACCTAGGTGCGCTCACGCTGACGTAGCTCAGCTGGTAGAGCAGCTGCCTTGTAAGCAGCAGGTCCCCGGTTCGAATCCGGGCGTCAGCTTCCCTGAACCGGGTCGAGGGGCCCCCTGCCCGCTCGACGGAGGTGCAGGCGTCCGGTGCGGGAATGGCCCGCCACTCCTAGATTCGCCGGGGCGATGTCCACCAACCGTTCTTCCCCTTCGCGCTGAGAGGCGCTATGCGAGTCAGCCTGCCGATCCGCCGCCAGCAGTTGATCACCGACATCAACATCACGCCCCTGGTGGACATTCTGCTCGTCCTTCTGGTGGTCCTCATGGTGGTGTCCACGTATATCGTCTCGCAGGCGATGAATGTCGAGCTTCCGCGCACTGCGGCGCCGGACGTCGCGAACGTGGACCCGCTCGTCCTCACGCTCTTCCGGGACGGCGAGGTCCGCGTAGACGGACGGATTGTCCCGGAGGCGGGTGTGCCGGACGCGCTGGTCGACGCCTTCCAAAGCCGCCCGGACGTGGCGCTCGTCATCAGCGCGCACGAGGCCGTGCCGCACGGAAGGGTGGTGCAGTTCGTCGACCTGGCCCGCCGCTCGGGGGGCACGCGATTCGCCATCAAGGTCGAGCAGGGCCTCCAGACCCCCGCAGTGCCCTGACGCTGCGGCCGCCGACCGCGGCGGCTTTCCGCCCGCCCGCACTTGCGCCGGGTACGACGGCTTTGTTATTCGTCACCGGCTAGAAGTCAGGTCCCGCCCGGCTCGCTCCGCGGCGTGGCCCTGTGGCGAGGAGCCGCATACCAGCGGGTGCCCGCGAGATCCTGGCAGTCGGCCGCGATCGACTGAACGCATTCGTGGGGCCCGCAGAAGGAAACAGAATTCGGTTTAGATCACTCGACAAGAGGAGGTACTGACATGGGACCGGTAATGACCGGCGTTGCCCTGATGAAGAACTACATCGGCGGAAAGTGGGTCGAGGCCGAAGCGTCCGGCTCCATCGGTATCACCAACCCCGGCACCGGCGAGGTGATCGCGGAGGTCCCGCTCTCCACGCGCGAGGAAACCAACCGCGCCATCGCGGCGGCGGCGGAGGCGTTCAAGACCTGGGGGATGACCCCGGTCGCCCGTCGGGTTCAGCCGCTCTACAAGCTCGCGCAGACGCTGCGCGCCGACGAGGACAGGATCGCTCGCATTCTCGTGGCGGAGAACGGCAAGTCGCTCACCGACGCCCGCGCCGAGATGAAGCGCGTCTTCGAGAACATCGAGGTCGCGTGCGGCATGCCGGTCCTTCAGCAGGGCGACAAGCTGATCGGCGCCTCGTTCGACATGGACGGCGAGGTCGTCCGCCTGCCGATGGGCGTGTTCGGCATGATCGCGCCCTTCAACTTCCCGGCGATGGTTCCGTTCTGGTTCCTGCCCTACGCCATCGCGACCGGCAACACGTTCGTCCTCAAGACGTCCAAGCAGGTGCCCATGACCATTCAGGCCATCACCCAGCACATCGAAGACGCGGGTGTGCCGCCCGGAGTGTTCAACGTGGTCAACGGCGATTCCGTCGTCGCCGACGCCATCATGGACAGTCCGATCGTCCAGGGCGTTTCGTTCGTCGGCTCCACGCCCGTCGCCCGCATCATCGCCGACAAGTGCGCCAAGACGAACAAGCGCTTCCAGGCGATGGGCGGGGCCAAGAACCATCTCGTGGTCATGCCCGACGCCAAGATGGAAGGCGTGATCCGCAACATGACGACGTCCTGCTACGGCTGCGCCGGCCAGCGCTGCATGGCTTCGTCCGCCATCGTCGTCGTCGGCGACGCGACGTACGACGAGGTCTGCGAGCGCTTCGTCGAAGACTCGAAGAAGACCCTCCTCGCCAACCCCCTGGATTCGCGCTACGAGGAAGAGCCGATGCTGCTGGGTCCGGTCATTTCCAAGAGGGCCAAGGACACGATCCTGGGCCTGATCGAGGACGGCATCAACGAAGGCGCGACCCTCGCGCTCGACGGACGCGGCGTCACGGTGGAAGGCTCCGAGGGCGGATTCTACATCGGCCCCACGGTCTTCACCGACGTCAAGCCCGGCATGAAGATCCATCGCACGGAGATCTTCGGTCCGGTCGTCTGCATCCTGAAGGCCGACACGCTGGAGGAGGCGATCGAGATCGTCAACAATCACGAGTACGGAAACGGGGCCTCGATCTACACGCAGAACGGCTACTACGCGCGGAAATTCAAGCTCGAGGCGCTTGCGGGCATGATCGGTGTGAACGTCGGGATCCCGGCGCCGGTCGCTTACCTGCCCTTCGGTGGCATGAAGGCTTCGCAGTGGGCGGACATCAAGACGCAGGGCAAGGCGATCGTGAACTTCTACACGCAGGACAAGGTCGTGACGGAACGCTACTTCGGTGAGGGGGGCTGAAGCCGGCTCGGGCGTCGCCGCCAAGGGCCGGCGGGCGCGACCGACGCCGCTGATCCATTGTACTCGGACTTGCAAGGAGACCTAATCGGATGGCCACTGTGACCCCGGGAGGCTCTGGCGGCACCGCGACGACGGACGAAGAACACGGAGGTGCTCAGCACACTGATCCGGACATGACGCCCGTTCAGAGGTTCGGGGAGGCCATCGCCGATCGTGTCGAGCGGTGGATGCCGAGCCCGTTCCTCTTTGCGGTGCTCCTCACCTACGCCGCGGCGATCGCAGCGTTCATATCCGAGGGGGCCGGGCCCGTGGAGGTCGCGCAGGCCTGGTACGGGGGCTTCTGGAGCCTCCTCACGTTCGCGATGCAGATGGTCCTCATCCTCGTGACCGCGAACGTCGTGGCGTACCACCCGCGCGTCCGGGGAGTGATCGACCGGCTCGTGATGTTGCCCAAGACCGGACGACAGGCCGTGCTGGTCGTGGGCATCGGCTCGATGATAACCGGTTGGATCTCTTGGGGCCTCGGGCTCATCTTCGGCGCGATCCTGGCGCGCGAGATGGGCAAGCGGTGCGAGCGGCAGCGCATGGCGGCGCATTATCCGTTGATCGCCGTCGCCGGCTACATGGGCATGAGCCTGACGTGGGGCTGGGGCCTTTCCCAGTCCGCCGGCCTGCTTCAGGCCACGCCCGGCAACATCTTCATGGAGCAGGGCATCATCGACCGCGTCATCCCGGCCACCGAGTGGGTCTTTCACGTCTATCCCGCGACGCTGACGGTGCTCAGCATAGCGTTCGCCTCCCTCATGCTGTACCTGCTGTGTCCGCCCGACGATCACTGCCGGGGCATCTCGCGCTACGTCAGTCTCAGCGAAGACGAGAAGACGGGAACGCCGACCAAGCCGCTGATGCCCGCCACGAGCTCGACGAAGGCGGGCAGCATCGCCGACAAGATCGACAACAGCAGGGTCCTCGGCGGCTTCATCGCCGCAACCGGCGTCATCCTCTTCCTGGTGACCTTTGCGACCTCCGGCCTGGGCGCGCTCAACCTGAACGTGCTGAACTTCGGGTTCCTCATGGTCGGACTGGTCCTGTACACGAATCCGACCCTCTACGAGGGCGAGTTCAACCGGGCCGTGAACGGGAGCGCCGGAGTCATCCTGCTCTTCCCGTTCTACGCCGGGATCGTGGGGATCATGTCGGGGACCGGTCTGGTCACGACGGTCGCCAATCAGCTGCTCTCCATCGCGACCCCGGACTCCTTCCCGGTGATCGCGTGGATCACGGCCGGGATCATGAACCTCTTCGTTCCGTCCGCGGGCGGAGAGTGGGGCATCCTGGGAGCTCCGATGCTGCTCGCGGCCCAGGAGCTCGGGGTCCCCATGGGCCAGATGCTGTCCGCCTACGCCGCCGGGGATGCGCACACGAACTTGCTGAACCCGTTCTGGGCGCTGCCGCTGCTGGCGATCACCGGTCTGCGTGCCCGCGACATGTTCGGCTACGCGATCACCATGATGCTGTTGCTCTACCCCTTCCTCGCGTTGGTGCTGTACTTCCTGCCCTACTGACTTGGCCGCGACGGCCGTCCCGGGTTTCCCCGGGACGCGGGGCCGGAGGGACGGATGCCGCGGGCATCTACCTCCGGCCCCGCGGCTCGTTCGGGCCACGGCTGATCCCTCCCGGCCGAAGAGGTTGCTCGCCCCGAACGGCAGAGCTATCTTTCAAAGCTTGCTTGGCGACGAGTTCCCAGGGGGGCCTCTTGCCGCTTTCCGGGCTTCCTGGGGGCAGGGTCTTGGAGACGCGCTTCCGGTCGTTTCTCGACATGTTTCTCTTGCTGTGTTCTTGGGGCCGAAGTCTGGTCGGCTCTGGTGGGGTACCGAAGCGGCCAACCGGGGCAGACTGTAAATCTGCTGGCGTATGCCTACGGAGGTTCGAATCCTCCCCCCACCACTAGGACGGCGGTCGCCGAATGGATTCGTAACCGGGCTGCGGGGGGGGTGTGCGGGAGTAGCTCAGTTGGCTAGAGCATCAGCCTTCCAAGCTGAGGGTCGCGGGTTCGAGTCCCGTCTCCCGCTCTGAGGTAGGTGGAGACGGGAAGGAAGCGGGGCGCCGCGATCGAGCCGGGGCGGGCTCAGCCCGCTCACCGCTCCGATAGCTCAGGGGTAGAGCGCTTCCTTGGTAAGGAAGAGGTCCCGGGTTCAATCCCCGGTCGGAGCTTGTCGAGGGAGTGCTCGCGCTCCCGGTGACGTGAGGAGATCCGGATGAGGGACAAGATCACGCTCGCCTGCTCCCGGTGCGAGGACCGCAACTACACGGCCGACAAGAACAAGCGGCTTCACCCCGAGCGGGTAGAGCGACGCAAGTACTGCCCTCGCTGCCGGACGCATACGCCGCACAAGGAGACGAAATAGCCCATGGCGGCCCCCGCACAGGAGCGCCACGGCGTCATCCACGGATCTCGCGCCTTCGTCGAGGAATCGTGGAGCGAACTGCGCAAGGTCACATGGCCGGACTATCAACAGCTCAAGAACGCCACGCTGGTGGTGCTGGTCTTCGTCGTGCTCATCAGCCTGCTGATCTGGCTGATGGACGTGGCCGTGCGCACCATCGTGGAAGCGATCATGGGGATCTTCGGGGCTTGATGCCTGGCGACAAGCGTTGGTACGCGGTCCAGACCTACTCGGGGCACGAGAACAAGGTTCAGAAGCTCATCGCCCGCAAGATCGAGGACGAGCCCGGCGATAGTGCGGATGAGAAGCAGATCTCGGAGGCGTTGGTCCCCACGCAGGACGCGGTGGAGATCCGCAACGGGAAGCGGGTGACGGTAACGCGGCGCCTGTACCCCGGCTATGTGCTCGTTCAGATGTTGCTGAATGAGCGCACGGTGCATGTGGTGAACAACATCCAAGGGGTGATCAAGTTCGTCGGGACCGGACAAGAACCGCGCCCGCTCCGCGATGAGGAGATCAACAAGATCCTCGGTGTGGCGACCGGCGAGGAGCAGGATAAGGCTCAGGAAGAGATCCCCTTCCACGTCGGGGAAGTGGTCGAGATCACGCACGGCCCGTTCACGGATTTCTCCGGAACCGTGCAGGAGGTCTTCCACGACAAGGGAAAGGTCAAGGTCGAGGTGTCGCTGTTCGGGCGTCCCACCTCTGTGGAGCTCGACTACACGCAGTTGAAGGGGTTCTGAAGCGATGAAGAAGGTCGCGGGGTTCATCAAGCTCCATGTGCCGGGTGGCCAGGCCAATCCGGCGCCGCCCGTGGGACCGGCCCTGGGCCAGCACGGCGTCAACATCATGGAGTTCTGCAAGCAGTTCAACGCGCGCACCCAGGACAAGATCGGCTTCACGGTGCCGGTGGAGATCACGGTGTTCGTCGACCGGAGCTTCAGCTTCATCACCAAGACGCCGCCGGCGGCCGTGCTCATCCGGAAAGCCATCGGCATCGACAAGGCGTCGGGCGCGCCGAACCGGGACAAGGTCGGCAAGATCAGCCGCAAGCAGCTGCAGGAGATCGCCGAGATGAAGATGCCCGATCTGAACACGAAGGACGTCGACTCGGCGATGAAGCAGATCGCGGGGACGGCGCGCAGCATGGGAGTGGAGGTGGAGACGCAGTAGTCGTGTCGCGTCGCGGCAACCGTAACGGGGCCGCACACAACCGAATAGAGAGTCCGCTGAACCACCGGCTGCGAGCCGCCACCGGTGGGAGGACCAACGAGCCGGCTCGGATCACATGCCCAGACACGGCCGGAAGTTCCGCGAGGCCAAGGTGAAGGTGCCCGCGGGCGTCAAGTTCGCTCCCGACGAGGCGGTGCAGCTCGTCAAGGAGCTGAGCTTCGCCAAGTTCGACGAGACGGTCGAAGTCGCCACGCGCCTGAGCGTCGACCCCAGGAGGGCGGACCAGATCGTGCGCGGAACCGTGATTCTTCCTCACGGAACGGGCAAGATGGTTCGCGTCTTCGTGGCTGCCCAGGGCGAGAAGGAGAAGGAGGCCAGTGAGGCCGGCGCCGACTACGTCGGCCTTGACCTGTTGGCGAAGATCCAGGAGGGGTGGCTGGACTTCGACGTCATGGTCGCCACCCCGGACGTGATGGGCAAAGTCGGGCCGCTCGGCCGCGTGCTCGGACCGCGCGGCCTCATGCCGACTCCCAAGGCGGGGACGGTGACGTTCGACGTCGGACGGGCGGTGAAGGAAATCAAGGCCGGCAAGATCGAGTTCCGCGTCGACAAGACGGGCAACGTGCACGTGCCGATCGGCCGGGTCTCGTTCCCTCCGGCAGAGCTGGTCGCCAACCTCGGCGCCTTCATGGACCAGATCGTGCGGGCTCGACCGGCCGCCGCGAAGGGCACCTACATCAGGAGCGTGACCCTCTCGAGCACGATGGGTCCGGGAGTCGCCGTCGAGCCTAACGTGTACCGACGGAGCGGCGCATGAGGCGTACCGACAAGGAGGCGTTCATCGCCCGTTTTCGCGAGCGGCTGGACCGGGCCCCGGTGTTGTACCTGACGGATTTCACGGGGCTGGACGTGAAGTCCATCACGGTCCTCAGACAGAATCTGCGCGACTCCGGTGCGGATTATCTGGTCGGCAAGAATCGCCTCGTCAAGCTGGCCCTGCAGGGCTCTGACCTGCCCGATCTCGGCGACGCGCTCACGGGTCCGACCGGCTTCGTGTTCGGCTACGAGGACGTGGTCGCTCCCGCCAAGGCCCTCTCGGACTTCGCGAAGGCGCACCAGGATCGGCCGGCCGTCAAGGCCGGCGTGCTCGAGCGCAGGCTGCTCGGGCCCGAGCAGGTCAGCCGGCTCGCGTCGCTGCCCTCGAGGGAGGTGCTGCTGGCGCAGACGGCCGGCACGCTCCAGGCGCCGGTCGCCGCGCTCGCGCAAGCGCTCGGGGGCAAGCTTCAAGAGATGGTGGGGCTCCTGGAGGCTCTGGGAGAACAGCGGGGGGGTGCTTGATCCGACCACTGGAAAGGCTCACACACTTCACTGGCCGGCAGAGGCCGGGATAAGAGGAGGAGACGGCGCATGGCGAAGCACGAGGAGCTGCTCGAGACGATCGGAAACATGACGGTCCTCGAGCTGTCCGAGTTCGTCGAGGCATTCAAGGACAAGTTCAACGTCCAGGCGATGGCGGTGGCGGCCCCGGGGGCGGGAGGGGCCGGCGATGCCGCCGAGGCCGAGGCCGAGGCCGAGCAGGACGAGTTCACGGTGATCCTGGAGGGCGTGGGCACCAAGAAGATCCAGGTCATCAAGGTTGTCCGCGAGCTCACGCAGCTCGGCCTCAAGGAGGCGAAGGAGCTGGTGGACAGCGCCCCGAAGGCGGTGAGGGAGGGAGTGAGCAAGGAAGAGGCCAATCAGATCAAGGCAAGGCTCGAGGAGCAAGGCGCGGCCGTAAAGCTGCAGTAGGGGCGGCCGGCGTATCGCGCGCGGCCGGCCCGCTTCTCTCGGGCCGGCCGGCGAGTCGCAAACACCACAGGATCGGGACTGGCCGATAAGCCCTGGCCAAGGGGGAACACCCGTTGGATACTCGAAGCAATGGTGCAAATCCGGTCGTGAGCTTCGGCAAGCTCAAGACCATCATGCCGATGCCGAACATGCTGGACGTTCAGCTTCACTCCTTCCAGAAGCTGATCGAGGCGAAGGTCGATCCGAACGAACAGTGGGATTTCGGGCTCGACCGGGTGTTCGGGGAGATATTCCCGATCAGCGACATCAACGAGAACTTCACGCTCGAGTATGTGAGCGCCTCGTTGGGAGAGCCGAAGTACTCGGTCGAGGAATGCATCGAGCGGGACATGACCTATGCGGCGCCGCTCAAGGCGACGCTGCGTCTGTTCGTCTGGGAGGAATTGGGGGACGGCGAGCCGCGACCCCGCGACATCATCGAGAAGGAGGTCTACCTCGGTGACCTGCCGCTCCTGACCGAGCTCGGCACGTTCATAATCAATGGCGCGGAACGTGTCGTGGTGAGCCAGCTGCACCGCTCGCCCGGCGTCGTATTCGAGGAGAACATCCACCCGAACGGATCGAAGCTGTTCAGCGCGCGGATCATACCGTTTCGGGGCTCATGGGTCGAGTTCACGATCGACATCAACGACGTCTGCTATGTCCACATCGACAAGAAGAAGAAGTTCCCGGCGACCGCCTTGTTGCGGGCGTTCGGCTGGGGCACGGACGCCGACGTCTATCGACTCTTCTATCAGGTGGGCGCCGTCGAGCTAGCCGGATCGGGGGCGAAGGGCGCGGTCGACGTGCTCGGCAAGGTGATCGCCGAGGACGTCGTGGACGAGGAGAGCGGGGAGATCATCGCCGAGCAGTCGACGGAGATCGATGAGGACCTGCTCGGACGGCTCGAGCGCGCGGGGGTGAAGGAGCTCCAGGTCTACGTCAGCGGCAAGCAGGCGGCGCGGGTCGATAGCCCGATCGTCAAGAACACGCTCCGAAGGGATCCGACCGAGAGCGAGGAGGACGCCCTCCACGCGATCTATTCGCTGCTGCGCCCGGGCGAGGCACCGAACATGGAGACGGCGCGCATGGCGCTGGAGCGCGTCTTCTTCAATCCCAAGCGATACGATCTCGGTCGCGTGGGGCGCTACAAGATCAATCAGCGCCTCGGGCTCGAGACGCCCAGGCACACCACCGTGCTAACGCGCGAGGACTTCGTCGCCATCCTTCGCTATCTGATCGACCTCTCCGAGGGACGCGGCTTCACGGACGACATCGACCATCTGGGCAACCGTCGGGTCCGCACGGTGGGCGAGCTGATCGCCAACCAGTTCTCGGTGGGCTTGTCTCGCATGGCGCGCCTGGTCAAGGAGCGGATGTCGATCAATACGGATCCCGACAAGATCAGCATCGACGATCTCGTGAACGCGCGCACCGTGTCGGCGGTGATCCAGGCTTTCTTCGGCTCCAGCCAGCTCAGCCAATTCATGGATCAGACGAATCCGCTGGCGGAGCTGACGCACAAGCGGCGCCTCTCCGCCCTGGGCCCGGGAGGACTGACGCGCGAGCGTGCGGGCTTCGAAGTGCGCGACGTGCACTACTCGCACTACGGCCGGATGTGCCCGATCGAGACCCCCGAGGGTCCCAATATCGGGCTGATCACTTCGCTCACGACCTTCGGCCGCATCAACGAGCTCGGCTTCATCGAGACGCCCTACCGCAAGGTCGTGGACAGCCGGGTCACCGAGCAGATCGAGTGGCTCTCGGCGAACGAGGAGGAGGAATCGCGCATCGCGCAGGCGAACGCTCCCTTGGACGAGCACGGCAACTTCGTGCGCGAGTTCGTGCTCTGCCGCGAGCGGGGCGACTTCCCGCTGCTGAAGCCCGCTGACATCGACTACATGGACGTGGCGCCTGACCAGCTCGTGTCGGTGGCCGCCGCGATCATCCCGTTCCTCGAGCACGACGACGCGAACCGTGCGCTCATGGGCTCGAACATGCAGCGCCAGGCCGTGCCGCTGCTCTATCCCGAGGCGCCTCTGGTGGGGACGGGCTTGGAGCGAAAGGTGGCGCGCGACTCGGGGGCCGTGATCACGGCCCGGCGCGGCGGCGAGGTGGTCCACGTGGCCGCCGACGAGATCGTCGTGGATACGGGCGGAGGAAAGTCCCGCGCGGTCGACCAGCCGCTGGCCAGGCTGGCGCAGTTCGACCGCTATCGCCTCAGGAAGTTCTGGCGGACCAACCAGGACACGGCGATCAACCAGCGGCCGCTGGTGCGCCGCGGGCAGGACGTGGAGCCGGGCGACGCCATAGCGGACGGCCCCTCCACCGACCACGGAGAGCTGGCCCTGGGCCGCAATGTCCAGGTCGCCTTCATGCCGTGGTACGGCCACAACTTCGAAGACGCCATCGTCATCAGCGAGAAACTGGTCAGGGACGACGTCTTCACGTCGATCCACATCCAGGAGCTCGAGCTCCACGTGCGCGACACGAAGCGCGGCATGGAGGAAATCACGCGCGAGATCCCGAACGTCGCCGAGGAGTCGTTGGTCGATCTCGACGAGCGAGGCGTCGTGCGCATCGGGGCGCGCGTCAAGAGCGGCGACATTCTGGTGGGAAAGATCACTCCGAAGGGCGAAACGGAGCTGTCTCCGGAAGAGAAGCTGCTCACGGCCATCTTCGGAGAGAAGGCCAAGGACGTGAAGGACTCGTCGCTCCGGGTGCCCCCGGGCATGAGCGGCACGGTGATCGACGTGAAGATCTTCAGCCGGCGAATCGACGATCCGCTGTTGGAGAAGGAGCACGGCGCCAAGATCGGCGAGCTCCGCCATTCGGAACGCGAGGAGATCCAGCGCGTCATCGCGGCACGCGACGAGGAACTGAGCGGTCTGCTGCACCTGCAGACCGTGGCGCTGATGCTCAAGCGCGACACCGTGGAGCCCGTGCTCGAGGAGGGCACCAAGATCACGAAGAGCGTGCTCGGCAAGCTCACGCTGTCCGACATCGACCTGTCTGCGCTCAAGGTCGCCAAGAAGGAGACCAACGAGAGGATTCGTCGGGTCCTCGACGAGGCTCAGCGGCGCATCGAGCAGGTCCGCGAGCGGACCGAGGACTCGATCGACAAAGTCTTCCAGCCGGACGAGCTCCCGCCCGGTGTCGTGCAGCTGGCCAAGGTCTACATCGCCGAGAAACGCAAGATTTCCGTGGGCGACAAGATGGCGGGGCGCCACGGCAACAAGGGGATCGTCGCGCGCATTGCCCCGGAGGAGGAGATGCCGTTCCTGCCGGACGGCACGCCGGTCGAGATCGTGCTGAACCCGCTGGGCGTTCCTTCGCGAATGAACGTGGGGCAGATCCTTGAGACCCATCTCGGATGGGCCGCACGGATCCTGGACTTCGAGGCCAAGACGCCGGTCTTCCAGGGTGCCAGCGAGAACGAAGTGGGCGCGTTGCTCAAGCTCGCCGGGCTCCGCTGGGCACACGATGCGCTCGATCTGCCGGGCGAGCCGTTCGACATGGGCTTGCAGGACATGGATCTGCTGCTCCGGGCGACTTCGGAGCTCGGCGGGGCGCTCACGCCGACCTACGGAGGCAGCTCTCCGGTCGCCCCGGACGACGGCTCGGGCATCGGATGCTCGCTCGACTCCTACCTCCGGCCCCGCATGGGCGCCGACGCCAAGGCGTTCTTCGACCGCCTGCGGAAGTACCTGGTTCGTGTCGGTCGCGATTTGGCCGCGAGACGCGGCCGGGAGCTCGGCGATCTGTTGCCGGCCGTCGCCGCCCTCGCCCGCCGACGCGGGGCCGTGAAGTCGGGCCTCGAGGCGGCGGTGCTCGAGATCCTGGCTCAGGCCGAGGTCCTGCCGAACGGGAAAGTGTGGTTGCGCGACGGGCAGAGCGGACGGCGCTTCGATTTTCCGGTCACGGTCGGGCAGCTCTACATGCTCAAGCTGTCACACCTGGTCGACGACAAGATCCACGCGCGCTCGATCGGACCCTACTCCCTGGTCACGCAGCAGCCGCTGGCGGGGAAGGCCCAGTTCGGAGGACAGCGCTTCGGCGAGATGGAGGTCTGGGCGCTCGAGGCCTACGGCGCCGCCCATACCCTGCAGGAGATCCTGACCGCCAAGTCGGACGACGTGACCGGTCGTTCGAGGGTCTACGAGGCGGTCGTCAAGGGCGAGAACCTGCCGGATCCCGGTATCCCCGAGTCGTTCAACGTGCTCGTAAAGGAGATGCAGGCGCTCGGGCTGTCGGTGACGCTCGGACGTGACGAGTGACGAGCCACTCGTCGACATCGGGGAGACAGAGTCAGCGCGCCGATCCGTGTGCGGCGCGTTCCTTAGCAGACGAACAGAAGGCGAGCCCCTCAAACCCAATGGGGTGACAACGCAATGATCGACTTTCCGCGAGCCCGCGAACAGCGCGCTTCCGACTTCGATTTCATCCAGCTCAAGATCGCCTCTTCGGAGGAGATCCGCGGTTGGTCGTACGGTGAGGTGACCAAGCCCGAGACGATCAACTACCGCTCGTTCAAGCCGGAGCGCGACGGACTTTTCTGCGAGCGCATCTTCGGACCCGTGAAGGACTGGGAATGTCACTGCGGAAAGTTCAAGCGGATTCGCTTTCGCGGACACGTGTGCGATCGCTGCGGCGTGGAGGTCACGCTGTCCAAGGTGCGCCGCGAGCGCATGGGCCACATCGAGCTGGCCGTCCCGGTGGCGCATATCTGGTTCTTCAAGACGCTTCCGAGTCAGCTCGGCTACCTGTTGGGCATGACGCTGAGGGACCTCGAGAAGGTCGTCTACTATGCGGCGTATGTGGTCACGAACACGGGCAAGCAGGAGGTGGAGTTCCAGGACTTGCTCGACGAGGATGAGTACTACGACCTGCGGGTGAAGGCGCGCGAGGAAGGCGACCACGATTTCCGCGCAGAGATCGGCGCAGAGGCGGTGCGCACGCTGCTGAAGCACCTGGATACGCCCGAGCGTAGGACGAACGATCGCAACTCGGACGGTCGGGGACTCGATCGACTGGCCGAGTGGCTGCGCGTGGAGATCGCCTCGGAGACCAGTCAGCATCGCAAGAAGAAGAAGCTCAAGCGCCTCAAGGTCGTGGACTCTCTTCGCAACTCGGGAGCCTCCGCCGAGTTGCGCAATCGCCCCAACTGGATGGTCATGGACGCGATTCCGGTCATCCCGCCTGATCTGAGGCCCTTGGTGCCTCTCGACGGCGGGCGTTTCGCGACCAGCGACTTGAACGACCTGTACCGGAGGGTGATCAACCGGAACAACCGCCTGAAGAAGTTGCTCGAGATGCGCGCCCCGGAGGTGATTCTGCGCAACGAGAAGCGCATGCTTCAGGAAGCCGTGGACGCGTTGTTCGACAACGGCCGGCGCTCGAAAGCGATCCGCGGCCGAGGCAAGCGACCCCTCAAGTCGCTTTCCGACATGCTCAAGGGCAAGCAGGGACGCTTCCGTCAGAACCTGCTGGGCAAGCGCGTGGACTATTCGGGCCGCTCGGTGATCGTGGTCGGCCCGGAGCTGAAGCTGCACCAGTGCGGTCTGCCCAAGGCGATGGCCGTCGAGCTGTTCAAGCCCTTCATCATCCACGAGTTGGAGAAGCGAGGCGAGGCCGAGACGGTGAAGCGGGCCAAGAAGATCGTCGAGCGCGACGATCCCAAGGTCTACGAGGTGCTCGAGGACATCATTCGTGACCACCCCGTGCTGCTCAACCGCGCGCCGACGCTTCACCGACTGGGCATCCAGGCGTTCGAACCCGTGCTCGTGGAGGGGAAGGCGATTCGCATTCATCCGCTCGTTTGCGCCGCATTCAACGCCGACTTCGACGGCGACCAGATGGCGGTGCACGTGCCGCTCTCGTTCGAGGCGCAGCTCGAGGCCCGCGTGCTCATGCTCGCGAGCAACAACATCCTGCTCCCCTCGAACGGACGTCCGGTGGCGGCGCCCACGCAGGACATGGTGATCGGCGCGTACTATCTGACGAACCCCAGCCTGGCGGTGAAGGACCTCGAGGCGGCGCTCCACGGCACGACGCTCGCGCGCGGCGGCCGTCAGCAGGCGGAGGAGGCGCTCGACGAGCACTACGCCTCGGCGCCCCGCTTCGCCACGTTCGGGGAAGTGGAGATGGCGCTCGAGAGCGGTACCATGAGCTTCCATTCGCTCTGCTGGTTCTGGGCGCGCGACGAGGACGAAGAGACGCACGGCCGTTGGATTCGCACGACGGCCGGCCGCGTCCTGTTCAATTCGATTGTCCCCGAGGACCTCGGTTTCCTGAACCGCACGTTCGGCAAGAAGGAGCTCGGGGACCTGGTGTTCGACTGCTTCACCACAGCCGGGCTCGCGCGAACCACGGAGTTTCTCGACAACCTCAAGGATTTCGGCTTCCGCTACGCGACCATGGGCGGCATCAGCGTAGGCATCGACGACCTGGAGGTGCCCTCGGAGAAGGCGGAGATCCTGAGCGAGGCCGACGAGCAGGTGAGCCGTTTCCAGCGCGCCTACTCCAGCGGCTACATCTCCAACGGCGAACGCTACAACAAGGTGATCGACACCTGGACCCACGCGAACAACGACGTGGCGGACGCCATGGTTCGACACCTCGAGCGCAGCAAGGACGGCTTCAACCCCGTCTACATGATGATGACGTCGGGCGCGCGGGGTAACCGCGACCAGATGCGGCAGCTGGCCGGCATGCGCGGACTGATGGCAAAGCCGCAGGAGAAGTTGACGGGCGGCATCGGCGAGATCATCGAGAGTCCGATCAAGTCGAATTTCCGTGAGGGACTCACGGCCGTCGAGTACTTCATCTCGACTCACGGCGCCCGCAAGGGGCTGGCCGATACCGCGCTCAAGACGGCGGACGCGGGCTATCTCACACGCCGCCTGGTGGACGTCGCCCAGGACGTCACGATCACGGGCGATGACTGCGGCACGATCATGGGGCTCGACATGAGCGCCCTGAAGGAGGGCGAGGACATCATCGAGCCGTTGGGTGACCGGATCGTCGGCAACGTGGCGCTGGAGGACGTCTACGACCCGATCGACGGCCAGCTGCTCGTCAACTCCGGTGAGCTGATCGTCGAGGAGGCGGCCGAGAACATCGAGAACGCGGGCATCCAGACCGTCAGGATCCGGTCGGTTTTGACGTGCGAGTCGCGCCGGGGAATCTGCCGTCAGTGTTATGGGCGAAATTTGGCCACCATGAAGATGGTGGACGTCGGCGAGGCCGTGGGAATCCTGGCCGCGCAGTCGATCGGCGAGCCCGGCACACAGCTCACGCTGCGCACCTTCCACATCGGCGGAACGGCCGCGCGGATCGCGGCGCAAACTCAGCGCAAGAGCAAGATCGACGGCACGGTGGCTCTCGAACGCGTGACCACCGTGGTGACGCCGAACGAGGAGCGCATCGTCACGTCGCGTGAAGGTGAGATCGTGCTGATGACGAAGGAGGGCCAGATCCGGAGCCGCCTCTCGGTGCCCTACGGCGCCACGCTGGCGGTCGAGGAGGGCCAAGCCGTCTCCTCGGGCGACCTGCTCTTCAGCTGGGACCCCTACTCCGAGCCGATCGTGGCCGACTCCGGAGGGGTCGTGAAGTTCATCGACATCGTCGAGGAGCAGACGATGCGCGAGGAGCTGGACGAGTCCACGGGCCGGAGGCAGATGACGATCATCGAGGACCGGGAGAAGAGGCTTCACCCGATGATCCAGATCCTCTCGAAGGGGAGGAAGCGGGAGAAGCTCCGCGAGTTCATCATTCCGGTCGGCGCCCAGCTGACGGTGACCGACGGGCAGACGGTCGGCACCGGGGACACCATCGCCAAGATCAGCCGCGAGGTCTACAAGACCCGCGACATCACCGGCGGGCTGCCCCGCGTCGCCGAGCTGTTCGAAGCGCGCAGGCCGAAGAACCCGGCCGTGATCACCGAGATCGACGGCAGGGTGAGCTTCGGGGACATCAAGCGCGGCAAGCGCGAGATCGTCGTGACGCCCGACACGGGACCTTCCCGGACCTACGAGGTCCCGGTCGGGCGGCACATGCGCGTTCACGAGGGCGACCAGGTGCGCGCGGGGGACCGCCTCTCAGAGGGCCCCATCAACCCGCACGACATTCTGCGCATCAAGGGCCCGCGCGCCGTGCAGGAATACCTGCTGAACGAGATCCAGGAGGTCTACCGGCTCCAGGGCGTGAAGATCAACGACAAACACATCGGCGTCATCGTGCGCCAGATGCTGCAGAAGGTTCGCATCACGGATCCCGGCGACACGAACCTGTTGGAGGGCGAAAGCGTCGACCGGATCGAGTTCCGCGACCTCAATCAGCAGACGATGGCGGAGTCGCGCCGGCCCGCCCGGAGCGAACCCCTGCTGCTCGGCATCACCAAGGCCAGCCTGACGACCGAATCGTTCATCTCGGCCGCGTCCTTCCAGGAAACGACGCGGGTGCTGACCGATGCGGCCGTACGCGGCGCCCGAGATGATCTGGAGGGGCTCAAGGAGAACATCATCATCGGACACCTGATTCCGGCCGGCACGGGCGTGCACCGCTATCGGGACGTCGAGTTCATGGTGGAGCAGGCGTACTACGACGAGGAGATCTTGCCGCTCGGTGACCCCGATGACCTGGTGGCCGGCCTCGGGGCCGAAGTGGACGCCGAGCACGTAACGGCCGACTGACGGCGGGGCGGCTTCGAATCGATCGGATCCTCGGGGGAGGTGGGGGCGCGAGTGTCTTCCGCAGACGCCCCCCGCCTCCCGGCCGGTCGCCCCTGCCCCCCCCCGGCGCCGCCTCGTGCGCCGGCCCCTCGAGGCCCGACGGGGCGATCCACGGCGTCTTGACCCCGTCGCCCGTGGCCGGGCGGCGCCTGCCTGCCCGCCCCGATGTGCGCCAGGATCCGGAAATTCCGGACCTTCTCCGGGGGTGGCCGCGACGCAAAAGCGCCGAAACCGGCCGTTGACAGTCCCCCGAACGCGTCGGTAGCTTACCAAGCTGTTTTGGAGACCCTGATCGTCCTTCCGTGCCGCCTGGCTGACACGAAGGCCCTGAGGGGCCCCGAGTGGTTTTCTTGGGATGGGGCGACGCACTGGCCCCGAGGTTTCGAGCACGGACCGTCATGCCGACGATCAACCAACTCGTGCGCAAGGGCCGGCGGGCCGCTTCGCAGAAGACCAAGTCGCCTGCGCTGCAGAAGAACCCGCAGAAGCGGGGCGTCTGTACGCGCGTCTACACGACGACCCCGAAGAAGCCGAACTCGGCCCTTCGCAAGGTCGCCCGGGTGCGGCTCACCAACGGCCACGAGGTGACGGCCTACATCCCGGGCGAGGGACACAACCTGCAGGAGCACTCGATCGTGCTGATCCGCGGGGGCCGGGTAAAGGACTTGCCGGGCGTGCGCTACCACATCATACGGGGCACTCTCGACGCTTCCGGTGTGGGCGAGCGCCGGCAGGGGCGCTCGAAGTACGGAGCCAAGAGGCCCCGGTAGCATGAGCCGGCGGACGGCGGCGGAGCGCAGAGAAGTGGCGGGCGACCCGAGCTTCGGGTCGACCACGGTGAGCAAGTTCATAAACGGGTTGATGCTGGACGGAAAGAAGTCCGTCGCGGAGGGGATATTCTACGGCGCGATCGAGCTGATAGAGGAGCGCTCGGGGCAGCCGGGGCTCAACGTCTTCCAGACGGCGATGACCAACGCCAAACCGGTGCTCGAGGTGAAGAGCCGGCGCGTTGGAGGTGCCACTTATCAGGTTCCGATCGAGGTGCGGCCCGAGCGGCGCAACGCGCTGGCCATCAAGTGGCTGGTGACCTATTCGCGTTCCCGCCCGGAGAAGACCATGGCCGAGCGCTTGGCCTCGGAGCTGATGGCGGCCGCACGGGGCGAGGGCAACACGATCAAGAAAAAGGACGATACACACCGGATGGCGGAAGCGAACAAGGCGTTCGCCCACTATCGCTGGTAGCCCGGCACGCCGAGTCCTCGGCCTGAGGGTCGAGGGACGCAGGGGCGCCGAAGCACAGGGGACGCGCGAAGGCCCAGACCCCAGGGGGGGCGGCCCTCTCCGGTCACCGGAAGCGCGGACGGTGCGGGCCACCCGATGGGGGTCCGAAGCGGGCAGGAGATCCGTGCTACTGCTTCCACGCTCCTGCTTTTTTGTAATCCGCCGACCGGGGGCGGAAGAGTCGAACGTAGGGAACGGGACCGCAATACTGAGGAGATAGATGGCCAGGATCACGCCGCTCGGTCAGCTTCGCAATATCGGCATCATGGCGCACATCGATGCCGGTAAGACGACGACCACGGAGCGAGTCTTGTTCTACACGGGGCGCGTGCACCGCATGGGCGAGGTCCACGAGGGCGCGGCCACGATGGACTGGATGGAGCAGGAGCAGGAGCGTGGGATCACCATCACGTCCGCCGCCACGACTTGCCACTGGAAGAAGGACGAGACCGACTACCGCATCAACATCATCGATACGCCGGGCCACGTCGATTTCACCGCCGAGGTCGAGCGCATCCTGCGCGTGCTCGACGGCGCGGTCGCCGTGTTCTGCGCGGTCGGCGGCGTCGAACCGCAATCGGAGACGGTCTGGCGCCAGGCCAACAA
>CAZYLN010000001.1:0-123287 GCA_964648975.1 uncultured Gemmatimonas sp. | reverse complement strand
CCGTTACGGGACCCCGCGCATTGCCTTCGTCAACAAGATGGACCGGGTCGGCGCGGACTTCGAGCACGTGGTCAGCATGATGCGCGAGCGGCTCGGAGCCAAGGCGCTCGCGGTCCAGTACCCGATGGGCCAGGGCGAGATGTTCACGGGGATCATCGATGTCGTCTCGATGAAGGCGTTCCTGTACGAGGACAAGCTGGGCGCCAAGTACGTGGAGCACGCGATCCCCGACGACATGACCGGCAAGGCCGAGGCCATGCGGAAGGAACTGCTGGAGGCCGCGGCAGATCACGACGAGGAGCTGCTCGAGCGGTATCTGGACGGGTCCCGGATCTCCGGCCGCGAGCTGCGCCGGGCGGTCCGCAAGGCGACCATCGCGGGCGCCGTCTTCCCGGTCTTCTGCGGCTCGGCATTCAAGAACAAGGGCGTACAGCTCATGCTCGACGGGGTGGTCGACTATCTGCCCTCGCCCCTCGATGTGCCGCCGATCCAGGGGCATCTTCCGCAGCGCGCCGGGTCGCACGACGTGCGGGAGCCTTCCGACGATGCTCCGTTCTCGGCCCTGGCGTTCAAGATCATGGCCGACCCCTACGTGGGTAAGCTCACGTTCTTTCGCGTCTACTCAGGGTCCCTCGACGCGGGCAGCTACATCTACAACGCCAGCCAGGACAGGCGGGAGCGGGTCGGGCGGATTCTCCAGATGCACGCGAACAAGCGCAACGAGCGTGAGAACGTGTACGCGGGTGACATCGCAGCCGCCATCGGACTCAAGGAGACCAGGACGGGCGACACGCTCTGCAGCCCGGACCGCCCGATCATCCTCGAGGCCATGAAGTTCCCCTCGCCCGTGATCGCGGTCGCCATCGAGCCGAAGACCACGGCCGACCAGGACAAGCTCTCGGCCGGGCTGCAGAAGCTCGCCGACGAGGACCCGACGTTCAGGGTCCACACCGATCCCGAGACCGGTCAGACCATCATCAGCGGGATGGGCGAGCTCCACCTCGAGATCATCGTCGACCGCCTGCGCCGGGAGTTCAGCGTCGACGCGAACATCGGCCGCCCGCAGGTCGCCTACCGCGAGACCATCCGCTCGGCCAGCAAGAAGGTCGACGCCAGGTTCGTGCGCCAGACGGGCGGTCGCGGCCAGTACGGGCACGTCGTGATCAACATCGAGCCCGCCGAGCACGGTGCGGGTTTCGTGTTCGAGGACAAGATCGTGGGCGGCTCGATCCCGAAGGAATACATCTCTTCCGTGCAGCAGGGCGTTCGCGAGGCGCTCGACAACGGTGTGCTCGCCGGCTATCCGGTGATCGACGTCAAGGTGGAACTCATCGACGGTTCCAGCCACGACGTCGACTCGAGCGAGATGGCGTTCAGGGTCGCGGGGTCGATGGCCGCCAAGGAGGGGATCAGGCGCTCCACGCCGGTACTGCTCGAGCCGATCATGGACGTGGAGGTGGTAACGCCGGCTGACTATATGGGAGACATTATCGGTGACCTCTCGGCTCGCCGCGGAAGGGTGGGCGGGATGGT
Source organism: uncultured Gemmatimonas sp. (assembly GCA_964648975.1). Classification (GTDB taxonomy): domain Bacteria; phylum Gemmatimonadota; class Gemmatimonadetes; order Longimicrobiales; family Gaopeijiaceae; genus UBA2988. The sequence continues at coordinate 121,754 of CAZYLN010000001.1, read as the reverse complement.
GGAGCGGCAGGGCGCGCGCGTCATCGGCGCGAGCGTCCCCTTGGGCGAGATGTTCGGCTACTCGACCACGCTGCGTTCGATGAGCCAGGGGCGCGCCGTCTACACGATGCAGTTCGCGCGCTACGACGAGGTGCCCAAGTCCAAGGCCGACGAGATCGTCGCCGCACAGGGCAGGAATGCGGGCCGCTGAACGCCGCCCGGGGCGGGTCACACTGCGGTGGCCCGCGCGAATCGACGGACGAGCAGCAACGGGAGAACCCCTGAGAGGAATGGATGATGGCTAAGGCGAAGTTTGAGCGGACCAAGCCTCACGTGAACGTCGGCACGATCGGGCACGTGGACCATGGCAAGACGACCCTGACCGCGGCGCTCACGAAGATCTCGTCGGACAGGGGATACGGCACGAAGTACGTCTCCTACGACGAGGTGGCGAAGGCCTCGGAGTCGCAGGGCCGCCGCGACGCGACGAAGATCTTGACGATCGCGACCTCGCACGTCGAGTACGAGACCGAGAAGCGACACTACGCCCATGTCGACTGCCCCGGGCACGCCGACTACGTCAAGAACATGATCACGGGCGCCGCGCAGATGGACGGCGCGATCCTGGTCGTCTCTGCCGTGGACGGCCCGATGCCCCAGACGCGCGAGCACATCCTGCTCGCCCGCCAGGTGAACGTGCCGCACATCGTCGTATACTTGAACAAGTGCGATCTGGTGGACGACGAGGAGCTGCTGGATCTCGTGGAGCTCGAGGTACGCGAGCTGCTCTCCGAGTACCAGTTCCCCGGTGACGACGCCCCGGTGATTCGCGGCTCGGCGCTCAAGGCGATCGAGGGTGAGGAGGCCTGGATCGAGAACATCCAGGAGTTGTTCGACGCCCTGGACGAGAACGTCCCGCAGCCCGAGCGCGACGTGGACAAGCCGTTCTTGATGCCGGTCGAGGACGTGTTCTCGATCACGGGCCGCGGCACGGTGGCGACCGGCCGGATCGAACGCGGCAAGATCAAGGTGAGCGAGAGCGTCGAGATGGTGGGCCTCGGTGCCAGCAAGAAGTCCGTGGTGACCGGTGTCGAGATGTTCCGCAAGATCCTCGACGACGGGCAGGCGGGCGACAATGTCGGGCTGCTGTTGCGTGGCGTCGGCAAGGAGGAGATCGAGCGCGGGATGGTGCTGGCGGCGCCCGGTTCGATCAATCCGCACACGAAGTTCAACGCGGAGGTCTACGTGCTGACCAAGGAGGAGGGCGGGCGCCACACTCCGTTCTTCAACAACTACCGTCCTCAGTTCTATTTCCGCACGACGGACGTGACCGGGGCGGTGCAGCTGCCCGACGGCGTCGAGATGGTGATGCCGGGCGACAACGTGCAGATGGAGATCGAACTGATCACGCCCATCGCCATGGACAGGGAGTTACGTTTCGCCATCCGCGAAGGGGGACGCACCGTGGGTGCCGGGGTCGTGACGGAGATCATCGAGTAGACGTTGCCGTTTGTGGTTCGGGCCGGGCGGCTGAGCCCGCCTCGCCCGAACCTGTCGGACGAGACGGCGCCCGGTTGATCCGGCCGGGCGCGACGGCCCGCCGAGGGGCCGCGACCAGAAGCTCACGAGACTCCTTCGTGGGCAGGGCGAGACGGGCTCACGGAGCTCAGAGAGAGACACATGGCGGACCGAATCAGGATTCGGCTCAAGGCGTTCGACCACTGGGTCGTGGACCAGACGGCGTCGGATATCGTGCGCACCGCGGAGAAGACCGGCGCTTCGGTGCGCGGTCCGATCCCCCTGCCCACGCGGCGGCAACGGTGGACCGTGCTCCGATCGCCGCACATCGACAAGAAGAGCCGGGAGCAGTTCGAGCTCAGGACCCACAAGCGGCTGATCGACATCATCGACAGCCGGCCGCAGACCATTGACGCGCTGACGAAGCTCGACCTGCCCGCTGGAGTGGACGTCGAGATCAGGGTGGACTGAACCGGAGAGGATGCAGATCCCGAGCGGGAGCGCCTCGATCCGCACCGGAATCCGCCAGGACGGAGAACGATGGCTGGAATCATTGGAAGGAAGGTCGGCATGACCCGAGTCTTTGACGAGGTGGGAAACGCCGTTCCCGTCACCGTCATCGAAGCGGGCCCCTGCCCCGTGACACAGATCAAGGACGAGGAGACCGACGGCTACTGGGCGGTCCAGCTGGGCTATGGCGAGAAGAAGGCGAAGCGGACCACCGCGGCCGAGGCCGGCCACGCGGCCAAGTCGGGGCTCGAGGCCGCTCCCCGCGTGTTGCGGGAATTCCGGCTCGGGGCGGATCAGGCGGCCGAGGTGGGCCAGAGCCTCACCGTGGAGCAGTTCGAGCCTGGCGACCGGGTCAAGGTGACCGGCACCAACAAGGGCAGAGGATTCCAGGGCGTCGTGAAGCGGCACGGCTTCACCGGACGGCCGGCCTCGCACGGCCACCCGGAGTCTCGCACGCCCGGCTCCATGGGGCCCGGGACCGATCCCTCGAGGGTGATCAAGGGCAAGCGCTTGCCCGGACGCATGGGCGGCGCCCGCCACACGGTCATCAACCTCCAGGTGGTCCGAGTCGACGCTGAACGGAATCTGATCTTCGTGAAGGGCGGGGTGCCAGGAGCTCGTGACGGCCTGGTCTTCATCAGCAAATGAGCATGTATAAGGCGCGCTACTACAAGGTCGACGGCAAGAAGGGGCGGGCCCGTGCGTTGCCCGACACCCTCTTCGATGGCGTCGTCAACGAGCCGGTCCTGCACCAGGCGGTCAAGGCCTACCTGGCCAACCGGCGACAGGGCACCGCAGCGGCCAAGACGCGGTCCGACGTATCGGGGGGGAGCAGAAAACCGTTCCGCCAGAAGGGGACGGGGCGGGCACGTCAGGGGACCACCCGAGCCGCGCACATGGACGGCGGCGGCCGGGCTTTTCCGCCGATTCCGCGCAGCTATCGCCAGAAGCTGCCGCGCAAGGTGAAGGCCTTGGCCCGCCGCTCGGCGCTCAACAGTCGCGCGCAAGGGGAGCGCATCGTGCTCGTCGACGGCTTCCAGTTTGAGCGGCCCAGGACCGGACGGCTGCGGGAGTATCTCGGATCGATCGCCGCTGCGGGCAAGGTGCTGATTCTGAGTGACGGCGTGAAGGAGAACCTGCACCTGTCCGCGCGCAACCTCCCCGACGTGCGTGTCTTGCCGTTCGGAGACGAGTCCGCCTACGACGTACTCTGGGCGGGAACGGTCGTGATCGAGCGGGAAGCCGTGGATCGTTTGGGCTCGGCCGAGAAGCCGGGCAAGGAGTAACGGGACATGCGCGAGCCATACGAGGTGGTAGTCCAGCCCATTGTGAGCGAGAAGACCACGCGTCAGATGGAAGGCAACACCTACACCTTCAAGGTCGCGCTCGACGCGAACAAGATCGAGGTCAAGCGCGCGGTGGAGAAGTTGTTCGACGTCACGGTGACCGACGTGCGCACCATGATGTACGCGGGGAAGGCGAAGCGGGGAGCCATGGGTCGCCAGAATCGGACCTTGGGCCGTCGGCCGGCGTTCAAGAAAGCCGTCGTCACGCTCGCCGAGGAAGACCACATCGAGCTCTACGAGGTCGGCTGATGGCGATCAAGAAGCTCAAGCCGGTAACGCCCGGGACACGCTTCCGGTCTATCTTGAAGAACGAGGAGATCACCAGGGCGACACCGGAGCGCTCGCTCGTGGAGCCGGTCTCGAGCAAGGGAGGGCGCAACCATCACGGGCGCGTGACCACGCGGTGGCGTGGCGGCGGCCACAAGCGGCGCTACCGCAGAATCGACTTCAAGCGGAACAAGCGCGGCGTTCCCGGCAAGGTGGCGCAGATCGAATACGATCCGAATCGCTCCGCCAACATCGCGCTCATCAACTACGCCGACGGCGAGAAGCGCTATATCGTCCACCCGAGCGGTCTGCGGGTGGGCGACCCGATCGTGTCGGGCCCGGAGGCCGACATCAAGGTCGGCAACGCGCTTCCGCTCGCGAACATCCCGCTCGGTACGACCGTGCACAACGTGGAGCTCAAGCCGGGCAAGGGAGCCCAGATGGCTCGCTCCGCGGGCGCCGGCGTGCAGGTGATGGCCAAGGAGAACGACTACGTCACGCTGCGGCTGCCCTCCACCGAGGTGAGACGCGTCCGCGCCGAGTGCTATGCCGTGATCGGCCAGGTGGGCAACGTGGATCACGAGTTGACCGTCGTCGGCAAGGCGGGCGCCAACCGGTGGCGCGGCCGCATGCCGCACGTTCGGGGCGTGGCCATGAACCCGGTCGACCATCCTCTGGGAGGCGGCGAGGGCAAGGCGTCCGGAGGCCGTCCGCCGACTTCCCCGTGGGGAAGGCCGGAGGGCGTGAAGACGCGGCGCCGCAAGAAGGCTTCGAACAAGCACATCGTGCGCGGCCGCAAGCGCGGCCGCTCTACGCAGTAGGGGAGAGGCCGCCATGGCACGTAGCGTAAAGAAGGGTCCCTACATCGACGACAAGCTGCTGTTGAAGGTCGAGGTGATGAATTCGCGCAACGAGAAGAAGGTCCTGAAGACCTGGGCTCGCGCCTCCGTCATCTCCCCCGAGTTCGTCGGCCACACGATCGCCGTGCACAACGGCAACAAGTTCATTCCCGTCTACATCACCGAGAACATGGTCGGCCACCGACTGGGCGAGTTCGCGCCCACGCGCCTGTTCCGGGGGCACGGCGGCAAGCTGTCGGACAAGCGGGCCAGGCCGTCAGGCTGAGCCGGGGAACGGAGCATGCAAGCCAGAGCGATCGCCCGCTATGTGCGGCAGAGCCCGCGGAAGGTGCGCCTCGTCGGGGACCTCATTCGCGGCAAGAGCGTGGGCGAGGCGTATTCGATCCTCCAGTTCACCCCGCGCAAGGCCGCCGTCGCGGTCGGCAAGACGCTTCGTTCCGCGGTGGCCAACGCGCAGAGCAAGGCTCAGGACGAGGGCGACGTGCTCGACGTCGACGAGCTCTTCGTGCGCGAGATTCGCGTCGACGAGGGTCCGACCTTGCGTCGCTACCGCCGTGCGGCCATGGGTCGGGCGGCGCCGATCCGCAAGCGCATGAGCCACATCACGTTGGTCGTCGACCAGAGGAGCGAGTAGATGGGCCAGAAGACGCACCCGCACGGCTTCCGCCTCGGTGTGATCCGGGACTGGCGCTCGCGCTGGTACGCCGAGAAGGACTTTCCGCGCCTTCTCAACGAGGACGAGACGATCCGCAAGTACCTGCACCGGCGGCTCGCCCATGCCGCCTTGTCGCAGGTCGAGATCGAGCGCAAGCCGAGCAAGATCGTGGTCACGCTGCATACGGCCCGCCCCGGCGTGGTCATCGGCAAGCGCGGCGCGGAGGTCGACAAGCTGCGCGATGAGCTGGCCATGCTGACGAACGCCGAGATCTCGGTCAACGTGGAGGAGATCAAGAGGCCGGAGATCGAGGCGCGCCTGGTGGCCGAGAACGTGGCCCATCAGCTGCGCCAACGGATCAGTTTCCGCCGCGCCATGAAGCGGGCGGTCCAGGCCGCCATCCGGAGCGGGGCCGAGGGGATCAAGATCCAGACATCCGGACGACTGGGGGGGGCCGAGATCGCGCGCACGGAAGGTTACCATGAGGGGCGCGTGCCGCTGCACACGCTGCGCGCCGACATCGACTACGCGCAGATCCACACGTTCACAACCTACGGAACCATCGGCGTGAAGTGCTGGGTGTTCAAAGGCGAGGTGGTCGAAGATCGCCGAGGCCGCACTTACTCTACCGGCGCTTGACGACAGGATAGCCCGATATGCTGGCACCGAAGAGGGTCAAGTACCGGAGGATGCACAAGGGTCGCATGCGCGGGCAGGCGAGCCGAGGCAACCAGGTCTCCTTCGGCGAGTACGGACTGCAGGCCGCCGCCCCGGGCTGGATCTCCAGTCGCCAGATCGAGGCGGCTCGCGTCGCGATGACTCGCCACATCAAGCGCGGCGGCAAGGTCTGGATCCGGATCTTTCCCGACAAGCCGATCAGCAAGAAGCCGGCGGAGACGCGCATGGGCAAGGGCAAGGGAAACCCGGAAGGCTGGGTCGCCGTCGTCAAGCCGGGGCGCGTGATGTTCGAGCTAGAGGGGATCGACGAGAAGACGGCTCGCAGAGCGATGGAGCTGGCCGCCGCGAAGCTCCCGATCAAGACCCGCTTCGTCGCGCGTGACCAGCAGCTCGCGACCTGAGGAGAGGGGCGATGAAGGCGGAGGACATCCGCGAATGGGAGGACACCGAGATCTTGGCTCGGCTGGCGGAACTCAAGGAGGAGCTGTTCCGGCTCAAGTTCCGGACCGCGACCATGCAGCTTGAGAATCCGCGCCTGATCCGCAGCGTCAGGCGCGATATCGCCCGGCTGAAGACCATCCTGCGCGAGCGCGAGCTCGCCGGGCAACGTAGCTAGGGACTGGCATGCCTAAGGATACGAGCGCGAGCGCGGCGGAAGCCGGTCAGACGGAGAGCGACATGGCTCCGGCCGGCGGCCAGCGGAGTCACCGCAAGAGCAGGGTCGGCGTCGTCGTGAGCGACCGGTCCAGGAAGACGGTCACCGTGACGGTGGAACGGCGCGTGAGCCATTCCGTCTACGGCAAGCAGGTCTCACGTACGAAGAAGTACCACGCGCACGATGAAGGGAACGAGTACAGGGTGGGCGACTTAGTGCGTATCGTGGAAACGCGTCCCCTGTCCAAGACCAAGCGATGGCGCGTCGCCGAGCTGCTCGAGCGCCCAGAGTAGATCGAGGGACTTGTGATATGATTCAGCAGGAGTCGATGTTGCGCATCGCCGACAATACGGGCGCCAAGAGGGGTCTCTGCATCCGGGTCTTGGGAGGTTCGAAGCGCCGCTACGCGAGGATCGGGGACGTGGTCGTGGTCACCGTCAAGGACGCCATGCCGAACGCTCCGGTCAAGAAGGGCGACATCGCGAAGGCCGTCGTTGTGCGCACGAGCAAGGAGATGCGCCGGCGTGATGGATCCTACATTCGGTTCGATGACAACGCGGCCGTGCTGATCAACCCCAACGGCGAGCCCCGTGGAACGCGCATCTTCGGCCCGGTCGGGCGTGAGCTGCGCGAGAAGAAGTACATGAAGATCGTGTCGCTCGCGCCGGAGGTACTCTGACGATGGCGGGCAGAGCGAAGCCACGGCGTCGCAACGTCAAGCACAAGGTCGTGAAGGGCGACCGCGTGCGCGTGATCCGCGGCAACTTCCGCGACATGGAAGGCACGGTCCTGAGAGTGCTGAAGGACGAGGACCGGGTGGTGATCGAGGGCGTCAACATGCGCAAGCGGCACACGCGTCCGAGTCAGGCGAATCCGGAAGGCGGGATCATCACCTTCGAAGCACCGATCCACGTCTCCAACGTCATGCTCATGGATGCGGCGGCGGGCACGGCCAGCCGCGTACGCATGCGCGTCGAGGAGGACGGCACCAAGGAACGGATCGCGGTCAAGAGCGGAAACCCCATCCCGCGACCCCAATAGCGAGCGACGATGGCGAACAAGAAGAGCGACGCGGGCAGGCAGAAACCGCGACAGGCGCCGAAGGGCCAGACGGCGCGGAAACCGGGCAAGGCCCCCGGACGCGGCAAGGGCGCGAGTGGGGACCGGGCGGTCCAGACCGGGCCGATCCCGCGGTTCGAGCCGCGCTTCGCGCGGCACTACCGCGATCATGCCGTGCCGAAGCTGGTTCAGCAGTTCGGTTGGAAGAATCGGCACGAGGTTCCGCGCATCGAGAAGGTGACGGTCAACTGCGGCTTGGGCCAGGCCCCGAAGAACCAAAAGCTCCTCGACAGCGTGGTCGAGGAGCTGCGCCAGATCACCGGGCAGACCCCGCTGGTCACGCGGGCCCGCAGGTCGATCTCCAATTTTGGCTTGCGCGAGGGGATGCCCGTCGGAGTCGCCGTGACGCTCCGCAGGCAGCGGATGTACCATTTCCTGGATCGCCTGGTAAGCGTGGCGATTCCGAGGGTTCGTGACTTCCGCGGGCTTTCCACTCGCTCTTTCGATGGGCGCGGCAACTACACGCTCGGAGTGAAGGAGCAGATCATCTTCCCGGAGGTCGACTACGACCGGGTGCAGGAGATCCACGGCATGGACATCACGGTGGTAACCAGCACCGTCAAGGACGACGAGGCGTTTGCGCTTCTCAGGGAGATGGGCTTTCCGTTCCGCGGAGAGATTCCCGTCGTCATCGGCCACTTGGCCGCGTAGCCACCCGCGGCGCGACCCGTCTCAAGAGAGAGCGAGCCATGGCGAAGAAGGCGTTGATCGAGAAGGCGAAGCGCAAGCCCAAGTTCGAGGTGCGCCGCAACAGCAGGTGCGGGCGTTGCGGGCGCCCGCGTGGTTTTATGCGAAAGTTCGGAATCTGCCGGATCTGCTTCCGCGAGATGGCGCTGCGGGGCGAGATCCCCGGCGTGCGCAAGTCCAGCTGGTGAGGGCCACACTGAGATGATGACCGACCCGATCGCCGACATGCTGACCCGCATCCGAAACGCTGGTGCCGCCGGCCATCGGTGGGTCGACATGCCGGTATCGAAGCTGAAAGTCGAAGTCGCCGGTATCCTGAGGGAGAACCACTTCGTCTTCGATTTCAAGATCTTGGACGACGCGCGGCACGGGCTGTTGCGCGTGTATCTTAAGTACCACGAGGGTGAGCCCGTCATTCGGCACCTTGAGCGGGTGTCGCGACCGGGGCGGCGCCGCTACGTGCGGGTAGGCGAAATACCGCGCGTGAGGAACGGCCTCGGCATGGCGATACTGTCCACCTCGCGCGGCCTCCTCTCCGACCGCGACGCCCGGCGAGCGGGAGTCGGCGGAGAGCTCATGGCCATGGTTTGGTAGGAAGACGACGATGTCTCGTATCGGCAAGCGACCGGTCCCGTTCCCGGAAGGGGTGGACGTGATCGTGGCGGGGCGCCAAGTCCGGGTTAAGGGGCCCAAGGGGGACCTCGCACTCAACGTGCATTCCGCCATCGACGTGAGGATCGAGGGCGGCGAGGTGCGCGTGGAGCGCCCCTCCGACAGCGCGCAGCACAAGGCACTGCACGGTCTCACGCGCACACTCATCTCCAACATGGTGGTGGGCGTGACCCAGGGGTACAAGAAGGAACTGGAGATCGTGGGCGTCGGCTACAAGGCGGAGAAGAGCGCGAAGGGCGTCAAGCTCACGGCGGGCTATTCGCATTCCGTGCAGTACGACGCCCCGCCGGGGATCACCATCGACACGCCGACCCCGACGACCGTGACGATCTCGGGGCCGGACAAGCAGATGGTCGGTCAGGTCGCGGCGGAGATCCGCTCGGTCAGGCCGCCGGAGCCCTACAAGGGCAAGGGGATCCGGTACCGGGGCGAGCAGGTCCGGCGCAAGGCCGGCAAGACCGCTGGAGCGTAGTCGATGGCCAAGACGGAGAACCGCAGGAGCGCCCGGCTCCGCCGACACCGCCGGATCCGGAAGAAGGTCTGGGGCACGCCCGAACGGCCGAGGCTCGTCGTCTACCGTTCGCTGCGCAACATCGAGGGGCAGCTCGTGGACGACGAGGCATCACGGACGCTGCTCGGTCTGTCCACGCTCGAGGAGAGCCTGCGCGACTTCAAGGGCGAGTCGGGCACGAACAGGCGGGTGGAGCAGGCCCGGGCGGCCGGCAGGCTGCTGGCCGAACGTGCGCGTGAGAGCGGAATCAGCGCGGTGGTATTCGATCGCGGCGGCTACAAGTACCACGGGCGCGTGAAGGCCTTCGCCGAAGGCGCCCGCGAGAGGGGGCTGGAGTTCTGATGGAACGAGAGCAGCGAAGGGACAAGAAATCGGCGCGCGGCCGCGAGAGCGAGCTGGTCGAGAACGTCATCCACATCAACCGGGTGGCCAAGGTGGTGAAGGGCGGTCGCCGGTTCTCGTTCTCGGCGCTGGTGGCCGTCGGGGATCAGAAGGGCAACGTGGGCGTCGGACTTGCCAAGGCCAGCGAGGTCGCGGAGGCGATCCGCAAGGCTTTCGACCGAGCGCGGCGCGCGACGTTCGTGGTGCCGCTCCGTAACGGCACGCTGCCGCACGAGATCCTCGGACGCTGCGGGGCGGGCCGCGTGCTGCTGCGGCCTGCTGCCCCCGGGACGGGCGTCATCGCGGGCGGGCCGGTGCGGGCCGTGCTCGAGGCGGCCGGCGTCACGGACGTTCTGACCAAGAGCCTCGGGACCAACAATCCGATCAACGTGGTGCGCGCCACAGTGGACGCCCTGACGAGGCTGGTCACCGCCGAACAGGTGGCCGCCGAGCGCGGAGTGCCGGTAGAGGCACTGGGAGTCACGGACCGTGACTGAGCCAGAGGCGCCCGCCGGCCGCAAGATCGCCGTCACACAGGTCCGGAGCCTGTCCGGCCGACCGGCCAAGCACCGCCGCACGATGGAAGCGCTGGGATTCAAGCACAATCAACAGACCGTGATTCACGACGATACGCCCGCCATCCGTGGGATGATCCGGCAGGTTGCCCACATGGTCAGCGTTCGCCCGGTGGAGTAGCGAGGAACCCTCGATGGCCGAGCTGCACGATCTGAAACCCGCTCCGGGATCGCGCCGAAACCGCAAGCGCGTGGGCCGTGGGCCCGGGTCGGGAACCGGCAAGACCGCGGGCCGCGGACAGAAGGGCGCGGGCGCGCGCTCCGGCACGACGACCAAGCCCGGCTTCGAGGGGGGTCAGATGCCGCTCCAGCGGCGTATCCCCAAACGGGGCTTCAAGAACTTCCGTCGTGTCGAGTACCAGGTGGTGAACGTGCGCGACCTGGTCCGTCTAGAGGGTGAGATCACGCCCGAGACGCTCAAGGCGGCGGGTCTGGTCGCCAGTCTCAGGCGGCCCGTCAAGGTGCTCGGCGATGGGGACCCGGGCGCTGCGCTGAGCGTCAGAGTGCACGCGTTCAGCAAGTCGGCGCGTGCCAAGATAGAGGCTGCCGGGGGCAGCGCGACGGTGCTCGGCGGCGGCCGCGAGAAGGCGGACCGGAACGAGACTACCGCGGCCCCTGAGAGCTGAGGCCGGGGAAGATGAACCCACTCGCGAACCTGTTCAGGGTTCCGGAACTCAAGAAGAAGATCGTCTTCACGGTCTTCATCCTGCTCATCTACCGGATCGGCGCGCACATCACCGTGCCGGGGATCGACGTCGGCGTCCTGCGACTCCAGTTCGGCACGCTGCAGAACACCTTCCTGGGCGTCTACGACATGTTCGTCGGCGGTGGCCTGTCGCGTGCGACCATCTTCGCTCTCGGCATCATGCCCTATATCTCCGCCAGCATCATGTTCCAGCTGCTGGCAGCCGTGATCCCCACGGTGGAGAAGATGCAGAAGGAGGGTGAGGACGGCCGCAAGAAGCTCACGCAGTGGACACGGTACACGACCGTGCTGCTGTCGATCATGCAGGGCTACGGGTACGCGGTCTTCCTGCAGAGCATTCCCGACGCCGTGCGCTTCCCGGGATTCGGCTTCGTGTTCACGACCGTCGTGGCTCTGACGACCGGTGCCGTCTTCATCATGTGGATGGGCGAGCAGATTACCGAGCACGGCATCGGCAACGGCATGAGCTTGATGATCTTCTTCAGCATCATCGAGAGCTTCCCCGCCGCGGTCGGGCGGACGTGGGAGTCGCTCATGGTCGGCGAGATCGGAATCCTGGCTCTGGTCATGCTCGTGCTCGTCGTGATCGCGGTCTGCGCGGGCGTCGTCGCGATGACAATGTCGGCTCGCAAGATCCCGGTTCAGATTCCCCGCAAGGTGATCGGCCGCGGCCGCATCCAGGAGGGCCAGAAGAGCTTCATTCCCCTGAGGGTGAACTCCGCGGGAGTGATGCCGATCATCTTCGCCCAGTCGTTCATCATCATTCCGGGTACGCTGGCGGCGTTCTCGACCTGGCCGCCGCTGCGGTCGCTGGCCGACCTCTTCCAGCCCCAGACCTGGCCGTACTACGTGAGTTACTCCTTGCTCATCCTCTTCTTCACGTACTTCTACACGTCGATCATCTTCAATCCCGTCGACTTGGCCGAGAACCTGAAGAAGCAAGGAGCCTTCATCCCGGGCGTGAAGCCCGGGGCACGCACCGCGGAGTACATCGACCGGGTGCTGACACGCATCACGCTGCCGGGATCGATTTACCTGACGCTGATTGCACTGCTCCCGTTCTTCATCTTCGATATCTTCAACATCCAGGCCTTTTTCTTCGGCGGTACGAGCCTGCTGATCGTGGTGGGCGTGGGTCTGGACACCGTTCAACAGGCCCAGCAGTTGCTCCTGCTGCGCCACTATGACGGTTTCATGAAGAAGGGTCGAGTGAAGATGCGCGGCCGCCAGAGGTATATGTGAGATGCGGCCCGGACGGGGTGGCAGTTGGCGGAGACGGAGCTGACGCCGCTGGCCCCGGGGCCTGTCCGTCCGTGAGTGCCGCCACGCGGACGGGCCCGGAGCCGCGCCGGCGCTCCACGGCTCGCCCGCCCGGACGGGCGCGCGCCTGAGCAGCTGCCGACGAGAACAGGGACCTGCCGTCGTGGTCGTGATTCTGCTGGGACCGCCGGCCGTGGGGAAGGGGACACACGGCGCGTGGCTCGCCGAGAGGACGGGAGCCCGCCATGTGGCCACCGGAGACCTGCTGCGTGCCGCGTGCCGTGAGGGCACCGAGCTGGGTCGCCGGGCCCAGGGCCACATGGATCGTGGAGAACTCGTGCCCGACGGGCTCATCATCGAGCTCGTACGGGGCGTGCTGCACGGCCTGTCGTCCGATACGGGAGTCGTGTTCGACGGCTTCCCTCGCACGGTCCCGCAGGCCGACGGGTTGGCCACGGTTCTCGAGGAAGTCGATCGACAGGTCGACCGGGTGATCGTGCTCGAGGCGGACGACGAGGTGCTCTTCCGGCGAATGGCGGGCCGTCGCAGCTGCCGAAACTGCGGGGCCGTCTACAACGTCCACCTCAACGCCCCGCAGAAGGCTGGCGTGTGCGACCGGTGCGGCGGCGATCTCGTGCGGCGCGCGGACGACACTCCGGCGACGGTCCGCAGACGGCTGAAGGTGTACCGGAGGGATACCATGCCTCTCGTTCAGTTCTACCTAGGGACGTCCGCCCGGCTGGAGCGGGTCGCCGCGGACCGCCCTGTCGACAAGGTACAGGACGGGCTGAGGGAGGTCGTAGGTACGTGATCCGCCTCAAGTCGCCCGACGAGATCGACACCATCGCACGCGGCGGGGCGATCATCGGCGCCCTCTTTCGCGAGATCGAGACGAGGATCGTTCCAGGGATCTCGACGGGCGCGCTGGATTCCTATTGCGACACCTTCATCCGTTCCCACGAAGGTGCGGTGCCGGCGTTCAAGGGCCTCTACGACTTCCCCGCCAGCGTATGCGTGTCGATAAACGAGGAGGTCGTGCACGGGATCCCGCGCCCGGACCGTGTGCTCGTGGAGAGCGATACCGTGTCGATCGACGTGGGGGTCAGGTTCAAAGGGTGGTGTTCGGACTCCGCGTGGACCTTCCCTGTCGGCGACGTGGACGAGTCGACGCACGAGCTGCTGAGCATCACGGAAGAAGCGCTCGAGCGCGCCATCGCGGCGGCCAGACCTGGATTCCACGTGGGTGACATCGGCGCCGCGGTGGTCGCGACGGTCAAGGACCAGGGCTTCGGGATCATCCGAGAACTGGTCGGCCACGGTGTCGGGCGCGAGGTCCACGAGGAGCCTCAGGTGCCCAACATCGGGCGTCCGGGACACGGACCGCGCCTTCGCGAGGGAATGGTGATCGCGATCGAACCCATGCTCTCGCGAGGAACCGACCGGATCCGGACCTTGGACGACCAGTGGACGGTAGTCACCGCCGACGGCTCGCGCTCGGCCCACTTCGAGCACACGGTGGCAGTGACGGCCGCCGGCCCCAGGATCCTCACCCTAGCGCCTGTCACGACGGGCCAGCCGGGCCGCTCGGGCACCGCAACGCCTTGAGGGGCTAACCCCTCGCCGCTATAATAATAAGCTGTACCGGAGACCAGCCGGGAGGCCGGTGATGAAGGTTCGCAGCAGCGTCAAACCCATCTGCGAGTACTGTAAGGTGATTCGCCGACGCGGCGTCGTGCGGGTCATCTGCAAGCGCAATCCACGCCACAAGCAGCGCCAAGGTTGAGCGCGGCGCGCTGACATCTGCAGGGAAGCGAAGACCATGGCCCGTATCGCAGGTGTCGACCTTCCCCGTGGTAAGAAGATCGACATCGCGCTCACCTATATCTACGGCATCGGCCGCTCGCGCGCGCATCAGATCCTGGACAGCACGGGAGTAGACCCCGTGACGCGAACTCAGGACCTGACCGACGAAGACGTGAACCGACTTCGGCACGAGATCGAGGGCAACTACAAGGTGGAGGGGGCGTTGCGCACCGAGACATCCATGAACGTGAAGCGCCTCATGGACATCGGGTGCTACCGGGGGCTGAGGCATCGCCGGGGCCTCCCGGTCCGTGGCCAGCGAACGCATACCAACGCGCGGACGCACAAAGGCACGCGGCGTGCGATCGCAGGGAAGAAGAAGGCACCGAAGAAGTAGCGGACGCGGCTGCGATCGCCTGGGCGCGAGGTCCGGACGAAGCGTCCGGACGGAGCCCGCCGGGGGCCTCCCGGTTCGCCGCATCGGCTTGTCGATACCCTAGGGGTCCTAAGGAAGAGCGAGCATGGCCAATCCCAAGTCCGGCAAGTCCGGAGCGCGCGGCAGGGGGCGCAAGCGTGTCGTCGAAGCCGATGGCGTCGCCCACATCAAGGCGACGTTCAACAACACGTTGATCACGATCACGGACAATCAGGGCAACGCGGTCGTGTGGTCCAGTGCGGGAAAGGCGGGCTTCAAGGGATCGAAGAAATCGACCCCGTTTGCCGCGACTGTGGCCGCCGAGCTGGCCGGTCGCGAGGCGGTGGCGGCCGGCGTGAGGCGCGTAGCCGTGCTCGTGCAGGGACCGGGTTCCGGCCGTGAGTCCGCGATCCAGGCTCTTGCCACCTCCGGCCTGCACATCAAGTCGATCCAGGATGTGACTCCTCTGCCCCACAACGGTTGTCGGCCACCGAAGAAGCGGCGGGTCTGACACGCGGGACGAACACGTATGTCGAGATACAACGGGCCGGTCTGCAAGCTGTGCCGCCGCGAGGGGCAGAAACTGTTCCTCAAGGGGGCCAAGTGTTACACGGAGAAATGTCCGGTGGACCGGCGCACGTATCCGCCGGGCCAGCACGGACCGGCCCAGGCGAGACGCCGGAAGCAGTCCGAGTACGCGCTCCAGTTGCGCGAGAAACAGAAGGTGAAGCGGATCTACGGCCTGCACGAGCAACAGTTTCGCAATCTGTTCGAGCGAGCCGCGACGCAGCCGGGCGTCACCGGCGCGAATCTTCTGCTGAACCTCGAGACGCGGCTGGACAACATCGCCTTTCGGCTGGGCTTCGCGGCCAGCCGTGCCCAGGCTCGGCAGCTCGTCAGGCATCGCCACGTCGAAGTGAATGGGCGCATCGTCGACGTGCCGAGCTTCCGTGTACGCGTCGGAGACGAGGTGGCCGTCCGGAGTCGCGACCGGGACCTGCCCACGGTCCAGCAGTCGCTTGAGGCGCGCACACGAGTCAGCGTGCCGGAGTGGCTCGCGCTGGACGAGAAGAATCGTGTGGGGCGAGTCGTTCGAATGCCGGAGAGGCAGGACGTCGCACTGGCCGTACAGGAGCAGCTCATCGTCGAGCTCTACTCGAAGTAGGCACCAGGAGGAGAATGCACGTGGAGATGGATCTGGCCGGTCTGGTTCTTCCCGAGCGCATCGACATCGCCGAGCGGTCCGAGGACGGCAAGAGGGCGCGCTTCGTCATCGAGCCGCTCGAGCGGGGCTTCGGTCACACGCTCGGTAACTCGGTGCGGCGCGTTCTGCTTTCGTCTCTCCGGGGAGGGGCCGTCTGGGCGTTCAGGATCGACGGCGTGGTGCACGAGCACCAGACGATCGCCGGGGTCGTCGAGGACGTGCACCAGATCATCCAGAACCTCAAGTCCCTCGTCGTGACGCTGGACGACGACGTCGAACAGGCGACGCTCAAGCTCACCACGTCGCGGGCCGGTCCGGTGACAGCCGCGCAGCTCCAGGTCTCTTCCGGAGTCGCCGTTCTCGATCCGGGCCATCACCTGCTCACGCTTCAGGAGGAGCGCGAACTCGGTGTCGAGCTCCACGTCAACAAGGGCCGCGGATTCGTGCTGGCCGATCAGCATCCGGTGCCCCGTGGCGCTCCCGTCGACCTGGTCCGCATCGACTCGATCTACAACCCGGTGCGGCGGGCGAACTTCACGGTCGAGGAGACTCGCGTCGGCCAGCGCACCGACTTCGACCGCCTGGCGCTGTTTGTCGAGACGGACGGGTCGGTTCACCCCGAGGACGCCGTTGCACACGCCTCCGAGCTCGTCCGCAAGTACCTGGAATACATGCTGTACTTCGGTCAGGACAAGATTCCGCAGACTACGCCGCCGGGTGCCGTGGTCGTGCCGGAGCGTCTGCGCGACCTGTTCGGCAAGCCTATCGAGGACTTGGCCGAGCTCTCCGTCAGGACCCGCAACTCTCTGCAAAAGGAGAACATCCAGACGCTAGGCGAGCTCGTGCAGCGGGACGAGGACGCGATGCTCGAGATCGACAACTTCGGCAAGAAATCGCTGGAGGAGATCGAAGGCTTCCTCAACGAACACGGGCTGCGCTTCGGAATGAAGTTCGAGGAAGCCGACGACGGCCAGCTCTTCTTCGTCGAGATGCGAGCTGCCACAGCGGAGGCCGAAGGGTACTGAGTCGCAGGGCCCTCGGACGAACACTTATGCGCCATCGAAAGAAGGGCAGGAAGCTCTCTCGTTCCGCATCGCACAAGCGTGCCACGATGCGCAACATGGCGACCGCGCTCTTTCGGCACGGTCGCATCGAGACGACCACGGCCAAGGCGAAGGAGTTGCGTCCGTATGCGGAACGCCTCATCACGTTGGCCAAGCGTGGCGACTTGCACGCACGCCGACTGGCGGCACGGCGTATCCAGGACCACGACGTGTTGGGGCGGCTGTTCGCCGACATCGGCCCGAGGTACACGAGCCGTCCGGGCGGATATACGCGGATCCTGAAACTCGGGCCGCGCCAGGGCGACGCCGCCGAGATGTCCCTTATCGAACTCGTGGATTGAGTTACCTCCAACTGGATGAGGATCATGAGCGAGATGTACCGGAAGCACGGATTCGGGCTGGGGTCGTCGTGTCTCGTGGTGGCGCTCGTGGCGCTGACGGGATGCGGTGGCGACGAGCCGGCCGCGGACGACATGGCCGAGGAGGCACCCGCCATGGAGGAGGCCGCCCCGGCGATGCCGGAAGCCGCGGTGGTCGACGCCGGGGCGCTAGGTGCCGATCCTTCGGCCTATGAAGGCCAGACGATACGGCTCAACGGGGTGATGGCGGCCAGCATGGTCGGCATGGGCGCCGTCTTCATCGAGTTGCCCACGGACCCGGCGCCCACCGCCTTCCTCGTGCGCACCGATTCGCCGCCCGCGGTCGGGGCGATGTTCGACGTCGTCGGTACGGTGACCCCCATCACGACGGCTGCCGTGGACGAGTGGGTGAGCGCTGGCGAGATCACGGAGAACGACCGGCTCGTGGTCGAGTTCGCCACGCACTACCTCGAGGGCGAGTCGGTCGAGTCCTCCGACGGCATGTAGCGAGCTGGCTGGGGATCGAGCGATGGCACGGGTCTGTTTCGTGTGTGGCAAACGCCCTTCCACGGGGAATAACGTGAGCCACGCCAACAACAAGACGAAACGGCGATGGCTGCCCAATCTTCAGACGGTCAAGATTCTCGACCGTGACGGGCAGCGGCGCCGCGTGCGGGTGTGCACGTCGTGCCTCTCAGCCAACAAGGTCACGAAGGTGCCGCGCGCAGGCGTGGCAAGGGGCTGAGCAGCCAACGCGGTGTTGTCGTTCGCTCGACCCAGGCGCTTCCGCGTTCGCCCGCGGAAGCGTCTCGCGCATGAGGATTCGGGGTTGAGCATGCGAGCGGCGGCAGGGGGCGGTGCGCAGCCCCTCGTGGGCCTCACCGTGGCGGTGACCCGGCCGCCCACGAAGGGCGGCCGGCTCGCGGCGGAGTTGAGACGCCTGGGGGCGCTGGTGGTCGATGCGCCCGCGTTGCGCCTCGTCCCGCCGCGCGACCGGACCGCGCTCGAGCGCGCGGCGGCGCGCGTGGACGAGTATGACTGGGTGATGGTCACCTCGGAGGCCGGCGTGGAAGCCTTGAGCGCGGCGGTCGCGGTTGCCGGAGGCCGTGCGCCTCGGCGACTCGCGGCGGTCGGTCCCCGCACCGCAGCGGCGGCGGCCGCCAGGGGCTGGCACGCCGCCCTCGTCCCCGAACGCTACGATGCCGAGGGTGTGCTTGAGCAGATCGATCGAACGGGGGTCCCCCTGGCCGGCGTCAGCGTGCTCCTGGCGGTCGCCGAGGAGTCCCGGGACGTGCTGCTGGAGGGGCTGGAGGCGCGCGGCGCGACGGTGGAGCGCGTGACGGCCTACGCCTCTGCGCCGGCCGCCACCAGCGACCTCGCCGAGCTGGCCGGGACTCTCCGCGCCGGACGTCTCGACCTGTTGACCTTCACGTCCGCCTCGGCGGCTCGAAATCTGCTCGCCGCGCTCGGTCCGCCCATCCTCTCTGTTCCGGTCGCGGCCATCGGACGGGTGACGGCGGGTGCGGCACGGGACCTCGGATACTCCGTGGAGGCCGTAGCGGAGGAGCATACGATCGATGGCCTGGTCGAGGCGGTTCGACGCTGGTGGGCCTAGGGCTGGGCGGTCACGGGGCGACGCGGTCGGTGGCAAGGCATCGGCCGCCGCGCCCGGTGCCGCGACCATTGCGGCACGCGCCGTCGGGCAGGCGGATCCGGCCCTGCGCTGATGCCACCCGGCTGCCGGACGCCGCCCTACGGACGGCCGCCTCGATCGAAGGCGCCTTGCGCAATGCCCGAGCGCGGAGGTCACGCGCGGCCGGCGCCACGGCGACGCCGAGGCCCAGACGGGGAGGCGGGCCGGCGCATGCACCGGGTGGCCGGCTGGACTCGACGGCGCGCGCCCTCGCCGAATGTGCCGGGCGCTTGATGCGGCAGGACGCGCAACAGATGTTTCCCCGGGGGGGCGATTTGGGGATCCGCCGCGCGCCACCTGCGGTCGGCTGAAGATATGGTCAAGAACAGGCTCGAACACTTCCGAAGTGCGGACCTGACTTTCGGGGTCATCGGACTCGGGTACGTCGGGCTGCCCCTCGCTGTCGAAGCTGCCCGCGCCGGCATCCGTATCGTCGGTTTCGACGTCAAGGACGGGCTGGTCGGGGGGATCAACGCGGGCAAGAGCCACATCTTGGACCTGTCCGACGAGGATGTGGCGGTGCACGTGGCGGCCGGGCGGCTCGAGGCGACGTGCGATCTAGCCCGCATCGCCGAGTGCGACGCCGTCTCGATCTGTGTGCCGACGCCCCTGTCGAAGACCCGTGATCCGGACGTCTCGTTCATCATGTCCGCGACCCGGGCGGTGGCCGAAGCGCTCCGGCCCGGGCACCTGATCGTGCTGGAGTCCACGACGTACCCCGGAACCACCCGCGAACTCGTATTGCCCGCGTGTCAGTCGACCGGGCTCGAAGTCGGGCAGGACTTCTTCCTCTGCTTCTCGCCCGAGCGTGTCGATCCGGGCAACCGTGACTGGCAGACGCGCAACACGCCCAAGGTCATCGGCGGAATCACGCCCCAATGCAGGGCCGTCGGGCAGGCCTTCTATGAGCGCTTCATCGAGACGACGGTCCCGGTCTCGTCCGTGGAGGCGGCCGAACTGACCAAGATTCTCGAGAATACGTTCCGTTCGGTGAACATCGGACTGGTCAACGAGACCGCGATCATCGCGGACAGGCTGGGCGTAGACGTCTGGGAGGTGGTAGACGCAGCGGCGACCAAGCCGTTCGGCTTTATGAAGTTCAACCCTGGCCCGGGCCTGGGTGGTCACTGCATTCCGGTCGATCCGCACTATCTGTCGTGGAAGATGCGGACCCTCAACTACAAGACGCGCTTCATCGATCTCGCTTCGGAAATCAACGCCGAGATGCCCATCTTCGTCGTGGACAAGGTGCGCGAGGCGCTCAACGCCGGCCGCAAGTCCGTGAAGGGCTCGACCGTACTGATGCTAGGCGTCGCCTACAAGCCGGACGTCGACGACGTGCGCGAGTCTCCGGCGCTGGACATCATCCGGTTGCTCCAAGCCGACGGCGCCAGGGTCCTCTACAGCGATCCGTACGTGCCGCGGGTCAACCAGAACGGCACCTGTCTCGAGTCCGTCGCGCTCACGCCCGAGTTGCTGAACTCGGTCGATGCGACCGTGATCGTGACGGATCACTCCGCGTTCGACTACGAGGCCGTCGTCGAGCATTCGCGCGCTCTCGTCGATGCGCGCAACGCGACGGCTCGCGTACGCGCGGCGCGGACGCCGGGCGAGCGACAGCGCTGGATCGTGAAGTCCGAGAACGCGTGAGCGGGTGGCACGGCCTCCGAGGCGGCCCCTCCGCCGGCTCGGCCCTGGTGCGTGGTCGGCCGCGGTCCGCTGCCTCCGGGGTTCCGAGGACCCCCGGGGAGCGGAAGACGGAGCCGTTCGCGTCGGCCTGGGCCCGCGGGCTCGTCGCCCGCGCCCGGTCGTCGCCTGGGCGCCGGACCGGGGGTCCGTGAGCACGGCGGCCGGTCGCGCCTCAGACCTGGCGCGCATCGCGCGTGCCCTCGAGCGTGCGGCCGTCGCGCTCCAGTCGTTTACCGCCGGGGCCATCGATCACGTGCTCAAGGAGCGGGGCGATCCGCTCACGGAGGCAGACCTGGCGGTGAACCGGGTGCTGCATCAGACGCTCCCCCACCCGGGAGAAGGATGGCTCTCCGAAGAGACGGCCGACGATCCCGAGCGTCTCTCGTGCCCGCGCGTGTGGATCGTGGATCCCATCGACGGAACGAAGGAGTTCGTCGAGGGCGTTCCGGAATGGTGCGTCTCGATCGGGCTGGTCGAGGACGGGGTGCCCGTCGCGGGGGGGATCATGAACCCGGCGAAGGGGCAGACCGTGATCGGATCGGTCGAGACCGGGATCGAGTTGAACGGAGTGCCCGTCCGCGTGTCCGCGCGGCCCTCCCTCGAGAGTGCGGTGGTCCTGGTCAGCCGAAACGAGGTCAAGCGTCCGGAATGGAGCCGTCTGAAGGACGCGCCGTTTCGGGTGCGCCCGTGCGGGTCGGTCGCCTATAAGCTCGCCCTCGTGGCGGCCGGCCTGGCCGACCTCACGTGGACGCTCTTGCCCAAGAGCGAGTGGGACGTGGCGGCCGGCACCGCCCTCGTGAACGCCGCAGGGGGGCTGGTCGTCCATGCCGACGGTGCCGAGCCCGCGTTCAATCGTCCGGATCCACGGCTGGCCGCCTTTCTCGCCGGCCCCCCCGGGCTGCTGGACCGCCTGCGTCGGGACTGGCCGGCGCCCGGGAGCTCGTAGGGGCGCCCCACCGGAAGACCGTACGCGCGAGTCCGTGCCGGCGGCCGGAGGCCGAGTCGCGGGCCGCGCGCGCTCTCGTGCGCCCGTTCGGGCCAAGCTTGCGCGGCCGACGATCCTGTCGAGGGGGAGCCTTCTCGATCTGTGCCGGCCCGTGCCGTTGGTGGACTGCCCCGTGTCCGGGCCTCCCCGGTCGGAGGCGCTCCCTGCGCCCGTCGTGAGGCGCGCCTCCGGGCGCTCTCCCCGCGCTCTAGGCTAGATCCGCGCTCCGACCAGCCGATGCTGCACCATGGCAAGCGCCGGCACGATCATCATCAGCACGGCCGTCGCGAACAGGATCCCGAAGCCCAGCGAAGCCGCCATCGGGATTAGGAACTGCGCCTGGATGCTGGTCTCGAAGACGAGCGGCGCGACACCGAGAAAGGTCGTCATCGAGGTCAGGAAGATCGGGCGGAAGCGGGCCTTCGCACCTTCGACGATCGCTTCCCGGCCGGGCATCCCCCGGCGTAGCCGCTCGTTGATGAAGTCGATCATGACGAGCGAGTCGTTCACGACGACGCCGCTCAGGCCTATGATCCCGAAGAGCGACATGATCGCCATCTGCAGGCCGAGTATCGCGTGGCCCACGACGGCGCCGATGATGCCGAAGGGGATGGCCGCCATGATGATCAACGGCTTGGTATAGGAACCGAAGGGGATCGCCAGGAGCGCGTAGATGGCCAGGAGCGCGAGGGTGAAGCCGCTGCCGAGCGCGCCGAAGGACTCGACCTGTTCCTGCTGTTCACCGCCGAACGAATAGGTGAGCCCCGGACTGCGGGCGGCGAGCGCGGGGAGGACGGAACTCTCCAGCAGCCCCGTCACCTCGTCGCCGGTGACGACGGCGGTGTTCACGTCGGCCGTTACCGTGAGCACCCGTTGGCCGTCCTTGCGGCGGATGGTCGTTGGGGAGTGGCCGAAGCGCACCGAGGCCACCCGGCCGAGCGGCACCTCGCCGCCGGTGGGCGTACGGATCTGGTAGTTCTCCACGTCGGCGATCGCGTTGCGCTCCTCCTCGGGCAACCGCACGTAGACGCGGATGTCCTCGCGGCCACGCTGCACGCGCAGGGCTTCGTTGCCGAAGAACGCGGATCGCACCTGCCGGGCGAGGTCGTCGAGCGTCAGTCCGAGGGTCCGGGCTTCGGGCAACAGGTCGAGCTGGATCTCCCTTAGACCCTGATCCTGGTCCGCCTGCACGTCGAAGACGCCGGCCACTTGGCGGAGCCTCGCCATGACCGTGTCTCCCATGGCTGCCACGCGGTCGGGATCGGGGTGGGAGAGCTCGACGTGGACGGGGGAGCCGAAGCCGATCAGCTCTGCCGTGATGCTGAGCGACTTGGCTTCGGACAGCGTGCCGACCGCCTCGCGCCACTCCTGTTGCAGGTCGGTCGCGGAGACGTCGCGTTCTTCGGGGCTCACGAGCTTGAACTCGACGGCCGCGATGTTGGCCTGCGGATCGGTCGCACCGTCCGCCATGGCGGGGCCCGCTCGCCTGGCCGGGAGGCCGATCGTCACGTTGACGCCGCTCAGCAGCGCTTCGATGTCCTCGCCCTCGGCCGAGGCCAGCCGGTCGAGCGCCTGGTATCCGGTCGTCTCCAGCGACCGGGCCACCTCCGCGGTGCGTTGCACCGGCGTGCCCTCGGGCATCTGCAGGCTCGCCGTCACCATGTCTGCTTCCACGGACGGCATGAAGTCGACTTTGATGATTCCCGCCGGCACCATCGCGACGGAGATGATGATCATGGCGACGCCCGTGGCGATCACGATTCCGGGCTGGCCGGTCGCGAAGCGCAGACTCCGGTCGAGCGGTCCGTCGATGAAGCGCTTGAGCCCCGACTCCACCCGGGACTGGACGAGACGGATCGCGTGCGGCCCGCGCATGGACGAGCGGCTGCCGGGGTCGGGGAGGTGGGAGAGGTGGTTGGGCAGGACGAGCAGGGACTCGAGCAGTGAGAAGAGCAGCACCGAGATCACGATGACCGGGATCTGGCCGACGATCCTCCCGATCGAGCTGGGGACGAAGAATAGCGGACAGAAGGCTACCACGGTGGTCAGCACCGCGAAGATCACCGGTCGGGTTATGCGGCGGGTGCCGCGGATCGAGGCGACGACTCCTTTCGAGCCCCGCTCGCGCTCGGCGTAGATGTTCTCGCCCACGACGATCGCGTCGTCGACCACGATCCCCACGGCGAGAATGAAGGCGAAGAGCGACATCAGGTTGATGGACACGCCGAGCACCGCCATCACGGCGAACGTGCCCACGAACGACACCGCGATCCCCACCGCGACCCAGAGAGCGAGCCGGATCTCCAGGAAGAGCGCCAGCGCCAGCAGCACGAGGGTGAGCCCGAGGAACCCGTTCTTGACGAGGAGGCCGAGGCGCGACTGAAGGACATCGGCGTCGTTGTTCCATATCTCGAGGCCCACACCTGCGGGTAGCGAGGGGACCACCTCCTCCTCCAGGTGCCGCTCCACCGCGTCGACGATCTCCAGGACCTTCTCGTCGGCGGTACGGAAGATCTCGACGTAGGCGGCGGGCTGCCCCCGGTAACGGCCGATCAGATCCACGTCTCGAAAGCCGTCGCGCACATCGGCGATGTCGCCGAGCCGCACGACGGTGCCGTCGGCGCGGCTCAGCACGATGATCTCCTCGAAATCCTGCTGCGTGTAGTTCTGCCCGGTGGTGCGGATCCGTACCTCTTCGTCGCGCGTGTCGATGCTGCCGGCCGACAGGTCCAGTGAGCCGCCTCGGACCGCGTTGGCGACGTCCCCGAGGGTCAGGCCGAGGGCTTGGAGGCGGCGCAGCGGGACCTCGATCGAGATCTCGTAGTCGCGCACGCCGGTCGTCTCCACGTAGGACACCACCGGAAGCGCGGAGAGCGCGTCCTCGGCGCGGTAGGCGAGCTCCTTGAGGGTGCGCTCCGGCACGTCGCCGTAGAGGACGAGCCGGATCACGCTCTGCCGCGTGGTGACCTCGCTGACTTCGGGCCGCTCGGCGCCCGTGGGGAAGGTCTCGATCCTGTCGATCTGGGCCTTGATGTCGTCCAGGGCTCTGCTCAGGTCCTCGCCCAGCCCGAGCTCGGCCAGGACCGAGCCCCGACCCTCGGCGGCCGTCGAGCGGATCTGCTCGAGTCCCTCGACCCCCGAGATCTGCTCCTCGATCTTGAGGACGATCGATTCCTCGATCTCGTCCGGCGTGGCGCCGGGGTACGCCACCGAGATGTTGACCTGGTCCATCGAGATCTCGGGGAACACCTCCTGCACCAGCCCGCCCAGCGCGAAGAGCCCCGCGATGAGGATGAACAACATGAGCAGGTTGGCCGCGACCCCGTTGCGGGCCATGTACGAGATGGGCCCGCGCGACTCCGGCGGCTGGCCCGCCGTCGGTGACGTCATACGCCGTCGCTCCCGGTGGCCACGACCATTCCCTCGGTCGCGATCCGGATCCCGCTCACTACGACCTCCTGGCCAGCCTCCAGCTCGCCCGCGACGTAGACCGCGTCGTCGGCGCGCTGCAGCACGCGGACCGGGATGATGGTCACAACGTTCCCATCGCGTAGCGCCCAGACCTCGTTCCCCGTTCTCAGCGCGGCCCGCGGGATCGCGAAGTAGCGCTCAGGGGAGGCCCCCTCGATCTGGACGTCCACGAACTGGCCGACGAGCAGAGGCGGGGCTCCGGGCGTCGAAGAGGCGTCACCGCGGGGTGCCGCTTCATCGCCGCCGGCCGGGATGCCGCCCTCCAGGGGGCCAGGGATTCGCACCACGATGTCGATCGTCCGCGTCTGCTCGTCCAGCGTGGTCTCGGCACGGTCCACGTACCCTGCCCACGAGTAGACCCTGTCGCCGTACTCGGCCGACACGCTGGCCGCCACCCGCCGGTCGCCGTCACCGGCGGAGAGCTCCCATAGCCCGGGGATCAGCGCGGCGTCATCGTCCGAGAGGGGCACGACGACCTCGACGGCGTCGTCGGCGTAGAGCCGCCCCACGCTCTGCCCCGCACCGACGAACTGGCCCAGGTCGACGGATTCCGAACGAACGACGCCACTGAAGGGAGCCGTCACCTCGGTTCGCGAGAGCGCCAGTTCGGCATCGGCCAGCGCGGCGCTGTCGCGGGCGAGCGCAGCGCGGGCGGCCGCGAGCTGGGGCTCTCGCAGCGTGAGCGGGTTCGCCTGTTCCGGCGCGGTGCCCTGCATGCGGCGGCGCTGGAAGCTCTCGTACTCGGCGCGCGCGATGCGGGCCTCCTCCTCGGCCTGGAGGAGGGCGACCTGCTGCGCGGCCACGTTGGCCCGCGCCTGCCGCACCCGGTTCCGATAGTCCACGTCCTCGATGCGGAAGAGCACCGCGCCTGCGGCGAGCCTTCCTCCGCTCTGGAACGCCGGCGCCACCCAGGAGACCTTGCCGTTGATCTGGGCCGTGACATCGATCTCGGCGCGAGGCCGTACGGTCCCCGCGCCGTAGACCGGTATCGGCCCCTGGAGCGCCTCGGCCGTGGCCGTCGTGACGAAGGGCAGCCGGGAGGGCGGCTCCCGCAGGGCAGGCTCCGGACGGAGCCGAACCATGACGACCGCAATGACGACGGCGCCCAGCAGAATCCCTGGCAACAGCAGCCTGCCGCGAAGGTAGTTCATCTACTGGTTCCCTCCTCGCGGGTCCGCGTCCGGTCCATCCGTCCCGCCGCCGGCCACCATCCGCGGCCCCTCGAGCGCATGCGGCGGCTCGGTCCATTCGCCGCCCAGGGCGCGGTGCACCGCGAGCCGCGCGAGGGCGAGGTCGCGCTGCGCTTCGGCCAGCGTCGACTCGACGTTCAGCAGGGCGCGCAGCGCGTCCAAGTAATCGGTGTAGCCTCCCACGCCGGCCCCGTAGCGCTGCGCCTGCAACGCCACCGAAGCCAGCGCCTCCTCGCGCTGTGATTGCAGGAATTCGTGGCGACGTCCCTCGTTCCCGAGGGCGGCCAGCGCGGCCTCCACCTCATGCACGGCACTCACCACGGTGCGGCCGTAGGCGGAGGCGACCTGATTGAAGCTCGCATGCGCGAGCGCGAGGTTGTTCCTGATCCGCCCTCCCTGGAAGATCGGGGCGGTCAGGTTGCCGACCAAGTTGCGGAACCACTGGTCCACGTTGAAGAGCCCGTCCGCGTCGGCCGACTGCAGACCGATGGTTCCGCTGAAGGACAGGGACGGGAGCAGCTCGGCCCGCCGCGCTCCGATCGAGTACCTCGCCGCCTCGAGGCGCTCGCCCGCCGCGCGCACGTCGGGGCGCTGGAGGAGGAGGTCGGCGGGGACGCCCGCGGAGACCGCGTCGCCCGGCGGCATCGGTGCCAGCGAGTCCGGGAGGATGGCGTCCAGCTTGGCGCGAAAGCCGCCCAGCAGAATCGCGAGCCGCCCCTCGGCGTTGACGAGCTGGCTCTCCAGCTGCGGAAGCCCGGCCTGGGTGTTCCGCAGCTCCTGACGCACCTGGTACAGCTCGAACGAGGTCACGAGCCCGCGATCGTAGCGGATCTCCGCCAGATCGACCCGCTCGAGAAGGACGCCCACGGTCTCGCGGGCAAGGGCCGTGCGACGGCGCAGGTCGACGATCTCGAAGTAGGTGGTGATCGTCTCGGAGAGTACGCCGATGCGGGCGGCGCGGTAGTCGGACTCGGACGCGAGGTACTGCATCGCGGCGGCCTTCGAGTCGTTGCGCGCCCTGCCCCAGAAGTCGAGTTCGTAGGCGAAGTCGACGCCCAGGGAATAGGTGGTAACCCCGAAGCGGTCCGACAGCTGGAGGCCGCCCGGGAGGGATCCGCCGTCTTCGCCTCCGGCGAGCTCGCGGAACTGCTGGCCGAATCCCGCGTTGGTAGGGCTGTCCTGATCGGATGCCGATCCGCTGGCTTGCAGGGCGGGGAAGAGCGCCGCCCGCGCGATGCGGGCCTGGGCCCGGGCCTGCTGAACCCTCGCCACCGCCTCGGCCAGGTCGAAGTTGGCGGCCAGCACCGAGTCGACCACCGTGTTCAGGACCGGATCCCGGAAGGCGCCCCACCACTCGCGGGCATCGTGGCCGCCCGCCCCCCGGCTCTCCGTGAAGGAATCGGGGAGAGCGGCCGCCGGTGCGGGCAGCGAAGGCGGCGGCGCGAAGGAGCAGGCCGCGAGGAGGAGCGCAGGGGCGAGCGGGAGCGCCCGGGCGAGAAGTGAGGCCGGCGCGGGATGAGCGGCGAGGGTGAGGGTCGGGACGGGCGCGGCGCGCGCGTGGTCCCTCGACGTCCCGCGGGGCGCGGCATCCTTTGTTTCCATCATCTTGGCTCCCGGAGTGCCCTGGGGTGCAGCTTCACCCGGCGGACGGAACCTGCGCAAGGCGTCAGCGCTCCGGTCCCGGCGGATTGGCGAAGAGCGGGCGAAATAGACACAATAGCGCGGGCATGTGTCGCCCCCGCTCACCACCTTCAGTGCTCGCAGCCTCGGATCTCGCCATGACAGTGACACTGTGACACGGCTATGTCACGGTAACATGACCGCGGCTTTCCGCTGAACCATAGCGGCTGACCTTGAGAGCATTGCGACTGTCGGCCAGCCCGGTCGATCACCGTCCAGGCCGCCCCGCGAGTCCCGCGGCGCGTCGCCTTCGGCCCCGGGAACTCCAAGGCCGTTCTGCGGCCGCCCACGCCCGCCGTACGACGTTCCCCCGTTCTGCGATCCCGTCGCAGCGGCGGCTGCACCCGGGATCCGCCGCGACGGTCGGTCCGCGCCCGCTCGCCTCCCCGAAGGCCGGTATCGACTCCGCCCCGCGCTTCAGGGGCTCCGTACTCGCGTGCGCGGGTTTCCCGGTCGCGCGGGCGGACGGGAGCGCCTTCCGGGCAAGCGCGGGGGATCGACGGCCGGAGCGGCGGGACAGGCCGTCGGCTGCCGCCCGGTCACTCCGATCCGGGACGGGGTGGGGTAGGCTCGTGGATTCGTGCGTCGAGCGTCACGGGTGAACATCGCGGTCATCGGCACCGGGTACGTCGGACTGGTGGTGGGCGCCTGCCTGGCCGAAACCGGACACGATGTGCTGTGCGCCGACGTCGTCGCCGAGAAGATCGCGAGGCTCAAGAAGGGAGAGCTGCCGATCTTCGAGCCCGGTCTGGATCCGCTGGTGAAGGAGAACCTCGCCGCCGGGCGGCTCACCTTCACGACCGATGTGGAGGAAGCCGTCCGCGCCTCGGACGTCATATTCATCGCCGTCGGCACGCCCCCCTGCGAAGATGGCTCGGCCGACCTCCAGCATGTGCTGGAGGTGGCGGAGACGATCGGCAAGGCCATGGACGGCGAGCGGATCGTGATCACGAAGAGCACGGTTCCGGTCGGCACGGCAGCACGGGTGCGCGCCGCCATCCGGGAGCACACGACCCACGCCGTCCACGTGTGCTCGAACCCCGAGTTCTTGAAGGAGGGGGCCGCCGTCGCGGATTTCATGAAACCGGACCGCGTCGTACTTGGCGTGGACGATCCGGCGGCGGCCGCGGTGCTCAGGACCCTCTACGAGCCGTTTGTGCGCACCGGCCACGAGATCCTGTTGATGGACGTGACGTCGGCCGAGATCACCAAGTACGCGGCGAACGCGATGCTCGCGACCCGCATCAGCTTCATGAACATGATCGCCCGGCTCTGCGACGTCGCGGGGGCGGACGTCGACCAGGTGCGCCTAGGGATCGGATCCGACTCGCGGATCGGGCCGAGCTTCTTGTTCTCGGGCGTCGGCTACGGAGGGAGCTGCTTCCCCAAGGACGTGAAGGCGCTCGTGCGGACGATCACCGACTTCGGCCTGGACGGTTCGATCCTGGAGGCGGTAGAGGCCGTGAACGAGGCGCAGAAGCGCCTGCTCCTCGACCTCGTGGTGGCGCGTTTCGGCGGCGATCTGTCGGGGCACACCCTCGCCGTCTGGGGCCTGGCGTTCAAGCCGAACACCGACGACATGCGCGATGCGCCGAGCCTCGTGACCATAGGGGGGCTGCTGGATCGCGGCGCGCGCGTGGTCGCGCACGATCCCGTGGCGATGCCCGAGGCGCGGCGCCGCTTGGGCGGTCTGATCGAGTGCCGCGAGCGGAACTACGACGTGCTGGAGGGCGCAGACGCCCTCGTGATCCATACCGAATGGAACCCGTACCGGCGCCCGGACTTCGATCGGATGCGGAAGCTGCTGCGCCAGCCGATCATCTTCGACGGGCGCAACCTGTACAGGCGGGACGCGCTCGAGCGGCTCGGCTTCGAGTACTATTCGGTCGGTCGTCGGCCGTTAGCGGCGGGGAGTGGCGGGTCGTGAGGGTCGTGATCACGGGTGCTGCCGGCTTTCTCGGCTCGCACTTGGGTGAGCGCTTTCTCGCAGAGGGCCACGAGGTCGTCGGAATCGACAACCTCCTCACCGGCACCCTGGAGAACATCGCCCACTTGATGCGGCAGCCGAAGTTCGAGTTCGTGCACCTCGATGTCACGAACGCTGTCCATGTCGATGGACCGGTGGACGGCGTGCTGCACTTCGCCTCGCCTGCGAGCCCTGTCGACTACCTTGAGCTGCCGATTCCGACGCTCAAGGTCGGCAGCCACGGCACTCACAAGACACTCGGCCTCGCGAGGGCCAAGGGCGCCCGCTACCTCCTCGCCTCGACGTCCGAGGTCTACGGGGATCCGCTGGTCCACCCCCAGCCGGAGACGTACTGGGGCAACGTCAACCCGATCGGTCCTCGCGGTGTCTACGACGAGGCCAAGCGGTTCGCCGAGGCGCTGACGATGGCCTATCACCGTTGCCACGGCCTGGATACTCGGATCGTCCGCATCTTCAACACGTTCGGAACGCGGATGAGGCCCACCGACGGCCGCGTGGTCTCGAACTTCATCGTTCAGGCGCTGCACGGCCGGCCGATCACCGTGTACGGCGATGGCTCGCAGACCCGCTCGTTCTGCTACGTGGAGGACGAGATCGAGGGGATCTACCGTCTGTTCAACTCAGACCTCTCGGAGCCGACCAACATCGGCAACCCGGACGAGTTCACGATTCAGGAGTTGGCGGAGATGGTGCTCGAGGAGACGGGCAGCGCGTCCGAGATCGACTACCGCCCCTTGCCGACCGACGATCCCAAGGCGCGCAGGCCGGACATCGCCGTCGCGCGCACGGTTCTGGGATGGGAGCCGAGGGTGCCGCTGCGAGAGGGGCTGAGGCGCACGATTCCCTACTTCAGACGGCTGATGGAAGAACGCGACGCGGGCACGCGAACACCCTGAGCAGCTCCTCCACGACGCCCTGTGACGGCGCGGCATGAGCCCGCTCCCTGAGGCCCTCGAGCCTATTCCGCAGTTCGATCTCGGGGCCCAGCATCGAGCTATCGCCCGCGACCTCGAGCGTGCGCTGAGCGGCGTGCTCGACTCGGGCAGGTTCATCCTCGGGCCGCAGATCGCGCAGCTGGAAGGGGCCCTGGCGGCCAGGGTCGGCGCCCGATACGGCGTCGGCTGCGCCAGTGGCACGGACGCGTTGCTGCTCCCGCTGCGTGACCTCGCGCGGCGTCACGACGTCGCGGGTCCGGCGGACGCGCGCAGGATTCGCGACCTGCCCGAGGTCGTGGTCCCCGCTTTCACGTTCTTTGCAACGGCTGGAGCGGTCTGGAACGCGGGTCTGCGGCCCGCTTTCTGCGACGTGGAGGACAGCTCCTTCAACGTCAGTGCGGCGACCGTCTCCTCGGTCCGCTCGGCTCGGACGGTGGCGGCCGTCCCCGTGCACCTGTTCGGTCAGATGGCCGAGGTGGAGGCGATCCGTCGGGTGCTCGGGCCGAACGTGTTCGTCCTGGAGGACGCGGCCCAGGCGACCGGGGCACGCCGCAGGGCGGCCGGCGCCGACGTCGGGGCCGGGGGAGCGGGCGACGCTGGCGCGTTCAGCTTCTTCCCGACCAAGAACCTGGGAGGCCTGGGAGACGGCGGCATGATCACGACGAGCGACGAGGTCCTCGCCACAAGGCTGCGCGAGCTGCGCGTCCACGGCGCAGGCGAGGCCTGCCGCCACGACGGGGTGGGCACGAACAGTCGGCTCGACACGCTCCAGGCCGCGGTCCTGCTCGCCAAGCTGCCTCACCTCGACGGATGGGTCGAAGCCCGCCGGCGCAACGCGGCGCTGTACGACGAGCTGCTCGCCGATCTGACGGCCGTGCGGACGCCGCGCGTGGATGGGGGCAACCTCCACACGTACAACCAGTACACGATCCGGGCGGAGCGGCGCGACGGGCTCCGCGCGTTCCTGGCGGAAGCGGGAATCGCGACCGGCCTCTACTATCCGCTGCCCCTGCCCCTGCAGCCCTGCTTCCGCTCCTTGGGCTACGCGCCGGGCGACTTCCCGGTCGCGGAGCGGCTGTGCCGGGAGGTCCTGAGCCTGCCCGTCTTTCCCGAGCTCGGCGAGAAGCGCGTGCGGGCCGTAGCGGCGGCGATCCGCACGTTCTACGAGGCGTGACGGCCGGAAACCCAATCCCCCCGTTGCGTGTACCCTTCGGCGATGTCCATGCGTCTGCACTTGTCCGTGACGGCTGCCCTCTTCTCGGTCGCCTGCGCCTCTGCTCCCCCGTATCAGGGCGTGGCTGCTCCCGAACTGTTCGAGATCGCGCAGGGCGCGCTCGATGTCGGAGACTACGAGGAAGCCCAGGAGGCGTTCGATCGCTTCCTCATCTCCTTCCCGAGCAGCGACCGCGCCGCCGAGGCCCGCATGTTGCTCGCCGAGGCCTATTTCTCGGACGAGCAGTACATCACGGCGCTCTCGGAGTATAGGCGGTTCCTGAATCGCTTCCCCGATCATTCGTCCGCGCCGGACGCGGCGCTCGGCACGTGCCGCTCATCGGCCGCTTTGTCTCCCAACGTGCAGCGTGATCAGAGCTACACGGCGGAGGCGGAGAACGTGTGCAACAACGTGGCCGCGGACTATCCCGACACGCGCGCCGCGGACGAGGCCCGCGAGACCGCGCGGCAGATGCGTATCAAGCTCGCGCGGAAGCTGCACGAGATCGCGGACTACTACTTCCGACGCAAGTTCTACGACTCGGCGATCATCTACTGGGAGATGATCGAGGAGCAGTACGCCGACACCGAGCTGGCGCCGGCCGCGCTGCTCGGGATCATGAAGGCCTACGAGGAGATCGGCTACGACGATCTCGTCGAGGAGGCTCGGCAAAAGATCCTAGACGTCTATCCCAACTCCGAGGAAGCGCGCGGGCTCGGCAGCAATGCGTCCGCCCTCGCGGTGCCTTCGGGCGGGGTGCGGTGAGTGCCTCGCAGCTCGGCGTCTTCGGGGGAACGTTCGATCCGCCACACTTCGGACACCTGATCGTCGCCCGCGACGCGGTCGACGAACTCGCGCTCGACCGCGTGCTGCTCGTGCTGTCGGCCCGCCCGCCGCATCGTTGCGACGCCGACGTGACGCCGGCCGCCGTTCGTTGGGCGATGCTCGAGGCCGCCGTGGCGGACGATCCGCTGCTCGAGGCCAGCGATCTCGAGATGCGCCGCCCCGGACCGTCGTATACGGCCGACACCCTGGCCGAGCTCCGCCGTCGAGACCCGGCAGCGCGACTCGTGCTCTTGATGGGCGTGGATCAGTGGCGGCAGCTCGAGGGCTGGCACGAGCCCGAGCGGATCGGCCATTTCGCGACCGTGGCGGTCATGGAACGGGCAGGGGAGGCGGCCAAGGGTCTCGGGCTGGGCGTTCCCTGGCGGCACTGCCCCGTGACCAGGGCGGAGATTTCCTCGACGGGGATCCGCGCGCGCGTGCGCGCGCGCCGCTCCATCCGGCACATGGTCCCCGATTCGGTGCGCTCGATCATCGAGCGTGAAGGACTCTACTCGACGCGCGGGCCGTCCGTCGCAGCGACGGGCGTGGCGCGTCACGTCTCCTAAGAGTGCAGCGATGCTCAAGACGCTGATGCAGAAGGTCGTGGGCTCCCGCCACGAGCGCGAGGCCAGGAAGCTCCAGCCCGCGGTCGGGGAGATCAACCGTATCGTCGCTGCCCTGGAGTCACTCTCCGACGACGAGCTTCGCGCCAAGACGGAGGAGTTCCGGGCCCGTATCGCGGAGCGCACGCGTCCCCTCCAGGACCAGGTCGAGGCGCTGCGCGAGGAGAAACGCAGTTCCGAGGACGCGGCCGACCGCGAACGGATGTCCGTCGAGATCGGCGGTCTAGAGAAGGAAGTGCTGGACGCGCTGGAGGCGGCTCTCGACGAGCTCCTGCCCGAGGCCTACGCGGTCGTGAAGGAGGCGTGCCGGCGGCTGGTGGGAACCGAGGTCGTGGTCACCGGGCACGCGCTACGCTGGGACATGGTGCCCTACGACGTGCAGCTCGTCGGTGCCATCGCGCTCCACGACGGGAAGGTGGCTGAGATGGCCACCGGCGAAGGGAAGACCCTGGTCGCGACCATGCCGCTCTATCTGAACGCGCTCGCCGGGCGCGGGGCGCATCTGGTGACCGTGAACTCCTATCTCGCGCAGCGCGATGCGGAGTGGATGGGGGCGATCTACCGTTTTCTCGGCCTCAGCGTGGACGTCATCGACCTCCACGAGCCCGGCAGCCCGACCCGGCGCGAGGCCTATCGTGCCGACATCACCTACGGCACCAACAACGAGTTCGGCTTCGACTATCTGCGCGACAACATGGTGCACACGCTAGAGCAGCGTGTACAGCGGGGCCACCACTACGCGATCATCGACGAAGTGGACTCGATCCTGATCGACGAGGCGCGGACCCCGCTCATCATCTCGGGGCCGGTCGGGCGCGATACGTCCACGCCCTTCAAGCAATACAACCCGCTCGTGCGGAGCCTGTTCAACAAGCAGCTGCGCGTGACCAACCAGCTCGTGGCGGAGGCGGAAGACGGCTTCGAGGCGGGCGACGAAGACGAGGCGGGACGCAAGCTGCTGGCGGTGCGCCGCGGAACACCGAAGCACAAGAAGCTGCTGAAGATGTACGCCGACGATCCGGGCGTGCAGAAGCTGGTGCAGCGCGTGGAGGCCGATTTCATGCGCGAGAAGCGCCTCCACGAGATCGACGAGATGCTCTACTTCGCGATGGACGAGAAGGGCCACAACGTCCATCTGTCCGACAAGGGGCTGGATGAGCTCTCGCCGAGCGACCCTGAGGCCTTCGTCGTTCCGGATCTGTCCGAGGCGATCGAACGCGTCGAGAAGGACGAGGACATCTCCGCGGAGCAGCGCCGCGAGCGCGTCGGCGCGCTCGAGTCCGAGTATGCGGAGAAGAGTCAGAGGATCCACGTCATTCACCAGCTTCTCAAGGCGTACGCCCTCTTCCACAAGGATGAGAAGTACATCGTGGGCGAGGACGGCCAGATCGTTATCGTCGACGAGTTCACGGGCCGCCAGATGCCGGGCCGTCGCTGGAGTGACGGGCTGCACCAAGCGGTGGAGGCGAAGGAGGGCGTGGAGGTGAAGGGCGAGACGCAGACGCTCGCCACCATCACCATCCAGAACTACTTCCGCATGTACGACAAGCTGGCCGGGATGACCGGAACCGCCGAGACCGAGGAGAACGAGTTCCATCAGATCTACGGCCTCGACGTCATGGTCATTCCGACCAATCGGCCGGTGGTCAGGGACGACCGGGACGATCTCATCTTCCGTACGAAGCGCGAGAAGTTCAACGCCATCATGGACGAGATCGAACGGCTCCACCGGATGGAGCTGCCGGTGCTCGTGGGCACGACGAACGTGGACGTGTCGGAGACGCTGTCACGGATGCTCAAGCGGCGCGGCATCAAGCACAACGTGCTGAACGCGAAGCAGCACAAGAGGGAGTCGGAGGTCGTAGCCGAGGCCGGCTGGCCCGGGGCGGTGACGATCGCGACGAACATGGCCGGGCGCGGAACCGACATCAAACTGGGCGGCGGCGTGAAGGACCCCCGCTCCATCTCGTGGATTCGCGAGAGGGAGCTGGAGCCCGAGGAGCTCCAGCCGGTCGATCCTACGACGTTCGACGAGAAGCTCGAGAGCCGCGACGAAGGGCACGTCGTCGAGAGCGGGGGTCTGCACATCCTGGGCTCCGAGCGCCACGAGTCGCGCAGGATCGACCGGCAGCTGCGCGGCCGCTCGGGCCGCCAGGGCGATCCCGGCGCCAGCCAGTTCTTCCTCTCGCTCGAGGACGACTTGATGCGGCTCTTCGGCTCCGAGCGGATCGCCTCGGCGATGGACAAGATGGGCGCGGAGGAGGGCGAGGTCATCACGCACGGGCTCGTCACGCGTTCGATCGAGCGCGCCCAGAAGCGGGTCGAGACGAACAACTTCGAGGCCCGCAAGCGGCTGCTGGACTACGACGACGTCATGAATCAGCAGCGCGAGGTCATCTACGACCTGCGCCTGTTCGCGCTCGAGGGCGGCGAGGACCTCAAGGGCGAGGTCTGGGAGATGATCGAGTACGGCCTGCGGGAGACGGTCGACGCTCTGACGCCGGCGGATGTGCCGGCGCAGGAGTGGGACCTGGCGGGGCTTCGCCAGCGGCTCCTGCTCGACTTCTTCATGACGGTCGACGGGTTGCCCGAGAACGTGGACCCGGACGACGAGCTGGAGCCGGACGAGGTCGTCGAGCGCGCTCTCAAGGCGGGCCGGGAGACGTTCCACCGCAAGCTCGAGGACTTCGGGGGCTTCAGCCCGGATGCGGCGGAGCGTGTGATGAGCTTCGTCCTGCTCACCACGATCGACAACAAGTGGAAGGACCACCTGTACGATCTCGACCATCTCAAGCAGTCCATCCACTTCCGGAGCTGGGGGCAGAAGGACCCGCTGGTCGAGTACAAGCAGGACGCCTATCAGATGTTCGTCGGACTGATGAGCGACGTGCGCAAGACCGTCGCTCAGACGTTCTTCCGGGCCCAGATCGGCATGCCCCCCGAGGCGCGGCAGCGGCCTCGCCAGCGACTCGTGCTCTCGGGGCCGTCGGGTGCCCCCGGCAGCACGCTGGGAGGGCAGGGATTCCAGCAGCGGCACGAAGCCCCGGCGGCCGTGGACGCCGTGGGCGTGGCTCGCCAGGCCCGGACCCGGGTCGGGGTGGGCGCCGCCGTGCGCGCGACCCCGGTGGGCATCGGTGGCGCGACCGGTCCCGACCCGCGCCAGCTCGCGACTAACAGGGGCGAGGGGCGGCGGGCGAAGGTGCCCGTCATGGCGGAGAAGGAGCCCGGGCGCAACGATCCTTGTCCGTGCGGGAGCGGCAAGAAGTACAAGAAGTGTTGTTACGGTGGCGGCGGCGCTCAGGTAGCCGGCTCGGCGTGACGACCCGTGTGCCGCCGGACGAGGAGGCTCCGCTCAGGGGCGATCGATCGAGTTCCGACTGCGCCGTCCCGCGCTCGAGCCTCGCGCGCCGGGCGGCTTACGACGGCCCGCCCGGTCGAACTTCGAGGCCGTGCTGCGCGCGCCGCCGCCGGCACGGCGGCTAGGCCCCGAGACTGGACCGGTCCCGCCCGAGGAGCCGCTCGCGTGCCGCACCTTCGCCGTAGCCCGCCCGGCCTGCTGTCGGCAGGGACGTCGCCGTAGATTCCGCCTATGCCCACAGCGACCCCTGCGAAGCCTGCCCCGACGCTCCACGGCCTTCCCCGCGAGTTGGCCCGGCAGCTTGAGCCGTACGCGGATCTGCTGGACCTGGACCCGATCCGTTCGGCCTACGAGCTGGCTGCGGAGGCGCACTCCGGCCAACAGCGTGCCTCGGGGGAGCCCTACGTAAACCACGTCGTCGAGGTGGCCGCGATCCTGGCCTCGCTCCGGCTGGACACGGCCACGATCGTCGCGGGGCTCGTCCACGACTCCGTGGAGGACACGGCCATCTCGCTCTCCGATCTGCGCGCCAGGTTCGGAGATCAGGTGGCCACCCTGGTGGACGGGGTGACCAAGATCGGAAGGGTGCAATTTCGGTCGCGCACCGAGCAGCAGATGGAGAACTATCGCAAGCTGGTGCTGTCCATGGCCGCCGATGCGCGGGTCGTTCTGATCAAGCTTGCCGACCGGCTGCACAACATGCGCACGCTGCAGCACCTGCCGCAGAGAAAGCAAGAGCGCATCGCCCTCGAGACGCGCGAGATCTACGTCCCGATCGCGCAGCGCCTCGGCATCGCGCAGGTCCGCTGGGAGCTCGAGGATCTCGCCTTCAAGTTCCTTGAGCCTGCCGAGTTCGAAACGCTGCGCAGGAGGATTCGCCAGCGCCGGCGCGAGCGGGAACGGCAGGTGCTCGAGATGCAGCGGCCGCTGGAGGAAGCCCTGGCCGCGGCCGGCATCTCTGCGGAGGTGACGGGACGCCCGAAGCATCTGTGGTCCATCTACCGCAAGATGGAGCGGCGCGCCAAGCCGTACGAGGAGATCTACGACCTGATGGCGATGCGCATCACGACCGACACGGTCCAGAACTGCTACGCCGCGCTCGGAGTGATTCACTCGCGGTGGACGCCGATCCAGGAGCGCTTCCACGACTACATCGCCACGCCGAAGTCCAACATGTACCGCTCGATCCATACGACCGTGGTGGGCCCGGCGGGACGCCGCTACGAGATCCAGATCCGAACCGAGGAGATGCACTGGACGGCCGAATACGGAATCGCGTCGCACTGGCGCTACAAGGAAGGCGTCGGGGACAAGCCGAACGATGTCGACGACGCCCTTACCTGGTTCCGGCAGGTCCTCGAGTGGCAGCAGGACGCCAGAGAGCCGGAGGAGTTCATGGAGTTCCTCCGGATGGACCTGTTCCAGGGCGAGGTCTTTGTGTTCACGCCCCTGGGCGAGGTGCGGCAGCTGCCGGTAGGCGCGACCCCGATCGACTTTGCGTTCTCCGTCCACACGGAGGTCGGCATGCACTGCGCCGGCGCGCGCGTGAACGGCCGCATCGCGCCGCTGTCGCGCGAGCTCAAGAACGGGGACACGATCGAGATCCTGACCGACGCGAAGCGGTGGCCGAACCGGGACTGGCTCGCGTTCGTCAAGACCTCGCGGGCGCGCGGACGGATCCGGCAATGGGTCCGCAGGCAGGAGCACGAGTCGGCGGTCGAGATCGGCCGGGAGTTTCTGGAGCGCGAAGTGCGCAAGCTGAGGCAAGAGCTTCCGGACGCGGCAACGCTGGCCAGGGCGGCCGGTGAGCTGGGCAGGCGCGACTTCGAGCACGTCTACGAAGCGCTCGGCCGCGGCGACCTCGGCGCGCACGCCGTGCTCAGGGCCCTCTTCCCTGATCACGATCCGGGCGCCGAGCCGCGTGCGCCCTCGCCGCTCGAGCGGCTGGCCGAGAAGCTCCGCATGTCGGGGCGCGGGGTCCGCATCCAGGGCCTGGAGAACTTGATGGTCCGCTACTCTCAGTGCTGCCAGCCCGTGCCCGGCGACAACGTGATCGGCTACATCACCCGGGGACGCGGAGTGTCGATCCACCGGGCGGACTGCCCCAACGTGCTGCACCTCGACCACGATCGCCGCATGGAGATCGAGTGGACGGCGGAGAAGGGCGACCGCTTCATGGTGAAGCTCTTGCTCCGGGGAAGCGACCGCCACGCGCTTCTCTCCCATGTGGCCAAGGCCATCTCGGACACAGGCACGAACATCCAACGCGCCGAGATGGACGCCGTGGACGGCGGCATGAACGGGGCGTTCGTGGTCGAGGTTCAGGATCTCGCCCACTTGCGTAAGGTCGTCAGGGCCGTCTTGAGCGTGGACGGTGTGCTCAGCGTGGAGCGCCGCGAGAGCTTCGAGGAAGCCGACCTGACGGAGCGCTGAAGGATCGCCCGCCGGTCGCCGGAACCGCGATGGCCCGTTTCCAGCTCGAGTCTCCCCATGCGCCTGCCGGCGATCAGCCGAAGGCGATCGAGGAACTCAGCGCGGGGCTAGACCGGGGCGACCGTTTCCAGACCCTGCTCGGTGCAACGGGAACGGGCAAGACCTTCACGGTCGCGCACGCGATCGCCGGGCACGGGCGCCCTGCGCTGGTGATGAGCCACAACAAGACCCTCGCAGCCCAGCTGTACGGCGAGCTCAAGGCGCTCTTCCCCAGGAACGCGGTCGAGTACTTCATCAGCTACTACGACTACTATCAGCCGGAGGCCTACGTCCCCTCTACGGACACCTACATAGAGAAGGACGCCTCGATCAACGAGGACATCGAGCGCCTGCGCCTGCGCGCGACCTCGTCGCTCATGGAGCGCGACGACGTAATCGTCGTCGCCTCGATCTCTTGCATCTACGGCCTCGGAAACCCGGCGGACTACCGCGGGCTGATGTTGCACGCAGCGATCGGCGAGCAGCGTCCTCGAAGGGCGATCCTCAAGGGGCTCGTCGACATCCAGTACAAGCGCAATGACCACGCCTTCGAACGCGGGACGTTCCGCGTGCGAGGCGACACGGTCGAAGTGTTCCCCGCGTACGAGGAGCAGGCGATCCGCATCGAGCTCTGGGGGGACGAGGTCGAACGGATCACGCGCTTCGACCCCCGCACGGGCGAAGCCATCGCCTCCCTCGAGCGGACGGCGATCTATCCGGCCAGCCACTACGTGACCCGGCGGCAGACGATCGAGCAGGTGGTGCCCAAGATCAGGGAGGAGCTCGCCCGTCAGCTCGCCGCGTTCAGAGCCGAAGGACGACTGCTCGAGGCGCAGCGCCTGGAGCAGCGCACGAACTTCGACCTGGAGATGATGCTCGAGATCGGGACGTGCCCCGGTATCGAGAACTACTCGCGCTACCTCGGCGGGCGCCAGCCGGGCGAGAGGCCGGCGTGCCTCTTCGACTACTTCCCGGCGGACATGCTCGTGATCGTGGACGAGTCGCATGTCACCGTACCGCAGGTGAACGGGATGTTCAACGGTGATCGGTCGCGGAAACTCACGCTCGTGGAACACGGCTTCCGCTTGCCGAGCGCGCTGGACAACCGGCCGCTTCGCTTCGACGAGTGGGAGGCGCTGATCGAGCAGGTGCTCTGCGTATCCGCCACGCCGGGGGAGTGGGAGCTCCAGGCGTCGGGCGGCGTGGTGGTCGAGCAGATCATCCGGCCCACCGGACTGCTCGACCCGGAGGTCGTCGTGCGGCCCGTGCCCGGGCAGGTGGACGACCTGCTGGCAGAGATCCGCGAGCGCGAGCAGCGGCGTGAGCGCGTGCTCGTGACCACGCTGACCAAGCGCATGGCCGAAGACCTTTCGGAGTATCTGCAGTCGGTCGGCGTGCGCGTGCGCTACATGCATTCCGATATCGACGCGATCGAGCGCATGGACATCCTGCGTGCGCTACGGCTCGGGCGCATCGACGTACTGGTCGGAATCAACCTGTTGCGCGAGGGACTCGACCTCCCGGAGGTGTCGCTCGTGGCGATCCTCGATGCGGACAAGGAAGGCTTCCTGCGCGACAGCCGGAGCCTGATACAGACGATCGGCCGCGCGGCGCGCAACGTGAACGGTCGGGCGATCCTGTACGCGGACGCCATCACCGAGTCAATGCGGCGCTGTCTCGACGAGACCAATCGGCGGCGGGATATCCAGGTCGCGCACAACCGCGTGCACGCGATCACGCCGGAGACGATCCGCAAGAGCGTCGAGCAGATCGAGTTTTCGACCCGGGTGGCCGATGCCCGCCAGAAGCCGTCCATCAAGACCGGCGAGCCGCTCCAGACGTATACGGACGAGGTGAACCGCGAGGAGCTGGCCAAGATCCTGGAGCGGGAGATGGCGGAGGCGGCCCGCGCGATGGACTTCGAGCGCGCCGCACTGATCCGTGACCAGCTGTTCGAGCTTCGAGCGCGGGCCTAGCGAGGGGCGGACACCGCCCGGCGCCGCTGGGCGCGCGACTGTTGGCAGGCGAGCGCGCGCCTACGAGGTTCGTGAATGATCCTGTCCGAGCCTGACCTGGTCCGTTGGGGTGAGCGCATCGGCCGCGAGGTGCTGCCGCCGCTCGTGGTTGCCCTGCGCGGTCCGCTCGGTGCCGGCAAGTCGGTGCTGGCGCGCGCTGTCGCGCGGGGCGCAGGGGTTCGCGGCCCGCTGCCGTCACCCACCTTCAACCTGGTCTTCCGTTACCGGGCTGCGATGTCGGAAGTCGTGCACCTGGACCTTTTTCGCATCCGCGACCCGGACGAGCTCCCGGAGCTGGGTTGGTACGAGCTGGGGGCGCCTGGGGAGATCGTGCTGGTCGAGTGGCCGGAGCGGGCGGGCGACCGGTTGCCCGAGCACCGCTGGGAGGTGGATCTCAGAATGCCCAAGGGGGTCGCCTCGCTGCGTGGCGTGACGGTGCGGAAGGTAGGCGATCCGCCCCCGCTTCCTCCGCTGCCGGCAGGTCAGCCATGAGAGCTGCGCCTGCACCGGAAGCGCCGTACCTGGCCGTGGACACCTCGGGTCCGCTGGGGTCCGTCGCGGTCGGGACCGTCCGAGGGATCCTCTCGCGGGTGTTCCTCGACCGTCAGGGTCGGCATGCGGCCGACGTGATCCCGTGCATGGGCCGGGCGCTCGCCGAGGCGCAGGTGGGTGCGCGCGACCTCGCCGGTGTCGTCGTCGGGGCGGGACCCGGATCGTTCACCGGCGTCCGGGTCGCCGCGGCGACCGCGAAGGGGCTGGTTCACGCGCTCCGCGTGCCTCTGTGGGCGGTCTCCAGCCTGGCCGCCGCGGCCGTAGCGGAGCGGGTGGCCGCTTCGCTTCCGGGGCTGCCCGCGCAGCTGCCCGATCCCGACCCGGGGCGCTTGCGCTACGTCCTGTTCGACGCCCGCGGCGATCGCTTGTACGCGGCCTGCTATGCGGTGGCCGATGACGCCGTGGAAGTGGTCGTGGCCCCGCACGCGACTCGGCTGGAGACGCTGCTCGGGGAGGATCCGCCTCCCGGCACACGGTTCGTCGGCGACGGCGCGCTGCGCCACGAGGCGGCGCTCCGGGCGGCCGGCCGTAGCGTCCTGCCTCGGCCGGCCGGGGTCCCGACCGCCGACGGTCTGCTCCACGCGCTCGGGCTCCGCGGCAGCCATCCGCCCGTCGCCGACCCTGGCCGGTGGGAGCCGGAATACGTGAGAGCTTCCAGCGCCGAGCGGGTGCGGTTCGCGTGACGCCGCCGTCCAGCAGGCAGGGCTCGGCACCGGCGTTCCAGCGCGTGCCAGCGTTTCCCGAGGGGACGCGCGTGCGCAGGATGGAGGACTCGGACGTGGAGCAGGTCGGTGCGATCGAGTCGGCCTCCTTCACCGCCCCTTGGCGACCCGCTACCTTCCGCGCGCTGCTCGCTCGGCCGGGCGCGCACCTCAGGGTGCTCGAGGTGCCTCCGCTGACCGTGGCCGGATACGCCGTGCTATGGTGCATCCACGATCAAGGGGAGCTGGCCAACATCGCGGTGGCCCGGCAGCTACGGGACTGCTGCCTTGGCGGATACCTGCTGGACCGGGTAACCGAGGAGGCCCGCACGCTCGGCGTGGAGAGCCTGTACCTTGAAGTGCGGGTCTCCAACGCGCGGGCACGCGCCATGTACGCGTCTCGCGGGTTCCGCGAGATCGGCGTTCGCCGCGACTACTACGAGAAGCCCCGTGAGGACGCGCGTGTGCTCATGAAGCAACTCCTGCCGTGACTGCTTTTCCCGCCTGGCGCGGGCATCGGCTGCGCCGTACGCCCGCGCTGCGAGCGCTCGTGAGGGAGACGCGCCTCACCCCGGAGCGGCTCGTCCTTCCCTTGTTCGTTACGGAAGGAGAGCGTGTGCGCACCCCGGTGGGCTCGATGCCGGGCGTGTGGCGCACATCGGTCGACGAGGCGCTGGCGGACGCGCGCGAGGCCGCCGAACTGGGCGTCGGGGGCGTGATCCTGTTCGGGATACCGGGGCGCAAGGACGCCGAAGGCACGGGCGCGTGGGACGAGCAGGGAGCCGTGCAGCGGGCGGTGCGGGCGATCAAGGACGCGGCTACGGAGCTTGCCGTCCTCACGGACGTCTGTCTGTGCGAGTACACCGACCACGGCCACTGCGGCGTGCTGAAGGACGGCGCAGTCGACAACGACCCCACACTTGAACTGCTCGCCCGCACTGCGACGAGCCACGCACGGGCCGGCGCCGATCTGGTCGCGCCGTCGGACATGATGGACGGGCGCGTGGGCGCGATCCGCGAGGCGCTGGACGACGAAGGGTTCGAGCAGGTCGGAATCCTCAGCTACGCGGCCAAGTACGCCTCTGCGTTCTACGGGCCCTTCCGAGACGCCGCCGACTCCCGGCCCGCCTTCGGCGACCGGAGCGGATACCAGATGGACCCGGCGAACCAGGACGAGGCGCTCAGAGAGGTATGGGCGGACATCGAGGAGGGGGCCGATATCGTGATGGTGAAGCCGGCTCTCTCGCAGCTCGACGTGATTCAGCGCGTCAAGCGCGAGACCGGTTGGCCGCTCGCAGCCTACCACGTCTCCGGGGAATACGCCGCCATCCTCGCAGCGGCGGAGCGGGGCTGGCTGGACGGCGAGCGCGCCATGCGGGAGGCGCTCGTGTCGATCGCTCGAGCGGGAGCGGACGTCGTGATCACCTACTGGGCACGCGAATTTGCCCGTGTGCGCGGCTAGGCGGCAGTGACGCGGCTGGTCCGGTCCGGCACCGCGCCCGCGAGCCCGGCCCCGCTATCTCGCTAGCGGTAGGGATCGTCGGCGGCGAGATAGTGGCGGACGTAGTTCTCGATCCCCTCCTCCACGCTCATGAACGGCCGGTCGTAGCCCCCTTGCCGTAGCGCGCTCATATCGGCCTCGGTGAAGTACTGGTACCGGTCGGCGATCTCCTCGGGAAGGTCGATCCACTCCACAGCCAACTCGCGGTCGAGCGCCGTGTAGAGCGCGCGCATGAGCTCGAGCCATGTCTGGGCCGAGCCCGTGCCGAGGTTGAACAGGCCGCCGACGTCGCGGTGGTCCTTCAGCCAGGTCATCACCGACACGCAGTCGCGCACGTGGACGAAGTCGCGCTTCTGCTCGCCGTTCGGATAGTCGGGATGGCGCGAGCGGAACAGGCGCGCGGGCTCGCCGCCGGCCGCCCGCGGGTAGGCTTTGCAGACGACGCTACGCATGTCGCCTTTGTGGTACTCGTTGGGCCCGTAGACGTTGAAGAACTTGAGTCCCGCCCATTGCGGCGGTGCGCCCAGGCCCGCGCGGACTCGGCGCGCGACCCATCGGTCGAACACGTGCTTGCTCCAGGCGTAAGCGTTGAGCGGGCGGAGCCGTGCCAGGTAGCTCGGATCGGCGTCGTCTCGGAAGCCCGCCGAGCCGTCGCCGTACGTCGCCGCGGA
Source organism: uncultured Gemmatimonas sp. (assembly GCA_964648975.1). Taxonomy (GTDB): domain Bacteria; phylum Gemmatimonadota; class Gemmatimonadetes; order Longimicrobiales; family Gaopeijiaceae; genus UBA2988. The sequence continues at coordinate 76,969 of CAZYLN010000001.1, read as the reverse complement.
AGATGCGTATACGAACGGGACCGAGTGGTCGGCGCACCAGTTCCACAGTTCCTGGGGCAAGCGGACATTGGTGGCCGTGATCCGGTCCGCGTCGCGTTCGGTCGTCGACGAGATCGCACCCATGTGGTAGACGTAGGTGACCTCTTGGTCGTGGCGCCGGAGAAAGGTCGAGAGGCCCTCGGGCGGGATCAGCGTCTCGATCTCATGTTTGGCGAGGTTGCGCCACTTGTCGTCGCTTCCCAGCCGGTCGACCACGACGATCGGCCCGTGGCCGGCCTCGATCAGGCCGGCCACCAAGTTGGAGCCGATGAAACCGGCGCCTCCGGTGACGAGGATCAAGCGGACTCCGTGCTCCAGGGGGCGTTCGCGAGCCAAAAGGTAATCCTTCGAAGCCGGGCATGGCGCATCGGGGCGAGACGGCTTCCCGACGGCCGGCGCCGGAACCGGTCGGCGCATGCTCCGGTATCTCGAACCATGATCTATCGAGTGCGATCGCCGGGCGTCGCCGTGTTGGCTTGCGGGCTCCTGTTCGCTTGCGGGCGCGGTTCCGAGGAGACTGCGGTGGTGCGGGGCGACGTGGCTCTCGCCACGGGCGACGTCGAGAGGGCGATCGCCGAGTATCAGCTGGCGGTGAGCCAGGGCGGCGACGCGGAGGCCTACGCGCGCGTGGGCCACACCTACGCGCAGCTCGGCCGAGTGGACGAGGCCCGCGATTACTACAACCTGGCGGTGGAGCGCGACACGCGTTGGGCGGACCAGGCGGCGTCGGATCTGCTCCACCTGGCCCACCGGGCGGAGTCGCGCTCGGACCGTTTTCTGATGGCATCGGCGGTGGAGACCGCTTTGCTGTTCGTGCCCGGGCTGTTGGCTGAAGGGCTCGCGCTCCCGCTCGCACGGCACTACTTCCAGAACGGTGAATTCGGGCGGGCGCTGCCGTACTACCAGCGAGGCCTCGCGGCCGCCGCCGACTCGACCGCTCCGGTGATCATGGAGGTCGGCACCGCCTTCGAGGAGGTGGGCGACTGCGCTCGCGCGCTGACGCTGTTCGAGCGCTACCGTGAGATGGTGCGTCCCAGGGAGCGGAGCGAGGTGGACTGGCACATAGGCAGTTGCTCGCTCATGCTCGGGCGTGCGCTGCGAGCTGAAGGTGACGTCGAGGAGGCGCTCCAGTCGATTGACCGCACCCTCGAAGTGGGTGAGCCGAGGAACCTGGTTCCCCAGGCATGGTTCGAGCGCGGCGAGATTCTCTCGGGTCTGGGCGAGTGTGACGCGGCCTTGGCAGCTTATCGGCGCGTGCGTGCGCTCGACCCTGCCGGCACGGGCGTACTCGTGCGTCGCGCGGACGAGCGCATCGACGAGCTCCGCTTCGGTCAGCGGACGGGCGACGACGGGGGCTGCTAGGCGTCGAGTGGTCCGGCCATGGCTCGCCGCCCGACCCCGCCCAGACTGGTATGAGCAGCCGATCACGTTCAGCGGAGCACTCCCGGCGGACCCGTGCCGTGCGCGCCCGCAGCGCCGGAGCGTCTGAACTCCTGCGGCTAGCGGATGTGGCCGGCCGGGGTGTTTTGGCCCCGGCCGCGTTTCGGTACGTTCTGCCGAGCCTGCAACCCGGACTGCGCATCGGCGGCTCGCCCCAGCGGAGCCTCTTAGCCAAGTGATTCACCTTATTGCGCTGCTCCTCTACGGCGCGGCCTTCCTTCTGTGGTTGCGCACGCTCCTCGGAGGTGGCCGCGGACGGGACGCGCCGCCCGCGTGGACCACCGCCGCCGGCGTCGCCGTGCACGTCGTTGCCGTCGGCGCGTACGCCGCCGAGTTCCGCGAGCTGCCGCTGGTCGGGCTCGGGCCCTCCCTTTCCATGCTCGCGCTGCTCGTCACGAGCGGCCTTCTGGGTGCCGTCGTGGTGAGGGAAGGCGAGCGGGTCGGGATCGTGCTTCTGCCGCTCGCGATCATCCTGCAGGCGGTCGCCCTCGCGGTAGGGATTCGACCCTCCGGCACGGATCCGGATTTTCAGGGCGGCTGGTTCATCCTGCACGCCGGCCTCGGGCTGGCGGGCGTGGTGGGCATCGCGTTGGCGGGAGCTTCCGGAGGGCTCTACCTCGCCCAGTTCCGCGAGCTGAAGGCCAGGCGCATGGGCCGCCTTTTCTACTTCCTCCCTCCGCTGGCGACACTCGACCGTCTAGGGCGTGTCGGCTCGCACGTCGGTTTCGTGCTCCTCACCGTCTCGCTCGCGCTCGGTTGGGCGTGGACGGTTCGCTTTAGAGGCACCTTCGGGCAGGACGACGTCGAGATGTGGTGGGGGCTGTTCAGCTGGTTGGCCGTCCTGACGGCGATCCTCGCGCGCGCGGCTAGAGGGGGGACTCCGGAGCGGCGCGCCGCGCTAGCCAATTCGGTCGCCTTCCTCCTGATCGTGGCCGGTTACGTCGTGCTCCGCGTGACCGCCCATCCGGAAGCGGGCTTCCTGTGACCCCCGCTCTCGTGGGTCTCAGCCATCGCACCGCTCCGGTGGAGATACGTGAGCGCCTCGCCTTCCCGGGGGACGAGGCCGTGCACGCGCTGTCCGGATTGCGCGGCGCGGGTGTGGAGGAGGTCGTGCTGCTCGCGACCTGCAACCGGACCGAGTTGTATCTCGAGAGCGGAAAGGAGGAGACACTCGCCCGGGCTGTGAAATTCCTCGAACGCGCCGCCGGGGCGCTGCCCGAACCGCTCCCGAACTATCTCTATCGTCGCTCAGGCGACAGCGTGGCGATGCACCTCTTCCGTGTCGTATCGGGACTCGACTCCATGGTCCCCGGCGAAGCCGAGGTCCAGGGGCAGGTCCGCGAGGCCTATCAGCGCGCTGCAGGCTCCGACCCGGCCATGACCGGCGCGGTGCTGAACCGCCTGTTCCAGACGGCGCTGTCCGTCGGCGGGCGCGTGCGTTCCGAGACGGCGATCGGGGAGGGGAGCGCGTCGGTCGCCTCGGTCGCTGTCGAGCTGGCGCGCAAGATCTTCGGCGACCTGCGAGGCCGTCGCGTGCTCGTTCTCGGTGCGGGTGAGACGGCCGAGCGCATGGTCACGTCGCTCGGACGCGAGGGCGTCCAAGGCGTGATGGTGGCCAATCGCACATACGACCGAGCCGTCGATCTCGCCGAGCGCCTCCACGGAAGAGCCGTGCGCATGGAGGAAATCACGCGGGCCCTGGCCGACGCTGACATCGTTCTGACCTCGACCTCGGCGCCGCACTTCCTGATCACAGCCTCCAATCTCACGGCCGCGTATCCGGCGGGTGTGACGAGCCCGCTCCTGATGGTCGACATCGCGATCCCCCGCGACATCGACCCCGAACTGGGCAGTGTAGCGGACGTCTTCCTCTACAATGTCGACGACCTTCAGCGCATCCTCGACGAGTCCCTGGACCGGCGCCGGGCGGCGGCCGTCGAGGCCGAGTCGCTCATCGCGCGCGAGGTCGAGGGGTTCGCGCTCTGGCATCGCTCGCTCGCCGTGGTCCCCGCGATCCGCGCGCTGCGGGAACACGGCGAGCGCGTGCGCGCCCGCGAGGTGGCTCGGCTGATCGAGCGCATGCCTCACTTGAGCGGTGCGGACCGCGACGCCGTGGAGGCATTCTCCCGCCGCCTGTTGAACCAACTGCTGCACGAGCCGACGGCGCACCTGCGCAAGGCTGCCGAAGAGGGGCATGGCGAGGAGGCCTTGGCCGCCGTGCGCCACTGGGGCGAAGGAGACGACCTGGCATGAACGTGTTGGTGACCGGGGGCGCCGGTTTCATCGGAAGCCATGTGGCCGACGCCTTCCTCTCTCGCGGCGACCGGGTGTGGGTCCTGGACGATCTGTCCGCCGGACGCGAGGAGAACGTGCCGCGGGGCGCGGAGCTGGTCGTGGCCGACCTCGCCGGGCCGGCGGTATCGGAGCTGCTGGCCAAGGCGGGCATCGAGCTCGTGAGCCACCACGCCGCCCAGGTCGACGTGCGGGCCTCCGTGGCCGATCCGGCGCGGGATGCGCAGACGAACGTGCGCGGGCTGCTCAATCTCGCGGAAGCGGCCGTGCGCGCGGGGACCCGGCGTGTGCTCTACGTCTCCAGCGGCGGCGTGGTCTACGGGGAGCCGGAGCGGCGGCCCACGCCGGAGTCCGCACCTAAGCGTCCGCTCTCCCCCTACGGAGTGAGCAAGCTCGCCGGGGAGCACTACCTGCACTACTACCGGCGCGTACGCGGGCTCGAGTACGTCGCGCTCCGCTACGCCAACGTGTACGGACCCCGCCAGGATCCGCACGGTGAGGCGGGTGTAGTTGCGATCTTCGCCGCCCGACTGCTCGCGAACGTGGCGCTGACGGTCTTCGGCGACGGCGAGCAGACCCGGGACTATGTGTTCGTGGAGGATGTCGTGGCCGCCAACCTCTTGGCGGCGGACATGGAGCTCCCCGATCGCCCCGACGATCTGGACGCCGTCGCGTACAACGTGGGTACCGGGATCGAGACCAGCGTCAACCGGCTGGCCGAGATCCTGGAGCATGCCGCGAGCAGGGTGCCGGGGCGCGAGTACCGGGATCCGCGGCCCGGGGAGCTTCGGCACAGCGCGCTCGACGCCGAGCGTCTGCGCTCGCTCGGGTGGGCACCGGAGCGAACGCTCGAGCAGGGCCTCGAGGAGACTTTTGGCTACATTGCGCGCCGAGCGGAGAGCGGACTGACAACGCAGGCGGCGAGCGTGCAATGAACCCTCTGGCCCTGATCCTCCAGACCCTGCCCCGGGCCACCACGCTGCAACTGCTTCGGGAAGCCATGCTTCCCACGTGGATCGTCCTGTCGGTGCTGCTCCTGTTCTCGCTCGTCAGCTGGTGGCTCATCTTCTGGAAGGCGCGGCAGTTCCACGACGTGCGCCAGCAGGGCGATCGCTTCCTGGACGAGGTCGAGCGGGCGCACCGGCTGGAAGACGCCTACAAGCGGATCCTAGCGCTGCCCGACTCCCCGTACGGGCGCGTCTTCCGGCAGGGCGTCAACTTCTTCAGCGAGCTGCGGCCCGGCTCGCTCCGCGAAGGTGCACCGGTCGGGGAAGGTCTCTCGCTCACGCAGCTGGAAGCCCTCCGCATGGTTCTCGAGAAGGAAGAAGCCGAGGAGCGCGACGAGCTGGGGCGCGGGCTGACGTGGCTCGCCGCCATCGGCTCGGTATCTCCCTTGCTCGGGCTCCTCGGGACCGTGATCGGCGTGATGGACGTGTTCCTCGGAATCGCCGCAACCGGCTCCTCAAGCCTGTCCTCCGTGGCGCCGGGCGTCGGGCAGGCGCTGGTCACGACCGTGGCGGGGCTCTTCGTCGCCATCCCGTCCGTGCTGGCGTACAACCACTTCGTGGGGCGTCTCAACCTCGTGGTGAGCGAGCTCGAAGGATTCTCGAGCGAGTTCATAGGCATGCTGGCCCGGGAGGGCAGGGTCTAGCCGATGCGGCGCCGACGGCCGCGCGGCGACGACTTGCCCGTTCGGGCGGACATCAACGTCACCAGCCTGGTGGACGTCGCCTTCGTCCTGCTCGTCATCTTCATCATCACCGCCCCGATCCTGCAGGGCGGTGTTGAGGTGAACCTGCCCAGGGGCCAGGTTCAGCCCGCTGCGTCGAACGAACGACCCTTCATCGTCACGGTGCGTCCCGACGCCACGGTATTCGTGGAGGAGACGCCTCTCACCATCGGCGAATTCGAACAGGTCTTCCCGCAGCTCGCAGAGGCCGGCGCGTTCGAGCGCGTCTACATCCGAGGAGACTCGCTCGCGTACCACGGGACAATGATGCGCGTGATCACGACCGTGGCCGCCGCCGGGATGCCGCTGCAGCTCGTGGCCGAGCCGCGCGAGGTTCCGTGAGTCAGGAACGACCCGGCCCGGCGCCCCGTATCTCCGCGGGCGCACGCAGCGGCGGGCGTCGACGCGCCCGTCCCGGCAGCCGCCACGCGCTCGGTTCGCTCGCCGTTCACGCGTTCGCCGGTTGGCTGGGCACGATGGCCGCGGCACCTGCGGTCCCCGAGTTCGTCTCCTACCAGATCGAGTTGGTTGCTCTGCCGGAGCCGGAATCGGGTGCGGTCGTCGTGGAAGCTCCGCCCACGCCGCCCGAGGAGCCGCCGCCGCCGCCCCCGGAACCCGAACCCGAGCCGGAACCCGAACGCGAGCCCGAGCCGGAACCCGAGCCCGAGGAGGCCCGTCCGCAGCCGCCCAGCCGGCCCGAGCCCGAGCCGACGCCCACGGCCGCCGACGCCGTCAACGTCCGAATCGAGGGACTCCGCCGCGACTACCCGCTCTACTACGAGAACATCATCACGCAGATCCAGCGCTGCTTCAGGTGGACGGGCTCGGGCACCCCGCAGACCGAGGTCTACTTCGTGATCGAAGACGACGGCACCGTGCGGGAATCACGCTTCCTGCGTCGCTCCGCCAACCCGGCCTTCGACTACACGACAATGGAGGCGGTCGTGGAGTGCGCGGGGCAGGGGCGGTTCGGTCCGCTTCCCGAGGACTTGCCCTACGATCGCCTTCCGATCCGATTCACGTTCAGGCCGGGATCGGCCAGCGGGATCTTCCGCTGATGCGGACCAGTATCATCGGAATGCGATGCCTGACCGATTGGTCACTCACCGGGTGAGGAGGCGCGGGATGCGTCACTGCGGCGTGTCGGTCGTCTTCCTTTGGGCGCTGCTCCTGCCCGAAAGCGTCGCCGCCCAGGAGCGCGACTCCATCCCGGGCGTGACACTTGGGCTGGTCTACGAGACGACGTACACGCCGGTGCTCGGGATTCGTCCGTTCACGCCCTCGCTCGGAGCTGATGCGGCGGCCGCGCAGGTCGAGGCAATCATCGCGCGGGACCTGCGCTACTCCGACCGGTTCCGGATGATGGACTCGATCCCGGAGGCGCTCGCGGGCGAGGGCGTGGACTACAGCCTCTGGGACCGCCTGGGCGCCGTCTGGCTGCTCACCGGCCGGGTCGAAGCGGAAGGCGAACGGTTCGTGCTCGACCTCGAGGTCCACGACGTCGTGTACGCGCGCATGAAGGACAGCGCGAGGTTCGATCTGCCCGACCCGCGCGAGGAGGGCTTCCGCATGGCGGTGCACCGGGTGTCGGACAGGGTCGTCGAGTGGGTGTTCGACGAGCCCGGCATGGCGGCGAGTCGGATCGCCTTCTCGATGACGCCGCCCGGTTCGCCCACCAAGGAGATGTACTTGATCGACTCGGACGGTGAGAACCTGCGACGCATCACCGACCACGGCGCCACCGTGCTCTCGCCGGCGTGGGCGCCCGGCGGGAGCAGGCTGGCGTTCACCTCCTTCAAGAGTGGCGTAGCCCGCACCTGGATCCAGGAGCTGGAGCAGGGCGGTGAGCGCATGATCGAGCCTCTGAGCACCGGCGACCACATCACGCCGGCGTTCTCCCCAGACGGCGAGACCCTGTCGTTCGCCGTGACCTCGGGCGTGCGCTCGGGGATCTTCTCATACAACATCGAGCGCAACTGCTGCCTCACGCACCTGAGCGGCGGGCGGTGGAACGACATATCGCCGGTCTACTCGGCGGACGGGGACTGGTTGGCGTTCAACTCGAACCGGTTGGGCACGGCGAACCCGCAGATCTACATGATGCCCGGGCGCGGCGGCGAGGCGGACGTCATCTCGCCCTACAGCTTCGATCGGCCCGGCTACTTCACTGCGCCCGACTGGTCGCCGACCGGCGCGATGGTGGCGTTCCATGGCGCGATCCGCCGCGGGACCTACCACATCCTTGTGGCTCGGGTGGAGGAGCGGGGCCAGCGGGTCCGTCAACTGACGTGGGAGGGCAACAACGAGGACCCGTCCTGGGCGCCGGACGGGCGGCACCTGGTCTTCAAGGGCGAGCGGCGCTGGGGAAAGGGGCTGTTCGTGGTGGACGTTGCCACCGGCAATACGAGGGTGATTCTCCCGGGCGTGGACGTGACCGTGCCGGAGTGGTCGCCTGCTCTGTCCGGGCGTTGACCTTTACTTGCGCCACCTCCGTCGTCACCCTATATGTGGGCGCAGAAGCGCCCGCCGACCACTAGCGACTGTCCCTTCCTTTTCCGAGGAGCAGGAATGACCGCACATCGCCTTTCCGTCGCCGCCTTGGTCCTTGTCATGACCGTGGCCGCTTGCAGGCCGGAACCGCCGCCACCGCCACCGGCGCCGACGGGGCCCACCGAGGAGGAGCTGGCGCAGATGCGCGCCGACTCGATCGCGCGTGCCCGCGCCGACTCGATCGCCGCGGCTGAGGCGGCAGCCGAACGCGCTCGCGCCGAGGCGGAGCGCCTCGCGGCCGAGCAACGCGCGATGCGCATGACGCTCGAACAGATGGTCAACTTCGACTACGACGAGTCCGCCATCAGGCCCGACGCCGAAAGCGTGCTCCGCGAGAAGGTGGATGTCCTCCGCGCGAATCCGTCCGTCAGCCTTGCGATCGAAGGCCATGCCGACGAGCGCGGCTCCACGGAGTACAACCTCGCCCTCGGGTCTAGGCGCGCCGAGTCCGTGAGGACCTTCCTCACGGGATTCGGATTGGATGAGGGCCGTTTCGCAACGAGCTCCCGCGGAGAGGAGGAGCCGCTAGTGACCGAGAGCAACGAAGAAGCGTGGGCCCAGAACCGGCGCGCGCAGTTCACCGTCAGCGGTGACGAGGATCTGGTCTCGCCACGCTGAAGGTCCTCATGAACAGAAGTTCTTGCTCCTCCAGGGCGGCGGCGTTAGCCGCCGCCCTGCTCGTCTCCGCCGGTTGTGCAACCAAGGGCGACTTGCGCAGGGTCGAGGCCGAGATGGCCGGGCTGGCCGAGCGCCAAGACAGCCTGTTGGCGCTCATGGCGCGCGAGGCTGCCAGCACGCAGGACACGCTCCGAAGTCAGAACGATCAGCTGTTCGAGATTCGGGGCGACGTGTCGCGCCGGCTCCAGCGCATCCTGGACGAGCTCGTGACCCTTCGAGAGCTGACCGGGCAGAACCAGAGGACCATCGCGAGTGTGCGTGACCAGCTGGAGGGGCTCGGGCGGGGGGGATTGTCCGCGGCGCCGGGTCTGGGTGCGGGCACGCAGGCGGCTGGACCCGACCAGCTCGGGGGTGCGGTAGCCACGTCGGGATTGGCCGAGCAGACCTACAACACCGCCGTCCAACTTCATCAGCGCGGCTCGCTCGGCACCGCGCAACAGGCGTTCGAGGACTTTCTGGGCCGCTACGGGGCTCACGTGCTGGCGCCCGAGGCCCGCTTCTATCTCGGCGACATCCTCGAGCAGCAGGACCGGCTGCGGGAAGCGATCGAGACGTTCGGCCAGATCCCGGAACTCCACCCCACCGCGGCGCGCGTGCCCGACGCCCTGTACCGGATCGGACTCCTGCACCTCGGACTCGAGGACCGCCAGGAGGGCGTTCGCTTCCTCGAGCGAGTGGCCAACAGCTATCCGGACAGTGACGCCGCCGAGCTGGCCCAGGAGGCGCTCCGGGAGCTCCCGTAGCCGGAGCTTCCTCCCCATGCGTTGTCCCAACTGCGACGCCGTCGACAATCGAGTGGTGGACACCCGCACCAGCAAGGGCGGAAGTGCGGTGCGGCGACGCCGCGAGTGCGGCGTCTGCCGGAAGCGCTTCACGACGTACGAGTCCGTTGAGCGGCGACCCATTCAAGTGATCAAGCGCAGCCAGGTCACCGAGGATTTCGACCGCGGCAAGCTGATCGGCAGCGTGCAGGCGGCATGCGCGAAGCGGCCGGTCTTGGCGTCGGAGATCGAAGCCATCGTCGAGGCGATCGAGGAGGATCTTTCACGAGAGGCCGGGATAGAGGTTGAGAGCGCCCGGATCGGTGAGCGCGTGATGGGAGCACTGCAGAAGCTCGACCGCGTGGCGTACGTTCGCTACGCGTCGGTGTACCGCAACTTCCAGGATGCCGGGGAGTTCAGAGACGCCGTCGACGAGTTGGAGTCGCACGGCGAGCGTGAGGCGCTGGCACGTCACCAGGTCGAGTTGCCGCTCCCGTAGCCGAGCGCAGGAGAGCTTGCGGTGCACGTAAACGCAAGGGGTGAGATGCCCTTCCTCGATCACCTCGAAGAGCTGCGCTGGCGCATCTTCAAGGCTGGCGGCTCGCTCATAATCGCGTGCGTGGTGGGCTTCGTAATCGTCCACTACTACGGGGTCATGGAGCTGTTGATCAACCCCATCCGACCCTATCTGCCCAACGGCCAGCTCAACGTCTTCAGCCCGGCCACGCCTTTCTTCATCGAGTTGAAGCTGGCGCTGATCGTCGGGGTCATTCTCTCGTTCCCGATCATCATTTATCAGGTGTGGGCGTTCATGTCTCCGGCGCTGGAGAGACGCGAGCGGCGTATCATCATCCCCGCCCTGTACGCAGGCTTGGGCCTCTTCATTCTCGGTGTGGCTCTGGCCTACTTCGTGGCCCTGCCGCTCACGCTCCGCTTCTTCGACGGATTCCAGGAGGAATACCTGGCGTGGACGATCGGGGTCGACCAGCACCTCGCGTACACGGTTCGGCTGCTGTTGGCGTTCGGGATCGTGTTCGAGCTGCCGGTCGTCGTCATGATTCTGGCGGCGCTCGGGCTGGTGACGCCGGCGTACCTCAGGTCGAAGCGCCGCCACGCGATCGTGATCATAACGGTCACGGCCGCGTTCCTGAGCCCCGGCGACGTCATCGCGGTCACGGCGTTGCTGATGTTCCCCCTGATCATCCTCTACGAAGTCAGCATCCTGCTGGCGGCCTTCGTTCGCAGGAAGGCGCCGGAGGAGAACGTGATCGAGCCGCCCGAGCTGGAGGCGTCAGCGGGCGTGGTCGAGGCCGATCGAGAGGAGAAGGATCCGCAGTGAGGATCGCCGCGCTCCTGCGGCCGCACGGCCCACGTCTCATGGCGGTGCTCTGTCTCGTCTTCGGCGCGGCTCCGACACCGCTGCAGGCCCAGGCCCAGGACTCGGTCGAGCTCCGCATCCGGGCCGCTCTGGGGCGGCTCGGACGCGAGCCCGCGCCCGACACCGTCACGCTGCCGCTCGACACCGCGGGGCAACGTCCCACGGCGCGCGCGCGGGCGCGCGGCTTGGCGGGCGACTCGGTCGTGACGGCGCTCCTCGAGCTCGGTGGCTACGAGGCGACCCGATACGAAGGCCTGGCCGCCGACTTCGACGCAACCGCTCGGGTGCTGACGCTTCACGGGGACAGCGCGCAGAGGGCTGCGCTCATGACACGGGGCTCGGAGCTGACGGCCGATTCCGTCATCCGCTACGACGAGACGACGCGTCGCCTGGACGGGATCGGACGGCCCGTCTACACGCCGGCCGACGGCGACGACGTGCAAAGCGAGCAGGTGATGGTCGACTTCGAACAGGCGCGGGGAACGGCGCTCGGCGCCCGCACGCACTACAGCGAGGGAGCGGACTGGTACATGACGGGCGACCTGCCCTGGGTGTCTGCCGACGCCGTGTACGGCGAGGAGACGCATTTCACCTCCTGCGACCTCGACGTGCCTCACTACCACTTCAGGGCCAAGGAGGTAAAGATCATTGCCGGCCGGATCCTCGTCGCCCGCCCGGTCAAGCTCTATTTCGGCGATGTGCCCGTGGCATGGCTGCCCTTCATCGCCCAGGGCCTGGGCAGCGGACGGGCCAGCGGCCTGCTGATGCCCAGCTTCAGCATCAACGACATCGTTCGGACCTCTGGCGGATACCGGCGTCGAGTCAGCAACATCGGCTTCTACTGGGCCATGAGCGACTACGCCGACGCGACCGTCGCCCTCGACTGGTTCAGCGACAACTTTACGGCGCTCACCGGCCGTCTCCGCTACGCCTGGGCTCGCCAGTTCCTAGAGGGCAGCGTCAACGTGCGTCGCTACTGGGAACACGACGGCGCCCAGCAATTCGCTTTCGACACCGAACACGCGTGGCAGATGGATGAGCGCACGAGTCTCAGGCTGGCGGCCAGATACAGCTCGTCCAACGAGTTTCTCCGGCGCAACAGCTTCGACCCTCGCGAGGTCACCCAGTCGATCAACTCCACGGGCGGCTTCGATCGACGCTTCGATTGGGGCAACATCTCGCTCTCCGGCAATCGAGATCAGTATCTGTCCGACGACCGGGTACGGATGACTCTGCCCCAACTGCAGCTCAACCTTTCGACGATCACGTTGTTCCGTGCTCCTCCCGCGCGAGCGAGCTGGTGGAACAACCTGACCTGGTCCGGCGGCGCCGGCGGGTCGCGCAGGACGATCGACCGCACCCCTCAAGTGGGCGAGACCGTCACATCGTCCAACGCCGATACCGAGGACATCGACGCTCGCATACGCTCGAGTTTCAATGTGGGAAACCTGTCCTGGTCGAAGCGCCTGTCCGTCCAGCGATCGTCCGTGTTCCAGATTCCGATCCACCCCGCCGAGTCCGTGGCGCTCGGCATCTCGCCGTCGGGCAGCCTGCTCGTACCTTCGGCTCACTCCGCGACCGGAGCGGCGACGACGTTGGGGGACGTGGCACGGACGGATCTCGCCTGGCAGACCTCGGTCGGCTACCAGCAGCAGTTGGTCGGTTCGACCACGCTGACGCCGTCGCTGTCCCTGCAGGGAACGGCGCGACAGTCCGACACGGTCGACGTCGCCCGCGACCGGTTCGTGAGCAGCCCGGCGCGTGTCACGGTCGGTGCGAATCTCAAGTCCGACCTGTTCGGCTTCTTCCCCGGCGTGGGTCCGTTCGAGGCGATACGGCACAAGCTCTCGCCTTCTTTTCAGTTCTCCTACGCGCCCGCGGTCACCTCCACCGACCTCCAGCAGCGGGTCTTCGGCCGGCGAGAGATCCGTCCCCGCAAGGAGCTCTCGCTCACTCTGACCCAGACGTTCGAGGCCAAGCGCAGGGTGTCGACGGCAGACACCGCCGATGCGGAACAGGACGAGCTCGCGGCTGCGGACGCGACCGGCGATCCCGACGCTCCGCGGCCCATGCCGCCCAGGGCGGACATCGTGACCCTGCTGGCGCTGCGCACGTCGGCCGTGCAGTACGATTTCGTCGAGGCGGACGAGCGGGGCGATCCGCTGTTCGGCTTCCAGACCACTCGCATCAACAGCCAGGTGAGCTCGGATTTCCTGCGAGGGTTGTCGATTTCGATGAGCCACGATCTGTTCGCCGACACGGTCGTTCGGCTGGCGAGCGGTGAGACTCGCAGGGAGCGCCGATTCGATTTCAGGCTCGCCGACTTGAACCTCGGCTTCTCGCTCGACAACCGCTCCGGGCTGTGGCGTGCCTTGGGCCTCTCCGGCGGCGAGGAAGCCGACACGGATGAACCCGCCGACACCATCCAGGTGGAAGGCGACGAGCTGGAAGACGATCCGTTCCTGTTGGACGACATGCTCGCGAACGAGAGCGCGATCATCCCCGGCCAGGACCGTGGCGCCTTCGGCGGCGGGCGCTCGCTACGCGACCAGCCGGTCGGTACATGGAGAGCCAACCTCAGCTATTCGCTCGCGCGTCCGCGCGACTCGCGACGCGCGGCGAGTCAGATGCTCAGCGGCACGGTCGAGCTCACCCCCACGGAACTCTGGCAAGTCAGCTGGCGCACGTCCTACGACCTCGAGCGAGGTAGCTTCAACGACCACATGATTCGAGTAACGCGCGATATCCACGACTGGGAGGCCCACTTCGATTTTTCCCAGACCGCCGTGGGGAACTGGGCGTTCCGTTTCGAGGTCGCGCTCAAGGCCAACCAGGACCTCCACTTCAACTACAAACAGCAGAACAACGTGCGGTGACCCGGCCTGCGCTGAGCGTCCGCGTCGAGGGCGCAGCGCGTCGACGGCCGGGCAACGGGACTGCGCCGGCGCGACAGGCTCGGCGAAGCGGTTTCCGGTCGCGCCCGCCGGCCCGCCGGCCCCGCTGTACCTCGGCTCCGGTTCTTCTGTACCTTGCTCCATGCTTCCTGTGTTGCAGGCCGTGCCCAACTTCAGCGAGGGGCGCGACGTGCGTCGCCTCCGAGAACTGCTGGGCGTTATCGAGGACGGGGGCGTCGAGGTGCTCGACTGGTCCTGTGATCCGGACCATAACCGCAGCGTCGTCACCTACGTAGGAGACCCCGCCAGCGTCGAGGCCACCTCGCTTGAGGCCGCCCGCTTCGCCTGCGAACACTTCGACCTGCGGGTCCATCACGGGATCCATCCGAGGGTCGGCGCGCTCGACGTGCTCCCTTTCGTGCCGCTCCAGGGGCTGACACTCGCCGACGCGGCGGCGAGCGCGCACCGCGTCGGTCGGACACTGGCCGACCAGCTCGGTATCCCGATCTACTTCTACGGCGAGGCCTCGAAGCGGCCAACGGCCCGGCTCTCCGAGTTGCGCAGAGGCGGATTCGAGGCGCTCGCGGCCGGGTTCCCCGAGGGCCGCCAGCCGGACCTGTCGGCCGGCCGCAGCGCGGCGCACCCCAGCGCCGGCGCGACGTGTGTGGGTGCCCGGCGCCTGCTGCTGGCCTGGAACCTCTATCTTGAGGGCGTGGATCTGGAGGCGGCGCGCGCGCTGGCTCGCGAGCTGCGTGAGGCGCCGCCTCCCGCGCCCGGCGGGAGCGTGGGCGAGGGCGCCGCGACGGGCGGGGGGACCTCAAGACGTGCTGGGGGGTTCGCCGCGCTCAGGGTGCTGGCCTTCCGGCTCGAGTCCCAGGAGCGGCTGCAGCTGTCAATGAATCTCGAGGACATGGATCGCACGTCGCCTTTCGATGTCTACCGTTATGTCGAGCGACGGCTGGAGGCGTTGGGCGGGCGGATCACCGAGACCGAGGTGATCGGCATGATTCCGGACGCCCTTGTGCTTCCGGCGGCCGCCGACAGATTGCGTGTCTTCGATGGTCCCCCCGCGCGGTTGCTCTCGCCGCGGCTGGCCCGGCATGTCGCGGAGCGTGTGGCCCTCCGCGCGGACGCTGTCCTCCGGGCCGTTCGGGACGAGGGCGAGGCAGTGCCCACGCGGGTCCGCGAGAGCGCCCTTCAACTTTCCGGATCACTGACCCGGCCGCCCAGTCAAGACCGAGAGCCGTGAGCCTGGAAGCTCTGAGCGAACCAGCGCCCGAGCGCGACCGGCTCCGGGCTCTCCTTTAGCGCGGTCCCCCACGCCTACGCTGGCAATGTCCATGCACCGTTCCGGATCAGGTCCACTCACTCTCCCGGCAGGGCCGGACCTCGCTTCGATCCAGGCCCCCATCATGGAGCGATTGAATCACGTCGTGGACGAGATCGAGAGGATCGTCGTGAGCGATTTCTCGCCCATCGAACAGGTGAACGACTATCTGCTGCTGGTGCGAGGCAAGCTGTTCCGCCCGACCCTGTTGCTGCTCGCCAGCGACGTGGGCCGTGCCGAACTCTCCTCGGCGGAAGTGTCCGCTCGCTCGGTGACCTTGGGTGCGGTCGTCGAGCTGGTTCACCTCGCCACGCTCGTGCACGACGACGCGGTCGATCACTCGGTGCTCCGCCGGGGCCTGCCTACGGTGAACGCGCTCTGGACGCACCAGATCGCGATCATAATGGGAGACTACTTGTACAGCCGGGCCGTAACGGAGCTCACCGGCCTGGGCGACCTCGAAGCCGTGCGGGTGCTCGCGCGTGCCGCCAACGAGATGAGCGTGGGCGAGATGCGGCAGCTGGCGTCCTACGACGCGCTCGATTTCTCCGAAGAAGCCTACATGCGCTTGATCGCGGCCAAGACGGCATCGCTCATGTCCGCCGCCTGTGAGATGGGTGCCCGCGCAGGTGCGTCGGGCGCGCGCGCGCACCTCGCGCGCTTCGGACACCACCTGGGGATGGCCTTCCAGATCGTCGACGACCTGTTGGATTACACGGGCAGCGAGGCGGTCACGGGAAAGCCCACGGGGCACGACCTGCGCGAGCGCAAGGTCACACTGCCGCTCGTGGGCGCCTTGACACGGGCCCGGGCCGCCGAGATCAGGGAGATCCGCCGCTTCTTCACCTTGGTGGACCCGTCCGACGAGGACATTTCGCGCATCGTCGGGATCGTGGAGGAGCGGGGCGGGTTGGACTACGCACGGGATCGCGCCGGCGAGTACGCGGAGCGCGCCGAGACCGA
Source organism: uncultured Gemmatimonas sp. (assembly GCA_964648975.1). Taxonomy (GTDB): domain Bacteria; phylum Gemmatimonadota; class Gemmatimonadetes; order Longimicrobiales; family Gaopeijiaceae; genus UBA2988. The sequence continues at coordinate 60,918 of CAZYLN010000001.1, read as the reverse complement.
GCTCGCGGGCATCGGTTCCGGGCTGGCGGCGGTCGAGGCGCTGTCGAATGCGGTGGTCTACACGGTGGGGCGCAGCCGATGAGGGGACGCGGTCCCGGAACGAAGAGGCCACGGGGGTGGTATGTTAACTGACAACCTGCGGCGTGGTGGCGTGCGGCTGGCGTGGGCCTTGGTACTGGGCTTCTTCTTGGGCGGGCTTCTCACCCGGCTCTCGGAGATGTTCCTGCCGGACAGTGCGGCGAGGACGTTCCTCACGACTTCGGTAAGCTTGTCGGTGGGCCCGTTCTCGCTGGACCTGTTGGCGCTGGCGCTCACCGTCGGTCCGCTGGCGGTTAACCTGAACGTTCTCACCGCAGCCGGGGTCTTCTTGGTCGCGCTGGTCGTGCGTTCCTGGATCTAGGCGGCGGGTAGCGAACGAAAGCGGGGCGCGGCGAGGCGCCCGGGAGGATCGGAAGATGCCATTCGGTGGCCTTGGCATGGGGGAGATGATCCTCATCTTCCTGGTGGTGCTGCTGCTTTTTGGCGCCAAACGTCTGCCGGAGATCGGATCGTCGCTGGGGAAGGGGATCAAGGAGTTCAAGAGTTCGGTGCGGGAGGTCGAGAAGGAGCTCAAGGCCGACGATCTCAGGCAGGCTCGGTATACGCCTCCTCCGCGTGAGGCCGAGCCCAGGCGTCTGACGGACGCCGCGAGCCAGCAGGCCCCCGCAGCGGAGACCAAAGCCGAGCCGACGAAGTCCACCACCGGCTGAGCGGCTGCGGGAAGGCTGGAATTCGGGAAGCGGTCCGGCGCCTCGGCGTCCGGACCGCTTCCGCATTCCAACGGGTCGCGGCGGCGGCCCCCGCCGCGACCGTCGCCTAGAACGGCAGGTACGGCGTGAGCGGCGAGATGGAGTCAGCCGGCTGGAGCACTTCCTCCCGGCGGTCGACAATCCGCGCAGCCGCCCGCAGCCCTTCGATCCACTCCTGCAGACGTTGCTGCTGGAGAAAGAGCGTAAGCTGTTCGCGCTGGGCCGTGCGCTGCGCGAGCCAGGCTGCGGAATCGGCCGGCGTGTAGGCGAGCTTCTCGATCACGAACACGTTCTCGCGCGTCGCCACGGGCTCGCTGACCGCGCCGGTCGGTAGCCCGAACGCCGCGCCGATGGCCTGGTTGAGGCGGCCCATGCCCGGGACGAAGTCCTGACGCGTGAAGGGCTCGGGCTCGTGAACCTCCAACCCCAACCCGGTCGCGGCTGCCGACAGCGTCGCTCCGCCGCGCACGCGATCGACCAGCTCCTCGGCGTCGGCCGCACCGCGCGCAATCTTCTTCTCTTGGAGCAGCACCTGGCGGATCGTCGGCTCGGCCTCCTCGACGGGCAGAACACCGCCCGGCTCACTGGAGATCAGCTCCACCGCGTAGTACGCTTGGTCGCTCTCGAAGACTTCGCTCACGTCGCCCTCAACGGCTTCGCGGATCGCCCAGTCGGCGCCCTCGCTGACCTGTCCGGCCCCGGCCACGAACGGGAAGGCCTCGCTCACTTCGACGGTCTGGACCTCGAGCAGGTTCATCCTGAGCGCCACCTCCTCGAGGGAGTAATCCTCGATCAGGGCCTCCATGGAGTCCGCCAGCACGAGCAGCTGGATCTCCGACTCCTCGGTGCGCGTGATCGGAAACAGGATGTGTTTCGCCGTGGCGCTGCTCTCCGTGCGCGCCGAGACCAAGACGAGGTGGTAGCCGAAGGAAGTCTCGACCGGCCCGATGGCACGCCCGACGGGGGCCTCGAACGCCGCGGTGTCGAAGGGCGGCGCCATGTCGCCGCGCCCGAACGTGCCGAGGTCCTCGAACACGGCGGGCGGCTCCGCCGCCGCGGCGCGCGTTCCTGCCGAGTCGAACGAGCTTCCGGCGCGGATCTCCGCCAGCAGCGCCTCCGCCCGGTCGCGCACGGCGGCACTGTCCGAAGCGGAGATGACCTTGGGCAGCACGAGTACGCGGACCCGGGCCCGGGCGGGCCTCTCGAAGTCGTCCTCGTGGTCGTTGTAGTAGGTTCGCACCTCGCGATCGGTCACTGAGACGGAGTCGTCGGAGACGCGCACGGCGGGGTCCAGAGGGACGTAGCGAACGCGCACGCTCTCGTTGGCGTCCGCGTACCGGGTCCAGAGCTCTCCGTCGGTGACGTACAGCCCGGTAGCGAGCTGGCGCATCAGCTTGCCCTCCGGGAGCACGCTTCGGTAATAGGCCTCGAGCTGTTCGAAGAGAAAGGGATCGGCCGCGCTCGCGAGGTAGTCCTGGTACTTCGCCAGGTCGAACTCACCGTCGGTCAGGAACCCGGGACTCGTCAGCAGCTCAGGCGGCGGCGCGAAGCGTGCGGCCTGTCGGATCTCCTCCTCGGTGACGCCGATCCCGCGGCGGTCGAGCTCTTGCCGGATGAGGACGCGGTCCACGATCTGCTCCCACGCCGCGTCTTCGATCTGCCGGTTCTGCAGCGTGCCGATGGCTTCCGTCTGCTCCGCCTGTACCTGGTCGAACAGCACCCGATAGGCGTTCATGTAATCCTCGTACATGACGGGCGTGCGATTCACGCGCCCGATCTCGCCCAGCGATCCCGAGGTTATGCCCGTGAGGTCCATGCCCCATTCGAAGACCATCAGGAGCCCGAAGGCGATGGCCGTCGCCAGCATGATCCACTTCGTGTGCTCCCGCATCTGACGCATCACCATGCGACGACTCCTCGTCCCCGGCCGGCTGTGATCCGAAACGAACAAACTAACCGGGCGCAGGCGGCCTCTCAACCAAATGCGCCGGGTGCTCCCGGTGGTGGCCACCGACCCCTGCCGTCGCTCCAAAACAGACGTTTTTCGGGTCGTGCGGTACCGGATCGCACGCCGCTTCTCGTTGACACATTTTCAAGCGGGCACCTATACTTCTCCACCGTCCCACCGAGCGTTTTCCGACCGCAGGTTTTTTCTCCTTTCCGGGAGCAGCCGTTGGCCCAGTCCGTCGAGGACGAGATCCGTGAGCTGTGCTCGCTCTTCCGGTCCGAGCGGGACCCCGATGGATGCGTTTTCGCGCCGCTGGCCGACGCCTACCGGCGGGCAGGCGACCTTGACCGGGCCGACGAGCTCCTGACCGAGGGTCTCGCCAGCCACAGCGATTTCGTGCCCGCGCACGTCGTGTCGGGTTGGGTGCGCCGCGATCAGGGCGACGTCGCCGGCGCGGTCCGGGCGTTCCGGGCGGCCCTAGCGCTCGACGCGAAGAACACGGAAGCGCGCGCCGGGCTGGCCGAGCTGGGCGGGGAGCCTCGATCCGAAACGCCCGTCACCCCGGAGGACAAGGGGCCGGTGACGCGGACCCTGGCCGAGTTGTACGCTAGCCAGGCCCTCTACGAGCGTGCGCTCGGGGTCTACCGGCGGCTGCTGGAGCGCGAACCGGCTGACGCCGCGCTGCGCGAGCGGATGAACGAGCTTCAGTCGCTGAGCGCCAAGGGCACCGCTGCCGGGGCGGACGCGGAGGAAGCGCAGGCGCCGGACGGCGATGGAGCCGAGGGTCCGGGCGAGCGGCGTGCTCGACTCGCCGCTCTCGCCCGGACCCCGGCCAGTGCCGGCGGTCCCGAACCCTCGGCGGGACCGAGCGCGCGCGAGTACCTGCACGGTCTGCTCTCCTGGGCGTCCTGCCCCCAGTCGCCGGCGGAGGCTGAGGCCCGGGTGGAGCCGGAGGGGCTCGACGCGACCGAGAGCAAGGCGGCACAGCCCGGTTCGGGGTCCGCGGCCGCGCGGGTCTCGCGCCCGACGGCCCCGGCTGTGCGGCCCGCGTTCGCGCCCGAAGCCGTGCCGATCGCTTCGACCGCCCCCCAGGTGGTCGGCATCGCCGCGCTCGCGCCCGATCCCGACGACGCGGCGCTGCGCGGGCGGGTGAGTGAGCTGGAGTTGGTGGGCGGGATGGCTGCCGGCGCGTCCGGCCCCGAGCCCTCGGCAGGGGAGAGCGCCCCGTTGCCCTCTGAGGGTCCCCTGGCCTGGGAGTTCGACGGACCCACCGCCGAGTTCGCCGGACCCGCGCCGGGCGAGGCGCCGGTCCAGGCGGCTCTGGCGAGCGCGTTCGCGCCGGCTCCCGTTCCGATCGCCTCACTCGCGCCCGACGCCGCTGACGTCGCCGCGTCCGCGCCCGACCCATCGCGGGCTGCCGACGCTCGGGCGCTCGACGGGCGTGCAGCCCTCCGCTGAGCCCGGACCCGCATGCGCGTCGCCGTCGTCCACGGTCCCAACCTCCGTCTGCTGGGGCGCCGCGAGCCGGAGGTGTACGGCCACACCACGCTCGAGGAGATCGAGCACGGGCTGCACGAGCTCGGGCGCGAGCTGTCGGTCGACGTCGAGTCGTTCCAGTCGAACTCGGAGGGCGCGCTCATCGACTTCATCGAGAGCGCGTCCTCCAGGGTCGACGGCTTCGTCGTCAACGGGGGAGCGCTCACGCATACCAGCATCGCGCTGCGCGACTGCCTGGTCGGCGTCGGTCTCCCGTTCGTCGAGGTGCATCTGTCCAACACGGCGGCGCGCGAGCGCTTCCGTCGTCGCTCCTATCTGTCCTCCGTGGCTGGCGGAGTGGTCTACGGGTTCGGAGCCCAGAGCTACCTGCTCGGACTCCGCGGCCTGGTCGTGCTGGTCGAGAAGAACGGTTGAGACGGCACTGAGCGATTGCGCCATGGCGAGCACCGCGGATTTCAGGAACGGCTTGGTGATGCAGATCGACGGCGTCCTCTGGCAGATCACGTACTTCCAGCACGTGAAGCCGGGCAAGGGCGGCGCGTTCGTACGGAGCAAGCTCAAGAACGTGCTCACTGGCGCCGTGGTGGAGCGGACGTTTCGCGCGGGCGAGAAGGTCACGGATGTCCGGCTCGAGCGGCGTCCGGTCACCTACAGCTACACCGATGGCCAGCTTTATTATTTTATGGAAGCGCAGACGTTCGAGATGATCCCGATTTCGGCGGACGTCATCGGTGATGATCAGCTGCGCTACCTGAAAGAGAACATGGAGTGTGAGGGCCTCGTTCACGAGGATCGCGTAATCGCCGTGGAACTCCCTTTCTTTGTCGAGCTCGCTGTCGTGCAGACCGACCCGGGCGTGCGCGGCGACACGGCGCAGGGTGGAACGAAGCCAGCGAAGCTCGAGACCGGCGCGATCGTACAGGTGCCGCTGTTCATCGAGGAGGGTGATGTCCTCAAGGTCGACCGCAGGGAGGACAAGTACCTGACACGGATCGCCGGATGATCGATCTGGAGTTCCTGCAGAGCCTGATCCGCTCGCTAGACCAGAGCTCGCTCGACACGATCGAGGTCGAGAGCGGCGGCACGCGCATCCGGCTCTCCAAGTCCGCCCCGTCGCTCCTCGGGATGTCCGGGCCGCCGGCGGTGATGCCCCAGGCCGCTCCGCCGGAAGCCGTGGAGGTGCCCCAGCAGGTCGAGCCCGCCCTGCCGCCGCCCAGCGACCTGGTCGACGTCAAGTCGCCCATGGTGGGCACGTTCTACCGCTCGGCTGCTCCGGACGCTCCTCCGTACGTGGAGGTCGACTCCGTCGTCTCGCCGGGCGACACGCTCTGCATCATCGAAGCGATGAAACTGATGAACGAGCTCGAGTCGGAGACCGAGGGGCGTGTCGTCGAGATCTTGGTCGAGAATGCCGAACCGGTCGAGTATGGCCAAGTCCTCTTCAAGATTGACCCGGCGCGCTGAAATCGCGGCATGAGCCCGTGTTGTTCAGGCGAGCCGCGCCGCAACAGGCCCGTCGCCCTGCGCCCGCTCGCCGCGCCTTGGCCCCGCCCCGCCGCCTCCACGTGAGTGCGTCCGTAGACGACAGGGGTCGTCCGGGCCCCCCTCCCATCCCGTCCGGTAGCGCACCTTGTTCACTAAGGTCCTGATCGCCAATCGCGGCGAGATAGCGCTCCGCATCATCCGCGCATGTCACGAGCTCGGGGTCCGGGTCGTGGCCGTCTACTCGGAAGCGGACCGCGAATCTCTGCACGTACGTTTCGCTGACGAGGACGTCTGCATCGGACCGGCGCCCGCCCGAGACAGCTACCTCAACATTCCTCGCATCATCGCCGCGGCCGAGGTCACCGGCGCCGAGGCCATCCATCCGGGCTACGGCTTTCTCGCCGAGAACGCCGAGTTCAGCGAGATCTGCACGCGCTCCGGCATCACCTTCATCGGCCCCGATCCCGAGCAGATCCGTGCGATGGGAGACAAGGCGACGGCCCGGCGCACCATGACCGAGCACGGCGTGCCCGTCGTGCCCGGCACGCCCGACATCGTCCGCGACGAGGACGGGCCGCTTTCGATGGCGGAGGAGATCGGTTTCCCGATCATGATCAAGGCTGCCGCTGGCGGGGGCGGAAAGGGGATGCGGGTCGCTCGCGACCGGCACAGCTTCACCAAGTTGCTGCGGCAGGCGCAGACCGAGGCCCAGGCCGCGTTCAACGATTCCGGCGTGTATCTCGAGCGCATGATCGAGCGCCCGCGGCACGTGGAGCTTCAGGTGTTCGGCGATCGCCAGGGACGGATCCTGCACCTGGGTGAGCGCGACTGCTCGGTCCAGCGGCGTCACCAGAAGCTGATCGAAGAGGCACCGTCGCCGGTTGTGGACGCGCAGCTGCGTGAGCGCATGGGGGCCGCGGCGATCAAGGCGGCCGCGGCGATCGGTTACGTGGGGGCGGGCACCGTCGAGTTTCTGCTCGATTCCACGGGCGAGTTCTTCTTCATCGAGATGAATACCCGCATCCAGGTGGAACATACGGTCACCGAGGTGACGAGCGGCCTAGACCTCGTCAAGGAGCAGATCCTGGTCGCTGCGGGCGCTCCCCTCTCGTTCCCGGCGGAGGGTTTCACGCACCGGGGCTGGGCGATCGAGTTTCGCATCAACGCCGAGGATCCGGACCGCGGGTTCGCGCCGTCGCCCGGCCTTGTCACGACCTTCCATCCGCCCGGAGGGCCCGGCGTTCGCCTGGACACCCACGTCTACTCCGGATACCGCGTACCGCCCAACTACGACTCGCTGCTGGCAAAGCTGATCGTGTCCGGCAACAGCCGCCAGGAAGCCCTCTCACGGGCGCACAACGCACTGGGTTCGTTCGTGATCGAGGGCGTGCACACCACGATACCCTTCCTCGCCGATGTGGTGCGCGATGCCCGCTTCGCCGCGGGCGAGGCGGACACGAGCTTCCTGGAGCGGTTCATGGCCGAGCGGGCCTCGCTAGAGCCGGAGCCTCCGGCGGACCAGACTTGAAGGCGAGCGTCTTCTTCACGCATCAAGAGGTCGCCGGCCCCGAGCTCCGCGGCCAGACGGCGGTAGTGATCGACGTGCTGCGCGCGACCAGCACGGTCGTAGCCGCACTCGACGCCGGCGCCGCGGAGATCTATCCGGTCGTCTCCGTCGCGGACGCCGTCGGGCTGGCGACATCCTTGGGTCGAGGGGACGCGCTTCTCGCGGGCGAGCGAGGCGGCAGGCGAATCGAAGGGTTCCACCTCGGCAACTCGCCCTGCGAGTTCACGGCGGAGCGCGTGCACGCAAAGCGCGTCGTGATGAGCACAACCAACGGCACGGCTGCCCTGGTCGCCGCGGGCGTCGCGGAGCGCACCGTGATCGCTTCGCTGGTGAACCTCTCGGCGGTCGCCGCGGAGGTCGCTGCCGCAGAGCGCCTCGCGGTGGTGTGCGCGGGCCACGCAGGCCGCTTCTCCATGGACGACGCCCTGTGCGCCGGCATGCTGCTGAGGCGGTTGTCCGAGCGCACGCCGGCGCTCGAGCTGGACGACGCGGGCCAGGCAGCCCTGGCGCTGGCCAGCCGCTTCGATCCCGACGCCGACTTCCTGTTGCGCTGTGCTTGGGGCACGGCGCTTGCCGGCCTGGGCCGGGAGCAGGACGTGCGCTGGTGCGCGCGGATGGACGCGCTCGACCTGGTCCCCACGCTCTCAGACGGCCTGATCCGGAGGTAGCGTGGCGCGCGCGAAGCCTCGACGGGAATCCTCGAAGTCCGCGCGCGGAGGCGCCGGCAGGCGCGCATCCCGCGCGGGCGGCCGGCTCTCCGCCGAACTCAGGCGTGAACTGCTAGCCCTGGCCCTGTTCGCGCTGGCGCTGATCGTGTCGTTGGCGCTGCTGCCTATCTCGCTGATGGGAGAGCGCGTGAGCGCTCTCTTCCCCGGCGGCAACGCGATCGGGCCGGCCGGTGCTGTGCTCGCCGATGTGCTGTGGCGCTCACTCGGCATGTCGGCCGTGCTCCTGCCGCCGCTCTTGGCCCTGGCCGGGCTCCGCTCCGGCGCATGGCTCTCGCGGGCGAACACGGCGCGACTCGGCGCCCTCGCCTTGGGAGTGGCCCTGTTGCTGCCGACCGCCGCTCACGTGGTCGCGCCGGGCAGCGCGGGAGCGGGCCGGCTGGGCGACGCGCTCGGGAGGCCGCTCGCGGGCGTGGTGGGCTGGCTGGGAGCGCTCATACTGATCTCCGTGCTGCTGGCCGCGCTCACCGTCGTCACGCTCGGCTGGCGCCCGCTGCGGCGCGTGGGCCAGGGACTGGCCGCGGGGGGCAGCGCGGCGAGCCGCGGCTTCTGGGCGCTGCGCGAACGCTGGAGCGAGTGGCGCGACGCCCGCAGGGATGTCGCGGCGCCGGAGGCCGATACCCTCCCGGCCGGGCCCGTGCCGCCCTTCGAGCGGGAGACGGGCGAGGGGTTGCCGCGCGCCGCGGCAGGGGCCAGCGGCGGACTCGACGGGGACGGCTCGCCGTCCCCCGGCGGGGAGGGCGAGGCGGAGCCCGGGGAACGGGAATCCGGGCGGGCGGAGGCCGAGCGCACGGACAGGTGGGAACCCGCCACGCCGCTGCCGTCGATCGACCTGCTCGACCGCGGGCGCGAGCTCGACCGCTCCGGCATGGGGGGCGAGCTCGACCGGCTGGGCGAGGTTCTGATCGAGAAACTCCGCACGTTCAACGTGGAGAGCCACGTGAGCGGCCGTACGACCGGTCCCGTGGTCACGCAGTTCGAGGTCGTGCCTGCGCCCGGCGTCAAGGTGAACCGCATAACGAACCTCGAGGCCGACCTCGCCCTCGCCATGAAAGCGCAGAGCATCCGGATCGTGGCGCCGATCCCCGGGAAAGGCGCGGTCGGGGTCGAGATCCCCAACCCGGAGGCGGGCGTCGTGCCTCTGCGCCAGATCCTCGAGGCGCGCGAGTTCCGCGCCGCTCGGGGTGACCTCCCCCTCGCGTTCGGGCGGGACCTCACCGGAAAGCCCTACGTGGCGGACCTGGGGAAGATGCCGCACGTGTTGATTGCCGGTGCCACGGGATCGGGGAAGTCCGTGTGCATCAACACGATCATCACGAGCCTAGTCTATCGCCATACGCCCGAGGCCCTGCGGTTCCTCATGATCGACCCCAAGATGGTCGAGTTGTCCGCCTACACGGACTTGCCCCACCTGCGCCACGCGGTCGTGACGGACCCGGGCGACGCGGCCCGAGTGCTCAAGTGGGCTGTTCTCGAGATGAGGCGCCGCTACGAGCTGCTGTCGGCCAACCATGTCCGCTCGATCACCGAGTTCAACCAGAAGCTGGCCGAGGGAGCCACGCTGCTGGCTCGCCGGCCCGCGGGCTCCGAGGACGACAGGGCGGAATCGTTGTGGGAGAACGGGCGGCTGCCGTACGTCGTAGTGGTCGTCGACGAGCTGGCCGACCTGATGATGACGGTGCAGAGCGAGGTCGAGAGACCCCTGGCACAGCTCGCGCAGAAGGCGCGCGCGATCGGCATACACCTGATTGTGGCCACGCAGCGGCCGTCCGTTAACGTGATCACCGGCCTCATCAAGGCCAACTTCCCGACGCGTATCGCTTTCCGGGTGGCTTCCAAGACCGACAGCAGGACGATCCTGGACCAAAACGGCGCCGAGACGCTGCTGGGCAACGGCGACATGCTCTTCCTGCCCCCGGGCAAGAGCGAACCGGTCCGGATCCAGGGCGCCTTCATCGCCACCGCAGAGACCGAGCGGCTCACCGGCTGGTACCGCGACCGTCGCGCGGCCTCGGAGGCCGACCCGGCCGCCGAGCCTCGGGGCGCCGAGGCCGACATCCTCGAGGAGGTCAAGGAGAGCGAGGAGCTCGAGCCGGCGGAAGTCGAGGAGATAACGGGCGAGTGGGATGAGCTCTTCCGGGCGGCCGCCGAGGTCTGCGTCCATCACGACCAGGGATCGACGTCGCTGTTGCAGCGTCGGCTCAAGATCGGATACGGGCGCGCGGCGCGCATCGTCGATCAGCTTCACGAGGCGGCCGTCCTCGGGCCGCCCGACGGTTCCAAGCCGCGCGAGGTGCTCGTGAGCCTGAGCGACCTGGACACGATGTTCCCCGGGACCTGAGGTGGCGGAGAACGGGTATCAGGTCGCGCCGCCGTGAAGCATCGCGTCCCGCACGCCCGTGACAGAGCCGTGCGCAATATCGCCATCGCCGCCGCGCTTGCGCTGAGCGTCCCCCCGTCCGGGGCCTGGGCGCAGGGGTCGAACTCGGCACCCGATCCGCTGGCCGTGCTGGAAGAAGCCGGACGTGCTTACCATGCCGTCCCGGCCGTCTGCGCGGAGTTCCGCCAGACTCTCACGGTGCCGCTGCTGGACGAGGACCGCGCCGGGCGGGGCAGGCTGTGCAGCCAACCGCCCGACCGCTTCGCCATGCGCTTCGCCGAACCTCCCGGAGACCTCGTCGTCGCCGACGGCCGTTGGCTCTGGCTGTACCAGCCGAGCGCGGATGCCAGGCAGGTGCTGCGCTCCGAGCTCGTCGGCGGCCCGCGCGGGATCGACTTCTACAGAGAGTTCTTGGCCGCGCCCCGGACGAAGAGCCGGGCGGAGTACCGCGGGCGCGCGACGCTCGACGGTCGAGCGGCCCATCACTTGGTGCTCACGCCGGTCGGGCCCGCGCCGTATCGGAGCGCCGAGCTGTGGATCGACGAAGGGGACGGTCACGTTCGCAAGGTGGTGATACGCGAAGAGAACGGCTCCGTCCGCACCATCAAGCTGGGCCGGGTCGAGGTCGGCCGGCCGTCGCCGGATTTCTTCCGCTTCAGCCCGCCCGCGGGTGCGCACGTCATCACCCGGTGACGCCCTGCCCCTCCCGGTGAGCGGCGCTCGCCTGCGGCGGGATCTCCCCGTCTTCCCCCTTTCCCCCGATCCCGTGCGTCCCGGCGTCTCGCGAGACGTTGGGGCGGTTCGCCTCGACGTGGACCCGGTCGGCCCCCACGGTGCGCCGCACGTGGCTGTGGTCACGCTCGGATGTGACAAGAACACGGTCGACTCGGAGCGCATGATGGCGGCTCTGGTGGCCCATGGCGCGCGCGTATCGAGCGACCCGGCCGAAGCCGACGTGGTGGTCGTCAACACCTGCGGCTTCATTCAGGCGGCCAAGGAGGAGTCGATCGAGACGCTTCTGGACGCGTGCCGGCTCAAGGACGAAGGCGCGGTACGCGCCGTCGTGGCCGTCGGCTGCATGGTGGAGCGCCACGGCGTCGAGCTCGCCGCCGAGATCCCCGAGGTAGACCTCTATCTTGGCCTCGGCGACCTGCCGCGCCTGATCCCCGAGCTGCGCCGCCGCGAGCTGGTCCCGCAGCTGGACGTCCCGCTCATGGAGCGTCCGCTTCGTGTCCTGTCCAGCGAGCACCCGCACACGTCGTTCCTCAAGATCAGCGAGGGCTGCGACCACGGCTGCGCGTTCTGCGCCATCCCGCTGATGCGCGGGCTGCATCGCTCGGCTCCGCTCGACGACCTCGTTCGGGAAGCGGCGGCGCTGGGCCGGCAAGGCGTGCGGGAGATCAACGTCGTGAGCCAGGACACGACGTGGTACGGACGCGATCTGCGGCGGCGCGATCCGGCCGCCCCGCTGCTGCCCGAGCTGCTGCGCGCGCTGCTCGATCGCACCGAGATCGACTGGTACCGCCTCTTCTACATGTACCCCTCGGGCATCACCCCGGCCCTGGTCGAGCTCCTGGGCGAGGCGAGCGCTCGAGCCGCCGGGCCACGCGTCGTGCCCTATCTGGACATGCCGCTGCAGCACGGCAGCGACCGTATCCTGACGGCCATGCGCCGCCCGGAGCGTCGCGCCACCATCCGTCAGCGCGTCTGTTGGCTGCGCTCGGCGATTCGCGGCCTCACGTTGCGCACGACGGTGATCGTCGGCTTCCCCGGCGAGACCGAAGCGGACTTTCGAGAGATGCTCGACCTGCTTGAGGAGCTGCGCTTCGAGCATGTGGGAGCGTTCGCATACTCACCCGAAGAGGATACGCCCGCGGCCTCCATGCCGGAGCAGGTGCCCGAAGACGTCCGGCGCGGGCGCCTTGAGGAGCTCCTGGATCTTCAGCGCACCGTTTCGTTCGAGCGCAATCTCGAGCTGGTCGGCAGCACGCAGACCGCCCTGGTCGACCGCGTCGGCGGCGACGAGGACCCCGACTGCGTCGCCGTGGCACGCATAGCGGCGCAGGCGATCGACGTGGACGGCGTGACCCGGCTGGTCGGCGAGGGTGCGGAGCCTGTGCGGCCGGGGGACCTGGTGCAAGTCGAGGTCGCGGACGCGGGCGAACACGACCTGACGGCACGGGTGCTCGCGTGAGGCGGGCTGGGCGGGAAGCGGCTTGAGCAGCCTCGGAGCGGACCTGTGGCGCCGCGCGCTGAGAGTGATGCCCGGCGGGGTCAGCTCGCCGGTCCGCTCGTTTCGATCAGTGGACTCGACACCGTTCTTCGTCGGCCGTGGCGAGGGGCCGTACTTGTGCGACACGGACGGCCGCAGATACGTCGACTACGTGCTCTCGTGGGGACCGCTCATCCTGGGGCATGCGGCGCCGCCGGTCGTAGACGCCGTGCGGCTGCAGCTCGAGCGCGGCACGAGCTACGGTGCGCCGACCGAGGGCGAGGTGGAGCTCGCCGAACGGATCACTCATCTGATGCCGGCCGTCGAGATGGTGCGGCTCGTCAACAGCGGGACGGAGGCCACCATGAGCGCGCTACGCGTCGCGCGGGCCGCCACGGGACGCGACGCCGTGCTCAAGTTCTCGGGCTGCTATCACGGCCACGCCGACGCCTTCCTGGTCGCCGCCGGGAGTGGTGTGGCGACGTTGGGCCTCCCGGATTCCCCCGGCGTGACGAGAGGCGCCGCGAGCGACACGATGGTCGTGCCGTTCAACGACCTCGACGCGGTGGCCGACGCGTTGCGCGAGCGGGGCCACGCCGTCGCGGCCGTGTTCGTCGAGCCGGTCATCGGCAACGCAGGCCTGATCGAGCCGCTTCCGGGCTTCCTGTCCGGCCTGCGGGAGCTGACGTGGCGTCACGGCGCGCTGCTCGTGTTCGACGAGGTGATGACCGGTTTCCGCGTCGCACTGGGTGGTGCCCAGGCCCGCTACGGCGTCGAGCCGGATCTGACCGCGCTGGGCAAGGTCATCGGCGGCGGGCTGCCTGTCGGCGCCTACGGAGGCCGGCGGGACCTCATGGAGCGTGTGGCGCCTGCCGGTCCCGTCTACCAGGCGGGGACGCTGTCCGGCAACCCGCTGGCCACCGCCGCCGGCAACGCGCAGTTGGCGTGGCTCGAGGAGCAGGACCCGTACGCCGGCCTGGAAGTCGTTGCCCGGCGCGTCGCTCTCGGGATCGCGGCGGCGATCCGCAACGTCGGCCTGGCTGCTGCGGGCACCGCCGTGGGCTCGATGATGGGCGTGTTCTTCCGCAGCGAGACGCCCCGCTCGTTCGAGCAGGCGCAGGACTCCCATGTCCGGGCCTTCCGGCTTTTTCACCGCGCGATGTTGGATCGAGGCGTCTTCCTGGCGCCGTCGCCGTTCGAGGCGGGATTCGTGTCCACGGTGCACGGCGGCGCGGAAGTCGATCTGACGCTTGCGGCGGCCAGGGAGGCGGCCGAACAGGTCGCCCGGGAGATGCGGTGACGGCGCGGGCGAGAGGCGGCGCTATGGGGATGGTGAGGCATCGCGCGCGATGCCGTCGAACGGCAAGCGACCGGACATCGAGGAGGGCGAGGTGCGCCTTGGGGCCGGGCTGCTGATAGCGGGACTGGCGGCGGGCTCGGGCAGCGTCTTCGCCCGCCCGGCTCACGCACAGGAGCTCGCGGATTTCGACTACGAGAACCTCTCGTTGCGCGGGCTCGGCTTCGAGGTCGGCCACGTCTGGGCCAACAAGGTGGAGCCCGTCCGCTCCTACGGCGTGCGCATGGACCTGGGCTATCTCGGGCCCGGACTCCGGGTCGCTCCGTCCATCACGTATTGGTCCTCGCGCATTCGGGCACGCGAGGTGGACGAGCTGGAGAGCCGGCTGGAGAGCCTGATCGCCCAGACGCGGCCGGGCGTCTCGTCTGCTCCCGTGAGCCTCGGCGTAATCGACTGGTCCGACCTCGCCCTGGCCGTGGACGCGCACGTGGTGTGGCGCGTGCCGTACGGATTTCTCACCTTCGCAGGCGCGGGAGCCTCGGTCCACTTCCTGAACGGCACCGGGAAAGCGATCGCCGGCACGTTCGTAGAAGACTTGCTCGACTCGGTCTCGGCCGGGCTCGGCCTGCAGGGCGGGCTCGAGGTTCCGCTCGCTACCCGCCTGCGCCTGTACGGTGCGGGGCGGCTGGAGTTGCTCGAAGACCTGCGCTACGCTGCGCTCCGCATTGGTCTTCAGTTCCATTTCGGGGGCGCAGTACTGGGAGAGGAGGGGTTTCGATGATTGCGTCGCGGCGGCCGGTCCGACTCGGCGTGCTTGGTACGGGAGCTGTGAGCCAGATCGTCCACATGCCGATCCTCACGGATCGTCCGGACGTGGAGGTCGTCGCGGTCTCCGACGCCGACGAGCCCAAGGCTCGCGCCATCGCGAGCCGCTTCAACGTCGGTCGAGTAGTGGCGGACGAGGAACTCCTCCGGGGCGAACTCGTGGACGGAGTGGTTATCTCGACGCCGAACCATCTCCACGAGCAGCAAGCCCTGGCGGCTCTTGAAGCCGGCAAGCACGTCTTGGTGGAGCGCCCGCTGGCCTTGACGCAACTTGGCGTGGAACGCCTGCTCGACGCGGCGCTCAAGAGCGGCACGGTGCTGCTCGTGGGAATGAGCCATCGCTACCGGCCCGACGCCGCGGCGCTCGCGTCCTTCATTGCCGGCGGCGAGCTGGGGGACGTGTACCAGGTGAAGGGCAGCTGGCTCAACCGGAAGCTGCACTTGACGCGTCCGACCTGGCGCCAGACCCCCGAGGAGTCCGGCGGCGGCGCGCTCATGGATCTCGGTGTGCCGGCGATCGATCTCTGCCTGCACATGATCGGCTATCCGAAGGTCACGCGGGTGAGCGCGGCGACGTTCCACGGCGACTACGAGGTCGAGGACGCCGCCACCGTGTTGTTGGCCACGGATACGGGAGCCGCCATCACGGTCGAGACCAGCTGGAGCTATTTCGGCAACGAAGACCGGCAGTTCTTCCGCGTGATGGGAACCGAAGGCTCGGCGTCGCTTCCGCCGCTGCAGGTCTACAAGCAGCTGGGCGGACGTCCGCTCGACGTCACGCCGCGCCAGCCGGTACCGCGCGGGGTGGAGAACCCCTACCACGCGGCGTACCGCCGCGAGCTCGACGTGTACGTGCGCGCCATGGTGGGTGAGCGCGAGGTGCCGTTGCCAGAGGAGCAGCGGGCGCTCATGGCCGTGATCGAGTCCGCCTACCGCTCCGCCGCGAGAGGTCGGGAGTCCGAGCCCTGAGCCCCGCGGCGGGGCGCGCCGCGGGCGGGCTGAGCGCATGGCCTGCCGGGCCCATCCTGAGCGCGCTCGTCGCCTCGGCACTAGCGGCGCCGGCGCCCATCGGGGCGGACGTCCGCGCGCCCGGGCCTTCTCTCCGATCCGCGACGGTCCATCCGGCACAGAGCGCGGGCGAATCGACGCGCGTCTACCTGATCACGGTGGGGCCCGGTCCGCTCGTATGGGAGCGCTTCGGACACAACGCGCTCTGGATCAGCGACGCCGAGAGCGGAGTCGATCTCGCGTACAACTGGGGCATGTTCGACTTCGATCAGCCCGGCTTCCTGGCGCGCCTGTTGCGAGGGACCATGCTCTACTGGATGGCACCTTTCCGGGCCGGCCCGATGATCGAGGCCTACGTCGCGGAGGATCGGTCGACCTGGATCCAGGAACTCTCCCTGACGGACGCGCAGAAAGCGGAGCTCAAGGACCTGCTCTCGACCAACGCGCTTCCGGAGAACCGCTTCTATCGCTACGACTACTATCGTGACAACTGCTCGACCCGGGTGCGGGACGCGCTCGACCGCGCGCTCGGCGGCCAGCTGCGTACGGCACTCGCCGGCGTGCCCAGCGGCACGTCGTACCGCTCCCATGCTCGCCGGCTGCTCCAGGGGATGCCCGCCATGTACACGGGCATCCAGCTCGTCCTGTCGGGGAAGACGGACCACCCGATCGATCGGTGGGAGCAGGCGTTCCTTCCGCTCGAGCTCATGAGGGCGCTGCGCGCCGTGCGCGTAGTGGACGGTGCGGGTGTCGAGGGGCCACTGGTGATCTCAGAACGGCAGGTTCATCGATCGGTGACCGCGACCGAGCCCGAGGAGGTGCCCGACAGGCTCCCTTGGTACCTCGCCGCCGGCCTGGCGCTCGCGGGCCTGCCGGTCGTACTGGCCCGTCGGGCCGGCCGGGCGCGCATCCTGTTCGGGCTGGTCGGGATCGGGTGGAGCGCGGCGGCGGGGGCCGCTGGCATTGTGCTGGCCGGCGCCTGGCTCTTCACCGACCACGTGTTCTTGTACGGCAACTGGAATCTTCTCCAGGCCAATCCGCTGTCGATCGTGATGGCGGCGCTCCTCTGCCCGCTGCTCCTGGGGCGCAGGCCGCCGCGGGTCGCGATCGTCCTCGGAGGCGTCATCGGTGCGCTCTCGCTGGTCGGCATGCTCGCGCACGTTGCGCCGGGAGTCACTCAACGCAACGGCGAGATCATCGCGGTGACGGTCCCCGCCAACGTCGGGTTGGCCGTGGCGCTGCTTAGGCTTCGGCTGCCGGCTGGCGGCCGGACGGCGCGCGCGCGCGCCGTCCGGCCTCTCCGCCACGCGGCCCCCGGCGACCGCGGGGCCGCCTGAGGAGTCCCGCGATGGAGGTGCGCAGGACCCGACGGCGGCTCGGGGGACGACGACTGGCGGCTCCGACGCTCACCGGGATCCTGCTCGCGGCCGCCACGCCGCCGTCCTTCTCCCCCGTGCTGCCGTTCGTGGCGCTCGTGCCTCTGGCGACTCATCTGGCGCGGCTGCCCCCGGGGCGTGGCGGGCGCCAGGCCTTCGAGGCCGGCGCACTAGCGGCCGCGATCCGCCACGCCTGGGGACTGCGCTGGCTTCATGGCACTCTCGTCGCGGTCGCCGGTGGTCTCAACGGGTCGGTCACCTTCGCGCTCACGCTGGCTGCCCTGGCGGGCCTCGGCGGCGCGACGGCATGGTGCGCCCGAGCCCTGATGGACCGTCCTCGACCTGTTCCGCTGGCCATCGCCCTGACGCTCGCGTGGACGGGGTTCGAGTGGGGGCTCGCCCACCTGCCGTTCGGGCTCGCGTTCCCGTGGGCGCCGCTCGGGCTGGCGCTCGCGGCGTGGCCCGAGGCGCTCGGAGCCCTCGAGCTGGTCGGCGTGCATGGTGTGACAGCATGGCTCGCGCTGGTGAACGGTCTCGTCGCCGCTGCCGTGGTCGGCGTCGCGGGCGGGCTCGCGCGCTCCGGCAGGTCGCGGCGGCGACCGGCCCTCGCCCTGGGCGGAGCGGCGCTGCTGGCGCTCGGTCCAGTCGTCTGGGGAACCTGGCGCGCCGGGACGCTCGACGCGCCGCTCCAGGCCCGGGTCAGCGTGCTGGCGCTCGACATCTCCCCGGCGGGCGCCCCGTTGGCCCGGGCGCGGGACGCCGTCGTGGCAACCGAGGGGGCGCTGGAACGCATGGAGGGAGATCCCGACCTCGTCGTCCTTCCCGAGATGGCGCTGCCGCTGGATGTCGGCGCGCCCGAGATGCAGCCGCTCATCGATCGCTTGCGGACGCAGGCGGAGCGTGCCGGGGCGCCCATACTGACCGGCGTCCTGGCGCACGACGAGCGCGCTCGCCCGTTGAACTCGGCCGTGCTGATCGGAGGCGCAGCGTTTCGCGCTGACAAACGCCGACTGGTGCCGGCGGCGGAGCGGGGCGGGGGCGGTGCCTTGCCCGCTTGGCTGGCCCCGGCCGCAGGCGGATACGCGCCCGGCCGCGGATGGCCGGTGCTCGACGCGGGCCCGCTCCGTGCCGGAGTCCTGATCTGCTACGAGGCCGCTTTCGCGGAAGACGCGCGCCGGCTGGTCCGGGCCGGCGCCGCGGGGCTGATCGTGATGTCCAGCGACGCGTGGTTCGGCGGCCTGGGTCGCGACGCCGGCGTCGCCCAGCAGATCGCTCACGTCAAGCTGCGGGCGATCGAGACGCGGACCGGCGTCGCCCGGAGCGCCAACGGAGGCCCGGCCGTCGTGGTGGATCCCAGTGGCCGAGTAACGGCAATGCTCGGCGACCGACCCCGCTCGGAGAGCCGTGTCGACCCCGAGCGCCCCGTCGCGGACGCCCTCGCCGCCCAGCTGCGTGCCCTTGCGGTGCCTACGCTCTTCGTGCGGACCGGCGACTGGCTGGGACCCGCAGCCGCGCTCGCTCTGGCGTTGGCGCTCGCGTGGGGCGATCCTCGCTGGGCGCGGAGCGCGACCGCACAGGCGCGCTGACAGGGACGCCCTGGACGAGGTGGCGCCCGAGGTGCAGATCGAGGACGGGACGCGTCCCTCGGAAGAGATCGAGAGGGTCCTCACCGACTGGAAGACTTAGAGGGTCGTCTCTATATTTTCTCGGCTTGGTCCCCGCCGGGACGGGGACCCCGGCGGGCTCGGGGCGCCGTCAGGCTCTGGAGCCCGCTCTCGCTTCCCAGGAGACGGTCATGAAGCAGGGCATCCATCCTCGGGTCACGAAGGCGACCATCGTCTGCGCCTGTGGCAACCGGATCGAGACGCTGTCGACGCAGGAGGACATCCACGTCGAGATCTGCTCGGTCTGCCATCCCTTCTACACGGGGAAGCAGCGCCTGGTCGACACGGCCGGACGGATCGAACGCTTCAGGCTCAAGTACAGCACCACCAAGTCCTGACGCCCGCCTGGCCGAGACCCGTCCCAGCCGCGCAGCGCCGTTGCGGCTGGCCGGCCTTCCCTGATCGATACGGGCTCCCCGAATGAGAACCGGCTTGCAGGACGAGCGGCTCGAGCAGCGGCTGGCCGACGCGGAGCGGCGATTCGAGGCGCTGGCCGAGCAGCTGACCGACCCGGCCGTGCTGCGCTACCCCGAGCGGCTGCGCGCGATCGGTCGCGAGCGCTCCGCCCTCGAGCCTCTCGCGAGCGCGGCCGCCGAAGTGCGGCGTGTCGCCGGCGAGCTGGATCAGGCGCGCGAGGTCCTGTCGGACACCGATCCCGAGGTCCGCAAGCTGGCACAGGAGGAGGCCCTGGCCCTGGAGGCGCGGCTCGCCCGGCTGATGCGGCAGGCCCGCGAGCTCCTGGCCCCGAAGGATCCCCTGGAGGACCGTCCGGCCGTGGTCGAGGTGAGGGCCGGCACGGGCGGGGACGAGGCAGGGCTCTTTGCCGCAGAGCTGACACGCATGTATTCGCGCTACGCCGAGCGTCAGGGGTGGTCCGTGGAGTTGATGAGCGTGTCGGAGGGGATCCCGGGATCCATCAGGGAGGCCGTCTTCGCGGTCCGGGGCCGCGGGGCCTATGGAAAGCTACGTCGCGAGTCGGGCGTGCACCGCGTCCAGCGCGTGCCCACGACGGAAGCGCAAGGGCGGATCCACACCTCGGCGGCGTCGGTCGCGGTCCTCCCCGAGGCGGAGGAGGTCGACGTGGAGATCCAGGAGACGGATCTGCGAATCGACGTCTTTCGCTCCTCGGGGCCCGGCGGGCAGTCCGTCAACACAACCGACTCGGCGGTCCGCATCACTCACGTCCCGACCGGACTGGTCGTGAGCCAGCAAGACGAGAAGTCGCAGCACAAGAACAAGACCAAGGCGCTCCGCGTTCTGAGGAGTCGCCTGCTGGACCGGAAGATCGCGGAGCAGGAAACCGCACGCTCGAGGGAGCGCAAGACCCAGGTCGGTACGGGTGACCGGTCCGCGAAGATCCGCACGTACAACTATCCGCAGAGCCGCGTGACCGATCACCGGATCGGGCTGACCCTCTACCGGCTCCCCGAAGTGATCGGCGGCGACCTCGACGAGCTGATCGCAGCGCTCCGCGTGGCCGAGCAGGAGGAAAGGCTTGAGGGCGCGGCCGGTGGCGGCGGGCGAGTCGAAGCGTGACTCGGCTGCGAGCCGGGGTGGGTGTTACGGCGGGGGAGCGGGCGACATGGACCGTACTGCAGCTCGTCCTCTGGAGCGCCGACTATCTGGAGGGCAAGGGTGTGGAGCACGGACGGCTCGACGCGGAGCACCTGCTGGCACACGCACTCGGTACGACCCGCCTGCAACTCTACCTGGACTTCGAGCGTCCGTTGAAGCCCGGCGAGCTGGCGGCCTACAAGCCCCTGCTGTTGCGACGGGCGCGCCGCGAGCCCCTCCAGTACGTGATCGGGCGCGCGGCCTTCCGAGACCTCGATCTGGCCGTCGACCCTCGCGTGCTCGTCCCCCGCCCCGAGACCGAGGCACTCGTCGAGCGGGTGCTGGAATGGGCGCGCGGCAGGCAGGACCTTGAGGCGGTCGACGTGGGCACGGGCAGCGGCTGCGTCGCTCTCGCGCTGCTGTCCGAAGGGCCGTTCGGTCGTGTGGTCGCGACGGACACCTCTCGGGAGGCGCTCGCCGTGGCGGCCTCGAACGCGCGCGCCGCCGGGCTGGCCGATCGGCTGGAGCTGCGCGCGGGCGCGCTCTGGAGCCCGCTGGCGCCGGACGAGGCCTTTGACCTGGCGGTGTCAAATCCGCCCTACGTCGCGGCCGCCGAGTGGGCCGAGCTGCAGCCGGAAGTGCGAGACTGGGAGCCCGCCGTGGCGCTCTGCGCCGGGCCCAGCGGGCTGGAGGTGCTCGAGGCATTGGCCGACGGCGCGGCCGAGTGGGTCAAGGCCGGGGGTCTGCTGGCGCTGGAGGTGGGCTTGGGTCAGGCGGACGCGGTGGCCGAGCGGATCCGCCGCAGCGGCGGCTTCGGGCCGCCTTCCGTGGGAACCGACCTCACGGGCCGCCGCCGCATCGTCACGGCCGTGCGGGGGTAGGCGTAGCGACTGTGCTGGCCCGCGCACGCCGCGCGGTGTCGTGGCGGTCCGTGGCGAGCGAGCGGCAGGACGAGAACTCAAGGGGAAGTCACATGACGGCACACTTGGAAAAGGCCAGGGATCTGGGCAACTCGCTCGGGGGGACCGCCGAGTACGGCGCGGTCCGGCGGGCCATCCAAGCGGCGGACGAGGACCCGGACCTCGTCACCCTGCGCGGAGAGGTAGAGAAACTCGAGGGCGCGATCCAGGAGAGCCTGCGAACGGGCAAGGAACCGGACCCGGAGACGTCCACCGCCTACGAGAGCGCGGTGGGCAGGCTCCAGGCGAACGCGAGCTACCAGCGGCTCGTGGCGGCCCAGGCCAACTTCGACAAGCTTATGGCCCGCGTGAACCAGGCGATCGCGCGCGGCATGGAAGAGGGCGAGAGCCGCCGCATCATCCTTGCGTGAACCGTTCACACGGCGGAAGCTCGGCCCCTGTTCGGCGCCGCTCGGCGCGCGGAGCGTGGGTGTACCCATCATCCAGGAGGTGAGGAGACCGTGAAGGATCGTCCGGAAGTCCGGCCCGCGAAGGGTAAGCTCGGGGTTCTGTTGCCCGGCTTCGGCGCGGTGGCGACCACGTTCGTCGCGGGCGTGGAAGCGGTACGCAGGGGCATCGCCCTCCCGTTCGGTTCGCTCTCGCAGATGCAGACGATCCGGCTGGGCCAGCGCACCGAGGCGCGCACGCCGCTGATCAAGGACTTGGTCGCGCTCGCCGGCCTGGACGATCTGGTGTTCGGGGCGTGGGATCCGATCCCGGACGACGGCTACGAGAGCGCGCTCAACGCGGGGGTCTTCGATCGCCACGAGCACCTGGAGCCGATCAAGGGTTTTCTGCAGGGCGTCAAGCCCATGCCCGCCGCCTTCGACAACCGCTACGTGAAGAAGCTGGACGGCCCCAACGTGAAGAGGAGCAAGTCCAAGCGGGAGCTCGCCGAACAGCTGCGCGAAGACATCCGTGCGTTCAAGGCGAGCAGCGGCGCGGACCGGCTCGTGATGGTGTGGTGCGGCTCCACCGAGGTCTTCATCCGGCCGGGGCGCGCCCACGAGACGCTGCAGGCGTTCGAGAGGGCGATGGACGCCGACGACCCCGATATAGCGCCCAGCATGCTGTACGCGTATGCGGCCATCGAGGAGGGTGTACCCTACGCCAACGGCGCGCCGAACCTGTCGGTCGACGTCCCGGCGCTGGAGCAGCTCGCGGCGGATCGCGGGGTCCCCATAGGCGGCAAGGACTTCAAGACGGGACAGACGCTCATCAAGACCGTGCTCTCGCCGGCCTTCAAGGCGCGCATGCTGGGCGTGGCGGGGTGGTACAGCACCAACATACTCGGCAACCGCGACGGGGAGGTGCTGGACGATCCGGAATCATTCAAGACCAAGGAGGAGTCCAAGCTCGGCGTACTCGAGCACGTTCTCCAGCCCGACATGTATCCGGAGTTGTACGGGAAGCTCTACCACAAGGTACGGATCAACTACTACCCGCCGCGCGGCGACAACAAGGAGGGATGGGACAACATCGACGTGTTCGGATGGTGCGGCTATCCGATGCAGATCAAGGTCGATTTCCTTTGTCGCGACTCCATCCTTGCCGCCCCGATCGTGCTCGACCTCGCGCTCTTCTTGGATTTGGCGCAGCGGGCCGGAATGAAGGGCATCCAGGAATGGCTCTCCTTCTACTTCAAGACTCCGCAGACCGCGCCCGGCCTCTATCCCGAGCACGACCTGTTCATCCAGCACATGAAGCTCAAGAACACCTTACGTTGGCTGGCGGGTGAGGAACCGCTCACGCATCTTGGGCTCGACTACTACGACCGCTTCGGCTGAGAAGACCCGACCCCCTGCCGGGCCCGGCCTCTTTCTCGTGCTGGAGGGCGTGGAGGGGGCTGGCAAGACCACCCAGGCCGCCATGCTGGCCGCGTGGCTGCGCGGCCGGGGTCACGCCGTGACCGTGACTCGCGAGCCGGGCGGGACCGACGCGGGGGAAGCCGTGCGCGCCGTGCTGCTCGACCGCTCCGATCTCGAGCTGTCGGCCGAGACGGAGCTGCTCCTCGTGTTGGCCGCGCGAGCCGCGCTCGTCCGGCAGGTGGTGGGGCCCGCCGTGGCGCAGGGCAGGATGGTCGTGGCCGACCGCTTCTCGCTCTCGACGCTCGCCTACCAGGGATACGGGCGAGGGCTCGACCTCGCTGAAGTGCAGCGCATGGATCGGTTCGCGCGCGGCGGGATGGAGCCGGATCTCGTAGTGCTCCTGGACCTGCCCGTCCGGGAAGGCGCGC
This sequence comes from uncultured Gemmatimonas sp., assembly GCA_964648975.1. GTDB lineage: Bacteria > Gemmatimonadota > Gemmatimonadetes > Longimicrobiales > Gaopeijiaceae > UBA2988. Next base: position 37,397 of record CAZYLN010000001.1, on the reverse strand, counting down.
ACCGCCAGCGCGCGGTCGGGAAGAGCAGCGACAGGATCGAAGGGGCGGGCGCCCGGTTCCACGAGAGGGTCGCGGCGGGTTATCATGACGTCACGCGCCGCGAGCCGTCCGACGCTCGGACGATCCAAGTCGTGGACGGCCTCGGCACACCGGACGAGGTGCATGAGCGGATCGTGGCCGTGCTCCGGGCGCGTTTCCCCGGAACGTTCTGAGGGAGGACGGCCTAGACTGGAGGGGCCGGGGCGGTGCCAGGCCACCCGCCTGGGCTGCCGGAGACCGGAGGCCGCTGCGCAGGAGGACCGATGGGAATGAGACGCTCGATCTTCGCCCCCGCGGCGGTGCTCGTCGTGGCCGTTACGACCGGCGGATGGTTCCTCCAGCAGGGCGTGAGTCGGGAGCAGAACGTCTACTTCCAAACGCGCCTCTTCGAGGAGGTGGTCGACCGCATCGCCTCGGACTACGTCGACGACGTCGAGCGCAACTCCCTCTATCCGCTGGCTATCGAGGGCATGCTCGAAGGGCTGGGCGATCCCAACACCTCGTATCTGACGGCGTCCGAATACGAGAACCTCCGCATCCGGACCCAGGGCGATTACGGCGGCGTCGGGCTGCACATCGGCGAGTACGACGGGTTCGTGACCGTCATTGCTCCCATCAGCGGCACGCCCGGTGCCCGTGCCGGGCTCCGCAGGGGTGACCGGTTCGTCGAGATAGGCGGCCAGGACGCCGCCGGATGGGACGCTGAACGAGCCGCCGAAGTGCTTCGAGGACGGCCGGGTACCGACGTTGATGTGAAAGTGCTCCGTGTCGGTGTGGAACAGCCGGTGGCGTTCACCCTGACACGTGAACGAATTCAGCTGAAGTCTGTGCCGTTCGCGCTCGCGCTGGAGAACGGGATCGCCTACGTCCCGCTCCGAGTCGTGAGCGAGACATCCTCCGACGAACTGATCGCCGCGCTCGACTCGCTGGCCGAGCAGGGCAGCGTCGAGGGCATCGTTCTGGACCTTCGCGGCAACCCGGGAGGTCTGCTTGAGCAGGGCATCGCGGTCTCCGATCTGTTCCTGCCCGACGGGGCGGCAATCGTCGAGACCCGTGGACGCGGTGCCCGCCAAACCCGCACGTTCGAGGCCGAGGAGGCCGGCCGTTACCGGGAAGCTCCGATCGCCGTGCTGGTGGACGAGGCCAGCGCCAGCGCCTCTGAGATCATCGCCGGAGCGCTCCAGGACCATGATCGCGCGATCGTCGTGGGAATGCCCACGTTCGGGAAAGGCTCGGTCCAGACCCTGTTCAGGTTGAGCGGGGGCAGCGTGCTCCGCCTGACCACGGCACGCTGGTACACGCCGGCCGGACGCTCCATCGAGAAGCCCCACGACGAAGCGGTCGAGCAAGACGATCCGACACGGACATTGACGCTCGAGGGACGGATCACGTCCCCGCCGTCGCTGGAGGACCGGCCCGTCGTTCGATCGCACGGAGGGCGTACGCTGTACGCCGGCGGCGGGATCACGCCCGACGTCCTCGTGATGGCTGACACGCTGACGGCCGCGGAACAGCGAGCGGTTCGCCTGCTCGACCGCCATGCGGGCGAGTTCGAGCGGCTTCTGTTCGACTACGGCCTGCGCGTTGCGCGGGAGCGGCTGTCGCTGGAGGAGGATTTCACCGTAACCGACCGAGACCTGGACGAGCTGTACGACTCGCTCGGAGAAGTCCGCGAACTGGTCGGTCGCGACGACTTCCTGGCGGCCTCGCGCTTCGTGCGGCATGCCCTGGAGCGCCAGATCGCGGCCCAGAAGTGGGGTGAAGCCGCCGAGTTCCGTCGCCGCATGCGCTACGACCACCAGCTCCGGGCGGCGCTGGATCTGCTCGGACAGGCCGATTCGCCGGATGCGCTCTTCCGGCTGGTCGGTGAAGTGAGTGCCCGGGCGGCTGCCCCGGGTGGCGGTGACGGCCGCATCCGCCGGCTCGCTTCGCGCTGAGGGGCGCCGCGAGGTTCTCCTAGCCGTCGGCCCCGTGCTTGCCGGGCCCTTCTCCGGTTCCTTGCCTCGCGCGCGGAGAGGGACGGCTCGGCCGCGGGTTGCGGACGCGTGTCGCTAGCGCGAGGGCCCATGTTGTTCGTCGATCGCGCCGTGGTCGAGGTCACAGCCGGGACCGGTGGCTCCGGCTCGGATGCGTTCCGGCGGGAGGCCTTCGTTCCGCACGGGGGACCTGCCGGCGGTGACGGCGGTCGCGGCGGTCACGTCATCCTCGAGGTCGACACGCAGCTCTCGACCTTGCTCGACGTCTCCTACCGGCGACATCACCGCGCGGGACGCGGCCAGCACGGTCGCGGCAAAAACATGACCGGCCGCGACGGCCAGGACCTGGTCGTGAACGTTCCGCCGGGCACGGTGGCGAGAGATCAGGCGACTGACGAGGTGCTGGGCGAATTGCTGGAGCCGGGCCAGCGCCTGATCGTCGCGCGCGGGGGCCGGGGCGGGCGCGGCAACGCGCGCTTCGCGACGCCGACACGGAGAGCGCCGACCCGTTGGGAGCGGGGCGAGGAGGGCGAGCATCGCGTGCTCGAGCTCGAGCTGAAACTGATCGCGGATGTCGCCTTGGTCGGCACACCGAACGCGGGCAAGTCCACCTTCCTGGCGGCAGTGAGCGAGGCGCAGCCGCGCATCGCCGATTACCCGTTCACGACGCTGCAACCCAACCTCGGTGTCGTGAAGTTGCCGGACTTCAGGACGTTGGTGATCGCGGACATCCCGGGCATCATCGAAGGCGCGCACGAGGGGAAGGGGCTGGGCCTGCAGTTTCTGAGGCACGTCGAGCGCACGCGCTCGCTCGCTCTGCTGGTGCCCGTGGACAGGGCCGATCCGCAGGCCGAGTACGATCTCCTGCGCCGCGAGCTGGCGGGTCACTCCGCTGCCCTCGCGCGCATCCCCCACTGCCTCGTCCTCACCAAGGCCGACCTGCTCGGTCCCGACGATGCACCTCCCAGGCTGGAGGCGCCCGAAGCCTGGGGTGTCTTCGCGCTCTCGGCCGTTGCGCGGCAGGGGCTCGGTCCGGTTCTGGAAGCGCTTTGGGCGCGCACACGCGAGATCGCGAGCGATGCCGGGGAGGAGGAGGAGTGGTGGAGCCCCTGAAGGCGCCCGCCGTGCGCTCGGGCTCCGCTGGTGCGCCTGGCCCTTGCGCTCCGTGGGTGGCCGGCCAACGCCCGTCCAGCGGTGTCGCTGGCAGGGTCCGGGATGCGATCGGCGGAGCTGCGCCCGAGGCGGAGCGCGCGCGCACGCTAGCAGCCTCCGGCATCATGGCGCGGGTGCCGGTGCCTGCGCCCGTGCGATCCGTGTACGTGCACGCGCCGTTCTGCTCACGCCGTTGCGCATACTGCGATTTCGCCGTGCAGGTGCGGCGCGTAGGAGACCTCGGCGGCTGGCAGCGTGCGATCGAGGGCGAACTGCGCGCCGTCGCCTGCGAAGGGCGCTTCCCGCTCGCGGCCGAACTCGACACGCTCTACGTAGGCGGCGGTACGCCTTCCCTGCTCGGGGTGCGCGCCATGGCGGCGCTTGCGGGGGTGCTTGGCCGCGAGCGGCTGCAGTCACCGACGCTCGAGTGGACCGCGGAGGCGAACCCGGAGAGCTTCACGGCGGAGCTGGCGAGCGAATGGCGTCGGGCGGGCGTGAACCGGGTGAGCCTGGGCGTGCAGAGCTTCCACGGGCCCACGCTCGCGTGGCTGGGGCGGATGCACGGCCCCGAGGGCGCGCGCGAGGCGGTCGCCGCCGCGCGTGCCGCGGGGCTGAGCAACCTGAGCTTGGACCTCATGTTCGGGCTGCCCGAGGGAGCCGCCGAGGAGCGGGACTGGGAACGCGATGTCGACCGGCTGCTCGAGCTGGCGCCCCCGCACGTGAGTCTGTACGGACTCAGCGTGGAGCCCGCCACGCCGCTGGCGAGGACGCTCGCCCGCGGGTGCGTCCGTCCAGCGAGCGAGCAGCGCTACCGCGACGAATACCTCCACTCGGTCGAGCGGCTCACCGGAGCGGGCTATCTGCACTATGAAGTCTCGAGCTTTTGCCTTCCCGGCCAGCATTCCCGCCACAATCGCGTCTACTGGGCGGGGGGCTCCTATCTCGGGCTCGGCAACGCGGCGCACAGCTTCTCCGATCCCCTGCGCCGCTGGAACGTGCGAGACTGGGAGGACTACGCCCTTAGGGCGTCCAAGGGCGAGCTGGCCGTCGCGGGCGAAGAGGAAGTCGGGGGCGACGACCGCCGACTCGAGCGGGTATGGCTCGGGCTCCGCACCGACCGGGGGTTGCCGTGGCACTATGTCGTACCCGCGGCATCGAAGCTCGTCGAGCGCTGGCTCCGGCGTGGCTGGGCTCGACGGGAGAGCGGGGCCGGCGCGCAGGAGCGCCACGAACGCGACCACGAGGGTGATCGACTCCGGCTCACGGCGCAGGGCTGGCTGCTGCTGGATCGTCTGGCGGTGGAGCTCGACCTAGCGCTGGGCCGGGCGCCGAGCGGCGCTCCCCCGCTCGACGGGCTCGGGGATGGCGGGGCCCGCGAATCCTTGACGACGGCAAGGCAGCCCCGAGATTGAAGTCGACTCGACCGGTGCGGTTCTTCGTGCCGGTGCGCCACTGCGCCTGCCGGGGCCGGCCGGCGCGGGTCTTTCGGGTCGGGTGTGCGGGTGGGACTCAAGCCCAAGTGCTGACATGAGCGGCCAAAGCGACAGAGCGGACCGGGACCGGGGAGACTCGGAGACCGCGGCGCGGTCTGAGCTCTCGGAGAGGGAGTGTCAGGTGCTGGACGCCGTCGTGCGCACGTATGTCGACACGGCCGAGCCGGCGGGCAGCCGCACGGTATCGCGGAAGTTCGAGCTGGGCGTCTCGGCCGCGACGGTCCGCAACACGATGAGCGATCTGGAGGACATGGGATACCTCTCCCATCCCCACGCGTCTGCGGGGCGGGTCCCGACGGACCGCGCTTACCGGTTCTTCGTCGACGAGATGATTCGACCCGCCCGGCTGTCGGACGCCGAACGCGACTCGCTGGCCCGCGAGCTCAATCCGCTCGGTTTCTCCGCCGTGGAGCGGCTCGTGCGGCGCGCCACCAGCGCCCTGTCCGTCCTCTCGACCGAGCTCGGGCTCGCGATCATGCCGCGCATGCGCGACGCGGTGCTCGAGAAGCTGGACCTGGTCACGCTCTCGACCGAGAAGGTGCTCATGGTCGCGACGCTCCAGGGCGGCATGGCGCGCACGGTCTACGTGGACTTGCCCGGCCGCGTGCCTGCGGACACGCTGAGCACGGTCGCGCTCGTCTTGAACGAACGGCTCGCGGGGCTCTCGCTCGACGAGATCCGCACGAGCCTTCCCGAGCGGCTCAGGGATGCGAGCGGCGACGACGCCTCCGCGACCGAGTTGTTGAACATATTCATGCAGGCCGGTGCCGAGCTCCTGGACCCCAAGTCCGTGGATCCGAACGTGCACCTCGGACAGACCAGCGTGCTCGCGCAGCAGCCGGAGTTCCGGCAGGGCGAGCGCCTCAAGGCCCTGATCGAGCTCACCGAACGTCGGGACCTGCTCGCGTCCGTGCTCGGCAACCGCGAGCATCCTGCGGGGCTTCAGGTCACGATCGGCGGCGAGCACGGCGCGAGCGCGCTCGCCGACTTCACGTTGGTGACAGCCGAATACAGCGTGGGCGGCCTCCAGGGAGTGATCGGCGTGATCGGCCCCACACGCATGCCGTACGAGAAGGTGATCGCGATCGTGGATTACACATCGTCATTGATCAACCGTGTCTTGGGATCCTGAGGCGCGAATGGCCGACTTCTACGAGGTCTTGGGGATTTCGCGGGGCGCGTCCGAGGACGATATCAAGAGAGCCTACCGCAAGCTCGCTCTCCAGCACCATCCGGACCGCAACGAAGGCTCTCCAGAGGCGGAAGAGCGCTTCAAGGAGGTCACGCGCGCGTACGAAGTGCTGAGCGATCCCGAGCAGCGCTCGGTGTACGACCGCTACGGTGAAGCGGGGCTGGCGCGAAGCGGCGGCGGCCCGCAGGCATACGACTTCACCGACGCGCTCGAGACCTTCATGCGCGACTTCAGCGGATTCGGTGGCCTCGGTGACATCTTGGGCGGCCGCGGCCGGACCCGGACCGAGGGCCCCACGCGCGGCCAGAATCTGCGCGTGCGTATTCCGCTCGCTCTGGCGGACGTCGTCCACGGCGTACGGCGCACGATCAAGGTCCAGGCGCTCGATCCGTGCGACCTGTGCTCCGGCACCGGGGCGGAGCCCGGCACGCAGCCGCGCCGCTGCGCCGCCTGCAACGGGTTGGGCGAGGAGCGCCTGGTCCAGCGCTCGGTGTTCGGGCAGATGGTGAGCGTGCAGCCTTGTCGGTCGTGCCGCGGCCAGGGCGAGGTCATCGATTCGGCGTGCCGCCGTTGCCACGGAGAAGGCCGGGTCCGCGCGACGAACGAAGTCGATGTGGAGGTGCCCGCCGGTGTGAGCTCGGAGAATTTCATCACGATGCGGGGCCGCGGGAACGCGGGGCCGCGCGGAGGGCCGCGTGGAGACCTGGTCGTGATGCTCGACGTCACCGAAGACGCGCGCTTTCAGCGCGAAGGCACGCAACTCCTCTACGAGCTCCCGATCACGGTCGGGCAGGCCGTGCTCGGCGACGAGGTGGACGTGCCGACCGTGGAGGGTACGGCGTCCCTGCGGATTCCCGTCGGCACGCAGAGCGGCGAGTTGCTGAGGTTGCGCGGGTTGGGCCTTCCCGAAGTAGGCGGCACTCGGCGCGGCGATCAGCTGGTTCGCGTGACGGTCTGGATACCGGAGCGCCTCACCGCAGAGCAGGAGCAGCTCTACCGATCGGTCCGCAAGGCGGAGGCTCCGGCGCCCGAGCGAATCGACGGGGGCAAGGGATTCTGGTCTCGCGTCAAGGAGGCGTTCGGTAGCGGGTGAGCTCCCCGCCCGGGCTGCACGCATCTCGAGCGCGAGGTCGACAGTTCGAGTCCGCCCAGACCCGTTGGCTGGATGCGCACGCCGTCCGCGAGTGGGCGGACCGGGTTTGCCGCTGTCGGACCGGCGCACCAGTATTGGCGCCACTTCGGGGCGTGCCCCGGCCACGTCCGAGCGATGAGCGGTCCGGAGCTACACGTGAGCGATCCCAGCTGTCTGTTCTGCCGCATCACCGCACATGACATCCCCGCCGACATCGTCCACGAGGACGAGCGCCTGGTCGCGTTCCACGACATCAGGCCGCAGGCGCCGACGCATCTGCTGATCATTCCTCGCGAGCACATCGCGACCCTGAACGATCTTGAGCCCGCGCACCGGGAGGTCATCGGCGAAATGCACCTGCTGGCGCGGGAGCTGGCGCGCGCCGAAGGGCTCGAGGAGGCGGGCTGGCGGCTGGTAGTGAATTGCGGCGCCGGCGCGGGCCAGACCGTCTTCCACATCCACCTGCACCTGCTGGGCGGGCGGACTCTGGGGTGGCCGCCGGGATAGGCGCCCGGTTAGCTTTTTCGGGTGGCTGAGACACTCAAGCATCGTCTTCAGGAGGACCTGCATCGGGCCCGAAGAGCGCGAGACCGAGTCCGGACGCTGGTCCTGTCGACGACCATCGCCGAGCTCAAGAACCACGAGATCGAGAGCGGCCGCGACGCGTCCGACGACGACGTCGCCGTGCCGGCGCGGGCGGTCAAGCGGGGCCGGGGGCGCCGACCCGGCGGGCGCGGTGATGAGGCGGATCATGCCCCGCATCAAGGGCCGTCTCGACGGGCGCGATGCGAACCGAATCGTGCGCGAGGCGCTGGCCCCATGACCGGGCGGCGCGACCCTGCCCGCCGTCTCGCGGGGGCGAGCGCCTCCGCCGCCACTCCCTATCCCTGCGCGGGCGCGGGCCTTCGGGCCGGCGCCCGTTTCGCTTCCAGGCGCCGTCGGCCCCGCGCGGGCGGCGGCGGGCTCGCACACCCGATTGGCGCCCGCACCTTCGGACCTGTGCGCGAACACCGGCGACCCGGGCGCGGCGGTGAGCGGTCGGGCGAGGGTCCCTCACGGTGAGCACGCGGGTGCTGGAGATGCTCGAGTTCGGCCCCGTGCTCACGATCGTGGCCGGTCATGCAGCCAGCCCGCTGGGTCGCGCCGCGATCGAGGCCCGCGTTCCGGCGAGCGACCCTGATACGGTGCGTCGCGAGCTCGCACGCGTGTCCGAGACGCAGCGATTCGTGTCCGACCATCCCGCGTGGGGGATGCCGGCCGTTCCGGACGCGAGGAGCGCTCTCGAACGGCTGTCCGTGCCGGGCGCGGTGCTCGAGCCGCTGGAGCTCGTGGCGATCGGCGCCCTGCTTGCCTCTGGTCGCGTGCTCCAACGCGACTTGGCCGCGACGAGGGGGCGCTACTCGGCCTTGAGCGCAGCGCTGGGCCTGCTCCACCAAGATCGATCGGCCGAGGCGGCGATCGAGCGCAGCGTGGACGACGACGGTCGCGTGCTGGACGGCGCCAGCCGTCAACTCGGGCGTATCCGTCGTGAGCTGCGCAGGGCGCACGCCCGCATCGTCGGCGAACTGGAAGCGTACATGCGCTCTCTCCCGGACCGAGTCTCCGTCCCTGACGCCTCGGTCACGGTCCGCGAAGGCCGCTACGTCATTCCCGTACGACGCGGCGGAAGGAACGATGTCGGTGGCGTCGTGCACGACGAGTCTGCCACGGGTGCGACCGTCTTCGTGGAGCCTCCGCTCGCGATGGCTCACATGAACGAACTGCGCGATCTGCAGCGGGGCGAGCAGCGCGAGATCCGCCGTGCCCTCGGAGCTCTCAGCGCCCGTCTGGCCTCGCACCACGACGCCCTGGCCCGTTCGCACGCCGCGCTCGTGGACTTCGATTCGCTGCAGGCCCGTGCGCGCGTCGCGCTGGCGTGGCAAGCGGACGCCCCGGAAATGCTCGATCCGGGAAGCGGGGAACTCGTCATTGAGCGGGGGCGCCACCCCCTTCTGCTCGCACACGCCGACGCCGACGCCGCGCACGAAGTCGTGCCCTTCGATCTCACGCTCGCTCCGGGCGAGCGCGCCCTGGTCGTGTCGGGGCCGAATACGGGCGGCAAGAGCGTCCTGCTCAAGGCCGTCGGCCTGATCGCCGCGCTGGCACAGGCCGGCGTGGTTCCTCCGGTGCGGAAAGGGACACGCCTGCCCGTCTTTCGCGAAATCTTCGCGGACATCGGTGACGAGCAGTCGATCGCCGGCAGCTTGTCCACGTTCTCGGCTCACCTGGAGAACATGAAGGAGATCCTCGCCAGGGCGGACGACCAGAGTCTGGTCCTGATCGACGAGATGGGAACCGGTACCGACCCTGCGGAGGGGGCGGCGCTGGCTCGGGCGGTCCTTGAGGCGCTCGTCGCCGGGGGCGCCCTCTGTATCACGACGTCGCACCTGGGTGCGCTGAAGTCGCTGGACACGGAGGGCAGCGGCGTCGTCAACGCGTCGCTTCAGTTCGACCCGGCACGGCTGGAACCCACCTATCGGCTGCTCAAGGGCCGCCCGGGCCGGAGCTACGGTCTCGCGATCGCGCGCCGCCTCGGCTTGCCGGCGGCGGTGCTCGCTCGTGCCGAGGGTCATGTGTCGGGTGCAGAAGCGAGCGTCGAAGAGCTGCTCGAGGCGCTTGAGTGCAAGGAGAGGGACGCGACCGCGCTGGTCGCTTCCCTGGACCGGGAGCACGCCGAGGCCGAGCGCTTGCGCAGCGAGCTGAAAGCGCGCGAGGCGGAGCTCCGCGGCCGGGAACGCATCGCGGAGCGTCGGGCCCGCGAGGAGGCGCGCCGCCTGCTCATGGAAGCGCGCGGCGAGGTGGAGGAGGCCATCCGCGAGCTGCGTGCCGTCGCCGATGCGAAGGTGCTGGAGGAGGCGGGCCGCCGCGCCCGCGCGCGCGTTGAGCAGGCCGCACGCCTGAAGCGCGATCTCAAGGCCGACCCGCAGGAGTTGCGGAAGGCCCCGGACGTGACGCCCGGCCAGCGCGTGCAACTGCCGGGTGGTACGACCGGCGTGGTCGTGGAGCTGAAAGACCGCCGCGCGGTCGTGGACGTGCGAGCCCTCCGCATGGAGGTGCCCGCCCGGTCGCTCGAGCCTCTCCAGGCGGAAGCCAGCTCGGTGCGGTCATCGCCCGGCGAGCGAGCACGGCGAAACGCGGCCGTGGCGAGCACGCCCGCCTCTGCGAGCGCCCGCACGGCCGTGAGCGAGACGGGCCGGTGCGCCGAGGTCGACTTGCGGGGGCTCCGCGTCGAGCAGGTCGACTTCGAGCTGGCCTGCGCGCTCGATCGGGCCGTGCTCGCCGAGCTGCCGGAGCTGCGCATCGTCCACGGCAAGGGGACGGGAGCCGTGCGAAAGCGTGTCGGGGAACTGCTTCGGGCCGATAGCCGTGTCCGCGATTTCAGGCTCGGGCTGCATGGCGAGGGCGGTGCGGGCGTCACCGTCGCCCGGGTGGCGGACGACGCATGAGCGTGCGTCCCAGGTGCGCCCCCCGGGCTCGCACGGAGCGCCCGCTGTGCCGCGGGCCCGGGGACCGCCGCCGTCGTCTTCCGCATGGCGGCCCGACGTGATCCCCGACGCACAGGTCGAGGAAGTCCGCGCGCGCGCGGACCTCGTCGAAGTGATCGGTGAACTGGTCCCGCTCAAGAAATCCGGGAAGGACCTCAAGGCGAACTGCCCCTTCCACGACGAGCGCACGCCGAGCTTCTACGTCGTTCCGGCGAAGGGTTTCTTCAAGTGCTTCGGCTGCGGCGAGTCGGGCGACGTGTTCTCCTTCGTCATGAAGCACCTCGGCCTGGACTTCGTCGAGGCCGTCAAGTACGTGGCCGTCCGTTCCGGAGTGGAGGTCCATGAGGTGAGCGCGGGCAGTGAAGCCCGGGAGGACCCTTTTCGCGCACACTATGAGGCGAACGCGTTCGCGAAGGATTTCTACCGCCGCATGCTGCTCGAGCCTGAGGTGGGCCGCGACGCGCGCGACTACCTGAGCCACCGCGGCATCGACGACGACACCGCAGAGCGCTTCGGGCTGGGGTATGCGCCCGACGATTGGCGGCCGCTCAGGGACGCGGCCGCTACGCACGGAATCTCCGACGCCCTCATGCTCGAGGTCGGACTCCTCACGACGAGCGAGCGAGCGCCGGAACCGTACGACCGCTTCCGCCACCGCATCATGTTTCCCATCGAGGACCGCGAGCGGGTGGCGGCATTCGGCGGGCGCGTACTCGGCACCGGCAGCGTCGGTCGGCGGGGCGGCAGGGAGCCCGCCAAGTACGTGAATACGTCCGAGACGCCGATCTACCACAAGGGCGAGGTGCTGTACGGATTGGGTCGGGCGAAGCACGCGACGCGGCGTGCGAAGCTCGCGATCGTCGTCGAAGGCTACATGGACGTCGTCAGCCTCGCAGCCGCCGGATTCGAGAACGTGGTGGCGCCGCTCGGCACGTCGCTCACCAGCGCGCAGGCGGAGTTGCTGGCGCGCTACACGAAGCGGGTGTTGCTGTTGTTCGACAGCGACGATTCCGGGTTCCGGGCCACGTTTCGCAGCGGGGACGTGCTGCTCGCCCGCGGGCTCCATCCCGCCGTCGTGACGCTGCCCGCCGGCGAGGACCCTGACACGCTGGTCCGCAAGCAGGGCGCCGGCGGGCTGTCGCATCACCTCGATCAGGCCGTGGATGTGCTCGACTGCAAGCTCCAGATGCTGCAGCAGCACAACTACTTCAGCTCGATCGACGGCACGCAGCGCGCGCTGGACAAGCTCCTGCCCACCGTGCGCGCCGCCGCAGACCCGACGTTGCGTGATCTCTACGTATCGCGGGTGGCGGAGCGCACGGGCGTCCGCCGCGAAACACTCGAGGCCGAACTGGATCGCGTCGCCCCTCGACGTCCGCACACCTCGCGCGGATCGACGCCCCGTGGCGGGGCCGAGCGGACCCCCGCCCGCGGCCCCTCCATCGTCGGGGCGCCGCCGGCCCTCGGCGCCGAGCGGGCGCTCGTCCAGATCATCGCGTGCGATCGCGAACGCCGGCAGGAGCGCCTCGAGGCGCTCCTGCGGCACATCGGACCCGGGGACTTCACGGATCCGGCGTGGCGGCGCATCTTCCAAGCGTTTCTGGACGACCCCGAGCTGGCACGGGCACCGCCGGACATGGATCGCGAGGCCACACGGCGCCTGGAGGCGCTGCTGGAGGATCGGGAGGGGTTGTTGCACCCCGAGCGCGTGTTCAACGACGCGCTCGCTCAGCTCCGGCTCACCGGCCTCGAACGGCGCCGCCATGAGCTTGACGCGCTCATGGGCGCATGCACCGACGAGGCCGAGAAGCAGGCCTTGGCGGTCGAGAAAGCCAGAGTCGCGCGCGAGGCGCGGGAGATCGGATTGGGATGGTCGCACGCTGCCCGCAGATTGGCAGATCCGCAGAAGCGTGAATCGCAAAACTCAACGGAACGAACGGGATGAGCCAGAGCACGACGACGGCACTGAGGGAATTGCAGCGCCTCGACAAGCAGATTCGGGATGCGGAGCGACGCGCGGAGGCGTTCCTCCCTCAGCTCGAGGACGTCGACGGGCCCGCGCTGCAGCTCGAGAGCGAGGCGAACGCGACTCGAACACGCCTGCAGGAGATGCGCCTCGACGAACGCCGCCACGAGCTGTCCGCGGACGAGAAGCGCAATCGCACGCGCATGCTGCAGGATCGTCTCAACATGGTGCGCAACGTACGCGAGGAAGCCGCGGTGACGGCGGAGCTCGAGATGGTGCGGCGCACGCTCGACGACGAGGAACAGGACGCCCTCACGCTGCTCGATCAGATCCGCAAGCTCGAGATCCGGCTGGGAGAGCAGGAGGCGGAGCTCGCCGAGGCGCGAGCCAGCGTCGAGCCGCGCCGCCAAGAGCTGATCGGTGCGCGCGAGGGCGTGCTTGCCGAGATCACGGAGCTCAAGGCAAAGCGCGAGGATTTCTCGCACAGCGTCGATCCCCGTCAGCTCTCCCTCTACCAGGGGATTCGTGGACGCACCGGTAGGCAGGCGGTGTCCGAGTTGACCCACGACGGTGCGTGCGGTCACTGCTTCAGCGTGATACCGCTTCAGGTCCAGAATGAAGTGCGACACGGGACGCACCTCGTGCGTTGCGAGGCGTGCGGTGTGATTCTGACCGCCCCCGAGGCGCCGGACGACCAGGAGTGAATCCCTGCGGGCCCTGCTCGGCCGCCTGCAGCCCGTGAGGCCACGCTGGGTCCTGCCCGAGGCGCCCGACGCCGGGCGAGTGGCGGCGCTGGCGGCCGAGCTACAGCTCGATCCCACCCTCCTCGCCTTGCTCGTGCGGCGAGGGTTCGAGCGTCCGCAACGCGTTCGCGATTTCCTCCGCCCGCTGCTCAGCCACCTCCACTCCCCCGCCTTGCTTCCGGACGCAGCCCGGGCGCTCGATCGGATCCTCGGGGCGATCCGCGCGGGTGAGAGAATCTTGGTCCACGGCGACTACGACGTCGACGGAGTCTGCGGCGCGGCCCTCTTCACGAGAGTCCTGGCCTCGCTCGGAGCCCGGGTCGTCCCGTTCGTGCCCCATCGCCTGAAGGACGGGTACGATTTCGGCCCGGCCGGACTCGCGGCGGCCCGCGAAGCGGGAGCCCGATTGATTCTGACGGTCGACTGCGGCGTGCTCGCCAACGAATGGATCCGGCGCGCCGGCCAGGAGGGAATCGACGTCGTGGTGACCGACCATCACCTCCCCGGCCCCGAGTTGCCTCCCGCCGTGGCCGTGGTCAATCCCGCCCGTACCGATTCCACCTACCCGGAGCGGGGGCTGTGCGGGACGGGCGTCGCCTGGAAACTCTCGTGGCTGCTCGCTACGCGTTGCGGCCAGCCCGAGGAAGGCCTGCTCGCTCATCTCGACCTGGTCGCCTTGGCCACGGTGGCCGACCTCGTGCCGCTCGAGGGGGAGAACCGTGTACTCGTGCGATACGGCCTGCGGGCCCTCGCGCGCACGGACAAACCGGGCCTGCTCGCACTCCTCCGCGTGACGGGCGTCGAGGAGGGTCTCGAGCGCGCCCCGCTCGAGGCCGGCCAGGTGGGGTTCGCGCTCGCGCCTCGGATCAACGCAGTCGGCCGCATGGGTGACGCGATGCGCGCCTTGCGTCTGCTCATCAGCGAGGATCCCGACGAGGCCGAACGGCTCGCGGGAGTGCTGGAGGAGGAGAACCGCGAGCGGCAGGCCGAGGACCGCCGCACGCTTGAGCACGCGCTACAGCTACTCGCCGAAGACTTCGATCCGGAACGCGACTATGGCGTGGTGCTGGCCGCCGAGGGATGGCATCCCGGCGTGATCGGGATCGCGGCCTCGCGCGTGGTCGAGCGGATCCACCGGCCCGTCGTGATGGTCGCGCTCGACGGCGGGCGCGGGCGCGGGAGCGCGCGCTCGATCCCGGGTTTCGATCTCCACGGGGCCATCGCCGCTTGCGCCCTGCACCTGGAGCGGTTCGGCGGGCACGCCCAGGCCGCCGGGATGGAATTGCGCGCGACCGCACTTCCCGCTTTCAGAGAGGCATTCGCGCACGAGGCCCGCTCGCGGCTCGAGGGGCGGGAGTTGCGTCCCCGGCTCCGCATCGACCTCGAGTTGCCGGAGCGTGCGGTTGAGCGGCAGCTCGTCAAGGCGCTCAGGTACGCGGGACCGCACGGGATTGGCAATCCGCGGCCGACGTTTCTCCTGCGCGGCGCTCGTGTCCTCGCCGCCAAGGTCGTGGGCCGCGGCCACCTCGACGTCCAGGTACGCAAGGGCGCCGTGCGCCTGGACGGTATCGGCTTCGGGCTGGCCGAGCGCCACCCGCCGGAGGCTCTGCGCGCCGGGCCCGTCGACTTGGTCTTCCACCTCGACTTCGACCACTGGAGGGGCAGGGAGCGCGTCCGGGCGCGCGTCCTGGATTTCCGACCTAGCGAGCCATCGGAGGATGAGCCGCTCCGTGCGTCTGCATCGGGCGTGCGCACCAATGGCTCGGCCAGTGGGCCGTGAGGATCATCGCCGGCGAGTGGCGCGGGCACCGCATCAAGGCCCCCGGGGGTCGTGACGTGCGCCCGACGACGGACCGCGTGCGCGAGGCTTGGATGTCCGCCCTGGGTGGACATCTGGACCGCCTCGCGGTGCTCGATCTGTTCGCGGGCTCGGGCGCCCTGGGGCTGGAAGCGCTCTCGCGCGGAGCGGCGCACGTTACCTTCGTGGAGCGTGCTCGCCGTAGCCTGTGCAACCTGGACGAGAACCTGCGCCGATTGCAGGCCGGCGGGCGGGCTACCGTCGTGAAGGGAGACGCCTTCAGATACGTGTGTCGCCTCGCGCGCGGCTCCTTCGACCTCGCGCTCGCCGATCCGCCCTACGGGAAGGGTCACGCCGCCGGACTGCTCGCCCGGTTCGAAGAGGTGCCCTTTGCGCGGGAGCTCTGGGTCGAGCATCGTACCGGCGAGCCGATTCCCGAGCTGGCCGGCATGCGGCAGCGCCGCTACGGGGACACTACGCTGACCTCGGTCGCCGCCGAGCCGGCCGGGGTCGAACCCCACGACCGTGAGGACGCATGATGCCGGATTCCGAATCCGTCGCCATCTACCCCGGATCGTTCGACCCGGTGACGCTTGGGCACGAGGACCTCGTGAAACGGACGCTCAGAGTCGCCGATCGGTTGGTGATCGCGGTGGCCCGCACGGCGACGTACTTGAAGCAGCCGTTGTTCACGGTCGAGGAACGCGTGCAGCTACTGCGCAGTGTGTTCGCGGGGGAGCCCCGCGTGGAATGCACGAGCTTCGATGGACTGTTGGTCGACTTCGCGCGCTCCCGCCGATCGAGATTCATCGTCCGGGGCCTGCGAGCCGTGTCGGATTTCGAGTACGAGTTCCAGATGGCGCAGATGAACCAGGAACTCTGGCCCGAGGCGGAGACGGTTTTTCTGACTCCGGACGTGCACTACTCCTTCATTTCGGCTTCGCTGGTACGGGAAGTGGCCAGGCTGGGTGGCGACGTTTCGCGGTTCGTCTCGCCGACGGTGCTCGAGCGATTGCGCGAGAAGACCCGCTCCTGAGGGCCTGACCGTAGAGGTCGCCCGGCTCCCTCGCCGGGCCCGGCGCGTCAGAGCGCGCCCGGATCTTCCGCACCGGTGACGGGTCTTGTTTGCACCACACGTTTTTTTCGAATCGCAGCAGCCGGACCATCGCGAGGACGGTTCCCTGCACTCCACTCCCTCGGAGAGGACACGCGCCAGCGCTGGGCTCGGCACCGTCCCGTCCGACTCGGTGCGGACGTGGCCACCGTGCCGGCAGGGCCGGAGCGGCTGGGGACGGGAGGCCTAAGGAGAATCCCATGGGCTTTGTGGTGCACACGGTCGGCGACGTAGCTGTCGTGGAGGTGCAAGGGCAGCTGATCGTCGGCAACCGCCAGGAACTCAAGCGGAAGGTTCTGGAACGGCTCGAGTGCGGCGACCGCGAGTTCATGATCGACTTCCGCAACACCGGCTACATCGACTCCTCAGGGCTCGGCGTGTTGGTCAGCCTTTCCAAGAAGATCCGTGAGCAGGGAGGGACGCTGCGCCTCGCCAATCTGAACGGGGACCTGCGCACGCTGTTCGAGCTGACCAAGCTCGACACGCTGTTCGAGATCACCGACTCCCGCTGAGGGTCATAGGCCGCCCTCTAGCGCGCCTCTACGCCACGTTCTCGAATGGCGACCGAGCTCGTCCTGGAATTGCCGAACGACCCCCGGCAGATCGAGCGCGCAGTCGATTCCGTGATGGAATGCTGCACGGCCTGCCAGGGCCATGGGCGCAAGATCAGGCTCAACCTGCGCGTGAGCCTCACCGAGGCTCTGTCGAACGCCATGCTGTACGGCAACGGACCTGACCCCGAGAAGCGGGTGCGGATCGCGGTCGTGGTGCGCGAGTGGGAGATCGAGGCCCGGATCACGGACCAGGGCGTGGGCTTCAATCCGCGGCGGATTCCGGACCCGACCGCACCGGACAACCTCGAGAAATCCAGGGGGCGGGGCCTGTTCCTGATGCGTGAGCTGATGGACGAGGTCTACTTCAACGAGCAAGGCAACGAGGTCACCCTGATCCTCAGGCTCGAGCCGGACGGGAAAGCGCACGGCGGCCGAGGCGTCCGCGTGTGAGCCGCGATCCGCTCGTGCGTGCTGCACTCCCCGACCAGGTGCGGAGCGCGCTCGAGGATTTCCGGCGCACGTTCGGTGTGGACGTGCATCTGTGGGCCCACAGCGTGAACGGCGGCGGCACGCGGGTGCGGCTCTATCCCGACGAGGGGACGTCCGAGGAAGGGTCCGGGGGCCGGGTCGTCACACGGACGGTCGCGCCTTCCGATGGCCCCCCGCTTGAGCTCGAGATACGTGCGCGGGGGGGCGGAGGGGACTTCGACGCCGAAGCCGTAGCCTCGGTCCTGCGGTCCGTGCTGGAGCGAACGTACGACTTCGCTCAAGAGATCCGTTTCTTCACGTACGAGCTTTCCGAGCGCTATGAGGAGATCAATCTCCTCTACTCCATCAGCGAGACTCTCGGATCGATCCTGAGGCTGGAGGACGCCGCCGGGGTCATTCTCGGCGAGGTGTGCGACGTCATGGGGGCCCTGCGGGGATCGCTCTGGGTGTTCGATGCCGGCAGCGACCGGCTTTGTCTGACCGCGGCCGTGGAAGAAGAGGAAGGGAGCGGACCGACGGTCGGACGCGATGCCGACGCGATCACGGCACAGGTGTTCCGCGACGGGCGCTCGATGATCGTCACACCGGAGGAGGGCGGCGACGGCGCGCCGGGAGAGGAGGCGGCCGAACCGAGCACGTTGCTGTCGGTTCCGATACGCTACACACCGCCTGCCGGGGAGTCCCGCACTGTGGGCGTGATCAATCTCACGGGACGCCGCCACGGCGGACGCTTTACGGCGAGCGATCAGAAGCTGCTGTCGGCGGTAGCCAGCCAAGTGGGCGCTGCGCTCGAGAACAATCGACTACTCCAGGACAGCCTTCAGCAGGAGCGTGTAGCGCGGGAGATGGAGCTCGCGCACAACCTGCAGATGAAGCTGCTGCCGGCGGCGGAGAAGTTCGAGGCGGCTCGGGTCGAGGCTCGCGTCGTGCCGGCCGACTCGGTGGGCGGAGATTTCTATCACCTCTTGCGGCTCCCCGCCGGCAGGGTCGGCGTCATGGTGGGCGATGTATCGAGCCACGGGTTCCCGGCCGCCCTAATCATGGCGCTCGCGATCAGCGCCGCCACCATCTATGCGTCGGAGTTCGCAATGCCCGCCAAAGTGCTGCGCCACCTCGACGACGCGCTGCACGACGAGCTCGAGAGCACGGAGATGTACGTCGCGCTCTTCTACGCCGTGCTGGATCCGGCGCATCGTCGGCTCCAGTTCGCCAACGCCGGGCACCCGCACGCGTTCATCGTGCACGGCGACGGCGCCACGACCCGCCTGGCAGCGACCGACCCTCCGGTGGGGATTGCCGGGCCCAACTCGTATGGCCAGGAGGAGGTCCCCTGGGACCCCGCCGCCGACCTGCTGTTGTGCTTCACGGACGGCCTCAGCGACAACCTTGAGGCCGGCCGTGGCGAGACCGGCGAGCGGCGCGTCGTAAGAGAGGTCGTCGAGAACCGACGGCGCACGCCCAAGGAGATCGTCGAGGCGCTCTTCGATCTCGCTCCCGATCCGCGCATCGACGTCCCGCCGGACGACCGGACCGCGCTGGTCCTGCGCAGCCGGTAACGGCTCGGCCGCGCTCGGAGGACACGTCCGCCGAGCGCGGTCTTCCCGCCAACCATGCGCGCGAAGAAATCGCTCGGACAGAACTTCTTGGTGGATCCCCGCCACCAGCGTCGGATCGTGGACGTGCTCGCGGTCGGGCCGGCCGACGAGGTCCTCGAAATCGGGCCCGGACGGGGCGCGCTCACTGGCCATCTCGTCGGGAAGGCGCGCAGGATCGTCCTGGTGGAGCTGGACGACGCGCTGGTGGCGGACCTGCGGGGCCGCTGGGAGGATCGGGACGACGTCGAGATCGTGCACGGCGACGCGCTCGAACTCGATCTCCGCCATCTGCTGGAGGATCCATCTTCCGCCAAGATTCTCGGCAACATCCCCTACGGCATCACCTCGCCATTGCTCTTCAAGCTGCTCGAACGCCCGCGGCCCGCCGTGATCCAGGTGATGGTGCAGCGGGAAGTGGGCGATCGGCTGTCGGCGGAGCCCGGCACCAAGGAGTACGGAGCGCTGGCGGTTGGCGTGCGCGCCCTGGCCGACGTCGCGCGCCTCTTCCAGGTACCCAGATCCGTGTTTCGGCCGGTACCCCGCGTGGACTCCACCGTCGTGCGCATCGTCCCGCACGTACCGCCGAGGCTGACCGCGACGGAGGAGGCCGACCTGCGCGTGCTGACGCGCGCCAGCTTCCAGTGGCGCAGAAAGCAGCTGGGCAAGATTCTGCGTGATCACCCCGACGTGGCGCTCCCGCGCGAGGCCGTCGAGCGTGTGGCCAAGGACGCCCAGATCGCACTGAGCGACCGGCCCGAGATGCTCTCGCCCGGGCGGCTGCTCGAGCTCTCCAGGGCGGTCGCGGTCGTCCGCGGCTGATCCGGAGGGCGCGCTAAGGCGCCAAGCGGAGCGTGAGGGGATTCACCGCCGCCCTCTTGCGGCCGTGCCGGAAGTGGCCAGCTGGTCGAGCCAGGCTGAGAAAGTTGCCCGGCAGGCTTCGCTCGTTACATTGCGGCCGCGCGAACCGTCCCTGCTTCCCGAGCCCGCAACGGGGTATGAGTCGTATCTTCGGTTTCTTGGTCGGCATCGTCTGGCTGGTCTTCGCAGGGGTCGCCTTCAGGTACTCCGCGGCGGGTTGGAGCGCCGACGCGAGCGACCTCGGGTTCTGGTGGGGCGTGGTCGGCGTGCTCCTCACGGTCGCGGCGGGCGGCGCGTTGCTGGGCACCTGGCTGCATACCCGTTCTCGCCACGACTGAAGCAGACGCCGATGCCGCTCGCGCGGCGCCCCTCAAAGATCCTCTGCGTGGGCCGCAACTACGCCGCCCATGCCGCCGAGTTGGGGAGCGAGGTGCCGAGTGAACCGCTCATCTTTCTCAAGCCACCTTCGGCGGTGATCGGCGACGGCGATCCCATCGTCGTGCCCGGCTGGGCCGGTCGAGTCGAGCACGAGGGCGAGATCGGGATCGTGATCGGTCGCCCGGCGCGCAGCGCTACCGTCGACGATGCCTGGACCCACGTCGCCGGCATCGTCCCGCTGAACGACGTCACCGCCCGGGAGCTTCAGCGCAGGGACGGACAGTGGTCTCGCGCCAAGGGCTTCGACAGTTTCTGCCCGATCGGCACCCCGGCGGCCGCGACGGGGAAGGATCCGCAGGCCCTCGAAGTCGTCACTCGAGTCAACGGCGTGGTGCGCCAGCGCGGCCGCGCATCCGCCATGGCGTTTCCGATTCCGTACTTGATCGCCTACTGCTCGACCTTCACCACACTCGAGGAGGGAGACGTGCTCGCGACCGGCACCCCGGAGGGTGTCGGCCCGCTGGTTCCGGGTGACGTCGTCGAGGTCGAGATTCCGGGCGTCGGCTGTCTTGCGAATCCGGTGATCGCGGACAGCGCTCCCGGTCCCGAACCGCGTCGCAAGGCGTGAAGCGCGGCGCACAGGCAACGTGTCACCGCGCGCCCCCTCCAGGAACGCCCTCCGAGGGGTGGGTTAATAGAGCCGATGGTACCTCCGGAGTCAGGTCGCCCGAGGCTTTCCGGCCGCCCCTTCTCTGAGCGCATACGCTCACGTAACGCGCGCGGTGCGTCCAGAGCCGTAGCGCTGTCCGCGGCGGTTCACGTCGCGCTGTTCATCGTCTTGCTCGCCATCAGCGGACCCACCGGTCCACGTCTGAGCGCGCCGGAGTGGATGGTCGCGCTCGTGCGACCGATTGGCGGCGAGAGGCTGATCGTTCTGGTTCCGCCCACGCCGCCGGGCACTCCCCCGTCGACGGTGAGCACCGCGACGCCAGTCGAGTTGCCTTCCTTGGACGAGTTTGCCGGCGAGCTGCCTGTGCCCGAGCCCGAGGAGCGCGATCCGCCCGCAGGTGACGTGGCTGGCGTCGAGCCTCAGCAGGAAGCCGGGGAGGGCGAGCCGTCCGAACCCGGCACCGCCGAGGTCCGTGTCCCCGCCCGCTCGGTGCCGGTGACCGCCGCCGACCGGCTCCGACCCACCGAGAAGGATCCGCGCCTGTGGTTCGTCCTTCCGGAAGAGATCGTGGGGCTCTCGCCCGAGCAGATCGCGCAGCTCGATCTGGCGATCGCCGTCGAAGCGCTCCAGGACTCGATGGCCGTAGCGGCCGAAGCGGCGCGGCGCGGGACCGACTGGACCTATACCGACACCGAGGGGCAGCGGTGGGGTATCGCCCCGGGACAGAACGGAGGCGTGGACATCCATCTCGGTGGAATCACGATTCCGCTACCCTTCGGCTTCTCGGCTCCTCCCAACAGCTTGGCCGCGCGGCGCGCGAGGGAAGACGCCGAGATCGCCGCGCAGGCCGGTCGACGGGAGGCTTCTCAGACGCTCCGGGACCGCGCTGCGGAAATCCGCCGCCGCCGCGACGCCGAGCGGGCGCGGGACCGCGGAGGCATCGACACCGTGAGCGCCTCGACCCGCTGATCGCGAGCCGAGAGTCCGCGCACAGGACCTCGGCTCTCTCGGGTCGAGGACCCCCGGATCGGGCTAGGCCGTGACGTTTCCGGTCTGCAATCCCGAGGCCTCGGAGACCGCAACCGACCAGATCGCCGGAGCGCTAGCCGGTGCGTCCAGCCTGACCGTACTGACCGGGGCCGGCGTGTCGGCCGCCAGCGGCGTTCCTACGTTCCGTGGCGAGCAGGGCCTGTGGAGGTCCTATCGTCCTGAACGCCTCGCCACCCCCGAAGCCTTCTCCGAGAATCCGCGATTGGTGTGGGAGTGGTATCAGTGGCGCAGGGAGAGAATCGCGGCCTGCAACCCGAACCGGGCCCACGAGGTCATCGCGGAGTGGAGCCACCGCTATCCGGCCTTCACGCTCATCACGCAGAACGTCGACGGGCTGCACGAGCGGGCCGGGACGCGCAACGTCGTCCGCTTCCACGGCTCGATCTGGGAAGTCTCGTGTTGGAATGGCTGCCGCGAGTCACCTGCGCGGTGGCCCGACCCTACCGTCGCCTACGCGGAACTACCGCCCGGATGCCCGCATTGTGGCGGCCTAGTGCGGCCCGCGGTCGTCTGGTTCGGTGAAGGCATCGGGTCGGAGACGCTGGAGTTGGCAGCCCGAGCGCTGGCCAATGACGTGTTTCTGACGGTCGGGACATCGTCGGTCGTCTATCCCGCCGCATCGCTGAGTCGCGCCGCCAAGGCCCGGGGAGCCTTCACGGGTGAGATCAACCTCGAAGCGACGCCCGTGTCGGCCCGACTGGACGCCTCGGTCCATGGGCCGGCCGAAGTGGTCTTGGACGAACTCAACTCCCGTTGCGAGAACTATCGGCGGTAGACGCTCTTTATCCCGAGCCGGGCAGCCCCGCGCGGATCCGTTCGCGGATCGGGCCGGGAAATCGCTCGCCCTAGGGGACTCCCAACTCCTCGAACGTCAGATTCAGGATCGGATACTGGGCCCAGTCCCGGTGGTCGAAGTGCCACCATTCGTTTCGGTAGACGCTGAAGCCATGCTTTTCCATCATGCCCCGTAGGCGATCCCTGTTCTCACGCTCCTCGGCGGTCACTCCCGGGTAGTCGATGTGGGACCGTTCGGTAAACTCGTCGTACCCGCTGCCCATGGCAGCTGGTGATCCCGATGCTATGTGAAAGAGGGTCAGATCGACCGCCGCGCCGCGGTTATGCCGCGAGCCGGACGCCGGACTGGCCACGAAATGTCGGAGGTTCTCCGGGGTACCCTCCCAGAACATCCAGGTGACGTACCAGGGACGATAGGCGTCGAAGATCAGCAAGCCGAAGCCCTGCTGCAGCAATTCCCTATGGGCTGCGACCAGGGCTTCGGCGACCGGCCGCTGAAGATAGGCCACAGCACTCCTGTAGAAGGGCGCGCCCATGAAGTTGTTGCTTCCAGCGTAGCGGATGTCGAATCGCAACGCCGGGTCCAGTAGCGAGAGGTCGACCAGGTCCGGCGGCAGCCGCTCGCCCCCCTCCGACGGAGGGACGGCCGCCAGCGCCTCGACTTCGAGCTCTTCGACCGGCCTGCGGAGTTCAACGCGGAAGGGGCCGGCGCTGGCGGTAGGGCCACAACCGGGACTGGCAAGGGCCAGCAAGAGGGCGGGGGCGAGCAGACAACGGACCGGGTAGGATCGAGGCATCATCGGCCGTCGTGCCGGCCTCCCTTCCCGGACGCTCCGGTCGGCGAGGTCCGGCGTGGTCGTGCCGGTTCTTCGGCGCGCCCTCCCCAGCGTTGTCCGCGACGTCTCACTCAAGGGCGTCACAGCCAGACGAGGTGTTGGGCCGGCGGTTCCGGCCGCCTGCGAAGGGACAGGTACATCAGCGTGAAGATACCAATGGTCAAACCCTCCAGAGTCAACAGATACCAGGGCCATTCCGGAAAGAAGTCCATCAAGGAAGCGCTCTCGCGCTTGCGAGCCAAGAAGAGGTAGTTGCTCCCGATCCGCATGTTTAGCCACAGGATCACAAGGGCGTAGGTGTTCAGTCCGAGCAGGACGGCCGCCAGGGACCGAGCGGTCGGCCGCCAGCGCTCCACCGCAACTACCCACAGCCCGCCCGTCACGAGGAGGCCGTGCGACAGCATCGTTTGAAAGAACCGGTAGTGAGGGAAACCGAAGGCTCCCAGGTCGGGGGTGATCAGCGCTTGAGCGGCGCCGGCGATCCCGAAGAAATAGAGCGTCGGATAGAGTGCGCGCTTCTCCAGCAGCAGCGCCGCCACCGTGATCCAGACCATGGCGGCGCACATGTGCAGGGGGAGCATTCGCTCGGGCGTCCAGCTAGTCCGAACCAAGGTTCCAGAGATGCCAGCCGACCTCGTTCAGCAGCAGAACGAGCGCGAGAGCGTGCCTGAGGCGTCTTCTCCTCCGGGCGCTGCCGGCGCGGGCGGAGCCGACAACGGCCGTGGCGGCCGTGACGACGACGGCGATCGCGGCGACGTGCGAAGCGTCGAAGAGCCGGAACGGACCTTCGTCGTAGTGCGGCGAGGACTACTCAAACACCGTCCGATTTCACCGTGCCGCGCCTCGCCCGACAGGGGGGCGCCTCGACCGGCACGCGGCACGGCTCTAGCGGACCCAATCGCAAGGTGATGCCCATGTTGCTCCGAACACGAACTGGCTCAGTGGCTTACGCGAACGCGGCGCCAGATCGCGCTGCTTGTGCTGGTCGGCCAACTGTTCCGGCCCGGCCGCGTATCCGATAGCCAGGCCGCTGACCACCTCGTGATCTGGCGGCACCCGGTAGATCTCTCGAACCCGCTCGGGCAGGATGCCAGCCATCTGATGGATGGAGATTCTTCTGGCTGCCGCTTCCAGACAAAGGTTGGCTGAAGCCATCCCGACGTCGTGCAGGGCGACCCGATTGGGCCGACCGTTGCGGCTGAATCGGAGGTGAGCGACGGCGAAACCCAAGACCGGCGCGGTGCTCGCCCATTGCCGGTTGGCTTCGGACAGGCACGAGAGTGCCTTCTCGTATTCCTCCTTGTCATCGCGGACGGCGACCAAGTAGCTCCAGGGCTGCTCGTTAAAGGAGGAAGCAGCCCAGCGGGCGGCCTCGAACAGGGAACAGAGCTCTTCGCTCGACACTGCTTGGGCGCTGAACCCGTAGGGACTCCAGCGGGAGGCGATCTCGTCCTGAACAGGGTGGTCCGTCCGAGCCTTCTTGATCATCGTGGCTCCTTTAGGGGTTTTCGTGGCAGGCGATAGAGCGTTCGAGAGGGGGACTGTACACCACCGGACGGTGCTCCGTACCGATTGCGGGCTGGACGTCCACGCATGCCGGACCGCTTCACGGGCGTCCATCGATGAGTCATGGCGATCTGCAACCCCCTGGGCACGAGTTGCTGACGTCGTCGAGTCGCCAGCGCCGGGCCGACGTCCGAGCCGTTCGACGGAGCCCCCGGCCGCATCTGGACCCGGAAGCAGTTCATGGGGGCGGTGGGCTCACGCGGCCGCGGCGGTCCGGAGGAACTCGGTCCGTGGCACGTGGTAATCCCCGGTCGGCTCCGGCGCCCACGGCCGGGGCCGTTGCTTTGGAGCCGTGTCTCGATGCTCCAAGACGTTCGGCCCTGGACATCGAGTTCGACCGCGTGGTGACCTTCAGGGAGCGCGTCTAGTGAAGGAACTGCCGCCGCGCCTGGACGCGCGCGCCATCGAGGCTCCCCTGTACCGCGAGTGGCGCGAGCAGGGGAGGTTCCACGTTCGCGCCTCCACGGTGCTCGAGGACGGGCGCGATCCATACGTCATCGTTATCCCCCCTCCGAACGTCACTGCGGTGCTCCACATGGGGCACGGGCTCAACAACACGATCCAGGACGTGCTCATCCGGTGGCGGCGCATGCAGGGCCGCGCCGCCGAATGGTTGCCGGGCACAGACCACGCCGGCATCGCCACGCAAAACGTCGTGGAGCGGCAGCTGGCCGCGCAAGGAAAGACCCGCCTGGACGTGGGACGTCAGGCATTCGTCGAGCGCGTCTGGGCGTTCGTGCGCGAGACCGGCGGGGCGATACTCAAGCAGCTCGAGGCCATCGGGTGCTCGTGTGACTGGGAGCGTACGGCGTTCACGCTCGATCCGGCACTCAGCCGAGCCGTGCGCGAGGTGTTCGTGCGCCTCTACGAGGAAGGTCTCGTCTACCGCGGCGAGTATATCATCAACTGGTGCCCGCGCTGCCTCACCGCGCTCTCGAACGAGGAGGCCGAGGCCGGGGAGGCTGAGGGTCGCCTGTGGAGCATCCGTTACCCGCTGGCGCAATCGGCCTGCGGCGCGGCGGAGCGGGCGGCCGGGCGCGGCGCAGAGGCCGTCGTGCCCCTGCCGGTGGGCGGGTGGGCCCTCACCGTGGCGACGACCCGGCCCGAGACGATGCTCGGGGACACCGGCGTGGCGGTGCATCCGGAGGACGAGCGCTACCGGGAGCTGGTAGGCGCCGAGGTCAGGCTGCCGCTGACGGGTCGCACGATTCCGGTTGTCGCCGACTCGTTCGTCAATCCCGACTTCGGCTCGGGCATGGTCAAGGTGACCCCGGCGCACGATCCCAACGATTTCGAGATCGCGAATCGCACCGGCCTGCCCCTTCTCACGGTGATGACCCCGGAGGCCCGCATGAATGACGCCGTGCCCGAGCCGTTCCGTGGCATGGAGCGGTTCGAGGCGCGCGTCGCCGTTCTGGCTGCGCTCGAGCGGGAAGGGCTGACGGCGGGGTCGGACACGCACACGCACGCGGTCCCGCGCTGCTACCGGTGCGATACCGTGGTGGAGCCGCGGCTGAGCAAGCAGTGGTTCGTACGCATGAGGCCGCTCGCTGAGCCGGCGCTCGCCGCTTCGCGGGACGGTACGGTGAGGTTCACTCCCGAGCGCTGGAAGAAGGTCTACGAGCACTGGCTGGAGAACATCCGGGATTGGTGCATCTCCCGACAGCTCTGGTGGGGTCACCGGATCCCGGTCTGGTACTGCGACGAGTGCGGCGAGATGATGGTGGCGCGTGAGGACCCGACTTCCTGTGCCGGGTGCGGGTCCGAGGGGCTCAGGCAGGATCCCGATGTCCTGGACACTTGGTTCAGCTCCTGGCTTTGGCCCTTCTCCACGTTCGGCTGGCCCGACCGAACCGACGACCTGAAGGCGTTCTATCCGGGGCACACGCTGGTCACCGCGCCCGAGATCCTGTTCTTTTGGGTCGCGCGCATGATCATGTCCGGACTGCATTTCATGGGCGAGGTGCCCTTCCGGGACGTGTTCTTGACGGGGACGGTCCGCGATATGCGGGGCAGGAAGATGTCGAAATCGCTCGGCAACGGTATCGATCCGCTTGAGGTGGTCGACCGCTTCGGAGCCGACGCGATGCGCTTCACGGTCGTGAGTGCCTGCGCGGTCGGGACCGACATCTATCTGGACCACAACGACGTGGAGGCCTCCTTCGCCCCGGGGCGCAACTTCGTCAACAAGCTGTGGAACGCGGGGCGGTTCGCGCTCCTGTCGCTGGGAGAGGGCCCGGTCCGGCCCCTGGCGCACGTACGTGCCGACCTCGCGCTCGAAGACCGCTGGATCCTGTCGCGCCTCCAGGCGGCGGCCGAGACGACCACGACCGAGTTGGAGCGTTTTCGGCTGCACGAGGCCACGGACGCGCTCTACCACTTCTTCTGGGGGGACGTCGCCGACTGGTACGTGGAGCTGGTCAAGCCGCGCCTCAAGGGGGAGGCGGGCGAGGCGAGCCGGCAGGCCGCGCGCAGCACGTTGGTCACGGTCCTGGACGGGGTCTGCCGCCTTCTCCATCCCATCGTGCCCTTCGTGACCGAGGCGCTCTGGCGCGAGCTGCCGTGGCCCGAGGGCGTGGGGCGATCCGACACACTGGTCACGGCGCCGTGGCCGCTCCCCGACGCTGCCCTGCGCGACGAACACAGCGAAGCGCACATGGGCGCCTTCCAGGATCTCGTGGGCGCCGTGCGCAGCCTGCGTAAGGAGTACGGAGTCGCCGAGGGGCAGTTGATCCCGCTCGTGATCTGGGCCAACGGCGATCTGCGCGCAACGGTCGGGGCGCAGCGGACCGCTCTTGCCCGCTTGGCCAAGGTCGACCGACTGCGTTGGGGGCGCGCCGGGCCGGACGCGGTCGGAGCGCACGCCGTGCTGCAGGGGGGCGAACTGGAGCTCTTCCTTCCCCTGGAAGGCGTGATCGACCTGGATCGCGAGCGCGCGCGGATGCACGAGGAGATCTCACGCAAGGAGCGCCAGCTCGCCCAGACGGACAAGCGCCTGGCCAACGAACAGTTCGTCTCGCGCGCCCCGAGGGACGTG
Organism: uncultured Gemmatimonas sp.; assembly: GCA_964648975.1. Lineage (GTDB taxonomy): Bacteria > Gemmatimonadota > Gemmatimonadetes > Longimicrobiales > Gaopeijiaceae > UBA2988. The sequence continues at coordinate 9,440 of CAZYLN010000001.1, read as the reverse complement.
GTCAACAGGGAACGACAGAGGGCGGCCTCACTCGGGGAAGAGCTCACCAAGCTGCGCGAGAAGCTGACGACGCTGGGAAATCGCGCGCGCGAGGATCCCCGCCGATGACCGTCAAGGGCTCCGTCCTCGTGCCGGCAGCGGCGATGGCGTCTGCCTTGGCCGTCGCGTGCGCCCGCCCGGGAAGCCCCAGCGGGGGTCCGCCCGACCAGCGGCCGCCGGTCGTGGTTGCGACCTCACCGGCTCCCGGAACGCTCGTGGAGTCTCCGGACGTCGCGATCGAGTTGCGCTTCAGCGAGCGGGTCAGCGAACAGATCGCCGGCGGAACGCTCGAAGAGGCCGTCCTCTTGTCTCCCCGCACGGGGGCCGTGCGCGTGGATCACAACGGCGACGCTCTCGAGGTCTCGGTCGAGGGTGGCCTACGTCCCGGGCTGGTCTACCGCGTGACCGTGCTGCCCGTCTTCGTGGACCTGTTCGGCAACCGGATGTCGGAGCCGTTCGAGCTGGCCTTCTCCACGGGGCCGGAACTCGTCGAGAACGCCCTAGCCGGGCAGGTGCTGGACAGAATCACGGGGCGGGCCGTCCGGGACGCGAACCTCGCGCTGCTTCCGGCCTCGCCCGTGGCCGACACGGTGCCGCACGTCGCCCGCAGCGACGCGGACGGACTCTTCTACTTCCGTTACGTTCCCGACGGCCCGTATCGCCTGGTCGCATTCCAGGATCGTAACCGCGACTTCGCCCTGGATCCGACCGAGCCGCAGGGCGATCAGGAGGTGCAAGTCAACGCCGGGGACACGGTGATCACCGACGTCATGGTGCTCGATCCGGACACGACGCCGGCACGGCTCGTCGCTGTCCAGGTGGCCGACTCCAGCCTCCTGCGACTCTCGTTCGACGACTACCTCGCTCCGGACGACGCCGGAGCCGCGGTCTCCCTCGAAGCCCTGGAGGGCCGATCCGCACCCTCGGTCATCCGGCTGCTTCAGCCCGCGGGCTGGGCGGCCGTGCTCGATTCGCTGGCCGCGACCGCCGACAGCGCCGCGGCGGAACCGGCGCAGGAGGGCGGCGCGCCGCCGGATGCCACGCCGAGCCCGGCCGCACAGGAGCGGGCAGGGCTCCCCGGCGGGCTGCCGCCGCCCAGTCGCGAGCTGATGGCTCCGCTCGACCGGCCTCTCGCTCCCGAGGAGCCATACGAGGTGACGGTGACGGGGGTCATGAACATCAACGGCGTCGCCTCGGGCGGCGGACAGGATACCATCGTTCGTGCGCCCCCGGCGGCGCCGACCCCCGAGGCGGCCTCGGATTCCCTCGACGCGGGGCCAGAGCCCGAGGCGCGACCGGATAGCGTCGACGCTCCCGTTGATTCGCTTGGCCTGGGTGGCGAGCCGCGCGAGAGGGGGCTCTTGGGAAGGGCACGGCGTACTCTGCGCGCCTTTCGCGGCGCCGGGTTGTGATTGGCGGCCCGAGGCCCGCCGTCTTCCTCGACCGGGACGGTACCGTAATCGAGGACCCGCACTACCTGGCCGACCCCGATCGGCTCGCGCTGATCCCCGGGGCCGGCGACGCGATCCGGCGGCTGAACGCGGCCAGCCTCACGGTGGTCGTGGTCACCAATCAGTCGGGCATCGCGCGAGGGCTCTACGGCGAGGACGACTACCGGGCCGTGGCAGCAAGGCTGGACGAGGTCCTGAAATCCGCGGGCGCGCGCGTGGATGCGACCTACTACTGCCCCCATCATCCCGATTACCACGGTCACTGTGACTGTCGCAAGCCGGGCACCGGGCTCTATCGCCGCGCGGCCGCCGCGCTGGGCGTGGACCCGGCGGCCTCGTACTACGTAGGGGACAAGCTTACCGACGTCATGCCGGCGGTCAGCCTCGCCGGGCAGGGCATCCTTGTGCGGACCGGCCACGGTGCGGCGGCCGAGGTCAATCTGCCCTCGGGCTTCTGGGTCGCGGACGATCTCCCGGCCGCGGCCGAGCTGATCGTGCGCGATCAGCGGTCGTCCTCGATCGCAAAGGGATAGCTATGCGGCCCCCGCAGGCTGTTTCTTGACACTCGTAGAACGCCCCGGCTAGCATGCCCAGTAACTGCAAGTACTCGTGGACCCCCGGATCGCCGGTGGCTGGCGACTTGGTTACACGTAAAGAAAGCCGCGCGCGTTGCCTCAGGGCTGGGGGGATATTGCGACCGAAACATGGCTGTTCGTGCGGATCTGGCGCGTGTGCAGGCGTCTTGCGGCTGGCTCCAGCCACGCTTTCCCTCCCTTAAGGCATGGCCGCACCACGGAAACATAGCCCGCCTGCCACTCCGGTCAGGCCGTAGCATGTCAACACCTGGATTCTCCACTGAGGAGACCCTACGGGTCAAAAGAGAGAGGCGTCATGAAGATGAAGACTGGTGCCGTGGTATTGTTGGCCACGGTCGGTACGTTCGGATTGTCCGGTTGTGCCGTAGAGAACGAGGCCGCAACGGCCCAGACCATGATTCAGAAGGGCGGCGACGAGAGGACGGGAGAGTACAACGCCGTGGCGGATTGGTGGAAACCGGCACCGGACCACGATGAGAACTGGACTTGGGGACAGGGGGGGGCGGTCGCGGCGGACACCCCGGACCGGATCATCGTCGGGATGTGGGGGGATATGGGGAGGACATCGATGGTGGGCGTCAGCGGGGAGCGGATTCCTGCGGAAGTGCGGCCCGTGGAGCGTCCCGGCGGCACGAACTACGTCGTCGTCGTCGACGGTGACGGCAACATCATCGAGCGGTGGTCGCAGTGGGACTCGATCTTCAACCGGCCGCACGCACTGTACATCAGCCCCTACGATCCCGAGCGCCACGTGTGGTTGGTCGAGCGCGGGGGCAACGGAGTCCACGAGCAGATCCTGAAGTTCAGCAACGACGGCAGCGAGTTGGTGATGCAGCTCAGGGATCCGAACCCCGTGGGGACGAGAGACGAGGTACGGGCGAACCCGAACCCAGGTCCGCTCGACTTCGGTCAGAACGCGTCTCTGGCGTTCCTGCCGGACGGGAGCTTCCTGCTCGCCGACGGATATTGGAACTCCCGCATCGTCAAGTACGACGCGGACGGCGAATACGTGATGGAGTGGGGAGAACTCGGGAGCGGCCCCGGGCAGTTCGACCTGGTCCACGGCGTCGACGTGGACCGTGATGGCCGAGTCTACGTGGCAGACCGCGGCAACAGCCGAGTCCAGGTCTTCACGGCGGAAGGTGAGTATATCGAGGAATGGCCTGACATCTACTTCCCTGTCGACGTGAGCGTCGACGTGAACAACTCGGTCTGGGTGACCTCTGCGGTGCTCAATCGGATCATGAAGTTCAACACGAGCGGCGAGTACCAGTATGGCTGGGGTACGTACGGCTTCACGTCGCGAGGATTCGGGCCGCCGGGATCCCCGGAGCGATGGCAGAATGAGTCGGGGCGGGCGCCGGGAGGTATGGCGCGACCGCACCAGATAGACGTAGACCAAGACGGAAACGTATACGTTGTCAACTTCGACAGCGGGCACGTGGACAAGTACATGCCCAAGCCCGACGCCGATCCGAGCAAGCTGGTGGGCCGGAGCTTGGGCTACTAGATGAGCGATTGAGGTCTGGAGGGAACATGGCCCGGACGCGACCGGCTGAATCAAACCGCCCGCCAACTGCGAAGTAGGCGGCTGGCTTGACGAGCAGGCGGCAGCCGCCTAAGGTGACGCTGGGGTAATCGGGGGGCTGTTGCCCACACTTTTGGTGCGGTCACTGTAGCAGGGATCACAGACTCCGGAGCTCGGGGCCGTGGCCAAGAGGAGGGGCCGACACAATCGAGACTTCACTCGGCGGGGCGGCGGGAGGAGTGAGTTCGTCGCCGGTGTCGTGGCAGGCCAAGAGCAAAGCCAGCGTCCGCTGCTCGCGAACCGGTGATCGACCGATGCAAGTTGTGCCGTGCAGGCAGCCCGGCAAGAGTTGCGCGGGTTCATAACAACCTTGAGGAGGTAGCATGCGATTGAGGCCTTGTCCTACAAGCGTGCTCGCTGCGGCGTTAGTACTGCTCGTGCCAGGCGTTAGCGCGCAGCAGATCACCGGACGCGTGACCGACATCCAGACCAACCAGCCGGTCGCGGCAGTCCAGGTGTTTATCGCCGGCTCGGGAATCGGCGCTCTGAGTCAGCAGAACGGGAGATACCTCCTTCTGAACGTGCCTGCTGGCACGCACGAGCTCACCGCCGAGCGCATCGGTTATGTCTCCGTAACGCAGCAGGTCACGGTTGCGGCCGGCGAGACCGCGGTGCTGGATTTCCAGCTGCGGGAGCAGGCCCTGGCCATGGACGAACTCGTGATCACGGGCGTTCCGGGCGGCAACCGCAGGAGGGCGGTCGGCAACGTGGTCTCCACATTGGATGCGGCGGACATCCAGGAAATGGTTCCGATCGCCCAGGTGGGGAATCTTCTGGCCGGGCGCACGGCGGGCGTGAACATGACGTCTGTGGATGGGCAGGTAGGAAGCGGCGCGATGATCCGGGTGCGGGGAGAATCGACGCTCAGTCTGCCTCCGAACCCGCTCATCTATATCGACGGTGTCAGGGTAGAGAATGCCGAGACCACCGGACCCAACGAGTCGAGAATCTCTCGGTTGAACGACGTGAGCCCCGAGGAAATCGAGAGCATCGAGGTGTTGCGCGGACCTTCCGCCGCAACGCTCTACGGGACCGAAGCCTCGCAGGGCGTGGTCAACATCGTCACGAAGCGAGGGGCTGCCGGCGCACCGTCAGTCAACCTCAGTGTGCGCCAGGGGATCGCCACCTATATGCGGCCGGAGAACATATTTCCCACGAACTACTGGACCCATCCGGACGGCCGCGTGATTCCCTTCAACATGATCACCGATAGCCCGGAGGGTCCGACTTCCTTCCGTGATGGCCGCCTCTCGACATACACCGCGTCCGTGTCCGGTGGCACGGAACAGCTGACCTACTACTTGATGGGTTCTTACACGGACGACAACGGCCAGCTCAAGAACAACTGGAACAAGAGATTCAATACCCGCCTGAATCTTGACGTGCGTCCCACGGAAGATCTTTCGATATCGGCTGGCCTTAGCTTCGTCAAGAACGACATTTCACAGGCCACGCGATACGGCGTGATTCGCGGGCTGGTTCACGCTCACGCCGGGAACCTGGAGGAGAACCGTTGCCTCTCGCAGGCCCGGCCTCAGTGCGGATACTACCGAGGATGGTCGAATTGGGGTGGACCACCGGAAGCGACGGAGTCTACAGAATACCTGCAGTACGTGATGCGATCCATCGGGACCTTCACGCTCTCGCACACGCCGTTCACTTGGCTCAGCAACCGGGTCAACGTCGGCTACGACGTCGCGGATGAGCAGAACCTACAGCTTCGTCCGTATCAGACGGTTGACACGATCGCCTTCTTCCTCGGTAGCGGTTTTGACGGGTTTCGCGATAACAGACGCGTACAGCGCTACAACACCACCCTCGACGCCGCGTCGACGATGGAATTCGCTTTGACCGAGGGAATCGGGTCGAGCACCTCGCTCGGCCTCCAGTACTACTCGAAGAAGAACGAGACCATCCGGGCGCGCGGCGAGGACTTTCCGGGGCCGGGGCTTCTCACGATCGAGGCGACTGGTGCCCAGACGGTCTCGTTCGACACGTTCGAAGAGAACAGCACCTTGGGGTTCTACCTGCAGGAGGTTCTGTCCTTCGGCGATCGCCTTTTCCTGACCGGGGCGGTTCGCGTCGACAACAACAGCGCATTCGGGGACGAAATCAAGTGGGTGACCTACCCGAAGGCGAGTTTGTCCTGGGTGCTACATGAAGAGGGCTGGTTCGAAGCAGCCGCTCCCTCTTGGATGGACGCGTTCCGGCTGCGCGCTGCTTGGGGCCAGTCGGGGGTGCAGCCTCCTTCGTTTGTCGCTCTCAAGACCTTCGGGTTCGTTCCGGGCCCGGCCGGCCAGTCGGGGGTGAGCCCCTCGACTCTCGGTAATCCGGATCTTCGTCCGGAGATCGGTGACGAGATCGAGTTGGGCTTCGATTCGGACCTGTTGGATCAACGACTTGGACTGCAGTTCACGTGGTATCGGAAGAACACCAGGGACGCGATCCTCCTTCGTCCGAATGCTCCGTCGTTGGGTTTCCCGGGGTCCCGTTACATCAACGCTGGGTTGATCTACAATACAGGGCTCGAGGCCGAGCTGGACGCTGATATCTTCAGTAGCCCGCAATTCGGATGGAATGTGGGTGTCAGGTACTCGCGGAACGACTCGGAGATCAAGCAGCTCTCGGGTGAGGAGGGGGACACGGCGATCGTGTGGAATTTCCAGAATTCCATGGAGCATCGCGTGGGGTATCCTCCCCATTCGTACTTTGGCCCCGTCGTGCTCAGTGCCGACTGGGACCCGACGACCCGTCGGGGCGTCAACCCCATCTGTGACGATGGCCGGGGTGGGACGATGTCGTGCTACAATGAGAGCGGCGGGGTCGCGGCTCCACGCCTCTATAACGGGCGTGCGGTGGCACCGCATAATGTCGGCGTCAGCACGGTGCTGAGGTTTGGCAACTATCTTCGGGTGAACGCCCTAATGGATGTCCAGCTGGGACACACGCGCTACGACAACACGACGCGAATCCGTTGCTACCTGTTCACCATGTGCCGCGAGACCCACGATCCTCAGCCAGAGGATGCCCTCCTGAACGCTCAGTACACAGCCGGTGACCGACTCCAGACTTACACGAGAGCGGATGCTAGCTTCGGCAGGCTGCGGGAGCTGAGCCTCAACTATACTCTTCCGGACGACGTAATCGAGGGTTGGGGGCTGAGCAGGGCTTCGATCACGGTTGCGGCCAGGAACCTCTTGACGATCACCAACTGGACCGGTCTGGATCCGGAGTCCGGCGGCAATCAGGACGTAAGCCGCCAGTGGCAGGAGCAGCACCATGTTCCGTCACCGACGACTTTCGAGACCACGCTACGGGTGGGACTGTGACAATGGCCCTCATACGAACGGACTTGACCATGCGTTCAAATAAGAGAAGCAAGGGCGATTTCCGAGTGCGTCGCGGATGCGGGCTCGTAGCCGCGCTCGGCGCCCTCGTGTTTGCGGGCTGTGATCCGGCATCGTTTCTGGACGTGACAGACCCAGGGGCGATGTCCGCCGAGGATGCGGAGTCTGCCGCGAATGCGCAGACCCTCATGAACGGTGTAATCGGAGATTATGAGTGTGCACTCGGAGCGTTCATCGTGTCGATGGGGGCGTTGAGTGAGGAGTTAGGGGATCGGGGATTCAGTGGCGATACCTGGTTCATCGATCGTCGTGACATCCTGCCGAGTGATGTCTACGGTGAAGTGGATTGTACGGGGCGGCCATCTCTTTACTTGCCGATTTCGCGAGCTCGTTGGGGGGCCGACAATATCTCCATGCTCTTGGGCTCGGAGGATTGGGCCGATGTTGAAAATAAGCCGGTAATGAGCGCGCAGGCTGCTCTCTACAGCGGCTTCAGCTACGCGATGTTGGGAATGTCGATGTGTTCAGCCGCGATCGACGGTGGAGGGGAGATGAGCTGGACCGAGCTCCTGACCAGTGCGGAGCAAAGGTTCTCGGAGGCCATCCAGCTTGCCAGTGCCGCCGGGGCATCGAACCTCGAGAATGCTGCGAGAGTAGGACGTGCCCGGGCTCGGTTGGGATTGGGTAATGGCAGTGGTGCCGTGCAGGATGCGCAAGCGGTACCCGAAGGGTTCAGATTCCAGACCGTCAGCACTTCATCTGCGAATCCACGAGCATACAACCGTGTGTTCGAGATGAACCGCCAAGGTCAAGAATACGGCATCCAAGAAGAGTCTTGGAACCTCTTGACCGGTGGAGTCGAGGATCCGCGTACGAGAACGTTCGACTCCGGCAATATTGCGACGGGTGGGCTCGCGATCTGGTGGCAAGAGAAGTATGAGTCGCGTTCCGATCCACTACCCATAGCGCGCTGGGAAGAAGCTCAGCTGATCATTGCTGAGGTTCAAGGTGGCCAGATGGCTGTGGACATCATCAACAGGCTTCGTGCTCCGTACCCGGAGCTGCCCCAGTTCTCAAGCAGCGACGAGACCGAGATTCGAAACGAGGTGCTCCTGGAACGGCGTCGGGAACTGTTCTTGGAGGGATTTGCTCCCTGGGATGACTGGCGTCTGAATCTCCCTCTGAATCCGCCAGTAGGGACGCCGTACCAGATTACTGTGAAGGGTGGCGAGTACAAGGACTCGAGGTGTTTTCCGCTTCCGGATATCGAGCGGTTCAATAACCCCAACATCGGTTGAGGAGTTAGCCAGCAGAGAATCTCGCTGGGCGTAGGGCACCTCTCCGGGTGAGTTGCAGTTTGTCCGGCGTGGCCTCTGAATGGAGGCCGCGCCGGACAAGTTCTTTTATGGTATCAGTCGCGGTTTGAGGCGATTTCCGGCCACCTGTTGCCAAGCAGGAACGATAGCCGGAACTCTGTTACTCACCTCAGTGTAGGCAATCGTAGGTTCTTTGGACAAAGTGCCCACTGGCGAATCCCGGTACCTTGTGTCGAACCTAGGAATGCCGTTCAGGGCCTGCCGAGCGGCCACGCTCGGTTTCTTCGCACTAGCTCTCGTGGGGCCCTTCTCTCCGTTCCTGCCTGCGGTTGCTGCTCAGGGCCATGGCGATCTCCTCGGCGTGGTCTCTGACGAGAGCACCGGCGCGGTCATCGGGTCAGCCCAGGTGATGATCGAGGGCACGGGTATCGGTATGGAGACCAGTGGCGAGGGCACGTTCCAGTTTTCGTCCGTGCCTGCAGGCCTGATATCCATCCGGGTGCAAGCTCCGGGGTATCCGACCATCGTTGAGGACATCGAGTTGGCCCCGGATGTGGCGCATTTCGTGCGCATCCCGCTTCCCACGGTTCATGCATTCCTCGAGGAGCTCCTGGTCGTGGGACGAGCTCGTCGCCAGGCCAGCGCGGAGACCGCTGCAGACCTGCTACAGCAACAGATCCTCGGCTTCAACGCAAACCAGGGCAACCGGGGAGTGGGCGATAGTCCGGTCTTTCTCCGGGGGACCTCCACACTCAACTTGAGCGACGAACCCGCTATATTCCTGGACGGTGTCCGCATGAGCGGCGGGGTTCTCGAAGTACTTCGGCAGATTCCTGCGGTTGTTGTAAAGAGTATCCGGGTTGAGCGCGGTCCTGCCACTACATCAGTGCCGCTGTCGGCGACCGGAGTGATCCACATAGAGACGAGGTCACTTCGGAACGAGCGGTAACTACCCCCACCCGCACAAGCTAGATCGCTCGACACTGCATGGCCGTCGATCCAGCCGGTGCAGGCCACCTGGCCCGCCTGCCGGACGGGTGGGAGGTACGGTGTAAAGAGACACCCAGATTTACGCAGTTGGGAGACATCCGGATTTACGCACC